>JBDRPF010000053.1:0-63213 GCA_043827325.1 Pseudomonadota bacterium | reverse complement strand
ATGACGACAGAACCTTCAGAACCGGCATTGTTGGCAATCTGACGAAGTGGTTCCTCCATGGCGCGCATGACGACTTTCACCCCCAGCTTTTGATCGGCTTTGATTCTCATTTTCTCCAGCGCGGCCAAACAGCGAACCAGCGCCACACCTCCGCCCGGCACGATCCCTTCCTCCACAGCCGCGCGGGTAGCGTTGAGGGCATTTTCGCCCCGGGCTTTTTTCTCCTTCATTTCTGTCTCTGTGGCTGCGCCCACGTTGATCACCGCCACTCCGCCGCTCAGTTTGGCCAACCGTTCCTGAAGTTTTTCACGATCGTAGTCGGAGGTGGTTTCTTCGATTTGGGCTCGAATCTGCTTCACCCGGCCCTCGATGGCCGAGCGCGAACCGGCGCCGTCGACGATAGTGGTGTTGTCTTTATCGATGTTGATCCGTTTGGCCTTGCCGAGGCCTGAAACCGTTACATTTTCCAATTTGATCCCTAAATCCTCTGAGACCACCTGGCCGCCGACTAAAACGGCAAGGTCTTCCAGCATGGCTTTTCGTCTGTCGCCGAAACCCGGCGCCTTGACCGCGGCGACCTGCAGGGTGCCTCTCAATTTATTGACCACCAAGGTGGCCAATGCTTCACCTTCAAGATCTTCGGCAATGATCAATAAAGGTCGTCCCATTTTGGCGACTTGTTCAAGGATGGGCAAAAGATCTTTCATGTTGCTGATCTTTTTCTCATTGATCAGAATGTAAGCGTCTTCCAAAGTGGCGACCATTTTTTCGGCATTGGTCACAAAATATGGCGATAGGTATCCTCGATCAAACTGCATACCTTCAACAACTTCAAGTGTTGTTTCCATGCTTTTGGCTTCTTCAACGGTGATGACCCCTTCTTTACCAACTTTGTTCATGGCCTCGGCAATGATTTTGCCGATGGTTTCATCATTGTTCGCCGAAATGGTGCCGACCTGGGCAATTTCGCGCTGGTCTTGGGTGGGTTTGCTCAAATTTTGAAGTTCTTTCACAACGACTTCAACCGCGGCATCAATCCCCCGTTTAATGGCCATGGGGTTATTGCCGGCCGCCACCAGCTTCTGCCCCTCTTCATAAATTGATCTGGCCAAAAGCGTAGCAGTCGTTGTGCCGTCACCGGCCATGTCACTTGTTTTGCTGGCGACTTCCTTTACCATCTGTGCGCCCATGTTTTCGAATTTGTCTTCCAATTCGATTTCTTTGGCCACTGTGACGCCGTCTTTGGTGACCGTCGGCGATCCCCAAGATTTGTCGATAACGACATTTCTTCCTTTGGGACCCAAGGTAACAACAACCGCATCAGCAAGGGTTTTTACCCCTCTCAGCATCGCTTCACGGGCTTTCATGTTATATTTTATTAGTTTAGCCATCTTGTCTTAACCTCCATTTTAGTTTTTATTCGATGACGCCAAGCACGTCATCCTCGCGCATGATAAGGTATTCTTTACCCTCTATTTTTACCTCAGCACCCGAATATTTGCCAAACAGAACCCGATCGCCTTTCTTGACTTCAAGCGCTATTCTCTTTCCCTCTTCGCTGAGTTTACCATTGCCGGTAGCAATCACTCTGCCTTCAACTGGTTTTTCCTTGGCCGTATCCGGGATGATGATCCCACCTTTTGTTTTTTCTTCTTCTTTAACCCGTTGAACTAAAATTCGATCCTGTAATGGCCTGAGTTTCATGGTTCAAATTCTCCTTTTTGAAACAACTGTTTTATCCATGTGTTATGATGAAAGTGTTAATGTTAAGTAACAACAATAACGGTATCCTTGCCAAACAAATGGGCGCTGGCTTCAACCCCCTTCGAGACAGCTTTAACTCCAATCGAGTCATGGGCCGAAAAAATTTGCGTGTCAATTCAGGTGATACTTAACACCAATGCCATAGCGCCCTTGTTTCCCGCCGGTCAGTTCTCGGCACCATTTGACTTCGACCAGGGCGTTCCATCGAATGCCCTCAGGGTCTTTGGATCGATCGTTGTGATCAATGCAATTCAGAACACGGATGAGAACTGTCGACCCTACACCGAGAGTCTGATCCGTTTCAAAATAGCTGCCGTCTCGGCTGAAGTTAAGCGCACGCGCCGCGGAGTAATCTTTTTTGTTGAAATAAGCCCAAATTATTTCTCCATTACAACCGTGACGTTTCGCATAGCGTTTATCCAGCAAAGCTACCATGGTTTTTTTCCTTCACAAAAAAATATGTTGCTCGAACCTGCCTTCCAAAGCGATCGCAAATGCGATTGATGGTATTAGGCCTGACTTGAAAAGAATGGTAAAGAATGTAATCTGCTGAAATAAAACAACAAATGAAATGGCGCAATGTGATTGGCTGTTGCGGGGCCAGCTCCGGCTAAATTCAAACCGGGGTTAGTTGAAAAGTAGAATAGAGAAATGTTGCGATACTCAATTAATCATAAAAAATAAGTGCCTATATCCATTTTGTCAAGCTGCTTCAGAATGAAAAGCTGAAAAACAAATATGGTGATCTGCTTTCAGAAATTTGGATGATTAGCTGCGCTCAATCGATACCTCGCCCACCGATGAGAACACCCGAACCCCGGATCTTCACTTCGTTATCGATCATTCTTCATAAATTCACAGCAATTTCATGCCGTAGAATACACAAATAATGACCTATATGATAAAATAATACGAGTACAACATCTTGTGTCCCCGATTTCAGCATGATATTTATGGGTGCCTGTACCGATAGGCACTATCAGATTAATAACATTGAGGATAAAGCAAGGCAATCGTAAATATTTTGGGCTTCGTTTTTTGCGGGGTGCAAGGAAATCAACAGATTTAGCAGGGTTGTGGAACTTCAACATATGGGATTTTTCAATATAAAAAGCAGGGCCATCGCTGACCCTGCCCATGGAGCTTACCTACGAACAAATAATTATTTCACAGCTTCCTTCAAAGCCTTTCCAGCAGCACACTTTGGCACCTTACTTGCCGCAATATTTATCTCTTTCCCTGTCTGAGGATTTCTGCCTTTACGAGCCTTCCTTTCGGCCACCTTAAATGTGCCGAATCCAACCAATGATACAGAGGCTCCATTCTCCAATGCCTTGGTAATGCTTGAAAGAACACAGTCCACGGCTTCCTGAGCATCCTTTTTGGTTTTTACGACCTTGGAAACTTCGTTGACTAAATCTCCTTTGTTCATGTTTTCTCCTTCTAATTACAGAAAATTTATAGGTTAAATTTGTTTAGTTGATCTTGGCATCAAAATGCTAAGCATCGATTTCTAAAAAAAATGTAAGATTTGGATTAGTTCACATCCACCATCCAAAGAGGTGGTCATAGCTTTATCCGAGGTTTTAAGCCGCTACAAAATCTTGAGTATGCCGAATCTGGTAAAACCAGGTCTTCAAGTGAACATGCCAATTCAGCCTGCGCAAACCAAAGCATATTGCATCCAGCCTGGGCTGGTGTTATTATAGCCCCCTGGAGGAAAATAATGAGCATTCAAGTGGACAAAGAAAAGGCAGTCGAAACTGCCATGGTTCAGATCGAACGACAGTTCGGCAAAGGTTCCATTATGAAACTGGGGAGCAGTCCAATCACCGATGTTCCCGCAATACCGACCGGCTCCCTCGCGCTTGACAAAGCCCTGGGAGTGGGGGGCATTCCCAGAGGCAGGGTTACTGAAATATTCGGGCCGGAATCTTCCGGTAAAACAACACTGGCGCTTCACGCTATGGCCAACGCGCAAAAGCAGGGCGGTATCGTTGCCTTTATCGATGCTGAGCATGCCCTTGACACCGCATATGCAAAAAGCCTAGGGGTCAACTGCGATGATCTTTTGGTGGCCCAGCCGGATACGGGTGAGCAGGCGCTCGAAATTACGGATATGCTGGTAAGGAGCGGTGCAATAGACATCATCGTTATCGACTCAGTCGCAGCCCTTGTTCCCAGAGCGGAAATCGAAGGGGAAATGGGAGATCATCACATGGGGCTTCAAGCCCGGCTCATGTCCCAGGCCTTAAGAAAGCTGGCTGCAATAATTAGTAAGACCCTGACCTCGGTTATTTTCATCAACCAGATCCGCATGAAAATAGGCGTTGTATTCGGGAACCCGGAGACAACAACCGGCGGAATTGCCCTTAAGTTCTATTCATCTGTCAGGCTTGATATCAGGCGTATCGGCACTATCAAGGAAGACCAGCAGGTTGTGGGAAACCGTACTCGGGTAAAAGTTGTCAAAAACAAGCTGGCGCCGCCTTTCAGGGACGCTGAATTTGACATCATGTTCGGTGAAGGAATATCGCGAACCGGCGAGCTTCTCGACCTAGGTGTTGAAGAAGGTATAATTGATAAAAGCGGAACCTGGTATTCATACGATGGTGAGAGAATGGGCCAGGGGCGAAACAACGTAAAAGAGTTTTTCAAAGCAAATCCGGACATATCCAATGCTGTATCCGCCAAGCTCAGACAAGCATTGGGGCTTTCTGAAAGGGGATAAGTAAGAGCGATGAATGTTTTGCTTTTATCTGTTTATTAACCAGCGTTGGGCCATAAAAAGACCCGAACCGGACTGTGATAGCTTGCAAGTATCTATTTCCACTTCCAAAGTGATACGAAAATAATATCTCAAAAAATATACGCTGCCCATCTCGGAAATATCTTGCTACGATCTGAAAAAAAGGTCAACCGGAGATACGGAATTAGATATCTGTGAAGCGATCTTGACTTGATATTTGCAGTTCAAATTTGATATCTATCGTGGAAGTACTTCTACTCGGTGCTCGTTTACGCAGTTTGCGTACCCGGACTCTTCTCAGGCGTGTTGACGGCGTATACCCTGTTCTTCAGCAGGGAAAACCTGCTGGACGCCAGCCTGCTCGCGTACTTCACGCCGGTTGTCTCAATGATTGTTACGCTCGTGTTCATCCGGAAGAGCGTTTCCTTCGACGACATACCCGGTTTCGACCGGCTTTCCGGGCTGATGCTGATGATCGGCTGCAGTTTTGCATTTGCGCTGGCCATCGATAAGACCCGTATCTGGATCTGGTTTGGTGCCTCCATCGAGCGGCTCTTCCTGCTTGCGCTCGGCATGTTCGCACTTCTCAGATGGGGGAGTTACATGCTGTTCCGCAGCCACGACGAACCGAAGCGGAAGATGCCCGATGTGCGGCTTAAATGAGTAACGGAATTTCATGTTCTGAAAGCAAAAAGCACAACAATACATTTCATTTTCAAATTGACATGTATGCATAAAAGATGCATATTCATACATATGAGAACAACATTAAACATAGACGACGATGTATTGGAGAAAGCATCTCGCTTAACCGGAATCACAGAAAAAACTGCCTTGGTCAGACTCGGTTTAGAGGCCCTGATTGCCCGTGAAAGCAGCAAGCGACTTGCAGAACTGGGTGGAACAGAAAAGGCTCTGCGGCCTATACCGAGGCGCAGATCGGAAAAGCTATAACGATGGTTCTGGTTGATACTTCGGTATGGATTAATCACCTTCAAAGCAGTAAAACGGCAAATCGAAGAGGAATAGACTGTAAAAATATGCTTCAGGCGGCCTTGGACCGGACCGGGCCTTTCAGAACGTGTGAACCGAAATACCGGGCGGTATTGAATGATAGAACCCAAACGAGGACTCGTCATAAAGGATTTTGAGGCCCAAAACAGATACTTCAGGCCTGCGTCACTCCAAAACCCCTAATCCATGATCAACCGTTGAACGTTACGCCAGGAGAACACCTGTACGTTAGAGCGCTGGTGGGAATCATCGCCGCCGTACACAAGGCGGCTTCGAATGCGGTGCTTCTTGCCCGCGTCTTTCAAGCGATCAGGGAAGCGTTCAAGGTTCTTGAAAAAATCCGCTGCCGTGGTAGCGCCCGATTTGATCTCGACGGCATCCAGCCCTTCGCCCTGTTCAATGAGCAGGTCTATTTCAAGCCCACGTGTCTCCCGATAATGAAACAAACTGGGCTGAACGCCGCCATGCACGGCGGCCTTGTAGATTTCGGAGACGACCCAGCTTTCGAAAATCGCACCGCGCAGAGGGTGAAGGCGAAGTTGCTCCGGTTCGCGGATACCCAACAGGTAACACGCCAGACCGCTATCGAAAAAATGCAGCTTGGGTGCTTTGACGACCTGCTTGCGGATGTTGGCGTGCCAAGCCGGAAGGCGATGGATGATGTAGCTGGTTTCAAGTACGGACAGCCAGGCGCGAGCGGTATTGTGCGACACCCCTGCATCGCTGCCGAGCCCGGAGAGATTGATCTCCTGTGCCGTGCGCCCGGCGCAGAGTTTCAGGAACCCGGAAAATACCTGGATGTCTCCGACGTTGATGACCTGGCGAACGTCGCGTTGTACGTAAGTGGCGGTGTAATCCGCCAACCATTGGTGGGCAGGAATGTTGCGGTCATAGATTCTCGGATAAGCCCCTTGCCAGAGCACTGAGAACAGGTCGGCAGGTGCGGTCGGGAATGAGCGCAGCTCCTCCAGGCTGGGTGGCAGCAATACTAGAATGCCGCAGCGACCCGCCAGCGATTGGGAAATGGATTGAGACAAGCCAAAGTGCTGCGATCCGGTCAGAATAAACCGCCCCGAATCCGGGCGCGCGTCAATATCGCTCTGCAAGTAATTGAACAGTTCAGGGGCGTGCTGGATTTCATCAATGATTGCGCCATCAGCATACTCCGCCAGGAATCCCCGTGGATCGCTGAGTGCGAACTCGCGGGTGTCCAATGTTTCCAGAGACACATAGCGCTTGCCTGGAAACGCGATCTGACAAAGGGTGGTCTTGCCCGACTGCCGTGGGCCCGTGACCAAAACCGCGGGGTAATAGCTTGCCAGTTCACGCAGCTTTTTTTCCAGGGTACGGGGAATCATGCTGTTTAAATTATCATAAAGCGCATAATCTGTCAATCGAATTTACAATTTATTAAAAACCCGGTTCCTTTCAAGTGCAAAATTCAGGTCATTATTCCACGGAAATGATTATTTTTTCGTCTTTTTTGTGTTCTTCGATCTCCACCAGCGTTCCCCTGATATCGTCGTTCCGGGCCAGTTCGGCAATCAGTTTGACGTCGATGCCTTTTTCCAGCAATGAGGCTCTGGTCTGATTCGGCACCAGGTTTGACGCTATCCGGACAATTTTGAGGGGTATGCTGATGGTGGTGTCGGGCTCTGTCCTGCCGCCTTTGTATGTTCGGATTTTAAGACTTGCCACGGTTTTTTCCTTTATTTAGTTTGAAGGCCGGACAAAACTTGACCGCCGGTCCAGAACCTGTGAGGCCTTCAACAGAATACCCCCGGCAAGGGCGATGAAGGCGCTGATCATAAACAGGGCAAACGAGCCGATGCTTTCAAAGAGATAGCCGCTTAAAAAGAATCCGACCATGAGGCCGAGTCCATAGGTTACGGCATTGTTCACGGCCTGCCCCAGGGTCTTGGTTTCATCCGGTGTCAGCGAGTCGATGTAGAGGATGCTGGCGATGTGGAATGTGCCGTAAGTCAGTGCGTGAAGCATCTGCAAAAGCAGGATGGCCACAGGGGATGTGGCAAAAAAGAGTGCAAACCATCTGAGCGCCGCCATCATGAACGAAAAGACCAGTACATTTTCAATTGAAAAGCGCCTGAATATGCTGTCTGACTTTATCATGACCGCGATTTCAGCAATGGATGCCAGGGCCCAGGCAATACCGATAAAGGTGCTTCCGTACCCCAGGTTTTCCAGGTGAATGGAGTAGAAACCGTAGTAGGTTCCGTGACTTACCAGCATCAAAAAAGCACAAAAAAGAAAAACAATGACACGCCGTTTGAAAAAATCCCTCGCCTTGAGAGAAAAGGATTCTTTCTTTTGAATCCGGATGTCGGGGATTTTAAAGGAAATGGACGCCAGCGCCAGTGAGCCGGCAAAGATCAGAACGAGAATGATGTTGATGGAAAAGAGGTCTATGATTTTTCCCAGCATGATGACCGACGAGATAAACGCCATGGACCCCCACACCCTGATCCTGCCGTAACTTTTTTTTTCCTCGCCCAGCACATCCATGGTAAACGCTTCCAGGAGGGAGATAATGGGAGAGTAAAAAATACCGTAAAAAACGGTGATCACAAGCATCACCCGGAAATCGGCCGTAAAGAGGTAAAACGCCCATATGACCGTGCTGATGCAGTTGCAGAAAATATAGATCGGTCTTCTGATCTGAAAGCGGTCCGCAAGGGCTCCCCAGAACAGCGGCGTCAGGACCAGCGCCACGGACCGGACGGCGGACAGAACACCGATCTGAAATCCGGTAAAATCGAGGTGGTAGCAGTACAGATTGAAATAGGGCAGAAAAATACCCATGACACCGAAGTAGAGAAAGTACTGGGAGCCGATAATGAGCTTGAACGGTGGGGCGGGTTTTTTGTCCATCACGCCTTAATACGTTATTTGTGAACAAAATTCAATTCTTTACAATTCCAGGGTTTAATGTTAATTTAACTGGATATTTGCGATGGTGGAATTCTAACAGATATCATTTTTAACACGCAGGAGTTCAAAATGGACTATATCAAAATACGATTCACCGACGGTTTTGATCACCTCGAGTCCGAACTCGAAAAAACACTTGATGACATGTTCAGATCCGTTAGCCCCATATTCAGGATTGCCGAGCGGAGCTGGAAACCTCAGATGGACATTTATGAGACCCCTGACGAAATCATTATTCTGGCTGAAATCGCAGGCGTCAGCAAAGAAGACCTGGAGCTTGAAATCAGCAGCAAGGCGGTCAGGGTCTATGGCAATCGCACCGGGTTTCCGCGAATAGAGAACGTGACATACCGGCTGGCGGAGATCCAGTACGGGAAGTTCGAGCGCATCCTGTATCTGCCGTCGCCCATCGATCCCGAAGTCGTGTCGGCATCGTATTCAAACGGTTTTCTCCAGGTCCGACTGGCCAAACTTCCCCTTGATAAAGTTCACAAGATACCCATTACCGAAGGGTAGTCTGAATTCTTATTCATCTGCCGCAGACGGAGTGGAGGTACACATGACAAAACCGCAGTCATCACCGGACATCAGCACGGGCAACCTCCCGGAAACGCTTTCCATCCTTCCCTTGTTCGACGCAGTGCTTTTCCCCAAAATGGTTCTGCCTCTTGTTGTTGTGCAGGAACAATCGATCCAGCTGGTTGACGAGGCCATGTCCAAGAACCGGATCATCGGGCTGGTTGTCGCGAAGAAGCCCATTGCTGAAGGGTTGTATGTGCCGGAAGATCTGCACGCCATGGGGACGAGCGCCCTGATCCTCAAAATGGCAAAAACCGAAGACAACCGGGCCCAGTTGCTCGCACAGGGATTGGAGAGATTCAAGATACAAGAATATTCAAAAGAAAAACCGTATTTAACGGCCCGGGTGGAGCATGTCCTGGATAACGTCAAAAAGGATAAAGAGATCGAAGCCCTGATGACCAACATCATCAGCCAGTTCATCCGGATCGTCGAGTTGTCACCCGGCCTTCCCCGGGAAATGGGCGCCATGGCGAAAACCATACAGGAACCCGGGATACTGGCCGACATGGTTGCCTCTACCATCAACTCCACCCTCGAAGAGAAACAGGCGGTTCTGGAGATTCTGGACATCAAAAAGCGACTCAAAAAAGTTACCCAGCTCGTCAACTACCAGCTTGAAGTTCTCGAGCTCGGAAACAAGATACAATCCGAGGTCAAAGGAGATATGGATAAAAGACAGAGAGAATACTATCTCCGCGAGCAACTCAAAAAGATCCAGGAAGAGCTGGGTGAAAAGGACGAGGCTACGGTAGAAGTTGACGATTACAGGGCTAAAATTGAAGAGAAAAATCTTCCGGAGGAAGCCCGGAAAGAGGCTGAACGCGAACTGGAGCGTCTTTCCCGCATGAATCCGTCTTCAGCGGAGTACACCGTGGCATCAACCTACCTGGACTGGCTGACAGCGCTTCCCTGGAATGAAAGCACGACGGACAACCTGGACATCAAAAAAGCAAAAAAGGTTTTGGATGATGATCACTACGGGCTGAAGAAGCCCAAAAAGCGGGTTATCGAATATCTTGCCGTTCGCAAGCTCAAACCGGAATCAAAAGGTCCTATCCTCTGTTTCGCGGGTCCCCCGGGGACCGGCAAAACCTCCCTTGGCAACTCCATCGCCCGGGCGCTGGGCCGAAAATTCATTCGTATCTCGCTGGGCGGTGTGAGGGATGAGGCGGAAATCAGAGGACATCGACGCACCTACGTGGGTGCCCTTCCCGGGCGCATTATCCAGGGAATCCGCAGATCAGGATCCAACAACCCGGTTTTTATGCTGGACGAAATCGACAAGGTGGGAAGCGATTTCCGCGGCGACCCGTCGTCTGCGCTGCTGGAAGTTCTGGATCCCGAGCAGAACTTCTCTTTTTCCGATCACTATATGGATGTGCCGTTTGACCTGTCCAAAGTGATGTTCATTACAACTGCGAACATACTGGACACCATCCCCCCTGCCCTGAGGGACAGGATGGAAGTCCTTCAACTGTTGGGATATACGCTTGACGAGAAAATAAAAATTGCGTCCCGGTACCTCATCCCCCGCCAGCGCGAAGCCCACGGTCTCAATGCCGGCCAGATAACATTTACAAAAGGGGCGCTGAAACGGATTGTCGACGGGTATACCCGTGAAGCCGGTTTGCGGAACCTGGAGCGGGAAATCGCATCCATCTGCAGGGGCGTGGCCGCAAAAATTGCTTCTGGCGATGCCACGTCTGCCAAGATCCGGATCGAGGAGGTTTCCGAGTATCTTGGCCCGGTCCGCCTGATGTCCGATGTAAAATCAAGAGTTTCAACCCCCGGTGTGGCAACAGGGCTTGCATGGACACCGACCGGGGGGGAGATCCTTTTTATCGAAGCGACCGCAATGAAAGGAAATAAAGGTCTCACCCTGACCGGGCAGCTCGGAGATGTCATGAAGGAGTCCGCAACTGCCGCATTGAGCTTTATCCGGACCAATGCGACAGCGCTCAAGATCGACGAAGATTTTTTTGAGAACACGGACATCCACGTGCACATACCCGCGGGCGCAATCCCCAAGGACGGCCCTTCGGCCGGCGTTACCATGCTGACCGCCCTGGTATCACTGCTCACCCATAAAACCATCCGGAAGGATCTTGCGATGACCGGTGAAATAACCTTGAGGGGACAGGTACTTCCGGTCGGGGGTATAAAGGAAAAAGTTCTCGCCGCCCATCGTGCGGGGATTAAAACCCTCATTTTGCCGAAGTGGAACGAGAAGGACCTGGAGGACATCCCGGAGAAGGTTCAAAAGGAAATCGAGTTCTATTTTGTGGACAAAATGATGAATGTATTGAAAATCGCAATCCCTGAGCAATGATCCCGATTTCGGGTGATGTGACTCAAAAATGAAATGAAGAAGTGATGGCGAACCGGGATCAATTTGTGACAAACACGCAGGACGCTGCCTGCATGACGAACGGGCGCGTTTTGGGTTTAAGCGGAAGTCTGCCGGACAGAACAACGGTCCCCCGCAAAAACCGCCGCCGTTTTTACCCGGTCTTTCAGTTCATCACCGTTTGCGGACTGTTGTTAATCTTCCATGGCTGTGCAAGCATTTTACCCCCGCCGGAGCCACCAAAACCGCCTCCCGGGTACCCCAAACCTTACCGGGTGATGGGGAAGTGGTATCAGCCGGCCCCGCACGCGAAAGGTTTTGTTCAGAAGGGGATTGCCTCCTGGTACGGAGAGCAGTTTCACGGCAGGAAGACTGCAAACGGCGAAATTTACGACATGTACGCCATAACCGGCGCCCACAAGACGCTCCCGCTGGGAACGCACGTCCGGGTGTACAACCTGGAGAACGACAGGGAGGTCGTGGTCAGAATAAACGATCGGGGCCCCTTTGTTCGAAACAGAATCATCGACCTTTCCTACACGGCCGCAAAAAATATCGGAATGATCGGACCGGGAACGGCGCCTGTAAAAATCGTCGCCCTAGGCGGCAGCCCGCCGTCCGGGACAAATACCCCGCCCCGTCCGAGCCAGGATTCCACAGACTACTACACCGGAAATTTTACGGTTCAGGTCGGCGCCTTCAGCGATCGGAAAAATGCTGAGCGACTCTTGGCGAAGCTGGATAAAACTTACAAAAATGCGCATGTTTCAGACTATAACACTGGTTATGATACCTTTTACAGGATACGTGTGGGCAAGTGTTCCACATTGGAAGAGGCGGCGGCCTATGAGGAAATTCTGATTAAAAACGGTTTCAAAGATGCATTTATCATTGCGGAATAAAATCGTGTTACGATTTTATCAAATTGATCCTGTCTGATAAATATTGAGTATTTTAACAGAAAATGCGGATTTTAACTTGTTGAAGAAGGTTGTTTTCTTAGACAGAGACGGTGTTATCAACCGGGATTCACCGGATTACATAAAAAACCGGTCCGAATTTGAATTTATTCCCGGAAGTATTTCCGCGATACAGCACCTTACCCTGAATGGATTTTCCCCCATCATCATCACCAATCAGTCGGCGATCGGGAGAAAGATGATGTCGATACAGGATATCGAGCACATCCACTCCATGATGAGATCTGCTCTGGCGTCCGGCGGGGGAGAGATAAAAGACATTTTTTTTTGCCCTCACACACCGGAAGACGGCTGTGATTGTCGAAAACCGCGGCCGGGGATGATGTATAAGGCCCGGGAACGGTTTGGCATCGATCTCTCGAAGAGCGCTATGATCGGGGACAGCGCAAAGGACATTGAGTGCGCGCGCAATGCGGGATGCGGACATGCGGTTCTGGTGCGAACCGGAAATGGAATTCAGGCGGAGAAGATGCTGGCGGAAAAAAATATCGTTCCGGACCATATCGCCCGGGATCTATACGATGCTGCCCGATGGATCATTGATCACCTTCAATAATTTTTTTTAGACCAGGATTTACAGGATGGTCAGGATGTGTTTGCTTTTCCTGAAAAAGGGCAAAACAAGGGATCCTTTTTCGATCGTATCGTTTTTCACTTGATAGTGTCGTCGCTCTCGGGTTCATTGAGAACATATTTTTGCGATAGGGCGCCGTACATTGTCCGCCGTCAGTGGTTTGGTCTTTTTAAACTTCATCAGGAAGCTGAAAAAAATCGTGTTAATCCTGTTGATCCTGTCAAACAATACTACACTTGCAGCCGGAAGAAAAAAATATCACCCCCATGATCACCCTCGATGGACACCTTGAAAGGATTACCTACTATAACGAAGAGAACCATTACACCATCGCAAAACTGAATACCGGCCCGGCGCAGCACCCCGTAACGGTTGTCGGTTACATGCCTGCGGCCAGCCCGGGAGAAGCCCTTAAAGTCCGGGGAACCTGGGAGACCCACCCCACCTATGGCCAGCAGTTCAGAATCACGTCCTATGAAGTGACCCTGCCGGCTTCGGTCGGGGGCATTCGCAACTACCTGAAATCCGGCATCATTAAGGGGATCGGTCCTTCAATGGCGGAAAGGCTGGTGGACCACTTCAAGGAGAACACCCTTGATGTCATCGAAAAAGACCCGGAGAAGCTGCTCGAGGTCGCGGGCATTGGAAAAGCCAAGGCTGCCCTGATCAGCGGCGCATGGAAGAATCATCATGCGGTGCGGGGGATCATGGGGTTTCTGCAGGAACATGGCATCGAGGCCTCCTTTTCCGGCAAAGTGCTCAAGGCGTACGGCATGGATGCGGAAAGTGTGGTTCGCGGCGACCCATACCGAATAGTCCTCGATATTCCCGGCATCGGTTTTCATACCGCTGACAAGATAGCGCTGAATATGGGAGTTTCGAAAAACGATCCCGGCAGGATAAGCGCCTGTATTTTATACCTGATGGAGCAATTCGCTTCAGAAGGGCACACGTTTGCTTATGAAGAGCAGCTTTTGGAGCGCTGCAAAAAACTTCTCGGCATCGAACATGACCGGATTAAAACCATCCTCGATCTGCGTGGAGACGCAAGAGCGGTCATCATTGAAAAAGATACGAGAAATCCGGATGCGCTGTGTGTTTATTCAAAAGCGCTTCATGAAGCGGAAACCGGTATCGCAAACAGACTGAAGGCGCTGTTGTCCGTTCCGGTGACGCCCCCCGGCCTCGATCCGGAGGAGATTACGCTTGCAGTTCTCAAGAAGCTCGCAATAAAGCTCTCGTCCGAGCAGCTTGCCGTCCTCGAAGAGATTCTTTCCCACCGGGTCGCGATTATCACGGGAGGACCCGGGACCGGTAAAACGACCCTGATACGGTCTGTCACAGCCATATTTGAAAGCCTCGGGAAAACGATCCTCCTTGCGGCACCGACCGGACGGGCGTCCCGTCGATTGTCGGAGGTCACCCGGAGAAAGGCGTCCACCATTCATAAACTTTTGGGATACAATTTGACCAGCGGTCTTTTCGATAAAAATCAAGACAATCCGCTGGATACCCATGCGCTGATTGTTGATGAGGTGTCCATGGTGGACACGTTGCTGATGTACCACCTGCTGAAAGCGCTTCCGATGATCTCGGTGCTGATTCTGGTCGGAGATATTTTCCAGCTTCCTTCCGTGGGCCCGGGAAACGTGCTTTCAGATATGATCGAGTCCGGAAGCATACGGACGTTTGAACTCAAAACGATATTCAGGCAGGCCCAGGAAAGTCCGATTGTCATCAATGCCCACATGATTCGGCGCGGAGAGTCGCCAAACCTGACAGACACGACAAATGCTGAAGAACTCTCAGAATTTTATTTCATCGAGCAGCATAATCCCGAGACAGTGGTAAAGACGATCGTCGAACTGTGCTCCCGGCGGATTACGGAGCGGTACAACTTTGATCGGGTGAAAGAGATTCAGGTTCTGACGCCCATGCACCGGGGTGCGGTGGGTACCCTCAACCTGAATCGGGTGCTGCAAAAGGCCTTGAATCCAGCGACCGAAGTCCCTGATATCAAAGGCATTCAATTCAATCCGGACGACAAGGTGATGCACCTTAAAAACAACTATCAGAAAGAAGTTTTCAACGGCGACATCGGCACGGTCATATCCATAAACAGGGAGGGGAAAGAGCTTCTGGTGGATTACTACGGCAGGGAGGTGACATATGATTTTGCGGAACTGGACGAGTTGTCGCTGGCCTATGCCATTTCCGTTCACAAATCACAGGGATCGGAATATCCGGCTGTGATCGTGCCGATCATGACCCAGCATTTTGCGCTTCTCCAGAGGAACCTCTTATACACGGCGATTACACGAGGGAAAAAGCTGGTGATCCTCATCGGCACGAAAAAGGCGTTTGAGATCGCGCTCAACAACGACAACCCTCAGAAGCGTCTGACCGGCCTGGCGAACAGGCTTCTGTAGAACTCGTGCAACATCCGGGATAGGCCCCAAAAGTAAAGAATCCGGACCCGAAGGCCTCGGCTTTGGGTGCACCCCGGAGGGGTGAAGTCTGACTTTCGGGGTTCCCGGTTCAAGGTTCCCCGTTCAGGGCCAACCTATGAACTTTGAACCTCTGAACCTTGAACCTTAATTTAAAATCGTCGTTATTTTTAACCGGTCCCACAGGGCCAGGCGTTTCATGTCTCAGCAAATAGACGAAAATGTTTGAATAGTTCTTGACAATCCCTTTTAATTCAATTACTTAAAGCTCAACTTTCGGACAGGAGATCGGTTTACGATATTTATATAAAATACATTTAGTTAGGAGATTAATTATGGCTGTTCCAAAACGGAAAACATCCAAGTCAAGACGGGATAAGCGCCGGACGCATCAGAAGATCGCGGTTCCCTCGCTGACGGCCTGCCCCCAGTGCGGTGAAACCAAGCTCCCGCATCGCGCATGTCCCAATTGCGGAACTTACAAAGGTCGCACCGTAATCGAAACGGAAGAATAAAAGAGAGAGGCTCACTTTGCGAGGTCGTCATGACAGAGAAAACCAAACGCACGGTCGTGGTCACCGGCGGTTCAAGGGGAATTGGAAGGGCTGTCTGTCTTGCCTTTGCAGCGACGGGCACGCGGATCTATTTCAATTATTCTTCCGCGGGTGATGCGGCTGCGGAGACCCGGGATCGTATCGTCGATCGGGGCAGCCGGGCAACCTGCCGGCAGGTTGACGTTGCATCGGAAGCGGAAGTTTCAGACTTTTTCAAGCAGATACTTGATGAGACCGGCCGGATTGACGTTCTCGTAAACAATGCCGGCATTACCAGAGACGGACTTCTGGTCCGCATGAAAGAAAAAGACTGGGATGATGTGTTGGATATAAACTTGAAAGGCGCCTTTATCTGTACAAAGATTGCATCCAAGACCATGATTAAACAGCGTCGGGGTCGAATCATCAATATATCGTCCGTCGTCGGGGCAACCGGCAACCCGGGGCAGGCAAATTACGTGGCATCAAAAGCGGGAATCATCGGGTTTACCAAGGCCGTTGCCCAGGAGCTTGCGCCGAGAGGGATTACCGTCAACGCGGTTGCACCGGGCTTCATCGAAACAGACATGACCGCGTCACTTCCGGAGAAGGCAAAAGATGCCATGATCGCAAAAATTCCACTGGGACGCACGGGCCTGCCTGAAGATGTGGTCGGCGCGGTTGTCTTCCTGGCTTCAGAAAGTTCGGCTTACATTACCGGACAGGTTATCCATGTCAGCGGTGGGATGTACATGTGACTTGGATACGGAGAAAAAGATGGATAAAAATACGACTGCGATTATAATGGGCAGCGATCACGCCGCATATGCCCTGAAAGAAAAGATCAAGGCATACATTATTGAAAACGGCATCGACGTCGAGGATGTGGGCACCCACAGCGAGGATTCTGTCGATTATCCGGACATCGGAATAAAAGTCGCTTCAGCGGTTTCAACCGGGAAGTTTAACCGTGGAATCCTCCTTTGCGGCAGCGGAATCGGAATGTCAATGGTCGCCAACCGGTTCCCCGGTGTCCGGGCGGCGCTTTGCACGGACCTTTTTTCCGCCATCATGAGCAGGCGCCACAACAACGCCAACATTCTGGTACTGGGCGGCCGTATCACCGGAGAGGGCCTCGCCCTGGAGATGGTTCGATCCTGGCTCGAAACACCGTTTGACGGTGGGCGACATCAATCGAGAATTGAAAAATTCGACTTAATGGGAGAATGATACTTGGATTTGAAATTTATCGAAAGAGTAGATCCAGATATCGCCCGGGCAATCGCCATGGAGGCTGAAAGACAGCGCCACACCCTGGAGCTTATTGCGTCTGAGAATATTGCGAGCCGGGCAATCATGGCCGCCCAGGGAAGCGTTCTGACCAATAAATACGCCGAAGGCTATCCGAACAAACGGTATTACGGCGGCTGCGAGTACGTGGATGTTGCCGAAAAGCTTGCCGTAAAGCGGGCGGAGAAGCTTTTCAACGCGGATTATGCCAACGTACAGCCCCACTCCGGGTCCCAGGCCAACATGGCCGTCTATTTCGCACTCCTGAATCCCGGAGATACGATCCTGGCAATGGACCTGTCCCACGGCGGACACCTCACACACGGAAGCCCGGTCAGTTTTTCAGGGAGACTCTTCAATTTCATTCACTACGGGGTAAAAGCGGATACCGGCACCATAGACTACGCCGAAGTCGCGCGCATCGCCGAGAAACACCGGCCCAGGATGATCGTCGCCGGTGCGAGCGCCTATCCGCGAATCATTGACTTCGAGGCGTTTGGCCGCATTGCCGGGTCGATCGGCGCCTATCTGATGGTCGATATGGCCCACATCGCCGGTCTGGTGGCGGCGGGCGTTCACCCTTCTCCGGTGCCTCATGCAGATGTGGTAACTTCAACCACCCACAAGACCCTGAGAGGACCGCGGGGGGGATTGATTTTGGCAAAAACGGATTACGGTACCGTCTTGAACAGGCACGTTTTTCCCGGAATACAGGGCGGACCGCTCATGCATGTCATTGCCGCCAAGGCCGTTGCGTTCAAAGAAGCCATGTCACAATCCTTTCGGACGTATCAGGTGGATATCGTGAACAATGCCAAAACGCTGGCGGCCCAATTAAAGGAAAGCGGGATTCATCTTGTATCCGGCGGCACGGACAATCATATGATGCTGCTGGATTTAAGAAATCTGAACATAACCGGGAAAGATGCCGAGGAGGTACTCGGACGGGCCGACATTACCGTCAATAAAAATTTCATCCCCTTTGATACGCAAAGCCCTGCCGTGACGAGCGGCATTCGCATCGGAACGCCGGCTGTGACCACCCGGGGCATGAAGGCGCCGGAGATGGCCGTCATCGCGAGACTCATCGTTGACGTCCTGAAAAACAGGGATGATGAAGGTCTCATAGACCGTGCCCGGGCAAAAGTTCGCGAACTTACAGAGGCGTTTCCGCTGTATGGAAGCTTACAGGCGGGAACTGAACCCTGACATGAAAAAGAAAAGAAATCGCCCTTCATGGGAACGCTATTTCATGGATATTACGGAACTTGTTGCGAAAAGATCCACCTGCACCCGTCGTGAAGTCGGCGCTGTGATCGTAAAAAACAAGCGGATATTGTCCACGGGATACAACGGTGCACCGACCGGTATCAGCCATTGCATCGATGTCGGCTGCCTGCGCGAGGAATTAAAAGTGGCGTCCGGTGAACGACATGAGTTGTGCCGGGGCATCCATGCCGAACAGAATGCCATTATCCAGGCGGCATTTCACGGCGTTTCCATAAACAAAGCAACGCTTTTCTGTACGAACCTGCCGTGCGCCATATGCGCAAAGATGATTATCAATGCCGGTATCGTGGATATATACTACCGGTCCGGATACTCAGACGCCATTTCCGAAGAAATGTTCACAGAGGCGGGTATTAAAGTTATAAAGATTAGAAACAGCGAAAAGGAGACAGATTCATGAAATGCCCATTTTGCGGGGTAGTTGACAACAAGGTCATCGATTCCAGATTGAGCAAAGATGCGGATACCATCCGAAGACGGCGGGAATGCATTAAATGCAACCGGCGGTTTACCACCTATGAGCACATCGAAGATATTCCGATAATGATAATAAAAAAGGATGGACGCCGCGAAGTCTTCAGCGCCGGAAAAGTCAGATCGGGAATTCGAAAAGCCTGCCAGAAACGGAATATCAGTACCGATATCCTCGAGGGGTTTATCGAAGAACTGGAACGTGATCTTCGGGAAATCGGGGCAAAAGAGATCCCTTCTTCCACGGTGGGGGAAAGAATAATGTCAAAGCTCTATGAACTCGACGATATTGCGTATGTCAGGTTTGCTTCGGTTTACAGGGAGTTCAAAGATGTCAACGACTTCACTTCCGAAGTCAAAAGCCTTCAGAAGCGGCAGTGATGTGAAAATGGGGTCCGCAGGCTTGAAATTGATATTGAGAAACCCGCTTTAAACATCGGTGCGAGCACATACCCGTTTACTTCACACCCTGTCACACCCTGTAAATGAGCGCTTCAAATTCATGCGATATCCGGGATGGCAAATAAAGAAATTTTTTGAAATCATCGACAATGGACGACCGAGACTACATGGAAATGGCACTTGATCTTGCAATTCAGGGGCAGGGGTTTACCTCCCCCAACCCGATGGTCGGTGCCGTGATCGTAAATGGCGGAAACGTTGTCGGGAAAGGATTTCACGAATCCGCCGGTGAGGCCCACGCGGAGGCGAAGGCCCTTAACGATGCGGGGGGATCTGCCCGGGGCGGGACCCTGTATGTGACCCTTGAGCCCTGCAACCACACGGGTCGGACACCACCCTGCACCGAGGCGATCCTTGAAGCGGGCATCAAACGGGTTGTCACCGCCATGAATGACCCCAACCCCGATGTGACGGGCGGCGGCATCGATTATTTGAAAAGCCGGGGTGTGCAGGTGACAACCGGGGTCTGCGAGACCCGGGCGAAAAGACTGAATGAGATTTTTATCAAATACGTTCGGACCAAACGGCCCTTTGTCATCGTAAAGTGTGCGGCCACGCTGGACGGCCGAATTGCGACAAAAACCGGCGACTCGAAATGGGTTTCAGGGGAATCTTCGAGAGAATATGTTCACAGGCTCCGCCATGCTGTTGATGCGCTCATGGTCGGTATCAACACGGTTAAAAGAGACGACCCCAGTTTAACGGTCCGACTTCCGAACGGTTTGTGGGGGAGGAACGGCCTGGACCCGAAAAGAATCATTCTGGACACGCGACTGTCCATTTCGGAGGATGCGAAAGTATTGCGGCTTTCTTCGGATTCTGATACGCTCATCGTGACCGGCAATGCGATACCCGAAGATAAAAAGGCCCGGATTGAAAAATGCGGTGCCGGCGTCATCGCGGCGCGGGTCAAAAACGGTCGTATCGACCTTGACGACCTCATGGATCGCCTGGGGGCTTTGGGCATTACGAGTCTTCTCATAGAGGGAGGGAGCCGCGTCATTGCGTCAGCCCTTTCGGCGGGCATTGTTGACAAAACCATTTTTTTCTTTGCGCCGAAAATTTTAGGCGGAGACGACGGCGTTCCCGTTTGCCAGGGGCAGGGTCCCGCCCTGATGAGGGATTGTGTTCAGGTCAAGGATATCCGCGTTCAACGATTCGGCGACGATGTCATGATCGAAGGGTATATTGATAAATAGAAAAAAACTTCAAGTTAGATACGAACTGAAGTGAACCAAACTTTGGACACTTTTTAAGTATGTTCACCGGAATCATTGAAGGCCTCGGCACTATAAAGGAACTGCGACCGGCGGGTAAAGGCAGGCGCCTGGCTGTGGCTGCCGACTTTGTTTTAGATCAAACCAAGGTTGGAGACAGCATCGCGGTCAGCGGCGCCTGCTTGACGGTCACCGCCATTTCCGGTAAACGCTTTGAGGCGGACCTCTCTCCCGAAACCCTTTCAAAGACGACCTTCGGGAGGGCCGGGACCGGAGATCGGGTAAATCTTGAACGCGCACTTCGTCTTTCAGACCGGTTGGACGGACACCTCGTTTCCGGACATATCGATTGCATGGGGACCATAAAACGCAGGCAGCAGGACGAGAATTCAATAATTTTCTTTTTTGAGGTGCCTGAAACCCTTTCGCGATACGTGATAACAAAGGGTTCGGTTGCCGTAGACGGCATCAGCCTTACCGTAAATGAGTGCGACAAAAACAGTTTCACCGTCAGCATCATCCCGCACACGGCCAGGCTTACAACCCTGGGGTTCAAGCAGGCCGGGGGTGTGGTCAACATCGAGGCAGACATGATCGGAAAATATGTCGAGCGCTTTACCGTGCGGCAGGGATACGGCGGAAAAGAAAACAAAACCGGGCCACCCTCCATAGACAGAGGTTTTCTGGAAAAGGCCGGGTTTTTTTAATTAGCGGTTGTGTATTCTGTGAAAAACATTTTAGTATCGAACATATAAAGGAGAACCTGAAACGTAATGCCACTCATCACCACTGAAGATGCAATCAAAGAGATAAAAGCCGGGCGAATGGTCATCCTGGTCGATGATAAAGACCGTGAAAATGAAGGGGATTTGACCATCGCCGCCGAGGCTGTTACACCGGAGGTCATAAATTTCATGGCGAAATACGGGCGGGGACTTATCTGCCTAGCCATGACAGGAAATAAAATCGATTCCCTGAATCTGCCCCCCATGGTTGACAACAACACGTCGCCGCTGAAGACCGGTTTCACCGTATCCATCGAAGCGAGATGCGGCGTAACCACCGGTATTTCCGCGGCAGATCGGGCGACCACGATTCTAACGGCCATTGCGGACAATGCCAGGCCGAACGATCTTGTCCGTCCGGGCCATATTTTCCCTTTAAGAGCGAGAGACGGCGGGGTTATCGTCCGTGCGGGACAGACCGAGGGGTCGGTGGATCTGGCGCGTCTTTCCGGCTTAAGACCCGCTGCCGTAATTTGCGAAATAATGGACGAAGACGGTACGATGGCCAGGATCCCGGCGCTGGAGGAATTCAGCGAAAAACACGGCCTCGGAATATGTACCATCGCAGATCTCATCGAGTATCGCATGCGAACGGAGTCGTTTGTGAAAAGGGCTGCGGAAACGGTCATCCCCACGCTTTTCGGCGGAGTTTTTAAGGCCATCGTGTATGAAAATCAGGTGGATGATCTGCTTCACTTTGCCATGGTAAAAGGGGATATTCTTCAGGATGAACCGGTACTCGTCCGGGTACATTCGGAGTGCCTGACAGGCGATATTTTCGGCTCCCTCCGCTGCGACTGCGGCGGGCAGCTGCACAAGGCAATGGAACTCATCGAAAAAGAAGGATCCGGGGTAATCCTGTACATCCGTCAGGAAGGACGGGGAATCGGACTGGTAAATAAATTGAAAGCCTATGCCTTGCAGGACCAGGGCCTTGATACGGTTGAAGCAAACGAACGGCTCGGATTCGCGCCGGACATGCGGAATTACGGAATCGGGGCGCAGATTCTCGTGGATCTCGGGGTGAAAAAGATGAAACTCATCACGAATAATCCCAAAAAGATCGTTGGACTTGAGGGCTATGGGCTCAGCATCGTGGAACAGATATCGACAATGGTTCAACCCAACAAACACAACCGGCGTTACCTCGAGTGCAAGCAGCTCAAAATGGGACACCTGTTGAATATCGATGTCGTTCCATAATCCCGTTATGAAAACAGCTGTAACCGAGGAGGGACGCAGATGGCGAACTTGATTGAAGGTAACCTTCTTGCTGAAGGAAAGAAATTTGCGCTTGTCGTCAGCCGTTTTAATGATTTCATTACCGACAGGCTCGTTGGCGGTGCGGTGGATGCGTTGACGCGCTCCGGCACAAAGGACGAGGACATTACCATCGTAAAGGTGCCGGGGGCGTTTGAAATACCGCTGATGGCAAAAAAACTGGCAGGGAAGAAAAAATATCATGCGGTTATCTGTCTGGGTGCAGTGATCCGCGGCGCCACCCCCCACTTCGAGTATGTAAGTTCCGAGGTGGCCAAGGGGATTGCAACGGTCGGCCTGGAATCTGAAATTCCGGTCATCTTTGGAATCGTAACAACCGACACCATCGAGCAGGCCATCGAGCGTGCCGGCAGCAAGGCCGGAAATAAAGGGTGGAGTGCGGCGGTGACCGCGGTGGAAATGGTAAACCTGATTGAGGCCGTCGATCGGGCTTAGCCATGGGAATCCGTCGCAGGTCACGAGAACTTGCCATGCAGGCGCTCTTTTCCATGGATATGGGTCGGGACGATCCGGAAAAGACGCTTGATCTGTTCTGCGGCCACTTTGTGCTTTCGAAAAAATCGCTTCCCTTCTTTCTGCAGCTGGTAAAAGGTGTCCAGGAGGTCGGGGACATGATAGACTCCCTGCTCGAACGTTTTTCAGATCATTGGAAACTGAGCCGCATGCCCTGTGTCGACAGGAACATAATGCGAATTGCCGTGTACGAAATGTTGTACTGCAAGGACATCCCGCCGAAGGTTTCGATAAATGAGGCCATCGACATCGGAAAGAAATACGGCACCGAAGAATCCGGGCCGTTTATAAACGGAATCCTCGACGGTATTCGTCTGGCATTGGAAAAAGGGGAAATTCAAATCGAGGAAGAAACAGATAAAAACCATTAGGAATTCAAAACAAGGAGGGTTTTATGGAGGTCAAAAAAGTTCTTTTGGCGGATGAAGAGATTCCACGGCAATGGTACAATATCCTTGCGGACATCAAAATGAACCCGCCACTGGGCCCTGATGGAAACCCGGTAGGTCCGGAAATGCTGGCGCCGGTCTTTCCGATGAATCTGATCGAACAGGAAGTCAGCTCCGAACGGTGGATCGACATACCCGAAGAGGTCCTGCGCGTATTGAGCATTTGGCGTCCATCACCCCTGGTAAGAGCGTATTCTCTGGAAAAGGCTATTGGTACACCCGCAAAGATATACTTTAAAAATGAGGGGGTAAGTCCTCCGGGCAGCCACAAACCGAACACCGCCGTACCGCAGGCGTACTACAACAAAGTTTTCGGTATCAAAAGGCTGACCACGGAAACCGGCGCCGGTCAGTGGGGAAGCGCCCTCGCGTTTGCCTGCAGCCAGTTCGGTATTGAGTGCAAAGTGTATATGGTCAGGGTAAGTTTTGACCAGAAGCCCTATCGAAAGTCGATGATGGAAACCTGGGGCGGAAAGTGCGTGCCCAGCCCCAGCACAGAGACGAAGGCGGGGCGGGATGCCCTCGAAAAAGACCCGGACACCCCGGGAAGCCTCGGTATAGCGATCAGTGAGGCCATTGAAGCGGCCGTCACTGATGAGTCCGGAAAAACGCGCTACTCACTCGGCAGTGTTTTGAATCACGTTCTTCTCCACCAGACGATCATCGGCCTCGAGGCCAAAAAGCAGATGGAGAAAATCGGGGCCTATCCCGATGTGGTGATCGGATGTGCGGGCGGCGGAAGCAATTTTGCAGGCCTTGCATTTCCGTATGTTTACGACAAAATTAACGGGAAGGAGATCGAGATTTATCCTGTTGAACCGGTGGCCTGTCCCACGATGACCCGGGCGCCGTTCGTTTATGATCACGGGGACACCTCCCGATATACGCCGCTGCTTCCCATGCACAGCCTGGGGCACGCATTTGTTCCGCCGCCGTTTCATGCCGGCGGTCTTCGATATCACGGCATGTCTCCGGCGGTGAGCCAGCTCATCAACGAGGGGATCATTGAAGCAAAGTCCGTCACCCAGATGGACGCATTCGAGGCCGGCGTACTCTTTGCCAAAACCGAAGGGATGATTTCCGCTCCGGAAACAAACCACGCGCTGGCCTGTGTGATCGACGAGGCCAAAAAAGCAAAGGAAGAAGGCAAGGAAAAGGTCATCCTTTTCAACTGGAGCGGGCACGGTCTGATAGATCTGGTCGCTTACGATAAATACTTTGCCGGGCAACTGGAAAATTATGTTCTCAGCGATGAACAGATCCGGGAGTCGGAAAAGGTGTTTGCGAATTTTCCAAAGCCCCAGTTTCTCAAAAGCCGATAAAATGGACCACAGCAAGGATCACTTTATAAGAAGATGCCCCCGGTTGGGTGGGCCCGTATCCTTTCAGTACTGCAGGGCATGCGGGGATGACGATCTGCCGTGCTGGAAAACCTTCGACTGCTGGTGGGAATATTTTGATGTGGTCGCGTATTTGAAAAAGAACCTGAACGAAGAGAACTTCAACCGGCTTGCCGGGAAAAAGCCGAAGCCCAAAATAACAAGTCTGATCGAACTCATAGAACAGGCAAAAAAAAGAGCCGCTGCCGGCGACCCGTAACATCAGTCCCGGACGACCGGGTGCTCAAATTCGTAAATACGGAGGTTGAATTGATAATTAATGAACTGGTGGTCGGTCCGCTGATGTCAAACTGTTTTATTGTTGGATGTGAAAAAACAGGAGAAGCGGTGGTCATTGATCCCGGGGGGGATGCGGGCCGGATTCTGTCTTCACTGGCCGCATCTGAACTCACCGTAAAGTATATTCTTAACACCCACGGTCATTTCGACCATGTCAGCGGCAACAGGCAGATGAAGGATGCGACCGGCGCAGATATCCTGATCCACCCCCTGGATGCGCCCATGCTGACACGGCTTTCATCCAACGCCGCCTTCTTTGGCATCTCCGTAGAAAATTCGCCGCCATGTGACCGAACCATAGAAGAAGGTGAAACCGTCTCGTTCGGAGAGGTTCGTCTGAAGGTCATTCATACTCCCGGACACACGCCCGGCGGTGTTGCCTTTTATTCAAACGGTATTGTTTTTGTCGGGGACACCCTTTTTTCCGGATCCATCGGGCGTACCGATTTTCCCGGCGGAGATTACGACACGCTGATCGCCAGTATAGAGAAAAAACTGTTTCCCCTGGGGGATGATGTCAGGGTCCTGAACGGACACGGTCCGGAAACGACCATCGGCAATGAAAAACGGTTTAATCCTTTTGTGGGGCAGAACAGGATGTTTTAGCCCTAACATTTCATGAAATCTTTTCATCAGGGGCGTGAAATGTCAGGGTTCGCATCTTGTGGATACCCGCGGCACCTGGGGACAGGCAAAAGATGATCCGGCTGTGCCTTTAAAAACAGAAGCATTTTGAATGGAGCAAACCAAATAATCCACCGGCAGAGCCGGTGGATTATTTGGTTGGAACCATTGCCTATGAAAACATACAGCGGTTATCAAAATAACGTTCCATTTCACACCGGCAGGGCAATTTCGTTTTCATCCGGAGGAACATGACTTTTCTGGCGGAACGAAAAAAAACACGTGGCATAACGGTCGGAAACGTAGCGGTCGGCGGCATGGCGCCGATTTCCGTGCAGTCCATGACCAATACGTTTACAGAGGACGTTTCGGCCACTGTTTCACAGATAAAGCGTCTGGAGCAGGCAGGGTGCGAAATCGTAAGGGTTGCCGTACCCGATGAATCGGCTGCCGCGGCAATTTCTTCTATTAAGGAAAAAATTTCTATTCCGCTGGTTGCAGATGTTCATTTCGACTACCGGCTGGCGATCGCCGCTGCCGCCGCCGGTGCCGACGGCCTGAGGATAAATCCCGGAAACATCGGCAGCAAAAAGAAAATAAAAGCAGTGGTTGAATGCGCAAGGGATTTTGACATTCCCATTCGCATCGGGGTCAACTCCGGTTCACTGGAAAAAAACCTGCTGAAAAAGTATGGCGGCGCAAGTGCGGAAGCCATGGTTGAAAGTGCCTTTCGGCATATCGACCTGTTAACTTCGCTCGACTTTGACCGGATCAAGATCTCCATTAAGGCTTCGGATGTTCAGCGTACCGTGGAAGCCTACCGGCTCCTCTCGTCAAAAACAGACCTCCCCCTTCATGTAGGCGTGACGGAAGCAGGGGGGCTCTATCCCGGAATCGTCAAGTCTTCACTCGGGATCGGGATGCTCCTTTCAGAGGGTATCGGCGATACGATTCGTGTCTCTTTAACACGGGACCCGGTAGAGGAAGTGCGGGTGGGTTACGAAATACTGAAAGCGCTTGACATCCGAAGACACGGACCTGATATTATATCCTGCCCCACCTGCGGACGGTGTAAAATCGATATGTTCGGCATCGTGGAGCAGGTTGAACGGGCCCTCATTTTCAAACCGATCCCCATCAAAATCGCAATTATGGGATGTGTCGTCAACGGCCCGGGTGAGGCAAAAGAGGCGGATATCGGTGTCGCCGGCGGTGACGGCACCGGCGTTCTTTTCAAGAGGGGAAAAGTGATAAAAAAATTTCCCGAGGAGAAACTGGTTGAGGTTTTGCTTGAGGAGGTTGAGAACTGGAAAGGAAAAACATGGCTAAAAAAGCGGTAACGGCAATAACACCAACCCGAAATGAAGATTATCCGGAATGGTACCAGCAGGTGGTCAAGGCTTCGGACCTGGCGGAAAAATCACCGGTCAGAGGCTGTATGGTGATAAAGCCCTGGGGGTACGCTATCTGGGAGAATATTGTGCGTGTGCTCGACGATATGTTCAAAGCGACCGGTGTAAAAAATGCGTATTTCCCCCTTTTTATCCCGTTGTCTTTTCTTGAGAAAGAGGCGGAGCACGTGGAGGGGTTTGCGAAAGAGTGTGCCGTGGTTACTCACCACCGACTCAGCAAAGGTCCGGACGGCAGGCTTGAACCCGATGGCGCACTTGCCGAACCGTTAATTGTCCGACCCACTTCCGAAACCATCATCGGCGACTCATTCTCGAGGTGGGTCAGCAGTTATCGGGATCTTCCGATCCTGATCAACCAGTGGGCGAATGTGGTCCGGTGGGAAATGCGCACCCGGATTTTCTTAAGGACCAGTGAGTTTCTCTGGCAGGAAGGGCATTCCGCACATGCCACAGAGGAAGAAGCCGTCGAGCGGGCACGAATGATGCTCGACGTTTATACAAAATGCGCCGAACTTTATCTGGCCATTCCGGTTATAAAGGGCAGAAAGACCCCCGCGGAAAGATTTCCCGGAGCGGTTGACACGTTGTGTATTGAAGCAATGATGCAGGACAGGAAAGCCCTTCAGGCCGGGACGTCGCATTTTCTGGGGCAGAATTTTGCTCGGGCATCCGGGATCAAGTTCCAGTCAGCCGAAGAAAGAGAGGAGTATGCATGGACAGTGTCATGGGGCGCATCCACCCGCTTGATCGGCGGGCTCATCATGACGCACGGTGACGACGACGGCATCATACTTCCGCCTAAAATCGCCGCTTCCCACGTCGTTCTCATCCCCGTCATAAAAAACCAGGCCGACAGATCAGCGGTAATGACGTTTGTCGAAAGCCTGGCAGGCGAACTCAGAGAAAAATGCTATCACCACCGAAGGATTGAGGTGGAGATCGACGACCGCGATATCGGTGGCGCAAGAGGATGGGACTGGATCAAAAAAGGGATACCGCTGCGAGCCGAAATCGGACCAAGAGATATCGCCAATAACGCCGTGTATGTCGGGCGAAGAGACAAAAAACACACTGAAAAGGTGTCCATTGGCAGGGACCGTTTTGTCGGGGAAATAGTGCGCATCCTGGATGAAATGCAGGACAACCTTTTCCAGCGCGCTCTTTCATACAGACAAGCGTATACGGTGTCCATTGACGGCGAAAAAGCGTTTTACGAATTCTTCACCCCAAAAAACCAGGAAAAACCCGAGATCCACGGTGGTTTTGCCCTGTCCCACTGGTGCGGTTCCACTGCGTGCGAGCTGAAAATAAAGAATGACCTCAGTGTCACAATCCGGAGCATTCCTTTTGACGGCGAGATGGAAGCGGGCGCGTGTGTCTGCTGCAACGGGAAGAGCGGGCAGCGGGTCGTATTCGCAAAAGCATATTAGAAGTTATCTCAAAAATGATCCGTATAAACGACATACTGGACAAAGTTGTCGAATACCATCCGGAAGCGGACCTGGGTATCATAGACCGTGCCTATATTTACTCGGCCAAGGTTCACGAAGGGCAGGTCCGGCTTTCCGGAGAGCCATACCTCTCTCACCCTCTGGAAGTCGCCGGCATTCTCGCGGACATGAAGCTTGATGCGGTCAGTATTGCCGCCGGCCTTTTGCATGACGTGATCGAAGATACCCGTGCCACACCGGAAGAGATCGGTGAAATGTTCGGCAAGGAAGTTCTGCATATCGTGTCCGGCGTAACGACATTGAGCTCGCTCCCGTTTGACTCTTCCCTGAAACGGCAGGCGGAAAGCGTCCGGAAGATGCTTCTGTCAATGGCCGATGACATACGGGTCATTATGATAAAGCTGGCCGATCGACTCCACAACATGAGAACGCTCAACTTTCACACGGAGGAGAAAAGAAGAAAAATCGCGCAGGAAACCCGGGATATTTATGCGCCGATCGCCGGACGTCTCGGGATTTACTGGATTAAAAAGGAACTCGAAGACAGCGCATTCATGTATCTCCAGACCGATGAATATTTAAACATCAAGAATCTCGTCAGCAAAGACAGAGAAGAGCGCGAGAAATACATTGAAACCGTAAAAGGGCTCATCAAAAAGGAGATGGATAAAAACAGCCTGGAATGCGAGGTTCTGGGCAGATACAAGTATTTTTACAGTATCCATCAGAAGATGCACAAACAGAACCTTGCTTTTGAAGAGGTTTATGATGTTATTGCGTTCAGAATAATTCTCGACACAATACCCCATTGTTATGAGGCGCTCGGGCAGATCCACGCTTTGTGGAAACCGGTCCCCAAAAAATTCAAGGATTATATCGGGGTTCCCAAGCCGAATATGTACCGGGCTCTCCATACCACTGTTATCGGGCCTTACGGTGAACGTATCGAGATACAGATCCGCACCCGTGAGATGGACAAAATCGCCGAGTCCGGAATCGCGGCCCACTGGAGCTACAAAGAAGGCGCCCGTACCGACGATGGTGTCAACGAAGCGTTCGCCTGGATCAAGAACCTGGTGGAAAACCAGGAAAATGTCGTGGATGCGGATGAATTTTTAGACAACGTGCGCATCGACCTCTTTCCGGATGAGGTGTACGTCTTTACCCCGCGCGGGGAAGTAAAGTCGATTCCCAGAGGTGCAACGCCGGTTGATTTTGCATATTCAATTCACACCGAGGTCGGAAATCAGTGCACGGGCGCCAAAGTGAACGGAAAAATCGTTCCGCTTCACTATGAATTGAAAACAGGGGATATCGTTCAAATCATAACGTCCAAGAACCACCATCCCAGCAAAGACTGGCTGAGTTTTGTAAAGACGGTCAAGGCCCGTTCGAGGATCAGGCAGTGGATCAAGACGCAGGAAAAAGAACGCAGCATCATTCTCGGGCGGGAGATGTGCGAAAAGGCTTTTCGGAAATATCGCCTTAATTTCAACGTGATGTTGAAATCAGATGAACTGGCCAAGGTGGTGGACTATTTTGGTTTCAAGACGGTTGATGACCTTGTTGCAAGCGTTGGCTACGGTAAGATAACACCGCTCCAGATCGTCCGGAAGGTTGCGCCAAAACCCGAGCATGACGAAAAGCAGCCGTCGATCTTAAACAAGATAATGGACCGCGTCCGAAAGAAGAAGCCGCGTGCCGGTGTTGTCGTAAAAGGAGTAGACGACATCCTGATCAAGTTCGGCAAATGCTGCCAACCGGTCCCCGGCGACCGGATCGTTGGCTATATCACGCGGGGTTACGGTGTTACGGTTCACCGGAAAAGCTGTATAAACGCCATGAAAATGAATCTCGAAAGACAGATCGCTGTGGATTGGAACGTGGAAGCTGCCGAAGCGTATCCTGTCAAGATATACGTGCGTTGTTTCGACAGGGTGGGGTTGTTGGCGGATATCGCGTCCACTATCAGTAAAAATGGTGCCAACATCGTCAGCGCGAATACGGAAACCCGGGAAAATAAGATCGTAGAAAGCTTTTTTACCATAACCGTTGAAAATACGGAGCAGCTCAGAAAAGTGCTTTCCGAAATTAGAAAAGTGAAGTTAATTCAAGAGGTTCGGCGCATAGAGGGCTGACCCGGACATTTTCTGCGAAACAGTTGGGAAGAAATGGGTTTCGTACAAAACATTTCGATAAGAATCTGCAGGCAATACCCGGGGAATATCAGGTTTGCGAATCGAAGCATTAAGGGGCTTTGACGATATGACCTGACTTTATACAGTTTGTGCAAACGACCATCCGTTTAACCCTGCCGTCACGCAGGGTTCTCACCCTTTGCAGGTTCGGATTGAAACGACGTTTTGTCAGGTTATGGGCGTGACTCACATTATGTCCCACAAGCGGTTTTTTCCCGCATATTTCACATATTCGTGCCATTTTTATCACTCCTGGAGAATTGCGATTTTTCGGGGTATTTCAATAAATCCCCTGCTTAAAGCTGCCAGCATAATCGCTTTATAAATTGAAATCCGGATTAATACATCAATAATCCGTTTGTGTAAAGCATTATTTGTCTGAATCGATGGACCTAGGGGGCCTGCTCCTGTTTATTAATCGCCGCTTCACAACGGGCGATGTGTTGCAGGGCATAGTAGTGGCTTCCGACATCAGGATAATCGGAAATCACGGTCATAAAACGAGCCAAAGCCGCTTTGTAATGCTTTTTCTTATAGTAATAACGCCCCACATACAGTTCATGTCCGGCAAGGCTTTTCAGGCATTTTTTGATATTTTCCCGGGCCTTGTTGGCATAAGCGTTTTGAGGGTACTGCTTTAAAAGCCTTTCAAATGTGTCCACTGCCTTTTGCGCGGTGCCTTGATCCCTGTCCACGGTGTCGATCTGATTAAAATAACTGAGTCCGATCTGATAGACAACATAAGGTGTCGCCTCATTTCTCGGGTGAAGGTTTTCAAACTCCTCATAGGCAAAAATGGCATCTTCATATTCTTCCAGGTTGAAATGCGCATCAGCAATTTTCAATTCCGCAAGAATCGCATATTTGCTGAAAGGATACCAGTCTTTGAGTTTTTCAAAAGCTTCGATTGATTTTTTGTAATTCCCGCGCCGGTACTCTTCCATACCGTCGCTGACAAGCTCATTGGCGGGTTTGTCCTCCCGGGTTTCAAACCAGGCGCAACCGGAGCAGACAAGCAACAAAAGAGAGCATATGATGAATCGTTTCATTTAACCGGATATTTTAAAAACAACAGATTGCTGAAAATGCCGTCAGGGAAAGAACACATCGGAACGGTGTGATCGACGGGCACTCTACAGTATTTTGTTTAGTGTTTCTTCGAGTTTTGATTTGGCGACGATGCCGACGATCTGATCTTTAACCTTTCCCTGTTTGAAAAAAATGAGGGTGGGTATGGATTTAATACCGAATTTTCCAGGTGTTACAGGATTATCGTCAACATTGACCTTGGTGAATTTTACCCTGTCTCCAAAAGCCCCTGCAAGCTCTTCAATTACAGGTCCTATGGCTCTGCAGGGCCCGCACCACGGCGCCCAAAAGTCGACCATTACCGGCATGTCCGCCTGTAAAACTTCAGCATCAAAATTGCTGTCGTCAATTTCCATAATGCCTTCGGCCATAATCAAACTTCCTTTCTCTGTGGAATTTAAATGAAATTGAAATATAGTGATATTCATATGCATTGTCAACCTTGGAAATTTTTACGAACAGGCCCTTCGTGAATATGTTTGAAAAATCAGGGTATTTGATTTAAAAGGCTTTATAGCTCGAATATTTCATGAAAATATTTGAGAAGGTTCTATTTCGTATCCAAAACAGTTCATTGTTTATAATTTAATATCGGGGGCATTATAAATGGGTGAAAAAATTCGGATCGGTGCGCTCATATCCGGGAGCGGGACCAACCTGCAGGCGATTATCGATGCCTGCGGGACGGGAGAGATAAACGGGGAAATCGCATTTGTGGGGTCGGACAATCCCGAAGCCGGCGGTCTCGAGAGGGCCCGCCGGCACGGAATCCCCGCGTTCGTAGTGGACTACGGGTCAGCCATCCGACGCTTTAAAGAAGCGCCGGAAAAAATTGTACTCCCGGAGGATTTTGATTTTGATGACGTATTTTCGAAGCATTCTCTTTTTCCCGCGCACACCGATGTTGAAAAGGTGAAATCCTTTTTGATCACCAGGGCTGTTTCAGAGGCAAAGCTTCTGAAGGAAATGCGTTCATACCCGTTCGACCTTTTGATACTTGCCGGGTTTATGAGAAACTTGACGCCCTATTTTATCGACAGGGTAAATACGGCCTGCGGGAGGCCCGGAATCATGAACATCCACCCGTCTCTTCTGCCCGCTTTCCCCGGCGTTGACGGTTACGGCGACACGTATCGATACGGGTGCAAGGTCGGCGGCTGCACGGTTCATTTTGTCGATTACGGTGAAGATACCGGGCCGATTATCGGTCAGAGGGCTTACGAGATCCATGAAGAGGATACCGTAGAGACGCTTAAGGAGAAGGGGTTGAAGCTGGAGTGGGCGCTCTATGTCAGGTGCGTGAAACTGTTTTCCGAGGACCGACTGAGAACAGTGAAGATGTCGTACCCGTTAAAAGACGGAACAACATTTGACAGAACAATCGTCAGGATAATGCCGCCGTGAACCGAATTTTGAAAAATTCAATACGGATACTATAAGACTTTCATCATCAGCGGAATCGCGACAAACGTACCGATAGAACTGCCGATATTCGTAAACACCACCACGAGAAGAATTCGTGTGATATTGTTCTTCCAGAAACCTTTTACGGTTAGTATATCTTCCGGAAGGTTTTCAAAATCCCTGACCTTTGGCTTTCTGGAAAACGCCTCCACCAGCCCCGAAACCCAGCCGGCCGCAATCATGGGATTCAAAGAAGTGAGCGGAGCTGCCAGGAACGATGACAAAATCGTAAGCGGATGCGCCAGGGCGATGGCCGCGCCGAGTCCCGCCAGCACGCCGTTTGCCAGAATCCACCACGCGATCATGTGGGTGCCGACATTCGCGCCGCCGCGGAAGAAACCGAGGACGATCAATGCGAGAATAAACAGGGGAATAATCCACTTGAGACCGCCGAGCAGCTTTCCCTTGGGAGGCAGTTTTTCAAGAGCCTCTATGTCGATAGTTTCATTCCAGTATTTCTTGATGCCGGGCACGTGGCCCGCCCCTACGACGGCCACGATGTTGTCGCCGGGAGCGGTCCTGATTTTATGTACAAGATACCGGTCTCTTTCATCGATCAGGACGTCTTTCAACGCCGGAACTGTTTTTCCGACCTCGGCAAGGAGCGTCTCCAGCACATCCTCCTGTTTCATTTTCTCAATATCTTCCTCCGTGATATCTTCAATCTCTCCCAGCGAAAGCAGGATCTGAAACAGAAGCCTGGCCTTGTCCCGTAATCTCATGATCCGCCATGTTCTCGAGAGGGTGACATGGATGCTCCTGTCCGCAAGATGGATTTTGGCGCCAGCGGCTTCTCCGACCTCGATGGCCCTGACCATCTCTTCACCGGGATTGATATCGAATTTTTTTGCGATCCGTTTCTGAAATGATGCCAGAAGGAGGTTTGAAAGAAGAAGAAAGGATTTTTTTTCTTTGATTACCTTGATGATGTCCGTATTCTGCCAGCTGTCCTTTTGCCGTATGGACTGAAACCGGGACTCGCAGAGTTCAACGCAGACCGTTTCCGGTATTTCCTGTTCGATAACGGCGGTGACCAGTTCGACGCTCTCTCTGGACACGTGGGCGGTCCCCAGAAGCAGGATTTTCTTGTCCCCGAATTCAAGACGATGTATCATATTGCTATTGTTTATCATATCCATACGATATATAATTCGTTTTGTGGTTAAAATCGCTCTTGTCCATAAATGAAGGGCCAATTTTGAACGATATTTCTAAACCGAATCGTTGTTGACATCTGTTGCTTGGGTCAAAACTATAAATATTCTGGACCCGAATGTGTTGAAATATAATGGTCGCATTCGCCGTGTCAATGAAAGAAGATGGATCGGAGGCTAAAACCGTATGAATAATCTGTTCCAACCGGACCCCGAAAACTATTTGATCTCGAGCGAACCGTATTATCTTGAAACCGGAAATGAGGTCAAAATGTTTGAGACCGCCCATGATGCAAGGCTTCCGGTCATGCTGAAAGGACCGACGGGATGCGGGAAAACGAGATTTGTGGAATATATGTCGTATCGCTTAAAACGCCCCCTGGTAACGATTGCCTGTCATGAAGACCTGTTTGCCTCTGATCTGATCGGGCGATACCTTTTGATAAAGGATGAAACCGTTTGGGTGGACGGTCCCCTGACCCGGGCTGTTCGGATGGGCGCCATATGCTATCTGGATGAAATCGTGGAGGCGCGCAAGGACACCACGGTTGTCATTCACCCGCTGACCGATAACCGCAGGGCACTCTCCATTGACAAAAAGGGAGAGATTCTGCACGCACATCCGGAATTTATGATGGTGATTTCGTACAACCCGGGGTACCAGTCAATCCTCAAAGATCTCAAGCAGAGCACCCGGCAGCGCTTTGTCTCGCTTGAGTTCGATTATCCCGAAGCGGAAAAAGAGGCCGAGATCGTCTCCCGTGAAGGGGACATCGAGATGGAAACGGCCTCGAGACTCGTATCCCTTGCCGAAAAGATACGAAACATCAGGGAGCACGGTCTCACCGAGGGGGCCAGCACCCGTCTGCTGATCTACGCAGCCCGGATGATACAAAGGAATATTCCGGTACGTGAAGCATGTCGGGCGGCCATATGCCTCCCGCTGACCGACGACGAGCGATTGCAGGAGACGTTGAAAGACCTGATCGCTGACATCTTTTAAAATGGTGGGATAAACATGAAAGAAATACCCAAAAAATCAAAGGCGTCCGAGATCCTGGTCACCGTTGCAGCTTTTGTGGTTATCGTTGCCGGTATGCGCGCCTCCGGTGAAATTCTTGTCCCGTTTCTTCTGGCGGCCTTTATTGCGATTGTCTGCGCACCGGCCATGTTCTGGATGCGGCGGAGGGGACTGCCCACGTGGCTTTCCCTGGTCATCGTCATCGTCGGCATCACCGTCGCAGGGCTTCTCGTGGCCGGGCTCGTCGGGTCGTCGATCAGCGATTTTTCACGGAACCTCCCTGTTTATGAAAGCAAAATGCGGCAGCAGATCACCGCGGCAACCGCATGGCTTAACAGGGTCGGGGTGGACACTTCCGGGTTTGATCTGACGACAATATTTAATCCGGGCGCGGCCATGAAGATCGTCGCTTCAGGGCTCAGCAGCCTGGGAAAGGTGCTCGCCAACGGTTTTTTGATTGTGATGACGGTGATTTTCATGCTGCTGGAAGCTTCGGGGATACCCGCCAAGCTGCACGTCATAACGGGCGGCACGACGGATTCGCTGGCAAACTATCGCAAGTTTATCGACAATGTGAAACAGTACATGGCGATCAAAACCGTGGTAAGTTTTGTGACGGGTGTTCTTGTCATCGTGCTGCTTACGATCATCGGCGTCGATTATCCCATACTCTGGGGCCTGCTGGCATTTCTATTCAATTATGTCCCGAATATCGGTTCCATTATCGCGGCAATCCCTGCCGTTCTGCTCGCCGTCATACAGCTGGGTTTTGCCATGGCGGGTGTTGTCGCGGCCGGATATGTCATCATCAATATCGTTATCGGAAGCATCGTCGAACCGCGTTTCATGGGCCGCGGGCTGGGGCTCTCGACACTGATCGTATTCCTGTCGCTGCTGTTCTGGGGATGGGTGCTGGGCCCGGTGGGCATGCTGTTGTCCGTACTGCTGACGATGACGGCAAAGATCGCGCTGGACAGCAGGGAAGAGACACGCTGGCTGTCCATATTGCTCGGCCCGGAACTCAAGGACCAACCGGAAATCAAAGGGGCCGACGAAGGCTCGACCGGGGCAGGCGAATAAGAGAAACGTCCGGGATGCAATACAGGTGAAACATTTCTTAATTGCCCGGTCGGGGCAGGATCTTTTTTCGCTGTCGGGTCACATTTTGGCAGGTGGTTACGCAGAAGTCGATAAAGCCGGACTGCTCGGAAAAAGACCGTTTAATCTCCCGCATGACAGGCGAGTTCCATATGCGGTTTACATCCTCCTTCACCGCGTTCCCGATCACAAGCTCCGTATTGCCTTCCGCGTAACAGCAGGGGTAGGCGTAGCCGTTCGGATCGACATACAGTACATCCAGCCCCATGGGACAGCGGAATTCTCCGTTGGATTCGGTCGATTTCGGGTAGGATGTATTTTCCACACGGAAGTCCCTGCTTCTCGACACGCTGGTTGAAAACTTGAGCCTCACGATGTCCGCGCCGAGGCCATAGCCGAATGCCGGGAGGTCCGGCACCTCGTGTTCATTGCCGGCCATGGGAATAAACTGAAATACGACCCGCGTCCCGTATCCCCCCTGGTGCTTGAGGGAGCAGAACTGTTCCAGGTTCCGGATCACCCTGTCAAGCGTGCCGCCCTGCCGGTATTTTTCGTATGTTTCCTGAGTGATTCCGTCAATCGCAAAGATGATCTGATCCAGGCCCGCATCCAGGAGCCCTGCAGCCCTGGCCCTGCCGGCAAGACTTCCGTTGGTGGAGATGCTTACCCTGGCCCGGGTGTTTGTTTTCAGATAGCCTGTGATTTCTTCAAGTTGTTTGTTCATGAAGGGCTCGCCCCGCGTCCCGTATAGAACAACGCCTTCGAGATTGTTTGCGGCAGGCTGAACGATCGATTTGGCTTCTTCAAGAGTGACCGCTCTTCGCGGCACCCAGTCTTTTTTGTGGGTCTCGCACAGGGGACAATTATAATTGCAGACGTTTACAGGCTCCAGCTGGATGCGGCGCAAAGGCCATTCGGTTTCCATTTTGAGTTCTCATTTTCCTTTTTTAAAACGCATTTGAATATAAAATTCGCTTACTAAAATAAGCCGGTTTCTCAATTGGGTCAAGCCCCTGTTTTGTATATTGAAGTTTTTGAAAATATGCTGCAAACTGTACAACGTTCATTTTCCCAATCAGATAAACAGGGGTTTTTTAAAATGCGGGTTTGCCACCGATAATGCGCAAAACATCGACATGTCCGGAAGACCCCCTTTCCGGGTTGGCCGTTGCCGATCCGAAACTCGCAGAAAAAGTCGAAGCCGGGCTCAAACAGAAAACAGATCCTGTTTCACAGGAAAACATCGCCCTGCTGGTAGAAGAGAGCATATGGGGTCTCTCCCGGGAAACCGCTTTCGGTCACGCAATCGCCATGGGCTACCTCGATCTTATCGAAAGCGCGAATCGGGAGACGCTGGAAAAATACCGCGATATGGTGCGTGAAACCGGGAAAATCGGTCCGGCACTGGGATGGATCATGGCGACAAGCCTCGTTCCTGTCCTGACGCACGGGGATGAAGCATTCCTCGAACGCTTCCGGCATGTGGCCGATGTCATGCAGCAAAAAGGGACCTACACCCTAAAAAATCCGTTTGAAACGCTGTCTCTACTGTTAAAAGCGAAAGACATCGACGGTGGAACCGCCTATCTCGACCTTCTGCGCGAAACGTTTTCCCAGGAACTCTCCTACGCCCGGTGCCAGCATTTTTCATACACGTTGCCACGGGCCGTACTCGATTTTCCAAAATCCAAACGGGTTTGGCAGATCGAACAGTTGCGGCGTGTGGTTCAAACGGATTTTCGTCTGGCGGACGCCTTTCTCGAAGGATTGAAAAAAGGGCTCGACCTGCTTTCAAAGGAGGCTTTAATCCGGTTCGTGTCACTGGGTCTGAATAAACCGGAGCGCGACCGAAAACGTGCCGCCAGGTTTTTGTCGCTGGAATCAAAACTCGGTGCCGACACCTTCTCGGACATGCAGGTGACCGTTCCGCTGTCCCAGGTTCAACACCGGTTGAACCGCTATCTTCGCGCAAGGACCGGTCTTGCAATATCCATCTGTCCGCTTTCTTCTTTGCCCGAGTCCCGGTTCACCGCGCGCGGCGACATGCCGGTCGTGATTTCAGACGGGAAATTTATATATTTGCCCGATGAGATACGCGTGTTCGACCGGAAGTCCGAAAACATAAACCTGTATAAATGCCTCACCCGGCTGGAATCCGGCTGCTATGAGTTCAACACCTTTGACTTTGACCGTGAAAGAGCGCTGGAAAGGTGCAGGATGCATCCGGAAATCCAGGATCTCGATATAGCATGCCGAAACGGAAAGAACCTTTCGGATCTGGATTCCTTTTTCCTGTTTTTTCCGGAAAGCCGGCTTGCGTCCGATCTGTTTACCGTATTCGAACACGGGCGACTGAGACTGAAGATGTCCCGATGGTACCCGGGTATTGTAAGGGACACACTGCCGGTGATCGAACAGGAGGCCATACGAATTTTTCAGAAAGATGACCCGGGGGAAGCGATTTTTCTGCTGTATGTATGGATCGCCCTGGGCGCCGGCTCCATGACGAAATTCGACTTCAAGCCGGAAATCGTAAAACGTGTGGCATTCATCACCGATCGCTTCGAGAAGCACATTCGAGAAGATACCGCAGTTGAGGCGTGTGCCGAACTCGTCGTTCTAACGTATCGGGACATGTCGAATCTTTTGACGAAAACGTCGGACCCCGGAAGCGCCGGGGATTTTTACCGGCCGTTGAAAACACCTTTTGACCGGAGAGTGCGACCGGAACTCTTTTATGAGACCTACCGGCATTTTGACCGTGTCGCGGAATCCATAAAAGCGAAACTTGAAGAAAAAGGTTTCAGCGTTTACAAATCAGATGTCAGAAAGCGGCTCATCGTGCAAGACGGTGCCATTTCCCATGGGGACATACAGGAGATTCTCCTCATTCCACAACGCGACACCTCCGGGGTGCCGGACCGCCGGGAGACGCCGTTTGATGTGTCCTGGCTCGACCTTTCGGGCGTTCTCGGGCAAGCCGGCAACGTTTGGCTTGAAAATGCCGATGTTGACGGCACTGTCTTCTGGTACAAGGAATGGGACCGCAACCTGGGAGACTATCTCCTTTCGCACGTGCGGGTGCTTGACCGAAAGGTGGCGGGTCGTTCAGGAGACTTTTACGTCAAAACACTGGCGGATCACCGAGGGCTTGTAAAAAGGATACGCCGGGCTTTTGAACAGCTGAAGCCCGAGGGCCTCAAACACTTGCGGCAGTGGGTGGACGGCGATGAATTCGATTACAGAGCACTGATTGACTTTGCCGTGGAGAAAAAAGCGGGGTGGATCCCTTCGGATCGGCTGTACATCAAGCGCATCAAGCAGCACAGGGATGTTGCCGTGCTGCTGCTTGTCGACTGCTCGCGTTCCACGTCAAATTCGGTGTCTGGTTCGGAGAAAAGAGTCCTGGACGTGGAGAAGGAGGCGGTCGTCCTTTTCTGTGAAGCGCTCGAGGTTGTCGATGACGCCTATGCCGTTGCCGGTTTTTCCGGCACCGGTCGTCTGGGCGTGGATTACCTTCGTGTGAAAGACTTTGACGAGGAGATGAACCATGATATACGGATGCGGATAGATGCGGTGACGCCCCTGAGGAGTACCCGGATGGGTGCCGCAATTCGCCATGCGACAACTTTGCTTGAACGGGTTTCATCAAAAGTTCGCCTGTTGATTATTTTGAGTGACGGTTTCCCCAATGATCTTGAGTACAAGCAGGATTATGCCATTGCAGATACGCGCAGGGCGATATTCGAAGCCCGTTCAAAAAATATCTACGCGCATGCCATAACCGTTTATTCTCCCGGAGATTCGCGGCTGGACGATCTTTACGGGAATGGTTACTATAACGTCATATCCGATGTCCGTGAACTTCCGGACAAGCTGTTGCGAATATACGGCACCTTGACTCGAAACTGAAGAGAAGGTCAATATTTCATGCTGATACATGACGACACATACACTTGGAAAGGATGGGGCGGAACACTTAGCCTTGGAAGCGGCAAGTGCCGGCTTCGCATTTATGACCTGGACAAGGACGGTAAAAAGCGGCTGGCCCATTTGAAATCGATCATTGTTGTGGTATCGGATGTTCCGGGGAGCAAAGCGTCGGTAAAAAGCTGTACGTCGCATATTGCCACCCGCGTGACGCAGGAATTCAATATTGATCCGAACCGAATGCTCTGGATAGAGCATTATCCCGAAGACACATACGGGCCGCAGGGCTCCAAGGTTCTTCCCGAAAGGCTTGAAGCTGTTGAGTTTAAATGGCATGGAGAAAATGCAATAGACCCGATGTGGAAAGACTTGATTTCACCCATGCTGGACATCGTTAAAGATCTGATAAAGTAAAGAATTCTGGCCCAAAGGGCGCGGTTTTGATATAATCCCTAAAAAGGAGCAAGTATTATGAAGCCGAAAATTGTTCAAACCAAAAGCGCCCCGGCGGCCATCGGGCCGTATTCACAGGGGGTTGCGGCCGGTTCATTCCTCTTCGTGAGCGGGCAGCTGGGAATGGACCCCGAATCCGGTGAACTGGCCGGCCCTGACATTTCAGGGCAGGCGCGCAGAGCCCTGGAGAATCTCCGGCAGATTGTGCTGGCCGCCGGAAGCGACCTGAGCCATGTGGTTGCGGTCGATGTGTTTCTCACCGACATGGGAAACTTTGCCGAGTTCAACGAAATCTACAAAGAATATTTCGTGGAACACCGGCCGGCCCGGGCCGTGGTGGAGGTGAGCGCCCTGCCCAGAGGGGCGTGCGTGGAGATTAAGTGTATTGCAAACCTTATATCGAATTGACCTGAGCATTTAAGGGGCCGGGGCGTTTTTTGCGAATTGGACAATCCGCAGCGGAAACCAACGATTCCCCGGTCCTTCAGACAACGGGTTGGAATGGAACAGGAAAATCACAATGCAGAAAAAACAGAAAAAATGGATTTGGACCGCAATGATTGCGCTGGCGATTGCAGCGATGCCGTTTCCGGTGCGTGCAGAGGATGAGCCCCTTCTGGCGGAAGTCGTTGCGACGGTCAACGGATCCGCCATCACCCTGGATGCGTTCAAAAGCGCGTTGCTGCGGGTCGATCAACGTTTTTACGGAACGGCCGCGCAGGTGAATAAATCCCAACAATCGGAAATTGAAAAGGAAGTCCTCGAAAAACTCATCAATTATGAATTGCTTTACCAGGAAAGCCGGAAGAGGGGATTCACCGTGGACGCATCCGAAGCCCGGGACCAGTTGCAACAAATGAAAAGCCGGTTCCCGGGGGAAGCTGAATTCAAAAACGCCCTGAGGAAAATGGGTGTTTACGGGACGGACGTGGAATCTCAGGTCAAACGATGGATGGAAACCCGGCGCTTTGTCGAGGATGAGTTCGGTAGGAATATAACCATTACGGAAGCGGAGATCAAAGCGTACTATGACAGCCAGACGCGTTTGTTCTGGCAGCCGGAACGTATCCGGGTCAGCCACATTCTGATCAAGGTCGGTGCCAGGGCGAATGATGCGCAAAAGGCTGAAGCGCGGCAAAAGATCGAAACGATCCGGATGAATATTACCGGGGGCGGTGATTTTGCGAGGCTCGCCACCGACCAGTCGCAATGCCCCAGCGCAGTCAATGGCGGAGATCTTGGATACATCAAACGCGGAGAGATGGTGAAGCCGTTTGATGCGGCGGCGTTTTCTCTGGCGCCGGGTGAAGTGAGCGACATTGTGGAGACGCGTTTCGGATATCACATCATTAAGACTTTGGAAAGAAGACCGGATACCATTATTTTTTACGAGGATGCAAGGGACCGGATTGAACGATATCTCAAAAACGAGGAAGTTAAGCGGCAGGTCAATCAATATGTTGAAGAGCTCAAAAAAAATGCGCAGATCGAAAGATTTCCAACAACAATTTCATGAGAGGTATATCAACGCCGCGTCCTCCGGGCCCGGATTTTTTACTTTCGGAACCGGCCGACGATAAATACGAGAAAAAAAATGGCGGAGGCCAGGGTGACGATGGTTGCGCCGGACGACAGGTCCGCATAATAGGAGATGAACAAACCGCCGATGGTGGAAACCAGAGCGACGGCAATAGAGACCCCAATCATTGAAACATACCGGTCGGTGATCTGAGAGGCGGCTGCCCCCGGGATGACCAGAAGCGCGGACACCAGAACAATGCCGACGATTTTTATGCTGATGACAACGGACAGGGCAAGAACCGTCAGAAAAAAATGATCCAGAAAGGCAACGGGCATGCCGCTGACAAAGGCCACTTCACTGTCATAGGCAACGAACAGCAATTCCTTGAAAAACAGGACCATCGACAGCAGCACCAATCCTCCCAACACCGCAATAACGATCAGGTCTTGCCGGGTGATCGCGAGAATGTTTCCGAAAAGATATCCGAAAAGATCAACAGTGTATTGATCGGACATGCCGATGAAAATAACACCCAGTGCCATGGCCAGAGAAAAAAAGATTCCGATGGCCGTGTCCGTACTCAGTTTGCCCTGCTTTCCGATGTAACCGATCGCATTGGCTACAATCACTGAAAAGACAATGGCCGTCAGCGTCGGCGAGATACCCAGAAGGGCGCCCAGGGCAACCCCGCCGAATGCCGAGTGCGCCACGCCGACACCGATAAAAGAAAAGCGTCGAAGGACAACGAAAAATGATACGACAGCCAGAACCAGGCTGAGCATTATGCCGGCCATAAAGGCGTTTTGCATGAATTCAAAGGCGAAAATGTCAATCATGATCGTTATGCCTGTGATAGCAGGTAACGCATCTTGGATCGTGTACGATAACCTTGAGGTCCTTCCCGTAGACCTGTTGCGTTATGTCGGGGGCAAAGCAGGAATCCGGTTCGCCATGGTAATGCAGCTGTACGTTCAGACACGCGACACGGTCTGCGTGGGAGGTAATTACACCGATATCGTGCGACACCATAATCACGGAAATGCCCTGTTCATCCCTGAACTTTGCCAGAAGTTCGTAGAAGTCTTCCTGGGCCGGGCTGTCAACCCCTGTGGACGGCTCGTCGAGGACCAGCAATTGCGGTTTTGACGCCATCGCCCGTGCAATATTCACCCGCTGCTGCTGACCGCCCGACAACACACCAAACGGTCTTTTTGCATGTTCGGCCATGTTGACCTGGGCCAAAAAGTGCATGGCAGCGTTTTTTTCTTTTGGGCCGGGCCGGTTGAAAAGCCCGATCCTGCCATAGAGGCCCATGAGAACGACATCGAGCACGGTTACGGGAAACGATCGGTCCGCATGGGAAATCTGGGGAAGATATCCAACCTCCAGGCGGCTGCGTTTATCCGGCTTGCGGCCGAATAATCGCACGGTGCCCTTCTCCGGGCGCACGAGTCCCAGTATGACATTGAGCAATGTTGTTTTTCCCCCGCCGTTGGGCCCGACGATGCCGACAATTTCACCGGGATCGATTTTGAGATATATGGATTTCAGCGCCCATTTTCCGTTATACGCAACCCATACGTCGTGAAGATCGACAAGGACGGGGGTTGTTTTGTCCGGTTTTGACAGGGATTCCTTCATTTCATGGCCCTCTGCAAAATGTCCAGGTTGTACTTCATCAGGTCGATATAGGTGTTGCGTTCTTTTATTTCGGGGCCGCCGAGGGGATCGAGCAGAAGCACCTGAACATTCCCTTCTCTTGCGATGACTTCCGCGGCCTTGGGGTTGAACTGGGGTTCCGCGAATATCGCCCGGATGCCGTAATTTCTTATCTGCGTCACAATATGTTCGATTTGCCGCGGCGTGGGGTTCCTTCCCGGAGACGCTTCGATGACGCCGACCGGTTCGAGGCCGTAGCGCCGGGCAAAGTAATCCCACGACGCATGAAATGAGACATATTCTCGGGTCCGGAAGGTTCCCGCCGTCGCTTCGATCAGGCGGTCGAGCGCCTCCAGTTCGTCCTGATACCTGTCTCCCCGCCGGGTGTAATCGGCTGCATGCTTCGGATCAACCGCGCAAAGGGCGGCCACGATTTTATCGGCCATGGATTTTGCAATTACCGGATCCAGCCATATGTGGGGGTTGGCAATTTCGGAAGAATGGTCCGGGGCCTGCGCCTTCTCGGTGGAACGGTCATGGGTGTCATGAATCCCCGCGGAGTGTATAAGGGAAACTCCCCGGGACAGCACAACGCGGACAGGGTAATCGCCGGATGATTCGAGAAATTTGTCCGCCCAGAATTCAAGGCCCGCGCCGACCATGAAAAAGATGCGTGCCGTTGAAAATTGTTTTACCATGCTCGGTTTGGGCTCAAAGGTGTGGGGGCTGGCACCCGCCGGGAGGAGAAGGGTAACCGCCACATTTTCGCCGCCGATCTGCCGAACCATGTCGGCGACGGGGAAGATGCTGGCGATAACCGGAAGCTTCCCCCCCCGGCATTCGGCCGGCAGGAACTGGACGATCAAAAAAAGTGCCCAGAATAAAACAGGGCCGGACAACATTTTTGCTTTCACGAGCCGTCACCCCTGAAACCGGTGGATGAACAGTTGTAATCGTATTTATGAATACAGGGTCTATGCTGGAAATTCTCCTTGAAAAGACCGATGCCGCATAATATCATAGGTATATGATTATGTTAAGGGCAAAAGGAGATTGCCGTATCAAAAAGAGCGCCGAGGTATGATGATGGACCGGAGAGCGGGGCCCCTTTTCACGGATCTTTACGAACTGACCATGGCGGCCAGCTATTTTGCCCACGGCGTATTCGGCAGCGCAACGTTTTCTTTGTTTATCAGGGACAAGCGGTTCACTCGAAATTTTTTTGTTGCCGCCGGCCTGGAACAGGTTCTGGAGGAGCTGGCGGCCTTTCAGTTTTCCGAACGGGACACAGACTATCTGCGGGCGACCGGACGTTTTTCAACGGATTTCATTGAATACCTCAAACAGCTCAAATTCACCGGCGATGTGTACGCCATGCCGGAGGGGGAGATCTTCTTTGCCTCCGAACCGGTGATTGAAATCACCGCGCCGATTATCGAAGCCCAGATTATCGAAACCTTTCTGCTAAACACCATCGGCTTTCAGACCATGATCGCCTCAAAAGCGGCCCGATGCGTTCATACCGCGGCCGGGCGACCGCTGATAGACTTTTCCCTCCGCAGGACCCAGGGACAGGATGCCGGACTCAACGTCGCCCGGAGCACATATATTGCCGGGTTCGAAGCGACGAGCAATGTTCTTGCCGGTCAAAAATATGGGTTGCCCATATCCGGAACCATGGCCCATTCCTATGTCTCCGCGTTCGCCAGCGAACGCGAGGCCTTTTCCGCTTATTCGGAGACATTTCCGGATCACTCCATATTTCTGATCGACACCTATGATACACTTGAAGGGGCACGGCAGGCAGTTGCCGTCGCCGGTGAGATGGAAAAAAAAGGGCACGCGCTCGTCGGTGTTCGTCTTGACAGCGGGGACATGGTGAGCCTGAGCAGGGGGGTCCGAAAGATACTGAATGATGCCGGTTTTTATCACGTAAAAATATTCGCCAGCAGCGGCTTCGACGAGTTTAAGATCGCAAGGGTCGTCTCGGAAGGGGCGAAGATCGATGCCTTTGGCGTGGGTACGAATGTCGGGGTTTCAGCAGACGCCCCTTTTGTTGATATTGTTTACAAGCTGGTCAGATACAAGGGCCGGGATGTGAGAAAGCTGAGCCCCGGAAAACGTACACTGGCGGGCGAGAAGCAGGTCTTCAGAAAATCGGATACGAACGGCCGATACCGGGAGGATGTCATCGGATTGCGAAGCGAAGCGATTGATGACGGGATTCCCCTGCTGGAAAAGGTAATGAAAGACGGAAAGGTTTTGCGTTCCCATCCATCGTTAGCGGCAATTCAGAGTCGATTCAGAAGCGGCTTCGCCCTTCTGCCGGACACGTACAAATCCGTCCATGATCACACGCCGTACCCGGTTAAGCTCAGCCGGCGTCTTGAGTTGCTGCAGCAAACGTGAAAATTGCTCGCGTCAGGTCTGTGACTGCTGAAACCGCCGTACGATCGGTTGGCCGCATTTTAGCCGGAAAAATCCAGGATTGTCGGGTTTGTACAGAAGGTGCTTGACGTCGCATTGGATAAGCCTGTAATCTTGCACATGCATAGAAGTGGTTTCAAAACCTCTTAGGATACAGCCTGCGCACGGCTGTTTTGTTTCTGTCATCCGCATGGCGGTGAAACCCTGAACCGGCTCAATTAGAATGTTACGTCTACTCCACCCGGCATTGAACAACATCCTCATGGTCATGGTTGGCGGAAGCCTCGGCGCACTGTGCAGGTATGGCTTTGCCCTGATGGCCGCCCGGTTTATCGGGGCGCGCTTTCCATGGGGCACATTGATGGCAAACCTGATCGGCTGTTTTTTCATCGGTATTTCATTTGCCCTTGTTGAACGAACCAATCTCCTGGGCCCTTCGGCCCGCCTGTTTTTCATGACGGGATTCCTGGGCGCACTGACGACGTTTTCAACCTATGCTCTGGAAACCATTGTTTCGGTTCGCGGAGAGACAGTCACCATCGCTTTTCTGAATTTTTTTCTCAACAATGCCCTGGGGCTGGTATTGGTACTTGCAGGAATGTGGATCGTTCGTATAATTCGCCCATGAGCATACGACCTGCTTCGTTCAGTCCCTGACGCAACGTTCCGCGCCTTTTCATATAAGGAGACTGAGAGACATGCCGCTCAAGTACAGTGTGATCGAGATTTTTAGCAATGAGGAAGCGCGATGCAAAGGCAAACCGCTTTCCGAAGCCGTATTGGAATATATTCGCGGGTTAAAAATTGCTTCGCGGTGCATCGTAACGAGAGGTATTGAAGGCAGCTACGAAAACGGCGAAGTGGCCACGCAAAACATCCTGGTTCTTTCCTTCAACATGCCGCTGAAAATCGATATCATCCTCCCGTCGTCCGATCTGGATCCGGTACTGCCGGTGCTGGAAGAAATGGTTTCCGAAGGCATCGTCGCCGTCAGGGATATCGAGATGCGTTCCCATAAGACGCGCAAGCGCCTTCTTCCCCGGCAGCTCAAAGTGAAAGACCTCATGACCGCTTCACCCCGGATGGTCGAACCCTCCGCCCTGCTGAGCGATGTGACCCGGCTGCTGATTTCTTCCAGATTTAGCGGTGTACCCGTGGTAGACGCTGATGATCACATCTTGGGGATCATTACCCAGGGCGACCTGATTTATCGGGCGGATTTGCCCATGCGGCTGGGGCTTTTGGCGGCTTCCGATAAAGAAAAAGTGGATGCGGTTCTGGATGCTCTCGCCCTTAGAACGGCCGGAGAGATTATGTCCGGCCCCGCTGTTTGCATCAGGGAAGATGCGTATGCCACGGAAGCCGTGAACCTGATGATCAAAAAAAATCTGAAACGTCTTCCGGTAACAGATGAACGGGAAAAGATAGTGGGAATACTCTCGCGTGTGGATATCTTCCGCGCGATAATGAAGGAGTCTCCGGACTGGGAGGCGTTCCAGAAGAATAACATCACGGTTGGGAATATGCGCAAGGTTTCAGATATTATGCGCAGGGACACACACGCTGTATCACCGGAAACATCGGTGGAAGAAGTCATTCAGATCATCGATTCCGACGATATTCAACGGGTCGCCGTTCTGGATAAAGACGAAACACTCCTGGGTTTGATTTCAGACCGGGATTTGCTGGTCGCTTTTTCCGACTCCCATGCCGGCATCTGGGATTACTTTGCGAGAATAGTCCCCTTTACGGAAAGAGGGCGGCAACAGAAAGAAACCGGTGAACATCTCCGGAAAAAAACGGCCGCTGAAGTCATGAAGACGGATCTCATCACGGTCCAGGAAGACACCTCGCTTGGAGAAGCCGTAAAGCTGATGACCGGAAAGTCGCTCAAACGCGTTCCGGTGATTGATCGGGAAGGAAAATTCAAGGGGATGATCAGCCGCGACGAGCTGCTGCGGATCGGGTTTGGCCAACCATAGTACTCAAATTCGTAAGTACGGTGACGTATTTTATGGTAGACCAACACATTCAAAGGGGTCAGGGATCATCAAAGTGACTAAAGCCCGCCCTGGTGCGACGTGTACATATATTGAAATAACACATGCATCATTCAAAATCAGTCTTTTTGGTAAAGCGCATTGGTGATCGGTCTGGGCCAGGGTTTGAAGTGAGCTAAAGTGAGCTGAAATTAAGGTGTTCTGTCAATTTACATGAAAAGATGGAGCGAAGCGACACCTTAACGTTAACAACTGTGTTCAGCATCAACAAAAATAATAGGTTTTTGCCAAAAAGTTTGATTTTTTACCATGGCATTTAAGATGACCAGGGTTTTGCGCATACAGGCGATAAGAGCAACCTTATGAGATTTGCCCGATTGCCTTAATCGATCATAAAAAGATTTTATCGCCGGGTTTGAGCGAACTGCCGATAGCGTAGCCATATAAAGAATACGGCGCACCTGAGAGCGACCGCCCCAGACCCGGCACCGACCGCGATAGCGGCCACTGTCACAATTAAACGGAATAAAATATGGGACGTTCGTGCGGAACGTGTTTTGCTTCTGCACTCTCTGCCCGAACGTCCCGTATCACCTGTGAAACCGGCCCGGGTTGTAATACCAATTTCAATGATTATATTCTCACCTTGCTTACCCTGCATTTCTCATGAAGAATTTATTCTGGTTTTGAAAACAAATTTGGCAACATTGGGGCAAAAAAAGAAAGCGACCGGATTATATAATGAACCATAACAAAAAAGAGATCGACAGCCGACGGACTTTTGGAATTATAAGCCACCCGGACGCGGGAAAGACGACATTAACCGAAAAGCTGCTTCTTTACGGCGGCGCCATTCAGCAGGCAGGGGCCGTAAAGGCCCGAAAGGCCCAAAGATATGCCACCAGCGACTGGATGGCCATCGAAAAGGAAAGGGGCATATCCATCACCACATCGGTGATGAAATTCAATTACAACGGCTTTGAGGTCAATCTCCTGGATACACCCGGGCATGAGGACTTTTCCGAGGATACCTACCGGGTGCTTACAGCGGTCGACAGCGCCCTGATGGTCATCGACAGCGCCAAAGGGGTTGAGCTCCAGACCGAGAAACTGATGGAAGTCTGCCGCATGCGCAACACGCCCATCATTACCTTTATCAACAAGCTGGACCGCGAGGGCATAGCCCCCTTTGATATTCTTGATGATATCGAAAACAAACTTCAGATCGAGTGCACACCGCTGTCATGGCCCGTTGGCGTTGGAAAAAGATTCAAAGGGGTTTATAATCTTTATAAAAAAGAACTTTGCCTTTTTATGCCCGGCCAGGAAACACGGAGCGTGGAAAGCATCGTGATAAACGACCTTTCCGACCCGACACTCGACAAAATTCTCGGCAGCCAGGCAGATGAGTTAAGAGGAGACATTGAATTGATCGAAGGGGCTGCCAATCCTTTTGAACTCGACCATTACTTAAAAGGCAACCAAACACCTGTTTTTTTCGGGAGCGCGATCAATAATTTCGGTGTAAAGGAGTTGCTGGACGCATTTGTGGAAATGGCGCCGTCTCCGGGTCCAAGGGCTGCTGTTACGCGGGAAGTCTCCCCCTACGAGGAGCCCTTCTCCGGTTTTGCATTTAAGATCCAGGCCAATATGAATCCGGCCCACAGGGACCGGGTCGCATTTATACGGATCTGCTCGGGAAAATTTACCAGAGGAATGAAGGCCCTTCACCACCGAATCGGAAAAGATGTTATCTTCTCAAACGCCACCATCTTTATGGCAAATGAGCGTGAAAACGTTTCAGAAGCCTACCCCGGCGACATCATCGGCATTCATAACCATGGCACCATAAAGATAGGGGACACATTTTCAGAAAAGGAACCCTTGCAATTCTGCGGAATTCCCAATTTTGCGCCTGAATTTTTCAAAAAGGTAATTCTCAAGAATCCCATGAAAGCCAAGCATTTTCAAAAAGGACTGCTCCAGCTCGCGGAAGAAGGGGTTGTTCAGGTTTTCAGACCGCTGGCCTCGAGAGACTATATCCTGGGCGCCGTGGGAATGCTGCAGTTTGACATCACCATGGAACGCCTCAAGTCTGAATATGGCGTTGATGCTGTTTACGAACCGGTTGGGTATAATGTTGCCCGGTGGGTCCAATGCGACGACCCTAAAAAGATGCGGGATTTTGAGGAGCAAAACAGCGCCAACATTGCAATGGATGCCGAAGGATCGAGGACCTATCTGACGACAAGTGAATGGCAGCTCGGCTATTGCATGGAAGAATGGCTCGGGATACGGTTCCACAAGACCCGGGAAATCTATGCTTAGTTCTGGATACTGGTTGCTCGATACTGCTTGCTATATGCCGATTACAAACTGGCTGCTGGGAGCTTCATTTTTGCCCGGCACTTTCATCCGTCTTTTCAAATCGATCCGCCTGCTGCTGCGCGGCCTTGTCGATATCTTTTTTCATCTGATCCATTTGATCGATCTTTTTCTTTCCGGCGAGTTCCTTCACCGTGTCATCCACCTGATCGCGCGAGGCCGTCCCTTCGCAGCCCGCGATGCCCAAAAAGGCGAATAGCACAAGAATCAGGGTCAAATTTTTGCATGCTTTTATTATCCAGGTCATGGTGCTCTCCTTTTTTAATCGAATAATAATCCGCAGATTACACAGTTGGTTGGATTCGTTGTATTGATCAAGTGGTTGATTTGCCCCGGTGAAATGCACTACGTTGTTGTTATCGCAAATTTCACCGGGCAAGCAGGATTGATTGGATTAATTACTTTCCCGGTTTCCTGTCTGTCCCGCTGAAAGCGGGGATGAAACCGAGAAATACCCATCCCGCTTTCAGCGTATAAAGAGAGAAAAAAGATGCCGGTGGTATCGTTGGCAACCGTTCACGTCGCTTCAGTGTTCTGTTTTGATAGCCAAAAATCCTGAAAATCCGGTTAATCCTGTCTAAATATTAATGCGCTTATTGGTAACAGGCCTCATTCGGCAGCCGGCCGGTTCACCAGGTAAATACCGAATCCCACCAGAACGAGCGCCAGTTTCAGGCTTTGTGTAATCGGCTCGTTCAGCAGAACGCCCCCGGCGAGCACGCCGAAAAGCGGTGTGAGAAAGGTGAACGACGCAAGACGCGACGGGGGATAGTAGCGGATGAGCCAGAACCAGGCGAGGTACGTGACAAACGCGACCCACACGGTCTGGTAGACGAGGCTGCCGACGACCAGGGGTGTGATCCAGACAATGCCGGGCTCGCCCTTTGCCAGGGACCCCAGCAGCAGGACCACCGCGGAGACGGCGAGCTGGTACAGCAGTGTCTTCGCCGGCCTGATCCGGGCAAGGGGGCCGGCCTTGATCAGCACCGTCGTCGCCCCCCAGAACACTGCCGCCGCCGCCAGCATGCCGTCGCCGATCAACATCCGATGGGTCGGGTAACCCAGCGACTCCCGGAACGCGACGACGATGCCGGCAAAGGCACAGCACAGACCCAGGACCTGAATCGCCCGGAGGTGTTCGCCCGGGATAAAGAACTGCGCGCCCAGGGCCACGACGAACGGCGACATGTAGAGGAAGATGACCGCCCGGGACGCGTGGGTGAATTCGAGGCCCCAGTAGATCAGAACAAACTCCACGGAAAAAAGAAGCCCTGCCGCGAGCCCCCACCACAGGGTGCCGTCTCTCTCCAGCACCGGTTCCCGGCGAACCGACATCCACAGCCAGAGCAACACCAATGCCCCCACCGACCGGATGCCGGACTGAAATAGCGGCGAGATACCGCGATTGGCAACCTTGATGGCGACCTGCGCCAGCCCCCAGCTCGCGCACAGCACCACCAGCATCGTCATGGCCGCAAGGTCTAATTTCTTCTTATTCACCGGGTCCCCCGGAGACGGACCGTTTTCAGTTCCTGAACGAACGTTCGGGTTAGTCCGGTTGAAACGCTGTGTTCGAAAATCTCGTTGTCCGGGGTTATCCCCCGAATCCGGCCGTCTGCAAGAAACATATCGAGGAGCTTCCTGCCGGTCTCGACCCGTTGGTCCGGGTTCCGGGTGCCCGCATGCCGGATTGAATCGCGGCAAACGCCCGTTTCCAGATCCGTTATGTATTTCATGAAGTTGAGAATTCTTCCCAGCCTCAACAGCGTGGCCGCCTCTTTCCGGGTGGTGGTGTGGGACAGCGGCAGCGCGCTGGAACGCATCGCAGAGAATGTGCCGGGAAGAATGCCAAGTGTTTCGCACAGATCATAATCCTTGCTTCCCGGGGCCGGGTAAAAAATGGAAACAGCGGCAAGAACCCTTCTTTCCGACAGAAAGAGCAGGTCGGACAGGGATTCCCGGGCGCTCTGACCGGGCGCAGCGGCAATCACGTACCCGACGGCGGTCAGGCCGTATTTTTCGGCAAGGTCCAGCGCGGTGTCAAAGGCCTCCCGGACATCGGGGCGATTGAAGCGTTCGAGCCGGGCCCTGGAGGCCGAGCCGAGCGACAGGTTCAGAGACGTGAAACCGGCGGCTTTCATGGCGCAAACCGTCTCGTCGTCGAGTGAGGACGGCAACAGCCCGTTCATGGCCCTGAGTTCCGGTGGCGATCCTCTGAATCGGCGTTTTATCCGGTTTAAAAGGTCCAGAAACCATTTCCGGTCAAAAGAAAGGTTTTCGTCTTCAAAATCGATGAACCCGGCATTGTACCGGTGCACCGCGGTTTCGATCTCCCCGGCAACGGACGCCGCTGTTCTGCGCCGGTACGGCAGCCAGGACGCCCCGCCCACGCTGCAGTAAGTGCACTTCAGGGGGCAGCCCCGGCTGGCAACGACCATTGCGCTGCCTTTTTTGTTCCGCTGGTAGAAACTGTGTTTGACCAGATGATCCGCCGGCAGGGGAAACCGCTCCGGGTCCGCCATGCAGACGGGGTCTTCCACGTGGATCGTCCCGTCCGGCTTTCTGAAAACAATACCCGGTACGGACGCCGGATCAATGCCGGTTTTAAGGGCCCGCGCCAGCAGGGGCAGTGAAACTTCGCCTTCCCCCCTGAGAACGAAATCGATTGCCGGGTTCTCCATTGCGGAGAACGGCAGGGCCGTGGGGTGATGCCCGCCGACGACGATGCTGCACGCGGGGTGGTATCGTTTCACCGCCTCGGCAACGCGCAACGCTTCCTGGAAATAGGGCGTGAACAGGGCTGAGATTCCCACCAGAAACGCCCCGGAGTCCCTCGCGATCCGCCCGGCGTGCTCGAAGCTGTATCCGAAATGGCGATAATGATAAAACAGCCCGAAGGGAGATCGGTCCGGCCCGCCGTAATATTTCCGGACATATGTCAGCTCTTCGGGCAAATCGATGGTTCTGGATTTGGAGGTGGCGAGTCCGTCGAAGATGTTTACCGAAAAGCCCTGCTCCAGAAGAACCGCGGCAATACAGGCCAGGCCGTAGGGGATGGTTCTCTTGGCGGTCAGATAAAAGTCCCGGATGGGCGGCTGGATGAGGAGAACGTCTGTCAATGCGATCCGGTCAGGTGATTTCAGAAGCGACGATCCTGTTCCGACCCTCTTCCTTGGCGCGGTAAAGGTTCTGGTCGGCGGTCGAGAGCATTACACCCTCATCCACCTCGGCATCCGTCGAAACACTGGCACCCCCGATACTGATGGTGACGCGCAGTTCCGCGCGGGCCATGTCCAGGGCGTTGAAGGGGGTTTCTTCAATCTTTCGCCGGATTCTTTCGGCAAGCGTCTCCGTACCCTCAAAGCCGATTCCCTGGGCGATAACAACAAACTCTTCGCCGCCGTATCGGGCCACCATGTCATTGTCTCTGATGGTGTCGGCGATGATCCGCGCCACCTGCGTCAACACATAATCCCCGGTATTGTGGCCGTAGGTGTCATTGACCCTTTTGAAATGGTCGATGTCCAGCACCAAAAGGCTCAGGGGAATTCGATGGCGTTTTGCAAAAGAGAGATCCGATACAATCTTTTCGCTAAAGTATTTCCGGTTGAAAATGCCGGTGAGCGCGTCCCGTGTGGATGATTCGAAGATCTGCTTCTGGCAGCTCTCTTCCAGTTCATCCATGAGCACGAATTTCAATACCGTCTGCCGCCCCAGCAGCACCTTTTCTCCTTCTCTCAGACGTGCCTCTTTGATCACTTCACCGCCCATGAAGATCCCGTTTGTGCTCCCGAGGTCCCGGATAACAAGGCTGTTGGATCCCTTTCGCCGGATTTCGGCGTGCCGCCGGGAAATATCGTAATCCCTGAGAACCAGATCGCAGTCGGCGTCCCTTCCGATGACCATCACGGATTTGCTGATATTCAAAACAGACCCCACATCGAGGCCGCCGAGAATGACAAAACAGGCCTTTCTTTCCATGCTTTTGGCGCGGAGCAGCAGTTCCGCCATTTTCGACCTGTCGAACGGAAGGGTTTGCTCGGTATCTATATAATCTGTATCTTTCATGGGTTTTCTCTGCCAAAAGCCCGGCGGGAACCGTGCCCCCTTTTCCGGATCAACATCAGATTGCGCCTCCGGCAAGTGGTTTTTCGGCAACTCTTTGCTGGACGACTTACGTAAATAGACCTAAATGAAAAAAACTGAAAAAGCAATGACAAACTGATGTCCGGAAAATCGTTCATCGGTCAATGGGTCGATGGGTCCGGTGAAGAGCAGGGACGTTTTTGCCCGGAAAAGGACGACTAATCCGTCTCATAACACCCCAGGATTTCACCGAAATAGAGCGTGTGGTAATCCTTTTCAGGATACAGCCGGTCGTAGTCGTCGTCCAGGTACACCGGGTCCATGGGCGCCTTGAATACGATTCTGCATTCAAAATGAATGCCGGGCGTGTCGATGATCGGCGATACGACCTGGCGGCTGTCCATGGGAACCAGGTTGCACTCCGTGAACTTGTCCACATCCCGCCCGGACTTTGTCCCGCAGAACATCACCGCGTCATGCATACCATCCCGGGGAACGGACACGGTAAAATCTGCCGCCCTCTCCAGAATGCCGAACGTGTAGCGGGAATCTCGTACCGCGATCATAAAGATCGGTTTTTGCCAGACAAAACCGATGGTGGCCCACCCGATGGCCATGGTGTTGAGGTCCCTGCCTGCTTTTACGGTTAAAAACGCGCCTTTTTTGATTTGACGCATCGCTCTTTCAGCGACTTCCATGTAGTCGACCTGTTTCATGAACCGCTCCTTTGTGTGGGGTTACCGCATCAGCGAGAGCTTGCGGTGTGCGTCGCGCAAAGCGTAAAAATGTTTAATCGGCTGAATTGTTTAATATTGAATTGGCGTGTTGGTCAAGCGGATAATCCGAATATTTTTCATAAAACACGTGAGATGCATTTTTGAGACAGCTTCTACAAAAATTGGCGCTATTTGCCGATGGTACACTCTCCACAGCCGCACACCGGGCAGTCCACCCCTGCACAAACTGTTTGCCGGGGCTCTGCAACCCGGCACGTTTTTCCTTTCAGCTTAGCAAACAACCTTTTCGCAAGACAAGCTGTTTTCTGCATTTTGCCGGTTGAAAAATTATAAGGAATATTATATGGGCGATAATGAATCCGTGGTTTCTGCTTGATACCACGCGACACCGGATCAATATCGACAGGTTTCGTTCTGAGGGCTTGTCACATTTGTCAAAGTGGCGGCCTCAAGTCTGAGGCCGTGGCAGCAATTTGCAGTTAAAGGAGGATGGTGTTATGGCAAATGGAATTGTGAAGTGGTTTAACAACAAAAAAGGATACGGGTTCATTGAGCAGGAAGAAGGCGGGGACATATTTGTTCACTACAGCGCCATTGAAATGTCCGGATTCAAAACCCTCTCCGAAGGCGACCGCGTAACCTTTGAGGTCGAAGAAAACGACCGGGGGCCTTCGGCAAAGAACGTTCAGAAAGCCGAACCTACTCACGCATGATTCACGCGTCCCCTGCGGCAGGCTGCGGGGACACTGCTTGCTTTTTCAGGCCAAAGGGCGTCCGGCCCAGCAGAAACCGGATGCCCTTTTCGTTTATCCATTCAAAACAGACCCGCCGTTATATTTCGAAGACGTTTCTCACAGACAGTCATGATCCGCCCGCGTTAAAAAACACCCGCAAGCTGTTTGATCATAAAATACACCAGCGGCATAAATATCGCCGGAAGCATGTTGCCGACTTTAATTTTTTGAATTTCAAGCAGATTAAAGCCGATTGCCATGATGAGCAGACCGCCGACTGCCGACATCTGGTTGATGACGGAATCGACCAAAAACGGTTTCACCAGTGATGCGGCGACCGTTATCGCCCCCTGGTACACGAACACCGACACCGAAGAAAAGAGGACACCGACACCCAGAGTGGAGGCGAAAATAACGGACCCGATGCCGTCCAGTGCGGATTTTGCAAAAAGGGTCTGGTGGTTTCCGGTCAGCCCGCTCTCCAGAGACCCCACAATGGCCATGGAACCGACACAGTAAATGAGACTGGTCACCACAAAACCTTTCGCGATGCCGTCCCCGGCCTTTGAAAACCGGCGTTCCAGCATTTTTCCCAGGCTTTCCAGCCGGGCTTCGATACCGACAAGTTCACCCAGGGCGCTTCCGATAGCCAGGCTGATAATAACGAGCAATATATCCTCTGTTTTCAGGGACATTTTCAAACCGACCAGGATCACCGCAAGGCTGACGGCCTGCATGATGGTCACCTTGAATCTTTCCGGGATACCGCCCCTGAAAAGAAGCCCCAGCAAACTCCCGGCAATGATGGCCAGCGTATTCACGATTGTACCCAGCACGGTGTTTCTCCCTTTATCGAATTCGATGGATTAATTAACCAAACCCTTTGATAATATATTAGATCTGCCTCTCACAGCGCTCACGGAGTCGCAGAGTTTATTGATCGGAATCCTTGAGGGGTGGATTCAAATCAAACATCTACCGGGTTTTTAATTGAACAGGCCTTTATTTTCAATTCAAATTGTTAGTTGAAATAAGCCAGAACTGATCAAAGTGTTCAAGCGTTCGACCACACGCTCCATCTACTGCGCTTTGCCTTCAGCTTCCTTCCCACCTCACGATGACGCAGTTGCCGTTTAGCTAACACTTCCCCCTGACGGGCGTGTAGAGGATTTGCACCTCCACGCAGGTGCGCCCTGCCGGGCGCACAAACGAAAAACCCGGCCTATTGTGACCGGGTCTGCAACGTTCGATTTTCGCATCTTCGTATTGATTATCTTCGTCCGGACGCTCTCCTCGCACCGGCAATGTATTGATCGACAAACCGCTGGCTGTCCTCCGCTGTAATCATGCCGGGCAGTCTTTCCATTGCCACTTCGATTGCCGCGTCCAGCAATTCGTCACGGACCCTTTTTCTTGCCCTGATGATGTTGAAATCGATCTTCCGCTTCGTGTCCGCGATCATCAACGCACTCAACTGCCGGGCATCCGAGATCATTTCCTCTTTTTTCCGTTCCCCCTGTTCGACGATCCGCTGTTTGATATCGGCATATCGTTCCCGGCCTTCGTCAAGGGCCTGCCGGCTTTCCCTGATTTTATCCGTTGCCGCCTTCTGCTGAGACTCTATCCGTTCGATCTGCCGCGCGACCTTGTCTTTTTCACCCCGCAAAAAATTCATCAGCGGCGTTTTACCGTATTTAAAAAAAACAAAGACGATGATCCCGAAATTGATGTATCGCAGTACAAGATCATACACGGTCCGCCAGTCGCCAGCCTCTTCGGCCGCGAATGCTTCCGGCCCCAAAAAGTGGAGGCTCAATATGCCCGCCAGGATGAAGCAACAGATCATATTGAATTTAGGTATGTTTTTCATGGGGCCGGCCTCCGATCCAGAATTTTTTCCATAGCCCTGACCGCAATGGCTTCCGATTCCGTTTTGATGTGTTTTCTGGCTTCGGCAAGTTGAGCGTCAACATCTTTTTCCGCGCGCTCTCTCAAAACCCCGATCTCTTTCCGGGTCGAAGCAAAGACCGCATCCGCCTCGCTGCTCCCGGATTCCTCCAGTTTTTTGGCGATCTCGTGCGCTTCGGATAGAACCGAAATTCTGCCCTTTTCGAGCTGGGCAACAAATCGCTTCACGTCTTCTTCTGCGTCGCCAATGTCTTGTTTTATCTTATCGATGTGGCTGCTTCTCGCGGCCATCGCATCCTGCAGCGGCCGGATCATGACGCGGTTGAGAACGTAAAGAAATATGAGAAAAGAAACCAGTTGAGCGATCAACGTTCCGTTGATGCTGATTAGGGCTGTGGTGCTGACAATTTGCATCGACTGTTTTCCATTAAAAAAAAATTTATAGATCAAACAACAAACAGCAGGAGCAACGCGATAACCAGGGAGTAAATACCCGTCGACTCGGCAACCGCCTGGCCCACGAGCATTGTCCGGGTCAGAAGGCCTGCTTCCTTGGGGTTTTTGCCGATGGCTTCACATGCTTTTGCCGCGGTGATACCTTCACCCACGCCGGGGCCGATCGCACCGAATCCCATTGAAATGCCCGCGCCGATAAACGCTGCCGCTTTTACGATATCTGCACCTTCGATTGCCATTTTATCCTCCTGAATTTAAAAATACATGGATTTTATTTGTTTAATTAATTTGACGCTTACACCACAAATATTAGAACCAGGCTGATCACCATGGCGTAAATCGCCGTTGACTGTGAAACAGCCTGCCCGACCAGCATGGTTCGCATGAGTTCGCCGTAGTGATCTACATTTCTGGCCACCCATTTCACCCCGCCTCCGGCGGCCATTCCGTTGCCGATTCCCGGGCCGATTCCGCCAAACCCCATGCTGATGCCGGCGCCCAAAAGGGCCATGGCCGGGCTGAGCGCATCCGTTTCCGGAAACGCCTTGAACATCAGGATGAAGCTGACCAGCAGGCCGAAAATTGAAGCGGTTTGGGCCACGGCCTGGCCGACCAGCATGATGGTGGTCACGTTCCCGACGGTAGTGGGATTTCTGGCAAGGCCCTCACAGCTTGCACCGGCCGCCAGACCGCCCCCGTATCCGGAGCCGATGGCCGCAAAACCCGTGCTGATGCCGGCCCCCAGCAGTGCCGCCCATGTGGGGTTCAGGGGCATTTTCCCAAAATCGATGAACATGAGCATCAGTGCCACGACCATTGAAAATATGGCCGGCGTCTGGCACACGGCCGATCCGATGAGCATGTTGGTGGTCATCCGGCCCGTCATGGCCGGCTGGCGGACGATCCCCATACAGGCCTGCCCGCCGGGGATGCCGGACCCGATGCCCGAACCGATAGCCCCGAAGCCCATGCAGATACCTGCGCCGAAAAGGGCGGCGGCCTTCAACATGCCGGTGGTCGGCGTGTCCAGAAAGAGAAGCAGAATCGCGATGACAAGGGCAAAAATAGAGGCGGATTCGGCAACGGCCTGTCCCACCAGCATGTTCTTGAAAACATCGCCGGACAGTTTCGGATTCCGGGATATGGCTTCGTTGGCCAGCGCGGCCGTGTATCCTTCTCCGATGGCCGCGCCGATGGCACCGAATCCCATTGCAATGCCGCCGCCGAGATACGCGGCCGCACTGACCAGTGTTTGTGTTTCGAATTCCATAACTTACTTTACCTGCACCGAAATATATACAACCGTCAGCATTGTAAACACGAAGGCCTGAACCGTGCCCACGAAAAGACCGAAAAACGCGTAGAGAAAAGGTGGAAGAACGATACTGTAAGTCAGATAAGAGACGACCAGTATGATGATCGACCCCCCCATGATATTTCCGAACAACCGAAAGGAAATGGAAATGATCTTTGCAACTTCCCCGATTACATTCAGCGGGGCCATGAAAAAAATGGGTTGGCAATATTCCTTGAGATACTGCTTCAGACCCTTGCTCTTGATCCCGGCATAGTGAGCGATACAAAACCCCATGAGCCCGAGACTCAACGGGGTGTTCAAATCCTTTGTCGGCTCGTCAAGATGGGGGATGATCCCCAGCCAGTTGGACATGAGCAGAAACAGAAAAAGTGCGATGGTGAGGGACCCGTATTTCTTCGCCATTTCCTTGTCCAGCGCGTCCTCGGTCAGCTGGTACAGCGTCGAAACGAACAGTTCCCCCACAACCTGAACGGGCCCGGGAATCAACGCCCCTTTTTTGCTGGCTGCATAACCGAAAATGAGCAGCACGCCGATGACGATCCACGTCATTAACATGACTTCAAGATTGAAAGCGAGGTCGTATCCCATAATCGAGATGACCAGCTGATGTAATTTTCCCAGTTCTCCCATAAATTACAATTTCCTAAGCCTGTTTTGCACGGTTTGATAAAAAAAGCGCCAACGCATGATCCGCAAATATAACCAGCTGGATCATAAAGATTCCCGCAATTACGGATATCAGATGAAATTGTTCCAGTTTTACGGCCGCTATTATCGGTATGGCCATCAACACGTATCGCATGAAAAGTGAACCCGCGGAAAGGAAAAAGGTTTTTCCTTTTGTTTTACCGATTTTATGCGGGATCGTTTCGCCGATTAAAATAAAATTTAAAATGCTGAAAAGGGTCCCCAGAATCAGACCCTTTCCCGCCGGGCTCTGACCGGCCAGGATAAAAAAGAACCCTGCAAAAATCGCAAAGGCCATGGCCATGGAGCAATATTTTTTCTGGGTTTCCCGAATCGATTCCATTATCTGTTTACTTCTCTTTTTTCTCGTCTTCGATGATCTCGAGGATCTGACGATACACGGTAACTCCGCCGCCGACAACGCCGAGAATGATAAAAATCGTTATAAAAACACCTTTTGTTCCGAGCCATTTGTCAAGGTATAGCCCGATGAAAAAACAAAAAGCGATGCAACCGGCCATTGTCAGGCCCAGTTGCGTTACAATGGTAAGGTTCTCGGCCCACTCGCGGTTTTTTTTGAAGTTAAAAAACCGTTTTCTGTCCGGGCCGTTCGGCTCTTCCATAACCATTTGATATTATAAGGCAATTGACAAATGCGAGCGTAATTCATGCAAAAAGATGATTGATATCAAATTTTATTCTCCGCTGTCAAGGGGTTAAACGTTTTTTATTGGTTTGAATTCCGTTCTTGCTTAACGAGCCCTTATTCACGCGGTTTATCCGCCTCCGGAGGGTTTAACCGCCTCTAAAATGGGTGGCGTGATATCGACACTGAAAGGGTCTTATATAAATCTCTCACTCCGGTTAAATGACTTTCAGATTTAACAGAGTGGGCAGAGTTCACAGGCACAGAGCTCTTTTGCCTGATTTTGGATACCTGTCCCGTTTTCAACGGGATCAAAAAATCAGGCAAATATTTAATTCGTCGCTGTGATCTCTGCGAGCTCGAGCGACCAACGGGAGCGGGCGAGATAAAAATTATCGATCCGGCTTGACCAGCTCGCACACGGCCCTGACGGCCTTTTCCATGCTCAGCCGGTTCATGTTCAGGGTCAGGTGGTACAGGGCCGGGTCGTCGTAGTCCTTTTTCCCCAGCCGCCGGTACAAATTCAGCCGCCGCCTGTCTTCGTTCCCGATGGTCTTGGCCGCCTCTTTGCGGGAAAGGTCGTAGTTGTCCATCATGAATTTCACCCGGTTCTCCTTCTCGTCGATCAGCAGTATGTGAAAGGCGTCCGGGTGGTCGTTCAAGATGTACTGGCTCCCCCGTCCCAGTATCACGACGTTCCCCTCTTCCGCCAGTTGCGAGATGATCACGATCACGTAATCCAGATAGATCTCCTCGTCGATGTACCCCCGCTCGTCCTTTAAAACCCGGTCGATCAAGCCTCTTGAAACCATCCGGGATATTATTTTGTTCAACCGCGTACCCGCCTCCTTCTCTATGGACTCCACCCAGTGGGGCGACACATTGGCCGCATCCGCAACTTTCTGAATGATCTGGTTGTCGGCAAACGTGTATCCCAATTCTTCGGCCACCCGCTTCCCGAGGGTCTTCCCCCCGGCGCCGAATTGTCTGGAAATGGTCATGACTGCCATCAAATCCTCCTGTTCAACTTCTGTGAAAATCTACAATATCATGTATACGGTTAACCGCTTATTGTCGCCCCAAACGAAATACCATCCGCCGGGTGCACGGCGCAGGGCGCACAGCGTTTTCTCTCTGCTCCCTGCACTATGCGCCATGCGGTATCACCCGTTGTCCCTGTTTGCGGCATCCGGAACACACCAGCCGGTTTTTAAGCTCTATCAAAAGATTACGCTGCGTCCGGCGGAACCAGCAGCGCCGGAAATACCGACGTTTCGGCCATGAACCTCGGGGTGCTCCCGATCCACCGCTCCACCCACGCCGGCTTGGCGGACGAGCCCGCAACGATCAGGGTCGACTGGTACTCCTGCGCCGCCTT
>JBDRPF010000052.1:0-59975 GCA_043827325.1 Pseudomonadota bacterium | reverse complement strand
TTTCAACCCGCTGATGGATACCGGGGCAGGGGTTAAAACCATCGTAAAGTCCTTTAATATTGCCGGTCTTCCCGTGCTGGTCGTTCTCTTCGGATTTGCGGTCTGGTTCCGACGCCACTCCCGGAAAAAACAGATCCGTATTATGTTTATAGGGGTTAGGAAGCATCCATGAAGTTGAAAAAAGAGTATGTCATTCTTTTTGCCGTGATTGCGACACTCTCTTCGTACCTGATTCTGCACAAATCGGACAGGACACACTACCGTCTGCCGGAGCTGCCTGATGTTTCCGGGGCGGATGTTTCAAAAATTGAAATTTCAAAAGCCGGCAACGCGATACTTCTGGAAAGAAGCGGCAGCAGCTGGCAGATTTCCCCGCAGGGATACCGGTGCGACAGCGAAAAAATTAAAGATATGTTGGGATTTATCGAAAAGCTCAGCCTGACGGAACTGGTCTCCGGGTCGAAAAATTATGACCGCTACGGCCTGGATGACCATGAGAAGATTACTGTCAGGGCCTGGCAGGGAGAGACCCTCAAGCGTGAGTTTGATGTGGGCAAAGCCGCGGCCACTTTTCGCCACACCTTTGTCAAGATCGCAGGAGACCACCGCGTTTACCATGCGCTCCAGAATTTCAGGAGAGAATTTGACCAGACCGTTGATTCCCTGAGGGACAAAACCGTTCTCTCATTCGTGCAGAGCGAAATCCGGGAGATGCGCCTTGTCCGAGACCGTGAGTCCCTGTTTTTAAGCCGTGTGAACGCGCCCGTGAAGGACATTGCCGGCCGGAAAACCGGCCCGCAGAATTCCGAACCGGAAAAGCCCGAGATGCTCTGGCACGGCCCCGAAGGCACAGCGGTGGATGAATCGCGGCTGCGCGGTTTGCTGGCCGCCCTTTCCGACCTGAGATGCGACACATACATCCGGGATAAAAACAAGGGTGATTTTTCCAACCCCGTTTATTCCATCGTTCTGAAGGGTGAAACGGACTATTCCCTTTCCATTTTCGAAAAGATACGGGAAGAGGATGCCGGCTACCCGGCAGTCTCGTCGGAAAGCAACGATGCCTTTGAGCTGTCAAATTGGCAGGCGGAGAAAATAATGCTTTCCCGGGATGAACTCCTGACAAAACCGGAGATCGTGGAAAAACCAAAGCAAAAAAAGCTTCAGCCGTAAATACGCTGTAAAAAGTAGTTCATCTGTTTGTACCACCAGGGCCAGTCGTGATTCACGTCGCGGCCCCAGAAATCGACCCACGCCGGAACGAATTTTTCTTTAAAAAGGGTATCGAGGGAGCGTGTGTCGGCAACGGCTTCCTCTTCCCATGCGCCCTGGCCCACGCAGACAATGATCGTACCCTGCCTGTATCGTTCCAGATACCAGGTGTCGATTCCCGGAAGATAATTCATGGGCGAGTTGAAGTAAACGGCGGGCATGTCGGCGGCGGAAAGCCCGAACTCGTTCCGGTCCAGGCGGTAGAGGCCGCTCAGGGCAATGGTCCCTTCGAAAACATCCGGGTGCTTGAGGTAAAAGTTTACGGCGTGATAGGCGCCCATGCTGCAGCCGTTGGTCATTGCCCGTACATCCGGTGAACGGCAGTGATGACGGATAAACGGGATCACTTCTTCGACCACATACCGATCATAGGCTTCGTGCCGCGCATTCCGGTCCGCCGGCGGGACGGTGCAATTGTACCAGGATTCCGCGTCGATGCTGTCCACGCAAAAAACCTTGATCCTGCCGTCGTTGATGAATCCGGCAATGGCGTTGATCATTCCCATGCCTTCATAATCAAAATACCGGCCCCGGGAACACGGGAAAACAATGATCGGTTGCCCCCAGTGGCCATAAATTTTCAGCGCCATTTCCCGATCCAGGTTCGTGCTGTACCAGCGGTGTTCTTCAGTGTGCATTGTTATTGACAACTCGGAATTTTGGCTTCATGAATGAATCGGATGATTTCATAAATATCGCTCAATTTGTCGGCCCTGAAAATATATCCGGCATCGCCGAGTGCGCTGCTGAAAACGCCCGGGACGCTTCCCGCCATGACGATAAAGCCGCTGAAACGCAGCATGATGTCCTCATGGTCGTGAAGGTAGCGCTGATTGTTTTTTCGACTCGCATAACAGCAGTGATATTTGCGCGTATAGGGGAGCTCGGTACGGCGGTGTACCAGCAACTCCGCCCACACCCGGTAAATATCGATGTCACAGGCATAATTGAACATGTCGGTGGTAAATCCGCCCGGTGGCCGCATGTTGACTTCCAGCGCCGTGTAACTGTCATCGCCGGTTTGAAAAAATTCGATGTGAAAAAAACGTTCCCTGACCTCGAAGGCCTTTACGCATCGCCGCCCGACGGCTTCCAGGGATGAGGGGATCTCTCGAAGCGAGTAGTAATACATGTGGCGCGCCTCGTTGACCGTTTCCATGATTCCCTGACTGAACGCATGGGCGGTGTAGAACACCAGGTTTCCGTCGCGGTCCGTCAGTCCGTCAAAAGAATAAATGGTGCCGGAAACGAATGCTTCCATCATGTAATCCGCAGACGGCTTGCGATCGAAGAACTGTGTCAGGTCATCATCGCTGTCCAGGCGAAAGGTGTTCAGTGCGCCCACGCCCGCATCGGGTTTGGCCACTACCGGATAACCCGTCTCGTTGATCAGCTTTCTTGCGTCCTCCACGGTCTGCACCACCCGCCCCCGGGCCACCGGAATACCGGCCTCCCTGAATTTTTCTTTCATCCGGGATTTTCGGCGGATGCCGTCGATATCGCGACCCCGAATGCCAATGATATTGAAATCATCCCGTATGCGGGCTTCGGTGTCCAGCCAGTACTCGTTTAACGACTCAAACCGATCGATCTTCCCGTATTTGTGGACGAAAAATCCACAGGCCCGCAGCAACGCATCATAGTTGTGCATATCCTGAACCCAGTAGTACTCTGTCAGCGAATCACGCACCGCGACGGGCAGGTCGTCGTACAGCGCGTCTCCGATTCCCAGAACGGTGGCCCCGGCCTGTTTCAGACGCCGGCAGAAACGGTGGTAATGGAATGGAAAGTGGGGTGAGAGATATACAATGTTCATGGTGGCTCCCTTTCAACGGTGTCCAAAATATGGATCGGACTTTTCAGTTTCTCAGGGTTTTCGCAGGACAAAATCCGCCATGCGGTGTATTTCCGATTCGGATGCCGATCGTAAGATATACCTGTATTTTCCCATGGCTTCCCGGAAGACAGGGGGATTTTCGGCATATTCGACCCTGTCAAAATGCGGCGGCGTGCCCAGAGAAATTTTGGCGCTCAAGAGTTGCTCGACGGCTTTTTCAACTTCCGCAAACGAGTTCAGATTTGCACGGATATACCATCTCAGGGCCGAGCGCAATTTTTCGGGCATGGAATAAAAATCGGCCTCGCCAATCCCCCAGACATTGACGTTCATCTTGTCAAGCTGCAGGATAAAATTGGCATAGTTCGGCGGGAATTCAGGGGAAAGATATAAAAATTCCATGGGCTGCCCGGGTTAAAGTCTCAGTTTGTAATACGTAAATCTCTCTTTTCCACTTGCCAGTGCCTGGGCATCCGGATAGCGTGCCACATTGGGCCGGCATTTACTGATCCGGGTATTGAGGGGCGGGTGTGTTGAAAACCACGAGCCTTTCTTTTCAGACACGCTTTCCCTTCCTTCGAGCATTTCCAGAACCTGTACCAATCCCGACGGGTTGTAGCCGGTTCGATACGAAATTTCCAGAGCCGTGGCGTCCGCCTCGAATTCCATGTTCTTGTCCAGCCCTTTGTCAAACAGAACTCCCTGAAGGTCTCCGATCATATTCTGGAATTTTTTGCCGTCCTCACCTTTCATCGTCGCGGCGGTAATTTGGCCGACCCCTTCAAAGAACTTGGCTCTTTTAATAGACTGCAGCGCGTGCTTGTGGCTGACGTGTGATACCTCATGGGCCAGGACACCGGCGAGTTCAGACTCGTCTTCCATTGATTTGATCAGGGTTGACGTGACAAAGATAATCCCTCCGGGGCATGCAAAGGCATTGTAGAGCGGGCTTTCCACAATGGTAAAATAATACGGAATGTCGGAACGGTCGGAGCTGGCGGCGACGGCGTTTCCGACGAGATTGACGTATTTCTGAATTCCCGGTTCTTTTACCGGAAGGCCGTAGCGGCGGAAGCCTTCAAGGGCAAGGCTCTCACCGATGGCAAATTCAGACTTGTAATCCAGATCCGTTGAACTGGCAACGATGCTGCCGGCACCTTTCAATATTTGCTGGGTTTTCTGCATGTCTTTGAAGATGTCAAAAGCAAATGCGGGGTTCGCGAGCAAAACACCCAGGGGGCCCGCCAGTTTTAAAAATCTCCGGCGCTGGATGTCCGGCTCCTTGCTGGTTTTGAATTTTTTGTCGAGGTATATCATTTTTCTGGTCCTTTACTCTGCGTATTCTCCGATTCTTCCGTTCTTTAAGAATTCTTCGATTTCGCTTTTATCTGTTTTAACGGCAAGGACTTCATCCAGCGCGTTTTCATATATCACTGATTTTCCAGTGCTTTGCGCGTATTGCTTCGCCTCGGGCGAAAGTCCCCGAATGCTTGTGGTTGCATCGGAATCTTCCGTCTTGATGCTGCTGCCTGTCAGTCCGCCGAGCAGACCCCCCAGGGCATTTCCCCCGCCGGCTCCCTGTTTTTTTACAGGGGGATTTTTGGAGACTTTTCCCTGGTATATCCAGCCCTGTTTCCCGGATGATGTGGTTACAAGGTACCATCGCTTTTCAAACGACAGAACATTCAGTTCAGTTCCGGGTTGAAGGCTGGCTATGGTTTCTGAAGCGGAGACCCTGGCACTTTTAAGATCGGTGTCCTTTGAGGTTACCCAGACTTTTTCCCCGGCCGCGGCGTGTATGGCTGTCATCAACAAAATGCAAAAAGCGACCGTCAGTATCCAGATGAGTCGTTTCATTTCTTTATCCTTTCTAATAATAGTCCCCGACCAGCGTAAACGCCCCCCAGTATCCCGGGTGCGGATATTGCTGCTTGACATGAAGCATGGCCGCTCGCAAACTTTTCGCTTTATTATGCAAAACATATTGGCGATAAAACGCTTTGATCAATACGGCTGTCGATATGTCGCTGACACGCCACAAACTGGATACCAGCGTGTGTGTGCCGGCATAAAAGAATGCGCGGTTTAGCCCGATCACGTCATCGCCGGCGGTAACTTTTCCCAGTCCCGTCTGGCACGCGCTGAGCACGACCAGGTCGGCATTGATTTTCAGGCCGAACACCTCCGCCGCTTCGAGGTTGCCGTCCCCTTCGCTTCCTTTGGACAACTTGATCGAAGAAAACAGCGGGTTAACCGTGTTAAACTCGCCATGGGACGCCAAATGGATGATACCGAATTTTTCAATATTGGCGGCCACCCAGTCTTCTGTGGCGGTTTTCCCTGTCAGAACGGTAATATTAGGGAAGTTCCATTTAATGGAATTGACTTCGTGCTCCGTAAAGGGGAGGTCCAGCAGTGGGTTTTGCAGGTCCGGATTTCCGACTGCGAGCACATTTAAATTTTTCTTCCCGGTACGCCGCTTGTCCAAGGTGTAGCCCAGAATGCTCGCGCTGGGCAGGTAAAACAGGGGAAAACGATCCACCAGAAAATTTTTACCGTTCGACAATGTCGCAAATGAAAGATAGTGCAGCGGACCGTACGGAATGATGCCCAGAATACCGGCACCCTCAAGGCCCGGCATCACCGGTGCCAGCAGCCATTTGAACAACTGCTCGGACAGCTGTTCCAGCGGTTCGAGGTTCTGGATCATTCTTCTGTAGTCGAGTACGGCCCTGCCCAGCTCATCCCGCCCCACGGGGCTCCTGAAGAGCCGAATCCCTTCCCGCCGTATGACCCAGCAGAATGTCTCTTCAGGCAGAACGTAATAGGACAGCAGTGCCACATCAGAATCAAGCCTGTCAAGCAGTTTGTCGGCATCAATGGAAGGTACGGATATCATGGAACTCAGCTGGGGGTTCCCGGCCTCGATATCCAGCATCAGGTCCTGGTATTCGGAAGTGAGATCCGCCAGCGTCTGCCGGTAGATTTCGCGTTCTGTTTTTTCAGTGGTCTGGGCAAGCAGGGCCTGGTGCTCCGTCATTCCGGCCCTGATCACCTGGTGGCGTGTGTAATATTCCTGATCGATCCCCCGGCTGAGAGACAGATGCTGGTTGCCCAGCAGGTCGATAAAGTTTCTGGCCCGGGATCTTTCCGCCATTTCAAAGGCTTCAACAACCCTTTCGGACCCGGCAAGCAGGGATACCAGGGCTTCATATACCGAAAGCTTGTCGTCGATAAAGCTCTCCTTGAGCAGATCGATTTTGATATCCGCCCGCATGTCCTCAATAACGTCCACGGCCTGTCTGAGCAGTGTTTCCGCTTCCCCGGGATTTTGCTGGAGTTGAACCTTGGCCATTCCGTACAGGGATCGCCATATGGTTTCCGACATGGACATGGGTCGGGCCAGATTTAACGCCCGTTGAAAAGCCTCTTCAGCCGCCTCCGGGTGGTCGGTGGCCAGATGCGCCTCGCCAAGCCCGAGGAGCGCCTTGGCCTCGTTGATTTGGTTGCCGATTGCCCGGGCTGTCTCCGAGGCCTCTTCAAAGAGAGGGACGGCTTGATCAGCCCGGCCTGTTTTGAGATAGGTCAGCGCGATGTTCCGAAGGTCGTAGGCGATGGCCCACCGGGATCTCAGTTTTTTGTCGATGGCAAGGGCTTCCTCAAAAGCCCCCATCGCCTCCGTGTAACGCCCCATTTCCCGGTACACCAGGCCGATGTTGTTAAGGGTGGTGGCGGTTTCATACTCCCTTTTCGTGAGCCCGCGGGCTTCAGCAAGCGCTTTGTTCAGTTCAGTCAGGGCCTTGGGATAATTGCCCAGGGTCCACCAAGTCAGACCTGCCGTATTGAGTGTCACGATTCTCACCAGCGGCAGGTTGTATTCCACGGACAATTGATAAGCGGTTCGCTGAAGCGTGAATGCATCTTGATACCGGCCCTGAAACCATGCGTTGTTGGCCTGCTCGATGATGACTTTCGCTTTCAGGTCGGCATTCAGGGTATCGGATTCCACAAGGCTTAACACTTCAAGATAATAGCGGTCCGCGTCCGCAAAATTGCCGAGAAACCGGTAGCATCGGCCGATGTTGAGCAACGACTCGGCGGCCCCTTCACTGTTTTCCGTTTCACGAAAAAGAGACAGGGCCTCGCGGTAGTTTTTTATTGCCGGAGCGTACTGGCTCAGCCGTATATGATATATTTTGCCGATATTGACATACAGTTTGGCCAGAAGATCTTTTTTGTCCAGCACTTTACTCAGAGACACTGCCGATTCGAACATGCCCAGGGCCCGATCGTACTCGGTGGCGTCCTCCAGGACCGCTCCCAGGTTTACCATGGCCTGAATCTGCTGGGGCTCCAGTTCCAGATGTGTCGTTATCTCCACGACGTCTTCCAGAACCGGCACCGCCTTTTCGTAACGTTCCTGTTTGGCCAGAATCAGACCCATCCGCAGCAGCGCCTCGGCATGGGCTTCAGTGCCCGGCGCTTGCTGTTCCAGCAGGTCTGTCAGTGCCTGTGCGAATGCTGCCGCTTTTTCGAGGTTGTTGCTGCGAAAAGCGCTTTCTCGACCAAACCCGTACAACGCGGGCAGATACGGGTTCAGCGACTGGTCCTGTTTTGCCACCAGGACGGCGTTTTCGAACCAGGAAAGCGCGTGAGCCGGCTTGTCTTCATCAAATGCCTTCCGGCCGTTTATAACGTATTCCTCAAAATGTTCCCGGGCAAACAGGGCCGATTCCCCGGAGGTCATTCCCGCGTACCCGATCAGCATCCATCCATATCTTTCCGCCGATTTCTCAAAACTGTCCCTCACGGCACTGACAGTCGATGTTTCGGGATAGGCTTTCAAAAAAGGGTAAATCATTGTCGAACCGGTTTCCGGAGATTCGGAGAGCAGGACGCTGGGGCACCCCCATATGGAAAAAAGATGTCCGATCAGGTAGGCATCTCTTATGGAAGATCCGGGCAACAGGGCAAGGGAGATGTTTGCCGCATTCATGAGCACCTGTTCCAGGCGAATCCTCACTCCCCGCCGGTCGGTTGTTGTCATAAAGGTTTCGGAGACCTCGCCGGCACGGGTCGGAACCGACAGGGTCGCGGAAACCGGGTTGGACAGCAGGAGGGTGTTACAGTTTGAGATCAGGTGCCTGAAATCTGAATCCGGGTCATCCACGCTGTCGGCACCAAATATTTCATAGCCGTCAACTGTCGAATCCAGCGCCGGGACAGCCAGCAGGTTTCGTTTAAATGGTTTCCGATTCATTATGGAGCGAACCAGATGGGTAGCGCTCAAGGCCACCGGAATGTTGCCGGAAACCGGAAGCGCCGAAGGTTTTTCATAGGCAATGTAGAGATTTTCCGTGCGATTCGCAGTTATATCAGCGTATATGGCATCAAGGCTGTCCGCCCGGGACAGCGTTATTTCTTCCGGGGTCAGGGTGAACACCGCAACTTCAGATTGGTTCGGGTCCGGGCGGAACAGGCGAATCAACCTGGCGTTTTCGGGCAGGCTGTCCATGACGCCGACATCGTCAAAGGGTTCCGGCCCGAAAAGGGTAAAAACATCGGCGGATATTGCCGCCGGTCTGCGGGCCATCGCCTCATCCTTCAGGGCGCTGTATCGCTCGAGGAGCGTAAAGTATCTTTCAGACATCCGGGCGGCCGTGTCTCCGTCAGGGGTTGTCACCCGCGCATCCGCCTCAGCTTCAGCCTCTGCGGCGATCCCCAGGAGTATGATTGCCTGTTCCTTGGCGTCAGCGTCGGGCAGGTTTCGGAAGATGTCCGGCAGTTTTTCAAAGTTCTTTCCGGTTGTTGACATCGCGATATTGCGTTCATCGTCCAGGCGCTTTTCCAGGTAGCGCTTTTCTTCACCCTCTGCATTGGATATTTGTTCGCGCAGTTGATTCATCCGCTCCAGCCGGGGATAGGTTGCGCGAAAAAGTGCCCTGTCGGCGGGCGGAATATCCCGAATCAGGAATGCCGTTCGATTGAAGCGCTCCAGTTCGGAAAGCCGTTCGACAAGGTTAAACGCGGCTTCAATTTCATTTCTGCCCAGCAGAACCATCACCTGCGGCGCAAACGCGGTCGTTATTTCACCCGGCCCGCAGCCGGCCCGCAGCACCGTTACCGAAGAAAGGACCTCAATCGCCTCATCCAGGCGTCCCAAACCTGCAAGGGCTCTCCATTTCAGGTCCGGAAGCAGACCCTTGTCGGCCTGTGCCAGCGCGGCGTGAAATTCTTTTCCGGCACGAACCGTTTCGCCGAGATCCAGGGAAATTCGGGCAAGATTCAGGTGAAGTGCGGCAAGCAGCGCAACCGCTGTCCGGTCTTTGCCGGAAGGGTCGTTTTCCAGAATGTCTATTCCCCGCATAAAATGGGTTCCGGCCATTTGGAGCCGCCGGATCGTATCAATGGTGTTTTCTGTGGCGCTTTCCGCGGCGCCTTCCGGATTCCGGGGCGAATTTTCCGCCAGGGCCGCTGAATACGCACCCATCATGTTATGATAGGTTGCCGCAAACCGGTTTTTCCCTGCCGGTGCGTCGGCAGCAAGCAGTCCGGCGGTTTGCCGGTCAAGTTTCTGCAGCCGGTCGAACAGTTTCCGTTGTTCCGGGAGATCTGCCGGCATCCGGGCAAGCAGGCCTGCCATATTGGCCACGTTTATTGCCGTACTCACGGAATTCTTCATTTCAAGTGTGAGCAGCGCTGATCGATAAAAATGATGAAAAGCCTCCAGAGGCCTGCCCTGAGCGGCGGCGAGCAAACCGGCCCGGTGAAAAAGCAGTGACACCCCGTAGCGGTCCCGCCCTGAGACGGGTTTGTCCGGCGGGTATTGTTCAAGTTGTTCCCGCATGGCGATTTCCGCGGGTTCGAGTTCGCCCAGTTCGACGTGGATACGGGAAATAAATACCTGGGCGAGCCGTTTTTCCTGATCCGCCGAAAATCCGTGAGCAGCCTGTGTTGCAGCGGTGTCCTCCATGGCGATTTGAAAAGAGAGCGATACCAGTGCGTCGGCCTGTTTTTTTGTTTGCCGGGGAACCCCGTATTGTTCCACGAGTTCGAGTACCGCGTAAAAATCATCGGAAGCCTGTTTCAGCAGGGTTTTACGCTCCCGGCCGGACCGGACACCTGCCAGCCTGTACCGGCTGTAGGCTGCTGAACGCCGGTTGCGTGAAAGATTCGAGGTCAGCATCAGGCTGTTGTTCAGCGAATAGACGGTTTCAAAGATGTCAACAGCCTTCTCCCACCCCCCTGCTTCCTGATAGGCAAGGCCGAGACGGTCGAGCATTTCAGCCTTGAGGCGGACCAACCGTTCCGGAAAACCGAGTGCGTTCTCGACGCCCAACAGCAGAACCGCCAGGGTTTGCCGGGCCTGATCCGCCGTCATGTCTTCGGTGTTCATTTTCCGCGCCAGCGATATTGCCCTGGGAAAAACGCGTTCCTGTTCCGATAGAAGCGCTTGAATGTCGTCCCGGTACCGGTTCCATTCCGGTGCCGGAGGCGGATATCCTTCCGGGGTCAGGTGGGCCAGCCGCCGGTTGATATCGGACTGGGTTTCCGCAATCGCCCTTACCGCTGTCGAAAGCTCCGGGTGCCGCAAGGCAGGGGCGACAATCCGATCCATTATGAACCGGTGCATCCGGTCAAACGCTTTTGAGGCCTGTTGCGGGTCCATGCGGGAATCGATCAGATCCAGCGTCCGGGTAAAGGCGGCGATGGTGTTTTCCATTTTCCCGAGCTGAAACGCACAGGCGCCAAGCCTCCTGTAAAACAGAATTTCGGTATTCTGGTCGTCAAACGGGCTGCCGGCTTCCAGCCGGAGAGAATAATAAGAAAAAGCCTTGTTGTAGCGACCCAGAAGGTAATAAATGTTGCCAAGGTTGAGGGAAAGGTTGGCGGAATTGGCAGGATTTTTTACCGGGTCATTGAGAAAATAGGCCTTCAGGTAGGATTCCAGAGATGCTTCCAGCTTTCCCTTTTCCTTGTACACGGTTTCCAGAACCTCGAGCACATACCCCAGGGTCTGATGGAAATACTCGACCCGACCATTGAATCTTATGGCGGTCCGCAGCAGATTTTCAGCCTGCACCAGAGAAGTCCTGCCTTCAAGATAGGTCTTGCACAGGGCGACGGCGTACAGTGCTACCGGGTTGTTCGAATCTTGAACCAGCCGCTTCCGGTACACATCCATCACTGCCGGGATGTCTTTCATTGCGGCTGCACATTTTATATACCCCCGGTGGGCTTCCACGATGGCGTCGTCGTAATCCATCAGTTCCCTGAAGGTCTTTCGGGCCGAGTGAATCTCACCCAGACGGTACAAAAATTCTCCGGACGCGACCGATTTTTGAATATACCCCCTCCTCGCCAGTTGATAAATATGGTCGTCATAAGACCGCGATGCGATTTCGCTGCCGTACAGATCCAGGGCCTGTCGGAACCTTTCCTCCCTGTAGAGTATTTCCGCCAGCGACAACCGGGCGGCGGCCGTCTGGGTGGCCTGCTGAGGAAACTGTTCAAGGACCTGACCGTAGACATCTTTCGCTTTTGTCCACTCGCCGGCGTCAAAATATGTGTCTGCCAGCCTGTTGAGCGCACCCATGGCCAAAATCGCTGTCCGGTCGCGATTTTCTTCGGCGATCTTCCGAAGAATTTTTATCCGGGCGTCCGCCCCGGAAACCGTTGTTTCCGACAGTGCCTGTTCCAATATGCGATCGACCGCCGCATCCGCCCACTGCTCAACATCAGGAAAGTCGCGGGCCACCCGCAGATAGGTCGGATAGACATTTTCGAACCTGCCGAGGCGGCTGTATATGTCCGCTTTTAAAACGAGCGCTTCCGCCGTGAGGTCCCGTCCGGGGAAATCGGCGCTGACGCGTTCCAGGACGGTTATGGCCGCCAGAAGGGCCGATGCGTCCGCCCCGGCCTCCATCAGCAATCCTGCGCGGGCGATTTCCGCTCTGGCTTTAATTTCGCTGTTCTCCCGGGCAAGTGACATCTCATCGAGATCGGCCAATCCTTTTTTAAGGCATACTCGTTTTTCGGCACTCGTATCGGCATTTTTCAGCGTCTCCCGGGTTTGTATCACCACTTGTCTGATCCGGGAAAAGGCGGATTCAGGCTGGGTTTCCGGGTAGCGGTCGCTGACAATACGATACGCCGCAAGCGCGGCTTCCGGGAGCCCCATTTTCTCATAAATGTCTCCGATCCTGTTGGCCGCCTGTGATGCGAAGGATGATAAGTCGGGAAAATTTTTCAGAACACGATAATAGGCCAGAACCGACAGATACGGATCAAAAGGTATTTTCACGGCAATACCGTGCGCAAACGCCAACTGCGTTTCAGCGCTATCTTTTGAAGGGATCGACCCTTCTTCGGGCAAAGCCCAGCTGTTGGATATGCCGCCCCGGGAAGACAGAAAGAAAAGGCGGGAACCGGCGGCCACGGGCGCCACAGCCGTGTATGTCGCCGGTGTGAGCGGGTATGGCCAAAGCCGGTTGTCCCCCAGGTTGATCGTGTATACGGCCGCGTTGTCTTCAAGGGTCAGGCCGCCGTCACGGTTGGTATCTATCGCGATTCGCGAAAAGAAAATACGGTTGCCGTCCATGGACCATGCCGGTGAAAAATCAAGGCAGGAACCACTGGTCAGCCGGCGTATATCAGCGGTTCCTATTTTCATGACCAGAATATCACCGGACGGGTCATGGCGACTGCTGACAAACGCAAGCGTTTTGCCGTCCGGGGACACTGACGGATATGCCGCGTCTCCGCCGGTGGGAAGCAGCTTGGGCCCGTAAGCCCGGTTTTTCACGTCCAGAGCAACCAGCTGTCTTGAGGAATCATCAATGCCGGACTGGTGGAAATACAGGGTACGTCCATCCGGTGAAAAGCACGGCCCGCCGTCTGCCGTCTCTCTGCCGGTAAGCCGCACCGGCGTCGCTGTCTCTGATTTAATGTCAAGCAAAAATATATCGCCCTTGACATCATTCGCCGTTCCGACGTAGGCCACGAATCGGCCGTCCGGAGAAAAGGCCGGTTCGGATTCCAGCGAAGGGTCAGACGTCAGCCTTTTCGGCACAATCACCATTGACGGGTCTGCGGAGCGAAGCCAGAGGTCCGCCCCTTCACTGCGGCCGGAACTGTAGATCATCCATTTGCCGTCCCGGGAGACCGTCGCAGACAGGACCGGGTCTGCCTCCGCGGTAATCTGTTCCGGCTGGTGAACGGGTAAGGGCTCCGGCCCGGACGGTTTTGTGCCGGCCGGACCGGTTGCAGGACAGAACAATCCCGTCATTGCCGGTAACAGCAAAAAGCAGATTGTCTTGTAAAGGGATTTCAGGCGCATTTAGTGAACCTATTCTTTTTTGACTGACCACCTGCCGTCATCAAGCTGGACGCGTTCGCCGGGGAAAGCCGCTTCTCTATTGAGTTTTCCGAATATCCTGCGGATTTGGGGCATGTCCGCCGGCGAGAGGTTTTCGTTCATATCCAGCACCCGCTGCATGATGATCTCCCTTGACCGGTTGGCCTCGGAAACAACCGAGTCGAATTCTTTGGAAGTATACCTTGCCGAAAATTCTTTAAACTCCTCGGGGACATCGACAGTATCCACGCCGAAAGCGTGCAGCAACCCGTCATTGTTTTCGCCGATCCACCCCAGACGCTTAAATGTCTGGATGTCGTCCGAGTGGAAATCCAGAATCTGCATGGTCTCGATGGCGTCCATGTGCTCCTGGCTGCGTTTGGCCGGCGTTTGTAAGTTCCCGGCCGAGTCCACACCCCTGACAGACGCCACCAGCAGCATCTCCGTGTCCAATGCGTTGTAAGTCCCGAGAATTTGATTTTCCAGCGTTGTGCGTTCACTCAGCACTTCGACATCGACCCGCGCAAGGGTACACCCGCATAAAATGAACAGAATTGCACAGAATATCTTTTTCATTACATCCTCTTTCCGGTATTGGGTCCCATCAGTCTCCATGAAATATTCGGGATGCCTCGTCCAGCCGTAAACCGGTGGCCGAAGAAATTTTCAGCACCGCAATGACCGGATCAATGACATCAAGATAGGTCTCATATTTTCCAAGCCCCGGGACACCTGCGATGTTCAACCGATCCACCCGGGGCAGATCCATCAAAACGCCCTTTATTTCGGCGACACCGCTTAAAGAGAGGCTGCCGTCTCTTACGACGGCCCGGATCCGGCGGGGAGAGCCGGTTCGAAGGAGCCGCCGCTGGGACACAATCGCCTCGTTGTTTTCATAAGGATCCAGGGCGTACAGAAGCCTCTCAAGGGATCGCGAACCGATGTCACTGAACACCAGGTCGAACTTTAATTCCTGAAGCAGAGGGGTTAACTCAGCGGACAGCGGAAGAAAAACAGACAGTTCTCCGCTGAGTTCGGTATCCTCTGGGTCGGCCGGCAGTGCAGCTTCAGGAAAAATCTTTCCCGTATCCAGTCCTGAAAAAGACAAGCGTCCCTGTAAATAGAAGTTTCCCCCTTTCTCGAGTACGGAAAATGAACCGATTGCCGTCCCGCCCAACAGATTGACCTGGAAATAATTCGAACGGGGCAGGCCTCTGTCCACATCAAAATCGATGACAGGCCGGTCAATTATTAAGGACACCGATCCGGTGTTGATGCGCGCGGATTCGCAGGAGACGGTATGCGGCCGGTTAAACTGTTTTCGTATCACTTCGAGGAATTGCTGAGCCTCATCAATTTTATCTTCCCGGACAGATGCCGTCACCGGGTTTGAGCGGAGAATTCCGACGGACAATGGCACGGCCTGACTTTCATTGATATCATCGCCCCCCTGCCGGACAATACGGTAATTCTTGTCCAGATCGAATTGTATCTGCAATCCTTCGATATCGAGCACATCTTTCAACCGCACCTTCATTTGCGGGGTATAAACCCACGTCTTTGCAAGGATAAGCTGACCCGGAACAACCCGCATTTCAGCGCCGGCCTCCAGGTTCCCATTTATGTCCAGGCGGTCCGTTAACACGGTAGAATCCGCTCCATCCATAACATTTACGGTCGCCCGCATTTTCCCGCCGAGGTTCCGGATCAACACCGGAAGATCTGTTTTCAGATCGCCCTGCAGTATTCGATCCATCCCGAAGAGCGATACCAGCAGTTCCTGTTTTACATTCAGCGGTCGTATGGCCATGGTCTGAGAAAATTCAAAGGAGTTCAACCCATCATGCTTCCCTGAAAAAGCAAGATCAGCCTCCAGCGGTTTTTTAAAAACCGTATAATATACCGCTTTAACATCGCTGAAAAAAAGGCTTCCCGACAGTTCACCTTTTCCGGTCTTTCCGCTGAAAGTGTATTTCAATGGCAGCCCGGTGGACAAGCGTCCAAACTTCAGCCGCTCTTTTTGTGCCAGTGTTACATCCGCATCCAGATCTTTCAACTTGAAAGAAATGTCCATCCGATCGAGAAATGCGAAATCGTTTTTGGGGTTGACGGATGAAAGTGAACGCAGTTTTTCTGTTTCGCCTTCTCCCGGGAATCTGCCTGAAACACTCCATTGGATATCCGCTTTTCCCACCAGATTTTGGTTGCCGAAAATTTTCGAAAGCACTTTATCAGACAGCTTACCAAGGTCCACCTCTATTTTCCCGCCGGCGTTCAATAGGCTTGATGCCGGATCTGCTGCTTTTGCCGACAGGTCCGCCCTGAGCACATCATCCACGGCGATTGTCGCGTTCAAATCCTTTATCCCGGCATTCAGCGGCTCGATGCTTCGGAGTTCAATTCCGGAGGCCGAAGATGACATCTCGACATTTGTGTTGAAAGAACCGTATTTGCGATTTTCAATCATTAAATCGGGAACGGAAAGCGTTAAACCGTTTATGAAAAGTTCCGCGCCCCTGTCCGGCCGCAGGGTACCGTCAACTCCCATGGATTGTTTTATGCCTTTACCGGTCAGGAAAAACGGTACGGTTATTTTGTCTGCCGTCAACGATTCATGGATTGAAAACGTCGAAGTCACTCCCAGAATTGCGGTTTCCGATTTTCGGATTTCGTTTGCGATGACGGCCAGGCGCGGGATTTCAATCTTTTCAACCGTAATGCCCGAATCCCCCTTTACCCGCAGGCCGGCAATCTTCAGTGACGAGATGAGTTCGATCTGTTTCGGGAAAAAGCCTGTCAGGGAAGACCGGATATCGGGAACGGAAAGCCAGAGGTCCGCGACGGAGGCGGTTGACCCGCCCGCGCTAAATTCAAGGTTTGGTATGACCAGAACAAGGTCTTTCAGCTCGATGCTGCCGGATCCGGAAGGTATGTCTCCGGAAAAATCAACCCCTTTTATCCTTAACAGCGGTGAGCCCTTCATTGTATTCGAATTAAGGGGAAAATCTTCCGGTATAAAACCATAGGCCGGGTTCATTATCTCCCCCAGGTCAAAAACCATCGGTCCGACGTTCAGGTCGATTTTCGGTTTGGGGCCGTTTATTCCCGTGGCCGCGCCTTTCCAGAACAGGCTGCTGTTTTCCAGAAAATGAAGTCCACCGGATTCGATGGAAAGTGTCCCACTGCTCACGTCAACGGTCCCCTTGCTAAACATGCTAAAGTCAATGGGGCCAACGCGCCTGTTTTGAGCAGGATTGCCGGAAAGGTCTATGTTTATACCTTCAAGGCTGGTATTGAAAGATAATGCCTGGAGGGGGTTTCCGGAGGCTTTGATTAAAAACGTGAGACTTCCGTTGACGGTGGCACCGGCAACAAGAGAAGGCTGATAGGCGTGTATGATTTTTGTCAACTCACGCAAATCGACGTTTATATCGCTGTTAAACTCTCTTCTGGCCAGGTCTCCGGCGATGGCACACCGAACACCCGGCAACGTACCGTTCATCTCGATATATGCTTTGTTTAATTGCAGCAAACCGTTATCATTAACTAAATCTTTGACAAAAAGTTTCAGCCGGAACGGATGCGGTTCTTGATCGTCCAGCGTTACATCTGACGACACGTTCAGCGTTATCGGATGAAAATAAAGAGATGGCATGTCAAGGCGTATGTCTGCATCCTGAAGTGCGAAGCGCTTTCCCAGCATGCGGTCCTCGAGCCGGAGGGACACTTTCTTCAGGTGAATCCCGGCATTGATGTCGCCCGGTATGGAAAAGGACAGTTTGTCCAGGCCGGGCAGCGGTTCTTCTGTCGCAGTCTTTTTTCTTTGTGACAGCAGACTGTCCAGGTTGGTGTCCCCGTTTTCTTTCCGAATCAACCGGGCGTCCAGGCCGTATGCGTTGCAGTCGAGACTCAAACGACGGTCAAGGATCTTGTTAACGCTCACAGTCATTCTGACTTTTTCAATGTAAAACAGGAGGCCGTCTGAAAATTCAGGGTCATCCTTTATCTTTATACCTTCCATCACTACGCCGCTGGTCCACTTCCATTTCAGTCTTTCAATTTGAACGGGCCGATCCAGGGCTTTTGATGCCCTGTCTTCAAGCAGTTTCTTAAACCGGTCAGCGGAAACAAAACCGGGCAACAGGAAAACCGAACCGATCATTAAACTTGCCGCCGCTGTCACGGTAACAAGGAGCCAGATCAGGAATTTCTGCATGTAGCGGCGTTTTGAGACGGTTTTTGAGGTTGTCGGCATGAATTTATTTTACAGAAATGGCTTCCATCATTTGTATAGCGTGATTTTTCCATTATTTGTGAATAATTGCAAATGATAATTTGCAGTTGTTTTTATTGTTAAAACCGGTCATTTTGAGGCTGTTTCAGAATTAAATGTTGATGCCCCATCTGAAAAAATATATTTTAAACCTCTAACTTCGATAACGATCAAAACAGCTCTGCCGGGAAGCGTCAATGAAGGTATTCAGATCAATACTTCTTCCGCTAATTGCGGTTGCATTCACTGTCGGTGCCCTCTGGTACACAAACCGATCTGTCACGCCGAAAGCGGCAACATGGGAAGATGTGCTGGACGAGGCCGGGAAAGGCGGATACCGGATTATCGGCGACAGCGAACTATGGGAATTTTATCGCGCAAACCCGGACAACCTGTTTATCGTGGATACGAGACAGGAATGGGAATATCGGACGGGACACATAAAGGGCGCTTCAAATTTTCCCATGGAACCGACAGGGTGGTCGAGATGGCGAAAAGAAAAACCGCTCGGGATCTTTCTCGGTTCGGATAAAGATCGTTTTATCGTTTTTTACTGAGCGGGATTGACATGAGCCCGAAGCGACTCGGCGGCCAGGGTGGCCGTAAATCTCGGTTACAAAAACGTTTTTCGTAATCCCAACGGGTATCCGGAGTGGCAGAAAATGGGTTTGCCGTCGGAGGGTTCCCCGGCAGGGCTGGCCCAACCCGATGCAGAGCCCAAAGCGCCCGGACCTTTGCACGGGTGGGCCATGATCTGGACGCTTCTGGGCGTTTTTGCCGGGGGCATGGCACTTAATCTGACGCCCTGCATTTATCCGCTGATTCCCGTTACCATATCGTATTTCGGCGGGCGGAGCGGGCAGGGCAGGGGAATACTGATTCGCCATGGTTTGTGTTATATCGGCGGGCTGTCCATGATCAATTCCGTGCTCGGTGCCGTTGCGGCGTTGACAGGTGGCCTCATGGGGGCCATGCTTCAAAATCCCGCCGTGCTTTTGCTGACAGCGGCAATCCTGGTCTTTTTTGCCGCGAGCCTTTTTGGATTCTGGGAATTGCGACTGCCTCACGGTTTAACTCAGGCCGCCTCAAAATCCTACGCCGGTTATTTTGGAAGCCTCTTTATGGGCCTGACTCTGGGAGTGGTTGCGGCGCCCTGCATCGGCCCTTTTGTGCTGGGGCTGTTGACCTGGGTCGCAAGCATGGGGAGTCCCTGGCTGGGCTTTGTCATTTTTTTTACGCTCAGCCTCGGCCTTGGCCTGCCGCTCTTTTTCCTCGCGTACTTTTCAGGGCAACTGGACACGCTTCCCCGTTCCGGCGAGTGGATGATATGGGTTCGAAAACTCATGGGCTGGGTCCTGATGGGCATGGCCGCGTATTTTGTCCGGCCGGTTTTGCCGAAAACAGCGGGCACATTTTTTCTTGCCGCAGTGGCGCTGACAGCCGGATTGCACCTCGGATGGATTGACCGGACCCGGGCCGGATTTCGCCTGTTTTTGTGGGTTAAAACAGTCGCCGGGATCGCGGGTCTGCTCATCGCGACATTTCTGATCAGCTCATGGGTGATGCTGGGGCCCGGTGTGACGTGGCGACCCTATTCGGAGCAGCTGCTCGAAGAATCTCGAAAATTAAAAAAACCGGTTATTATCGATTTTTATGCCTCATGGTGCGCGCCCTGCCGTAAACTGGATGAGGTCACTTTTCACGATTCCACCGTCGTCAAACTGGCGGAACAGGACTTTGTCATGATCAAAATCGATCTCACGCGAAAAGGAAATCCGACGTACGAGCGACTCGTAAGCGCATACGGGATCAAGGGTGTGCCGACGGTGGTTTTCCTCGACCGGAACGGAAATGAACGGCGCGATATTCGCCTGTTTGATTTTTTGCCCGCCGATCAATTCCTGATCCGGATGGCGGAGTCAAGAAAATAAGGAGATAATTATGCTAAAGGTAAGGTTTTTCCTCAACGAACCCAACGGGAAGCCCTGAAAGCATTTCAAGGAAATGATGCCCGGGCTGGGTGAAAAATATGACATCGAGATCGAAACCATATCCAAACCTAAAGAAGCGTATAGCACGGATGCGTATTTTGAACTGGACCTGCCGGCAGCGCCGGCGGTGATGGTGGATGATGAAATCGTCGTCGAAGGGTCGGACGTTTCCGAGGATAAGCTGGAGGGGGCGATCCGCCGGCATCTGGGGCTTCCGGAAAAGATGCCCTCCAGGAAAGGGATGCTGGATCGTCTGCTGAAGCGATGATCCGACGATGCTCGAAATTTGGCGCGATCCTTCCTGACACTATAATGGCAACCCGGGTTCAGATATTCTCAATTTATAGGGCAGAACAAATGAATCACCGCAGGCACCTCAAAACAATTCTCCTCCTAACAGCCCTTCTGATCGCATACCCCGTGTCGGCTGTCGCAGGCCGGTACAAAGTGATCCGTGTTGTCGATGGCGATACCATTGACATTAACTACAAAGACGATAGCGATACATTGGACATTACATACAAAGGAAGAAAAGAACGGGTCCGCTTGCTTTGTGTCGACACTCCCGAATCAGTGCACCCCGATGCAAAACAAAATATCCCTATGGGAAAAGTTGCGGCTGATTATGCCAAGAAGAAGCTTTCAGGCAAGCACATCGCCCTTGAGTTTGAAGGAAAATTGCTGCGCGGGGACTACGGTCATCTATTGGCTTACGTCTTCGTGGACGGTCAGAATTTCAACCTTGATCTGGTACGGCAGGGGCTGTCTCCGTATTACACGCAATATGGCAAGAGCCGGAAATATGATGCCGACTTCCTTGCTGCAGAGAAACTCGCAAGAAAAGAGAAGCTGAACATATGGGGTGACCCTGAACTCACTGAAAAATACTTGAGGTTGAAATCGAAGTGGGGCCAGAGTGCGTTATCCGTTCCAGCTATTAACCAGAAAAAGATCTCGCAAGAAACTGAAGCGGGTAAACAAGATGGGATGGATAACTCTGACGACGATATTAACGGAGACGTCTCAGATAAATCGGTCGTTACAGATGTCTGCGGCGCTAAGGGTTTTAACGTGAATGGCAAACATATTTCGTCGGGACCCACAGGGTGCGTGCGGGTTTATAGCGATGGAACATTCGAGCGTTACTGAGCTACCATTTACCTGCGATCAGTATCTATGATATATGTAATTCAGCCGTTTCGACATACTGGCAAGGTGTTCCAACAAAGAGACGGGGCATAATTGTTGTGATACGATATTACCGTATCTCAATTGCGAGTGGACAAAGGTAGTTGCAAGATATCAACAGGCTGGCGATCATCGTAAAAATATAAAATAGCCGCATTTTCCGAAACGACAATCTATTTCTTGATTAATTTTCGAATATGTCCTTCCTTCTATAAAATAAGGTATTCTGACTGGAGACCCATCAGGCAATTCTTTAACAACCAATATTTTATTTTCTACTTCCACATTAACAACCTCTTTGTAAATTTTTTTAAAACCAAACGCTGGTTTAGTTTTGCTTTTAACTTATTAAGTTCTCTAACAATTAATCATTTTTTTGTTTGCTGCTTCTGCTGGGAAAGTAGTTTCTCTACAGCCATGTCATGCTCAGGGGTATGATGGCAGAGGGCCTGATAGGCAGCAGAAAGTTCAAGCACTTCCTCCAAACTCCTTCCTTGTGAAAGATAGAATAGACGTTTTGCCAGACGGAGGATGTTTTGAGGTTGTTTTGCGATTTCAAAAGCGATTTCCGTGCATCGCTGAATAAGATTTTTTGGTGAGGTGACTTCGCTTACCAGGCCAATCCGCTGGGCTTCCTGCGCATCAATTATCCTGCATGTAAATGCAAGCTCACATGCTCTGGAAAATCCTATGATACGGGGCAGAAAAAATGCTCCGCCATCGCCGGGGATTAAACCAACAGAAACAAAGGTTTCCCCGAAACGGGCTTTTTCGCTGGCAATACGTATATCGCACATGCATGCTAAATCACAACCTGCCCCTATAGCGGGACCGTTGACTGCTGCAATAGTCGGAACATCCAGATAATAAAGAGCCAAAGGGATGCGCTGGATTCCCTTGCGGTAGTTCTCCCGTAACTGCTCGGGATTGCCCGAGAACATGCCTTGCTTATTATGCATGTCCTTAACGTTTCCTCCGGCCGAAAAAGCTGAACCGGCTCCGGTGACAATCAGGACATTGATATCATTATTTTTCTGAACTCTATGGCATACATCCACGATTTCATTAATGATTGTTTCACCTGTTATGGCATTTCGGATGTCAGGTCGATTTAATGTTAAATGAGCAATAGATCCTTTTTCCTCAAAGCGTATTTCCTTATATTCCATAGATTAAAACTCCTTATTCAGGGATTATTTGTGGTAAAACTTTTTGCAAAAAGTTTTCATGAAAAGTCGATTTAAAATTTTCATGATTTTACGTTTTCGGGTATATTCCAATTTTTTGTCAAAGATCTATGAAACTTTAATCTTTCAGAATAATTCGAGCATCTACAACATTAAGGCCACTTTCATAGACAATAACGGGATTTAAATCCATCTCCTGTATATCAGGATATGCTTCGACAATTTCAGAACAGATTAACATTAACTCTGTAAGAGCTTTCTTATCACATGGAGGCTTTCCTCTGACACCATCCAGAATGGGAAAGGATTTTATCTCTTTTAACATCTTCTTGGAAGCTGCTGGCGATAGGGGAAGCATCCGGAAAGAAACATCCCGTAAAATTTCCACCAGTACACCTCCCAATCCGAACATAATCATTGGACCAAATTGGTCATCTATTTTTGTCCCTATGATCACTTCAACACCCTCTTTGGCCATGGGTGACACAAGGATTCCTTTTATATCCGCTTTTTCATCGAATCTTTTTACGTTATCGACAATCTCGTCAAAGGCTTTGCGAACTTCGTCTTCTGTCCTTAGTTTGAGTTTAACCCCACCCGCATCGCTTTTATGAAGAATATCCGGGGATACAATTTTCATTACAACCTCCCCGTCAATGTTTTTCGCAATACTAACGGCTTCATCCGCTGTTTTTGCCAGACAATCATGAGAGACAGGTGCACCGTGTAATTGTATAAGACTCTTGGCTTCATATTCCAGCAAGAAATTGCGGTTCTCTTCTTTGGCCCTGTTTATTATTTTCTCTCCTTTGGACTTTGTTTTGGCGCCCCAATTCATGATATATTTTGTTTTTAAATGATACTTTCCCAAATAATCTCCACGCCTTGCCAACAGGCTAATGCATTTGCATGCCACATCCAGAGAGTCGTAAACTGGAATATTATAATACCTCAAAAGGTCGAGGGAATGGGGTTTCTTGGCGCTGTAAAGGCTATGGAGAATTATTGGTTTTTTATATTTTTTCACCATTTTTCCCATCATATGGGACGCATCTTCTTCCACTAATGCGAGGCTTTCAGCAAAACGAATTCCATAGCCGCCAAAGAGACCCACGATCAAAAGTCCACCTATGTTAGTATCTTTCATGATTATTTCAGCACAGTCGGCAAAAATGGCCGGGTTAGAATCCGTGCCTCCAGCCACATCTACTGGATTTTGCACTGATGCTGTAAAGGGCAGAATCTTTTTCAATTTGGCTTGAGTCTTTTCGCTCAACACAGGGATATTTATCCTTAAATCGGTTAAAAGGTCAGCAGCAATGGTGGCATGGCCTCCTCCGTCGGCAAGAACGGCAACATTGTTGTTTTTAATAGGCGGAAGGCTTGAAAGGGTCTCTGCAGCAGGAAAAAGTTCATCCGAATTCTCAATCACAATAATTCCTGCACGTTCAAAGGCTCCCTTAGCCACTTCCGACATACCAGCCAGGGCACCGGTATGTGAACCTGCTGATTTTTTGCCAATGGATGAACGGCCACTTTTGAGAAGGATGATCGGTTTTTCGAGAGTGGTCTTATACGCCTGTTGTAGGAATTTGCGACCATCTCTCATCCCCTCCACATACATTAATATGGCTTTTGTATCAGGGTCTTGATGGAAAAACTCGAGATATTCGTGAAATTTGATGTCCGCCTCGTTTCCCACGCCTATGTAATATGATATTCCTTTCCGGCTTTTGACATTCGCTTCTGTTATCAATGTCAAGGCCATGTTGCCGCTCTGGGTTAAAAGGGCAATATCCCCTTTGGGCACATCATGCAAGCCAACAAGATTCAAATTGTTTTTCATGTTTATTATGCCGGATGTGTTTGGACCTATTAACCGAATTTTATTTTTTCTTGCCACTTCCACCATTTCTTCTTCTTTTTTTCTTCCTTCATCTCCGAGTTCTCCGAATCCGGCAGCAATAATAACAGCTCCATGAACACCCTTTTTACCGCAATCTTCCAAAATGGCCGGAATAGTCTGGGCGGGAGTAGTAATCAATACTATGTCAACCGGGTCCTCGATATCAGACACCTTCTTATAACACTTAAGGCCTAATATACTTTTTTCTTTAGGGTTAACCGGATATATTTTCCCCTCAAATTTTTCATCCAGAAGCGTTTTAATGGCCTGGAAGCCTCTCTTGGTTTCACTCTTTGTTGCTCCAACAATGGCAACAGATTCAGCGTTCAAGATATTTTCAATAGACATTGTACTCCCTCCTGAATACTGGATACGGATATCTGCTTGTGCAGAAATAACAAATTAAAAAAGAAACAATAATTGAGTTACCAGGATCAAGGCTTTCTCTTTCTTTCCTCGAAATCCTTTAAAGATTCCTGCCTTTCTTTTGTAGAAACACAGGCCAAGCATGCCTCAATCTCAAAGTCCATTAAAGCCTCGAGACTCGCCTCTCCCTGTGCCATATGTAGACCCTTTTTAATCATTTTTAAAGAGAAAGCTGAATTACTGGCAATCTTCTTTGCCATTCCTTTGGCTTCGTCCATAAGTCGGTTATGGGGAACGGCTTTGTTAACAAGCCCTATCCTCTCGGCCTCTTTTCCATCGATATATTCTGCTGTAAAAAGAAGTTCTTTACTTTTGCCAGGGCCGATCAGGTCCTGGATCAATCTCATGGCTCCACCTGTAACGGAGGATGTCACTTTGGCTTCCGGGGATCCGATCTGTGCTTCCTCCGCACAGATCCGAATATCACATGCAAGGGCTAACTCATATCCTGAGCCTAACGCATAACCGTTAATCGCGGCGATTGTTGGCTTTTCAAACCGGATGATTTTTCTCGATGTTTCCTGCAGCTCTAAAAGGTATTCGCGATATTCCTCTATATCCCTATCTTTTGATTCCTTTAAATCAGCTCCGGTAGAAAATGCCCGCCCCTCCCCTGTAATAATTAAAACTTTTATTTTCAGGTCATTCTTGACATCTTCTAGTGCTACTTGAAAGTCGAGCCATAACTGCTTATTCATAGCGTTCAGAACTTTAGGCCTATTCAGTTTGATGGTCGCAATTCCTTCCTCTTTTTCATAAATGATGCACTCAAAATCCATTCTTATTTCCTCCATAAAAAGGATAGGAATTCCCTTTTTAAAGCAAAAAAACTGAGGTTGTTAAAGTTGTGTGACGGCTGGGAATGAGTAAGAACATATTGTGCTGCATCTGATGCGACAACAATTCCCAGCCGGCTTCAGACAGTCGAAATTAGAATACCAAATAAAGATCGTATTGTCAAAACGGCACTTAGCTCCAAATCGGCTGAAAATAGCGGGTTTTGGATATGGGAGGTCTATCTTCCAGCTTAAGATTTTTATTAAAAGTAGGCTTCGGCCGGGTAATCCGGAAGCCTGATGTAATCATCCGTGCTAGGCCCCGACTGCTCGTCGTATGAGGGAAACATATCAATGGGCGCGGCTTTCGCTTCACATCCCACAGGTCCAGGTGTTTGAGAATCTTTTTACTTGCATTTGAATGAAAAAAGCAATGAAGAGAACGTTTCTCACCCCTGAATCATATCTTCAAGTAAACATCGCAAAGGTATCCTTGAATATACCGACATTCCAGTATGATTACCCTTGTATGAAGTACTCAGAGACAGAAAAACTTTATGATACCAAAACAATTCAAAATCTGGTATTATTGGTTAATTTGAATACAGGGATTCATACTGACTGATACTTTCAAATTCCTTGAAAAAAGCAATTTCCTATCCTTATACTTATGATATCATCCTTGCTTTTTATAACAACCCTCTTTATTTCTTTGGTAATAATTTTAGCGACAACGAGGAACTATAATGCCAATTTTAAATGAATTAAAACATATCCTTCCCAACGTAAAAGCATACAGGCTCATGCTAAAATTATTCATAGAAAATAAAGCTCTTACCGATATCATCTATACTTCAAAAACCATTCGCCAGGCAAAAAAAAGATTGAAGACCTGGGCCTTAGATATCCTTTCCGAAAACAAACAGGCCAATGCTTACTATCTCCGAAATAAAATTGGCAAAAGCCAGCTCGATAAGCTGAGACCCAAAGATTATGCGGCCATTCGTATCCTGGATTATATCAAACATTCCGGCAGGCAATTCAAGGATCTTAATCACAAGGGCGAAATTGTGGAAAATGATCCCTTTGCCATTCTAATGCAATGTGCCCGCAAAGGGACTGGCGGAGCCACCCCTGCTTTTTTTTATGACATGATTCACCTGTTCAGACAGTTTTCAGGGCATATAGATCCTGCACCAAATAAATTGAAGATTTCATCATGGATGGACAGATATTCTTCAGGTCTTGATCCGGATATCATCCGGCAGCGGGAAAAAAATAAACTTCGGATACTGAAAATCATCATTAAAACAATTGATGAAAAAAGAACAAAAAGCAAACGGTTTAGATTTAAAAAAGGGATGTCACAGAAGGAAAAAATGGCCCTTGCCAAAAAATGGTGGAACGATCATCAATTTCATCTCAAATTTGCAGTCAGAACCCCTGAAAACCTAAATGAAATGCTTGAGTTCTCCCTTGACAAGGAAACGATGGGCAACCTGAAACAAGCTCAAAAAGTTGGAATTCCCTTCTTTGTCAACCCCTATTACCTGTCGCTTATTGACACCCATGCCTCTCCTGTTTCCTTGGGTGCGGATCTTGCCATCAGGCAATATATGATCTATTCAAAGGAACTGATCAATGAATTCGGCACTATTCATGCCTGGGAAAAAGAAGATATTGTGGAGCCCGGAAAACCCAATGTTGCAGGCTGGATCATTCCAGATACCTGTATCCACAGACGATATCCCAACGTCGCCATATTAATTCCAAAAAGCATGGGCCGTGCCTGTGGCGGACTGTGTTCAATCTGCCAGAGAATGTATGGCTTTCAACAAGGTGATTTGAATTTTGACCTTGAAAAATTACAAGTCAAGAAATCATTTGGCGAACGATTGGAAGCCTCTATCAGCTATTTTGAAAATGACTCCCAGTTAAGGGACATTCTCATCACTGGCGGTGATTCTCTGATGAGCACCAATAAAACCCTTCGAAAAATTTTTCAAAGCATTTATAATATGGCCAGAAGAAAACGCAGGGCCAATAGGAAAAGAAAAGATGGAGAAAAATACGCAGAGATCTTAAGGGTAAGACTGGGCACCAGGCTCCTGGTTTATCTTCCCATGAGAATTCAGGCTGGTCTTGTAAACATATTTGCCGAGTTCAAAGAAAAAGCTTCAAAAATAGGCATTCAGCAATTTGTTTTCCAGACCCATTTTGAATCTCCAATGGAGATAACTCCTGAAACAAGATTCTGTGTAGATCAGCTGAATAAAGCCGGATGGATTGTAACCAACCAGCTGGTTTTCACATCGGCTGCGTCAAGAAGGGGGCATACGGCTAAACTCCGAAAAGTACTCAACGATATCGGGATTCTTCCCTATTATTCATTTACCGTTAAAGGATATATGGAAAATAGCCATCTTTTTTCACCCAATGCACGGTTGGTTCAGGAAGGCATGGAAGAAAAGAGTATCGGACTTCTGCCAGATACATTTTTTCCGGACCTAAGACAACTGTCTTTAAATGCAGAAAATATAGTTAATAACATCGACCGGTTGAGAACAGATGCTGACATCCCGTTCCTATCCTCTGACAGGAATGTCCTCAATCTTCCGGGGGTCGGCAAGAGTCTTACCTTCAGGACCATCGGCATTACCAATGACGGCAGAAGAATCCTTGAATTTGATCATGATGCCACAAGGGAGCATAGCCCAATGATAGAAAAGATAGGAAAAATCACCATCATTGAATCTAAAAGTCTCCATGATTATCTCCAACAGCTTGACAATATGGGCGAAGATGTGAGCGAGTATGAATCAATTTATGGATATTCCTTAAGTGAAACAGAACCCAGGATCCCAATCTTTGAATATCCGGCCTATGACTATGGTTTAACAAAAGAAATGACGAATCTGGATCTTCAGTTGACTTAAAAGAGATACCGTCATGGTCTCATCTGCATCTGTCAGCCATGAAAAGGGAAGCAAGATTAGTATTAGGTTCCCTTTAATAAAGGTCTGGATCAACAGAACCACCAACCATTTGAGCAGTTAATAAGAGGCCCAATAGTGCTGGGGATGGAGAACTACAGATGATGGTACAACCAGGGTTCTACGGGAGATGAGCACTATTGGGGATGAACACCATGACTACACTGTTTTTATGCACCCCTTTTGGTCGGGCCAACAATTTCCAGCCTGGGGCCAAAGGATAATTTTTCATCTCGAACACCTCGGTTAACGTATTGTCGTAAACCATATCCCGATACCGTTTGCACAGGTTTCAGTGAAAAACTCAATGAAGATTCAGCCAAATCGATTGGAATTAAAGGATTTCTAATGAAACCGGTGGTCAAATCTGAAATGGCCAGTATGATTCGGAAGGTTCTGGAAGATGCCAAAGACGAAGCTCATGTTTAATTATCCTATTCATAAATTCCGGCCATCTTTTAAAGGTCAACCATACCAAACATAAGCATCAGCGACACCACAATATCTGGGGTTTCGAGATTCAGCTACAAATCTGAGATATCTGCAATGACGACCAAGTATCAATTGACTGTATTTTTTTAAGATAACGTAATACGATATCACCAAAAGATAGGCGTGGCGATTTCTGCTATTTATTCTGTCCTCCGAGTCGATTCTGACAGTTGTGATATCATATTCCAAAAATTGAATCGTTTGGTGCTGTTGACCAGTTTCCCTAAACCCGCCCAACGATTGCTTTTAAGACCTGAGATACCCAACCTGAAAGGGAAAGTATCAGCTGCCTCAAAAACCGGTGATAGGTCTGAGGGATCCGAGCTTGGCCCTGATTGCATATATCAAAGTCGTACAGTGCCAAGATATCAAAAATATCTTATTTGGTTATGTACTGCTTGGAATGTTGCACAGGTATTTTTCACAGACGATTTTATCTGGATATGCGAACGATCTCGATGGGCATCTTAGGGGTGATTTCGTAGAGGTCTGGCCTGCGATCGCGAAGGTGCGTAACCGAACCGAGCCCCCGATGCATGGCCAAATCATCCAGGTTGAGGTCCGTTATGACCACCGTCTCTGTATCTGACTCGGCTTCGGCCTGTATGGCGTTCATCGGAAATGCGAAATCGCTGGGCGTGAGTACCGCGGCCCTGCCATAATTGATAAGAAAGCTTCTCACTTGGGGTAGATTTCCCACGTTGCCGGCGAGCACGACATATATCATGTTCTCCACGGCACGGGCCTGTGCGCTGTAACGCACGCGCATGTAGGATTTACGCTCGTCGGTACTGAAAGGCACAAACATGAGTTCCATACCGGCCAGCGTGAGCAGCCTTGAAGGCTCCGGGAACTCTACGTCGTAACATATCTGAATGCCGATGCGTGCAAGTCCGGTATCAAATATTTTTAAACCTTTGCCGGGCCTGATGCCCCAGTGCTTCCTTTCTCCCGGGGTGATGTGAAGTTTTTCCTGGGTGTAAACGTCACCGCCCGGCGTGAACAGGTGCGCCGCGTTGACCAGCCCGTCCTCGCTGGGTACAGGATGGGAACCACCGATGATGAAAATGCCGCTCCTCCGGGCCATCTCACGGAACATTTCCACGTAACGCTCCGTATACTCGGACAGCTTCATCACCGCCTCATGCGTCTCCAGATCCGGAGCCATCAGGCTGAACAACTGCGCGGTGAAGAGTTCCGGGAACAGCAGGAAATGGCAGTGGTACTCCTCCGCAGTAGAAACAAAGAAATCGACCTGCTTCTCGAACTCGTCCAAGGTGCTGATCCTGCGCATCAAGTACTGGGCAGCGCAGACTCTTACCCTGCGCCCAGGACGCTTGATGGCGGAAGCCGCGATCTTTCGCCGTGTGGGCCTGAAGCTGGGATTTGGCATTTCGATTAAGGTCGCATAGTTCAGGCTGGCTTCGTCAATCAGGTAATCCAGGTGAACACCCTTGACCTCGTAACCGGCCTTGAGATGAGCATTCAGCGCCATGTCTTTCAGCTCACCGGATTTAACCTTCTCTATATATTCTTCGGGCGACATCTTGCCCGCATGGTTTTTGTATCCCGGTATACGTCCGCCCGCAACCATGCGCCTTAGGTTGTACCGGGTCATGATCCGCTTACGGCCCTGGTAGAGCTTGCCCGCGATGCCATGTCCGCGATAGTCCGGATGTACGGCTATGTCAGCCCCATACAGTGTGTCCCCGCCGGGGGCGTGGGTGCTGAAGGTGCCTGCCCCTGTAATCTCCTCATAGGAATACCAGGGCGATTCATCAGAAAGCTGGACGATCAAGGAGGTCGCGTAACCCACGATTTTGCCGCCACTCTCGGCAAGTATCTGTCCGTCCGGGAAAGCCTCTATCTGAAAAAGGTAGCTGCGTTCGTCGCACAAGTCACTGTGCGCAAAGTTGGGATACGCCGCTCTTTGTATCTCGACTATTTTGGGAATATCTTCCGGCTTCCAGCGCCGGACCTTAACTTGACGTTGTTTCTTCACCAATTGTTAACCTCATGAAATAATAAAAACCAGCTGCAGCACCTGTAGATCAGTATAATTTTCTTTGCGATTCGGAAATCCCCGATTATATATGGAATTCAAGCATACCGTAACGTATGAAAACATCGAATTTACGGTGACAAACTACCAAAGGCGAGCCAGATTGTCAATCACGCCTTTCATGCAACGGACTGACTTCCTGGTTATTTCTGGCATAGCTTGCCTATCCGCTTAAATATTCTGTTACTGTATGATAACATCTGCAAAAGGAACAAATTACAGGGGTCATAACGTTCGTGCAGAACGCGCACAAATCAATTTGAAATAACCTGCAGATATTTGCCATCAGATAAAAATATCATTCGCCTCAAAAACCGGTGATTAGTCTGAGATAGGGGGCCAAGAGGAACGGGCGTAACGAATTAATATTTTAACTGAAACAGCTCAATTATCGGCGATGGTTCATGTGTGAATAACGCGGCAATTTCATGAGGAAGCAGGGTCTTTGGGACCTCGGAAATAAAACGACATCGCAAGGCATAAGATGATAATGAAGAGACAGGCCAGGAAAGCGTTCCTGAATCCCGACAACGGGTAAAGGTCACCGGCCCGTCCGGCCCGATCCAGGATTGCGCCGGTCAGAACCTGTAAAACGGCAACACCGAAAAAGGGCGCCGGGTTCAGCATGCCGGACTTGAGGCCCATAATTTCCGGAGGCGTGGTTTCCCGGACGATTCCCCACAGCACGCTGATAAAGCCGCCCGCGGTAATGCCCATCAACAGCAGCATCAGGGAGAGACCGTCGATCCCCAGCGGGCGGAAGAAGAAAATGATCCCCACCCATGACAGGGTGTAGACGGTCAAAATCGCGATCAGGGTGTTCCCCTTGTGGAGCAGGAACCGATCGGGCAGCCAGCCGAAAAGGGGTGCGCCGAGGATGACGCCCACGGGGATGAGCATGTTGAGCTTGCTGGCAAGAATGTGTTCAATTCCCAAAGCCGTCATCAAAAACGGTGTTGCCCAGAGACCCTGTAGCGTTATCAGGGTCCCGTAAATTCCGAAAAAAACAATCGAAACGATCCAGAACTGCACGGATGACAGCACCTGGAGCGCCTTTGCTCCTGTGCCCGGATTGCTTCCGGTTGCAGCATCGGGATCTTCCTGAACCGGTTTGGGCGGATGTGGATAATCCCGGGTGAACATCAAGGTAACGAATGCCAGCCCAAGTGTGATTCCGCCGATCAGAAAGAATGTGGATCGCCATCCCCAGTAAACGGTTGCCCAGGCCAGCGGTGTGGTGGCAATCACGGCGCCGACGTTTCCCATGGACATGAGGAGGCCGACCATGGTGGAAAATTCTTTCTCTTCGAACCAGAGGGAGATGGCCTTGATCGCCGGCACGTATACACCCCCCACGCCAAACCCGATAAGTGCACGCCCCACCGAGGCCCAGCCGATGTTCGGTGCAATGCCGAAAAGAAAACACCCGGCTGCGGCCGCTAAGGACCAGTAGGCGACCACCCGCCTTGGGCCGATCCGATCCGACAGGTATCCCACAAGGGGCTGTTCAAGTGCATAAATATAGAAGTACATGGACGACATGAAGCCCAGCGCGGTGGCGTTGGTTCGGAAGGCTTCTAAAAGATCCGAGACGATCACCGAAGTGGACACCCGGTGGAAATAGACGAGGAAGTACACCATGCAGATGACGGAAAAGACCACCCAGCGGTGCGAATTGCGGTGTGGATGTGGGGTCTGGTTATTCATTCCTGCCCAGGTTGCGGATGTCCGGCTTCCATGGCAAACAAAAGTATGAAGCGAATCAGAAAAGCCTGACAGCACATACATTTCAGCGTGTTGGTTTGTCAATGATTAAACCTTGTAATCCTGCATGAAAATTAATGAATGGAAACCTCCGACTCGTGCAAAAATTTTAGAAAAATAACCGCTCATTTCCGCAAAAGTATGCGCACGAAAGTCAGGGGGTATTGAGTTCTGTTTTCAAAGAGGTCCTTTTCTGACTTTAAAAATATGTCAGGATGTGCTTTGCTGGGCACTCAAGATTCATCTGTTGCAAGGGTGTTTTCCACCGATTTGAATGACCTGTCACCATGAGAAGATTCCGCCATGAGACGAAAAGACAAGGAAATCACAGACCTCACTGAAATTGAATCCATCATCCGCAGGTCGTCCGTCTGCCGTTTGGCCCTCGCGGATCAAAACCGACCGTATGTTGTCCCCCTCTGCTTTGGATACAGGAACCGCACGCTCTATTTTCATTCCGCTCCCGAAGGTAAAAAAATTGACATGTTAAAAAAGAACAGCAGGGTCTGCTTTGAATTCGATATTGACTATGAAATCGTAAAAGCGGATAAAGCCTGTGACTCGGGAATGAAATTCAACAGTGTTATCGGATTCGGGAAAGCGTCATTTGTTGAAGATTTTGAATCGAAGTGCCGCGCTCTGGACGTGATCATGGAGCAATACGGGGACCGGCCATCTTCCTACCCGGAAACCCGGATAAAAAACACGGTGGTGATACAGGTTGAAATCGAGCAAATGACGGGAAAGCGTTCGGGGTGAGTTCGATGGCGCCGAGATGATAAAATTTGGGCGCCTCGGGAAAAAAAATCACGGGCGGGACCCCTCAATTTATAAAAAGCTTTCGTCAGTTTTCATGCAAAAGTCGGGTTAGGCAGCATGAGAGGAAAGGGTGAGAAAACCGATACCGGCACTCCGGGCGGCGGCGTGTCTTTTTTGGGAGATGTCAGAAACATTGCCAAAAGGATGTTTGACACGTCCCGAGAAAGTCACGACTGGGACCACACGCTCCGGGTGTACAGACTGTGTGAGCGGATCGGTGCGGTTGAGGGTGCGGACATGGGTGTCCTTGGCGTGGCAGCCTACCTGCACGATATCGGCAGGTGCTATCAGGATGCGACAAACGGGGCGGTATGCCACGCCGAAAAAGGCGCTCAGATGGCGCGGCCCATCGTGAGCAATCTTCCCCTTTCGGAAGATCAAAAACAAAATATAATCCACTGTGTCCGGTCCCATCGATTCCGGGGCGGCCATCCGCCGGAGACGCCGGAGGCAAAGGTGCTGTTTGATGCCGACAAGCTGGACGCCATCGGGGCCGTCGGTGTTGCAAGGGCGTATCTCTTTGCCGGTGAAGTGGGTGCCCGGCTCCACAATTCCGAAGTCGACGTCGAAAAAACAAAGCCGTATTCAAAAGAAGACACGGGCTTCAGGGAATTCACGGTAAAACTGAGCAAAATCCGGGACCGGATATTGACAAAAGAAGGCAGAAGAATGGCCGAAGAGCGACATGAATTCATGGAGCAGTTCTTTAAACGGTTTGTTCAAGAATATGAAGGAGAGAGGTAGACGCTATGAGTATGAATGTGGTCGAGAAGATCGATGATCAGGTCAAGGTGAAGCATGTTCTGGCAAGTGTTTTTGACAAAGCGGGTCTTGAGGCCTTCATCCCCGAGTTGCTCGAGATAAATCCTGAAATAAAGTTTTTTTCAACAGGGGGCACCTTCGGAAAGATAAAAGAGATACTCGGGAATGCGGCCGACTCCTGCCTGACCCAGGTTTCGGATTATACGGGTCAACCCGAAACCCAGGGAGGTCTCGTTAAGACGCTGGATTTTAAAATATACCTCGGTCTTCTTACGGAGACGTACAACGACGCCCACAATGACGACCTCAAACGGACCGGTTCCGTTCCTATCGATATGGTCATCGGCAATCTGTATCCTTTCAAGCAGACCATCGCAAAACCGGGCGTCACCGTCGAAGATGCCCGGGGCAATATCGATATCGGGGGGCCCTGCATGATAAGAGCATCCGCGAAAAATTATATACGGGTCGCTTCAGTGGTTGATCCTTCAGATTATGGTGCGATCGTGTCTGAAATGAGAAAAAACAACGGGTCCATATCCCTGGGACTCCGTTTTCGACTGGCCCAAAAGGCGTTTGCATACACCGCCGATTATGACCGTGCCATTGGCGATTATCTGGGCGCCAGTGCCGTTGAAGACGTGAAGGGATGCTACACATTTTAGCTTCAGCATTTCATTATCTTCAAAACCGACATGGAAAAGCTGGAATCAAAACCGATTTATCACGAAAGCACGAAGATTCGAAAACACGAAATTAATAACATTCTTTCGTGTTTTTCATCTTTCGTGTTTTCGTGGTTCTCTTTAAAGTTTCCTTACGGGGAATGAGCGTTTTTACAATAAAAGAATCAGAGTTGTCTCTGTGCGCTCTGTATGCGCGAGCGACTGAGAGATTGACATATGGACCACCGAAAAAAAGGAGAAGAAAATGACTCAAGACCTGAAGCAAATGTATCGAACCATAATGGATGACCACTTCCCACCCGAGATGGAAATCAGCTTTGTGGATCAGGATAAAAGACAGACCCTTTTTTATGAAAAAGTTGCCTGGACCATCGACAACGTCCAAAAAGGATTGAGATACGGTGAAAACCCGGGCCAGGAGGCAGCGTTGTACAAGCTGGTCAACGGAAACCTGGTTTTGGCGAAAACGGAAACCATCCGGCCGGGCCAGTATCTGGCGTCGGACATCGAACTGTTGCAGTCCGGCAAACACCCCGGCAAGACCAATCTGACAGACGCGGACAACTCATTGAATATACTGAGATATTTTGTGGATAAACCCACGGTGGTGATTGTTAAGCACAACAACCCCTGCGGGGTCGCCCGGTCTGATTCGCTGGTGGATGCATACAACAGGGCAAACATGGCGGACAGGGTGGCGGCGTTTGGCGGCTGCATCACTGCCAACCGTGCGGTTGACATGGCAACGGCGGAGGCGATTTACGAGCAATACGCGGAAGTTGTGGTGGCACCCGATTTTGAAGAAGGGGTAATGGACATTTTTGCAAAGAAGCCGAATCTCCGGGTCGTCCGTATCAACAATATTGATCGGCTGCAGAATTTTGTGGGCCAGCGATGCGTGGAATTCAAGAGCCTGATCGACGGCGGCCAGATCGTGCAATGGTCCTTTGCACCCACGGCCCGAAACAAGGCGGACCTCAAGATCGCGGAATGCGAATACAAAGGAAAAACTTACCGCGTCGACCGTGAGCCCACGGAGCAGGAATATAACGACCTGCTGTTCGGCTGGCTTGTGGAATCGGGGATTACATCAAATTCCGTGATTTACGTCAAAGACGAGGTGACCGTCGGCATCGGGACCGGTGAGCAGGACCGGGTCGGCGTTGCGGAAATTGCCCGGGACAAGGCCTACCGTAAGCTTGCGGATCGATACTGTTTTGAAGAACTCGGCATCCCCTACAACGAATTGAAGGACGAAGACAGGAAAGCGGAGTTTGACAGTCGGGTTGCCGGCGAAAAAGGAGGGCTGATCGGCGCCGCCATGGTGAGCGACGCATTCTTTCCTTTCAGAGACGGCGTCGATGTGGGGCTGAAAGAAGGTATTAAGTCCGTGATTCAACCGGGCGGGTCGGGAAACGACTATCAGTCCATCGAAGCGTGCAATGAATCCGGTGCGACAATGGTGTACACCGGGCAGCGCAGCTTCAAACATTAAAAGCTGTCTCAACAATGAGCAGAAAATTTTTTCAAGGCAAACACTGGTTCTTTGAAGAAACGGAGAAACTGGGTATACCCGCATCTCCGGCGTGGGGGGTGTTGCCGGAAAGGGAGATATATTCGGGGCGCAGCGCGTACCAGGAGATAGAGATATTCGAGGCCGAAGGGTACGGCTGTATCCTGGCCCTGGACGGAGTGGTACAGCTTTCCACGCAACATGGATGTGTCTATCACGAGATGCTCGTCCACCCGGCTGCTTTTTACCATGATGATCCCCGGCGCGTTTTTATCATCGGGGGCGGAGACGGGGGAGCGCTCCGGGAAATCACCAAACACCCGGTCGAGGAAATATTGCTGGTGGACATCGATGAGGCGGTCATCGAGGTCTCGAAAACCCATCTGCTCTCCGTATCCATGGGGGCCTTTGATGATCCCAGGGTCACCCTGATCACCGAAGATGCCGTTGACGTGATCCGCCGATATCAGCGCCGGTTCGACCTGATCATCAGCGACAGCACGGATGCGTACGGGCCGTCAAAGGCGCTGTGGGCGGACTCTTTTTACAGACTGGTCGGGGAGGCGCTGGACGATGACGGGATCGCCTGCTTCCAGACGGGCTATTTCACGGATGCCTTCGCCCGAAAAGAACGGAAACGAATTAAGGAAAGGTTTTTGTTTTCAACGGTCCACAGGGCGCATGTCGGGTGTTTCCCCTTTGATGAATACACGTTTACCGTTGTGTCGAAAAAGATCGATTTCAGCAGGATAACCGTTGAACATATTCAAGAGAAGTTCAGGGCGTCGGGTATCACGACCCAATACTATTCTCCGGAGATTCATTTTGCCTCGGCGGTCATTCCGAAATATTTCGGTGAACCCCAGGCGTTTTGTAGATAATACAGTCATTTCAATTTTGGTTCTCAAAGTCAAACCTTGCAGCGCAGTCTCTGGCAAAGCACCCGGATGATGCCCTTTGCCACGTCGACGTGTTCGGTCATGAGTTCGAAGATCACGTCATGTCTGAGCTTGAACAGGTGGGTTTCCTTCTCTGCGGTGACAGTGGCCATCCTGGGTTCGGGATCCAGCGCTGCCAGTTCACCGAATACGTCGCGGGTTCTGAGGGAAGCGATTGTCTTGTCTCCGTCATGAACTCTCATTTCGCCGCTTACGATAATGTACATTTCCTGCCCGGGATCTCCCTTTTCAAATACCGCATCCCCCGGTTGCAGGGTCAACTCTTCGATGGTCGAGGCGATGTCTGCGAGGATGTCCTCGGGCGTTTCTGAAAAAATGCTCACCGATTTCAAAATGATGACCTTTTCAATTGTAAGCAGCATTTAATGACTTCCTTTCTGTAAACCGGCAAATTCCATAAGGTGGCGCGATATTTTTGAGACCTTTTCAGAGGGATCATGGACGAGATCTTTTATATGATCAGCGATGTCATCGGGGCTGATGCGCGCAAGCGCCCAGACGGCCGTTTCCCTCATGGTCTCGTCCGACGATTTAAGGGCCTTTCTGGCCGCATACGCATATTTTTCCAGCCCCGCCTTCCCCAGGATGTAAAGAGAACACGTTTTCGACCAGTCGGAAGAGAAGTGAAGCGGGCGAGTGATCATTGCAGACAGCCTTTCGTGTTTTCCGAGCCGCTCCTGCGGAGATATTCTCCGGAGGTGTCGCAGTTTCTGATCGTTATTGATGTTGTCGATCAGCGGCAGAAACGTGTCTTTCAGGTCCTGTGACAAAAGATTGTCAAAAGCCTCCGTCGCATAAGCTCTTTTCCCGGGAGTATTTGAAATGAGATTTGCCATGGCTTTGAGAATAGAAGCCGACGGATATATGAAAGACAGGAGCAGGGCAATACGGGCAATGCAACGGTCGATTTCATTCTGGAGCGCGCGATACAGGACGGCGTATTCGGCGTCTTCTCCGAGGTCCAACATGGCCGCCAGGGTCCAGGCCGCGTTTTTGATTTCATCGAAGATCTGCGTTTTGATGAAGGATTTTCGATCATCTTCCGCATGAAAACCGCAAACAGAAAGTGATCGCAGCACCCGGTGACGGATATGCAGATCTGGAAAGTTGATATTTTTCAGAAGAAATTCAACGGACTCGGGACTCCGAATCCTGCCCGCAATCTGGATTAATTTCATACGGACGTTACGGTTTTGGTCCTCTCTCAAAAAACTTTTTTCAAGGTCGTTCACCACGCTTTCCGCCCCCCGAACAAGGGCGGAAAAAGCGGCTTCACGAACCTCCGGCACAGAAAGATTTTCGATGACCAGAGGCCAGAGCCGGGGATTACACACCCTGCCGGCCGCAATCAGGGCCGCCTGCCTCACCCCTGCATCATCGTCACTCAGCAATCGGATCAACGGCCTGTAAAAGCGCCGGATTCCGATTTCACCCAACACTTCGCCCGCGAGGCGCCGTTGAGCGGCGGCGCCGGATCCGATAAGCGCCATGAGAGATTCTCCGCCGGCGAGCACGCCTTCAATTCCGCCGCTGCGCAGCAGTCCCACCATGGCGCCCTTTCGAATATCCGGATCATGATGGTCCAGGTAGGGCAGTACCATATCGATGACATCTGTTTCGCCTAGGGAGCAAAGCGTTGTCAGCGCAAAACCTTTTACGTCCGGAGCTTCCTCGTCTCGAATTCTTTCAGCCACAATATTAAGAGCGTCAATTATCTTCAGGCGGGCGATACGGCGCAACACCTCTTTTCGAACCACGATATCATCATGATGGATCAGATCCATGAGGAACTTACTCAAGGTGTCATGCTCTATCTCCTCCAGCATGTTCAGACAGTACAGGACTTCACCTGCAAGCGGGCTCTTTAAACCTTTTTCCAGTATCGCGACGCTGGAAGCGTCGTTCAGGGACAAGGTTGCGCCGCCCAAGGACCGATTTGTAAGGGCTTTCATTAGGACGGCAGTGTACTCCTTACGCAGAATTATGGCGACAGTGATCCAGAGGATCAAAATGAAAATCAAGAAACCGACGGCGTGTACCGTCGTAAAAGTAAATATGTTTGTCAGAACAAGCAGCAATACGCCTGCAACACCCATGCCGATAGGTTCTATAATGCCGCCCACACAGATTTGGACACCGAGGCGTCGTTTTCCGGGGAGCGGCTGGTAAAGAATCAGAATCGATGGTTCTTCGGTGGTGGGCCGAACCACGGCATCAAACAGTTTGACCATGACCACCAGCCAGAAAATCATGGCTGTACCGGCGAACAACAAACCGCTGATGGTCACCGCACCCGATCCGAACAACAGCATCACGGGCAGGGCGAGCAGCCCGAAGGACAGGCCGTAGCGGTTAATGAGGCGGCCGGAGAGGAAACTCCTGCTGATCAGATTGACAATCCCGCTTATTGCAAAGAAGGCGCCGAAGAACTGCGCGAGCTTTTGGCTGTCTTTGTAGCGTAAATCGATCTGGTCGTAAAAGGCGAAGTCGATAAAGAAATATCCGACAACCGATATGGCCGAAAGGAGAAAGATAAGCTTTATGTACTTTGTTTTGAAAAGTTCTCTGGTGCTTTCGGCGGCACCCGCGAACTCCTCTGCTTCTTCATCCTCTTTTTTGAGGTGCTCCGGGAACGAGCGGATGATAAGACGTAAAACAAACACCGACGCCCCCGTTGAAAGGGCGGAACAGAACAAGAGGTTTTTGGTCCCCACAAGAAGCACAATCCAGCCTGCAGAAAAACCGGCAAGTATTATTGCGGCAACCTCTCCGGCACCGATGAGACTGAAAAGCCTTTTGCCCTGCCTCACATCGAAGATCTGCGCGGCCAATCCCCAGAATTCCAGGCTGACAAGAACAGTCACAACCTCCAGCCACAGGAAGACAGCCACAACCGGCCATTTGGTATCAGTTATTCCCAACAGGCCTCGTAGCAGAAAGATGGACAGCATCACAAAGAGTAAGGTTCCGGTGAAAAGCTTTTCAACGGAAATTTTATCTTCGATGTTTTTGTGAATGATTCCAACAACTGGCAGAACGATCGCCGTACAGATATAAACATATGGTAAATCATCGGCGTTAAATTGACTCAGAAAGAGGGCGCTGGCGGCAGTGTCGTAAAAAATGATGGTGAGTCCCATGAGAAAGGAGTGGATGAGTAAAAACACCAGCGGACGACCTTCCCCTTCCCGGAAATTGAATATGGCTGCCAGTGTATTTTTCAAATTAATGTTTTCTTTCTCATCAAATCGCCGGATAATGATACGAAGAACAGATTTGTACCCATTTCCCCAGCCCATGTAAAGGTCATCATACCGGTGTGTGAAAAAACAAAAGCCCGGACGCATAAGTAACACGAATACCAAATAATTTCAAGCATCCACTCCTTGCCGTTATCTATTCGAATTCTTCATTGACACTTCCGGGGACATTGCCTATAGTTTTTTACTCGCGCGAAGTTCTTTTCGACAACATCGGAGAATTCAAAAATAACAGAACGGCGACTCGAATGTGCCGGAGAGCTTACCGCGGGTGAAAGGAAATGAGATAGATGACAGACGATAATAATGTTAAAAGAGAATCAAACGACGAATGCAAAGGCACACAGACCCCTGATTCAGATGAAGCGTTACTAACAAAGCTGTTTCTTCACTCACCGATCGGTATTTACATCGTTCAGGGTGGAACGTTTGTCTTTGTAAATCCGGAAATGCAGAAAATCGTGGGTTACACCGAAGATGAATTGATGAACATGCATCCTTCCAGACTTGTTCTGCCTGAAGACTGGGACAGGGTGAGAGAAAACTCCGTTAAAATATTGAAGGAAGAAACCCCCCCGTCTCCTTATACCTATCGGGTTCTGACCCGGGATGGCGACACCCGGTGGATCATCGAAACGGTGGTCTCGATTGTTTACAGGGACAAACGAGCGACCCTAGGGTACTTTATGGATAACACCGGACAGCAGCTGGCAAAGGAAGCCTTGAGGAAAGTTGAGGATAGATTCGAGAAAGCCTTCCGTTCCATTCCGGACCCGGTTGTCATCAGCAGGGTAGAAGACGGTATCTTTCTTGAAGTGAATGAGGCCTTTTTAAAAGCTTCGGGATACAGCCGGAATGAGGTTGTCGGCCGGACCTCTCTTGAACTGGGAATCTGGCCCGACAACGACACGCGTTCCGAATTTATTCGGAGGCTTGCCCAAGAGGGTTTTGTCAGGGATATGGAATCCCGGTTTCGTTTGAAGTCCGGAGAAATCCGATTTTTGCGCTGGTCCGCCGACTTGGTCGATCACGGGGAAGAGCAATGCGTGATCGCATTGGGGCGGGACATTACGGACCGGAAACAGGCCGAATTCGACCTTGCGCCGCACAAAGCCCTCTTTGAAGCGTGAAGGCCGGCGGTTATGCACCGGCGTGATATGCCTGCTGTCGATTCTTACCCGGTAATTCCCTGTCAAGATGAAAAAATCTTCCGGAAAACACTCAAGACATGGCCGATATCGCCGGAAGTTACGTGATAATTGGTGACGGCCCTCAGCCGGGTTTTCGACGCAGGCAGTATCCAAACGCCTTTGGAATGGAGCTTCTCGGACAATGTTTTTGCCGTCATGCCGTCGCCCGCGGTTTCAAAAAATACGATGTTGGAATGGACGGCATCCGGATCGATTGACAGGCCTTCCATACCGGCCAATCCCTCGGCCAGCTGTTTTGCATTGGCGTGATCGTCAGCCAGGCGGTCGACCATCTCCTTCAGCGCAACGATCCCGGCCGCGGCAAGGACGCCGGCCTGCCGCATACCGCCGCCAAGGACCTTTCGAGCCCTCCGGGCTTCAGCGATGAAATCAGCGGAGCCGCATACCACGGACCCCACCGGCGCCGCCAGTCCCTTGCTGAGACAGATGCTCACGGAATCCGCCTCAACGATCAGCTCCCTTGCGTCCACGCCAAGTGCGATAGCGGCGTTGAAGAGCCTGGCACCGTCAACGTGTATTTTCAGCCCGTAGTTGCGCGCTATCTCCCCCACAGACCGCATGTAATCCGCGTCGAGCGGACTGCCGCAGCAGCGATTGTGAGTGTTTTCGAGGATGATCAACCGGGTCCTGGGAAAGTGGATGTTGTCCGACCGGATGGCGTTTTCAATGTCATGGATGGCCAGTTTGCCGTCCGGCTGATTGGGCACCGTTCGGGGATGAATGCCTCCCATGGCGGCCGAGCCGCCCTGCTCTGCGAAAAAAGAATGGGACTGATCGCCGAGAATAACTTCGTCACCCCGGCCGCAATGCGTCAACTGGCTGACCAGATTTGCCATGGTGCCGCTGGCCACGAACAGCCCCGCTTCTTTTCCCAGCCGTTTCGCGGCGATTTCCTCCAGAAGGTTTACGGTCGGGTCTTCACCGAAAACGTCGTCCCCGACATCGGCCTCGGCCATTGCCTTTCGCATGGCCGGGGTGGGCTTGGTGACGGTGTCGGATCGAAGGTCGACGATGCGCATATCATTTCTCCTTTTGCCGCTAAAGCATGAAAGATACCCATAATCTTCAGATACAATGAATGGGTTTATACGGGAATGTCTTGCAGATTTTCAAGCCATTTTATTGACTAATTTTCACGGATTGCGGTAAAGGGACGTTAGGCTTGACGAATTGTTCGGATTCGGGGAAATGCCTGTAAATTTTTAACATCGAATTTATATTAGGAAATGCCACATGACCACACCATTATGGACCCCGTCAAAGGAAAGAATTCAAAACACGAACATGTACCGGTTCATGAAATTCATCAATGAACGGCACGACCGGAATTTCACGGAATACATCCCTCTCTACCACTGGTCCATAGAGAACATCCCCGATTTCTGGGCCGCGGTGTGGGCGTTTGTCGGAATTAAAGCGTCAACCCCGTACGATCAGATCGTGGACGATGCAGGTAAAATGCCCGGTGCACGGTGGTTTTCAGGGGCACGGCTCAATTTTGCCGAAAACCTTCTGCAATGCCGGGATGACCGGCCGGCTCTCATCTTCAGGGGAGAGGACCGGGTCAGGTATCGGCTGACATACGCGGAACTCTTTGTTGAAGTCGCCCGAACAGCCAAATCGTTAAACGCCGCAGGTGTTCGCGTTGGCGACCGGGTGGTGGGATTCATGCCGAACATGCCTGAAACGGTCGTCGCCATGCTGGCCGCCGCCAGCATCGGAGCGACCTGGTCTTCCTGTTCGCCCGATTTCGGCATAAAAGGCGTTCTGGACCGGTTCGGGCAGATCAAACCCAAAGTCCTGTTCACGGCGGACGGCTACTTTTTCAAGGGAAACAAAATCGACAGCCTCGAACGCATATCGAATATCATGAAAGAACTTCCTTCCATTGAAAAGGTGGTCGTGGTTCCGTACACCGGGGAATCGCCGGATATCGGCGGTGTGCCGAAGGCCGTGCTCTACGAAGATTTCAAGGCATCGGAATCCGCCGCCTCCATTGAATTCGAGCAGCTCCCCTTTGATCATCCTCTCTACATCATGTACTCCTCCGGCACGACCGGCCTTCCGAAATGCATGGTCCAGAGTGCCGGCGGGATACTCATTCACCATCTCAAGGAACTCGTTCTCCACACAGACCTGAAACCGTCCGACACCATCTTTTACTTTACCACCTGCGGATGGATGATGTGGAACTGGCTGGTCAGTTCCCTGGCCGTGGGCGCGACGCTCGTGCTGTTTGACGGCAACCCCTTTCACCCCGAGCCGGGCGCGCTGTGGAAGATGGCCCAGGACGAAAAAGTATCGATTTTCGGAACCAGTGCCGGATACATCGCCGCACTTCAGAATGCGGGCGTGAAACCCGGAGCGTCTTATGACCTTTCTCCCCTAAAGGCGCTGCTTTCCACCGGGTCGCCCCTTTCAAAGGAAGGGTTCACGTACATTTACAGTGAGGTCAAAGCGGATCTCCAGCTGGCATCCATCTCCGGCGGGACGGACCTCAACGGCTGCTTCGTGCTTGGAAACCCCATGGGATCCGTTTACGGCGGGGAACTCCAGTGCCGGGGGCTTGCAATGAACGTCGCGGCCTTTGACGAAAATGGTGAGCCTGTAATCAACCGGCAGGGCGAGCTGGTTTGCCGTTCGCCCTTTCCGTCCATGCCCATCTATTTCTGGGATGATCCGGACGGCGGAAAATACCATGAAGCGTACTTCAATGTTTATACCGGTGTCTGGCGGCACGGGGATTACATTGAAATCAACGAACGCGGCGGCGTGATCATATTCGGGCGGTCGGATGCCACGCTGAACCCCGGCGGCGTGCGGATCGGGACCGCCGAAATCTATCGCCTGGTGGACCGGATGGAAGAGATAGACGACAGCATCGTTGTGGGGCAGGATTGGAAAGGGGACGTTCGCATCATCCTGTTTGTCAAGATGGCCGAAGGACATAACCTGACCGGGGACCTGAAACAGAAGATAACGTCGACGATACGCACCAACGCGTCTCCGCGGCATGTTCCGGCCAAGATTGTCGCCATTCCGGACATTCCCTACACGCTGAACATGAAAAAGGTCGAGTTGGCGGTAAACAAGGTCATCCACAACCGGCCCGTGCTCAACAGGGACGCCCTGAAAAATCCGGAGGCTCTCGACTTTTATTCTGATTTGAGTGAGTTACAGGAAGAATAGCCCGGGTATTTCATCGTTCATAGATGAGAGAGATCGAATTTCAAAAGCGGGAGCCGTATCTCGACTTCACTACCTTGACCGGCCCCTGTGCCGCCCAGCTGCCGATACACCGCCTGCAGGGCATTATGGCAAAGGTGAATAAAAAAGGCAGAACCGTTGCCGGCTCTGCCTGTGCGGGGTCTGTCTGTAAGCATAATTATTTCACGGCGTCCTTCAACGCCTTTCCTGCAACGAACTTCGGCACCTTTCTCGCCGCGATATTTATCTCTGCTCCTGTCTGGGGATTTCTCCCTTTCCGCGCTTTCCGCGCCGTCACCTTAAACGTGCCGAATCCGACCAGTGACACAGAGTCTCCTTTCGCCAATTCCCGGATAATACTTGACAAAACACAGTCCACGGCCGCCTGGGCGTCCTTTTTGGTTTTGACGACCTTTGAAACCTCGTTGATCAAGTCTCCTTTGTTCATATTTTCTCCTTTCCTGAAAAAATTATAACTATATAGAAGTGGTTGTTCCCGCCCCCTTTTCCGGATTCACGATGCCCGCGACCGGTTTCAAAACAGCGGCTAGGATTTATTTTGTCCGCCGCCGGTCATGGCGCCGATTCAAAAATCCGGGTGCGGCTGACTAATAGCGGCGGCTCCCGCCACGACCTCCTCCGCCACTTCCTCCGCCACGACTTCCTCCGCCACTCCCTCCGCCACGACTTCCTCCGCCGTGCCTTGGCCCGCCTCCAGTCCTTGATCCGCCGCCTCCGCCTCCAGGCCTTGATCCGCCCCGGCTGCTTTCGGAACGAGGGCGGGCCTCATTGATATTAAGGCTTCGTCCTTTCAAATCCTTCCCATTCAAACCTTCGATTGCCGACTGTGCTTCATCTTTAGACGGCATCTCCACGAACCCGAATCCTTTTGATCTGTCGGAGTAGTTGTCTTTTATAATCTTGACAGTGTCGACTGCTCCAAAAGCCGCAAAAGCCTCTTTCAAATCCTCTTCGGTTACCTCATACGACAGATTGCCTACGTAGATGTTCATTCTTATCTCCTTCTGGTTATAAAAAATTTTGCAGGTCAAACGTATCAGGTTGACCTTGCAGTCGTACTGCCGGGGGCACTTTATCTCCCGAATTCGGAGAGAATCCTTTTCCCGGTGAACAATGCGTTAAACAACTCACAATTCCATTTGCCGTGGTGACAGTCTTTTTTCAAAAAAAGGTGATGGTTCCAAGACGTCGCGAAACAAATTACATCGATGGGATATGATGTGAGGGCAGTTCGGGATTCGGGTTGTCTCCATTGTAGTGCATTTTGCGTGATTTCATTAAGACACAACCCGAACCAAAAGTCACGATAAATATTCCTTTGGCGTCACTTTCTTAAAAGCGTATTCACGATTCAGCCATCAAAATCCGAGCACGGACAGGCAGGTCATAAAATCATCGGTAAATCTGTCCAGAATTTTATCCTCCTGCCCGAATTCCGATACGTCCGTTGCCTTGTTGCTCTCGATGCCGTATTCAACATCCCAGCCCTTTGCTTTTAACACTGCAATCACTTTTTCGGCCTGTTCCTTTGTGGCATCGCTTCCGATGTTTCCTTCCGCGATATAAAATTTCATTTTAAGGTCCTTTCAATAACTTGTAGAGAATCCAAGATTTCATTCATAACGGCACATACGGTAATGAATTCAGCTGAAGAACGGTCAGGCGAATTCCGGAGGACCCGGGCGCCCGTCCGCGATCTTGCATTCTTTCTGTTTCAGGTCGTCTTTCAAATAATCATACAGGCTGCCCCTGTAGGCGCATTGAATAATCTCTCTGATTTTTTTGATCAAATAGACTTTTGTCGCGTCTTCTCCGTCCACGTTCAGGCGAAACGCGATTAATCGCTGCAACTTTTTATCATCTTTATCCCGGTCCGGAACCATTCGCATGATCCGTTGAAATATCATCTGGAAAGGTCCATCGAGTTCCTCTATTGCGATCACTTTATCAGGCATCTGTCATCCCATCTTCACGGTTGTTGCATATAGGCCGGGCATTTTACGTTCCAGAGGACGTTTTGAGCGTGACATGTTCGGGTTATTGGCCGAACAGGTGCCGGATTTTTTCCGGTTCGGACCACAGCCGATCGGTTTCGTCGATCAATTGTTTCAGAGAGCATTCAACAAGGATTCGTTTTTCCTCGAAATCGGATTCATTCAAATTTTCGGGAACATATATTTCATTCCCAAAATTGAAGATAAGGCGGGTAAAGGGCTTTGGAATCTGGTATCTGTCCCAGCTGTTGAATACCCACTTTTTTTCAGCAGAAGGCGCGACAGGGACAATAGGCATCCCGGAATACTGGGCTATTTTAAGCAGGCCGGGCTTTATCACGCCAAGGGGACCCCTTGGACCGTCAACGATATGACCGACCTTGTAACCCTCAAGCGCCAACCGGGTGATTTCATACATCGCCTTCTGCCCTCCCCGTGATGAAGACCCTCTCACCGTGCGCCATCCCGCCAGATCGGCAACCCTGGAAGCCATATCCCCATCTTTGCTCTGGCTGATAATAATTGAAATCGGCTTGCGTTTGGCAAAAATCACAAAACCGGGAAAAAACCGTTGATGCCATGCGGCATACAGGGGAACATGCCCTTTTTTAAGAATATTTTCTTCACACGCCGTGTTGACAGTTTTGATTCTGTAGGTGGCGGAGATGATCTTAACAAAGAGAAACCCGGCGTAGGGCATAAGGTGCCTGTATAAAAAGCGTTTCTTGAAGCGGTTCTTCATGGTGTATCTAAAATTCTCCGAAACCCGGCAGTAACAGGTCGGCAGGCATAAGATTTGAACCTGATACAGGAAAAATTCCCCACAAACAGACGGTTTGTTTTCAAATGTAACTTTCCCGCAGCTCTATGTGCGGGAGTATTATAAAATCGTGAAACGATTTTATTAATATAAGCATATCATAAGGGAATTAAAGGCTCAACGTGGATAATAATACATAACATGTCGCGTCAGGACGGGAGTACCTGTCTTTTTTCCCTGCTGCGCAAATAAAAATACAGAAGAATGCCGCTGATGATCATAATCCCGCACAGAATCTGTCCCATGGAAAACGACATAAAAACAAAGCCGATGTGAGCGTCGGGCTGTCGGAAAAATTCAATGAAAAATCTGACCGAACCGTAGCCGACAAGGTAAAAAGCAACCATGGCGCCCCGGGGTGAGGTTGTTTTTCGCAGATTCCACAAAACGGCAAAGAGGAAAACTCCTTCGAAAAATGCTTCGTAGAGTTGCGAGGGGTGCCTGAGCGCCTTTTCCGGTGCGGATGGGAAATACATCCCGATGGGCGAAGTCGTTATCCTGCCGTACAGTTCGGTGTTGATAAAATTCCCGATCCGCCCGAAGGTGTACCCCAGGGGGATGACGGGCACGAACAGGTCTGCCATTTCGCGGAAATTCAGGCCGGCTTTGCGCGTGTAAAGCCAGGATGCGAGGATGACACCCACGAGACCGCCGTGGTAGGACATTCCCGAGATACCGGTAAAGGTTATGCCATGGGAAAAATCGAAGGGAAGGAATATTTCCAAGGGGTGCCGCAGATAGTAGCCCGGATTGTAAAACAACACGTACCCGAGGCGGCCACCGACGACGATCCCGATGATCATGTTTACCGCCAAATCGCCGACCTGCTCTGACGACACATCGAATCCCGCTTCATTTTTTACGCGGTACAGGACCATGCAGTAGGTGATTGCAAAGGCGATGATATACATCAGCCCGTAATACTGGAGCTTGAGCCCGCCGACTTCAAAGATGACGGGGTCCATCCGCCCCGGCAAATGCTGCCACCAGGTCAAGAAACTATTCATCGTCCATCGCCCTATGGGTTGGTGTTGTCATGATAATATCTTTGGCCCCGCGCATTGCCCCCGGACGGGATTTGAGGTTTTGAACCGAAAAAGCGAGCGCATTCCCCGCAGCGACTCGACTTGAGGCCTTCGAGTGAGCCTCAGCCGAACTCCTCGCCGACAAGTCTTGCTGCAGGGAATCTTCAAACCACTTTTATCGTGTTTTGTCGTTGACTATCAATAATTCCATAAAAACACAAAATACGAAACACCAAATGTGGACGAGAATGATTTCTCGTGTAAAAAACCGCAATCCTGTTTATCATAAAATCGTGAAACGATTTTATTAAATCTTGATAATTTCATGACAACTTGTTTGTATAATCGGCATAACGCAAAGCGCATAGTGCAAGGTGCATGGAGCAAAGCGCATGGGGGCCTGATACTTTGAATAAGATATAGAACATACGGGTATTTTTGAATATGTTTGCCGAACTGGCCGGCCAGATAGAACGGATTGTTTACACCAACGAGGAAAACGGTTTCACCATTGCCAGGCTGAAGGTGCCCGGGCACCGGGACCTGGTAACCGTGACGGGGACCCTCATGGCGCCATCGCCGGGGGAAACACTCAAAATGCGCGGCGAATGGGTGAATCATCCCAAATACGGCGAACAGTTCAGGATAACGGAATACAAAACAGTTGTCCCGGCTACTGTCGACGGTATCCGAAAATACCTGGGGTCCGGACTCATCAAGGGCCTTGGCCCAGTCATGGCCGAGCGGATCGTAAAACAATTCGGCGAAAAGACGCTGGATATCATCGAAGACGACACGGAGAAGCTGTCTGAAGTCGAAGGCATCGGCAAAAAGCGTATCGCCATGATTCAAAAGGCCTGGGTCGACCAGCGTGAAATCCGCGATGTGATGCTCTTTTTGCAATCCCACGGTGTCGGTTCAGGTTATGCAACAAAAATTTTCAAGCACTACGGCAACGGATCCATAAGCGTGGTTAAAAAAAACCCTTACCGGCTTGCGACGGACATTTTTGGTATCGGCTTCCTGACGGCGGACAGCATCGCGGACAAACTCGGATTTGCAAAGGATTCCAGATTGAGGGTCGAATCGGGTGTTCTCTATGTGCTCAATCAGCTCACGGATGAGGGACATGTGTATTATCCCTACGAACCGCTCGTGGAAAAGAGCCGGGAAATTCTTGAAGTTGACAAAATATCCGTTGTCAGGGCACTGGGCGTGCTGTCTGTGGAAGGAAAAATTGTCATAGAGGATCTGGGAAGCATTGATGGGTCCGGTAAAGACAACCGGGCGGTTTACCTGGAAACGCTTTACGCCAGTGAAACACGCGTTGCGGCGCTGTTGAAGGCACTCGCCGGTTCACCGGCACCGAACCCCGTTGAAGATCCGGCCAGAGCTGTCGCGTGGGTGCAGCAGCGGCTTTCCATAACTCTGGCCGAGAATCAAGCGAATGCGATAAAACGCGCCCTTTCCGAAAAAGTGATGGTTATCACCGGTGGGCCGGGAACCGGAAAAACCACCATCATCAACGCGCTGTTAAAAATATTCGACAGAGTCGGGGCAAAGACACTCCTCGCCGCCCCGACCGGGAGAGCGGCAAAACGGATGTCCGAAACCTCGGGGTGCGAGGCCAAAACCATTCACCGGCTTCTGGAATTCAGCTTTCAGAAGGGTGGATTTCAACGAAACGAAAAAAGGCTGCTGGATTGCGATGTCCTCATCGTTGACGAGGCCTCAATGATAGACACACTCCTGATGCACCATTTGTTGAAGTCCGTTCCCCGGGAGGCCACGTTCATTCTTGTGGGGGATGTGGACCAGCTCCCGTCCGTCGGCGCGGGGAACGTTCTCAGAGACATCATCAGTTCGGGTGCCGTGGCCGTGGCGAAGCTCGACGAGATCTTCCGGCAGGCCAAAACAAGCCGGATCATTGTTAATGCCCACAAGATCATTAACGGGATTATCCCGCACCTCGATTCCGACGGCACGGACAGCGATTTTTATTTTATCCGGCAGGAAGCTCCGGAAAAGGTGCTCGACATCATACTGGAACTGATCAAGGATCGGATACCCCGGCGATTCGGCTTTGACCCCGTGGATGATATCCAGGTGTTGACACCCATGCACAAAGGCCTGGTCGGTGCCGGAAGTCTTAATCACAGATTGCAGGAAACACTGAATCCCGGTCGATCCGGCATCACGCGAGGGGACCGAGAATACCGGGTTGCCGATAAAGTGATGCAGGTCAGGAACAATTATGACAGAGAGGTTTTCAACGGCGACATCGGCCGGATCACCGAAATCCGACTTGAAGAACAGGAGATCGTCATTTCTTTTGACGGGCGGAACGTTGTCTACGATTTTTCGGACCTGGATGAAATCGTTCTGGCCTACGCGGTTTCGGTGCACAAATCCCAAGGGTCCGAATACCCGGCGGTGGTGATCCCCTTGCTGACACAGCATTTTGTGCTGTTGCAGCGGAATCTGATATATACGGCCGTGACACGGGGCCGGGAACTGGTGGTCCTGGTGGGGTCCCCCAAGGCGCTGGCCATCGGCGTGAACAATGACAGAACACAGAAGCGTTACACGTATTTAGATCACCGGCTGAGCGGTTAGCCCGGGTATTTCATGACAATATTTGAAATCACTTTTGTTTATTTCACTATTCTGACATTGAATGCCTGCGGCCCCTGCCGGGTGTCCTTGATTTCAAATGTCACCCTGTCGGACTTCTGTAAATAAAAAAAGCCGTGATCTTTAATGTTCCGGCTGTGCATAAAAATTTCGCCGTCGTTTTCGGTTTCAATAAAGCCGTAGCCTTTTTTCTCATTGTACCACTTCACCGTTCCCTCTTTCATTAGCACCCCTTCTCGACAACGTTTTTAAAATTCGACGTCACCGCGTGTTTTATTTTTCGCTTAACTCCTCAAGCACTTCCTTTACGAGTTTTCCATCGGCAAGTTTCCCGAAATGCTTCATGATCGGCCCCATGGCCTGCATGGGGCTTTTAAAATCTGAAAAATCGATATTTTCGATTACCCATTGTGCAATTTCCTCCCGGGTTGCCGCCCCGGGAAGATACAATTCCAATATTCGAAGATAACCCGAAGTCTCTTCTTTTTTCATCTCGAGCACGGTTTTTTCGGATTTTGCGAGCCCCTGCATGATGCCGAGGATATCATCGTCGGAGATCTCTTCCGGTTTTTTCAACCGGAACGATTTTTTGCCGCTTTCCAGCGTCAACGGTACCGTCAGGGTCGGATATTCGCTCATGATCTGCCGGATTGTATTTTTTGCTTCCGTATCCTTCGCCCGTACCGCAGTCTTCAGATCGGATTTCAATTTTTCCAGCAGCGAGACGGACATATCCGTATTCCAGCCATAACGCGCCACCTGATCGCCGGTCATTTTTTTCTCCTTGAACAATCCCTTAATCTAAAACAGTGGTTTCACCGTGTGCGAGAACGACAAACGCGTTTCCGGGAATCCCTTTTTCCTTTTTTGCCTTTTCGAGCCGGGCGAGGGGGGCATCAATGGGCTCATCCGTTAGCACAAACGTACCCCAGTGAATGCCGACTGTCAATCGGGATCGAACATCCAGATGTACCTGCACTGAAAACCGATCGACGCATCGAACAGGGTGACTCCCCACTTTGAACAGTTAAACAGGTGGCATAATGTAGGGTATGAATCTGTTAATGTCAATTTTTTGGCAATAGATTTGACCTGGACATGAAAACGACGATTCCTGAACGCTTGTAGAAATTATTGAGAAATCCTGTCTGGACCGTTCGGAGAAGGTTTCGGGGTGATGACAAACACCAGGAACCCCTGTATGATGAAACCGATGAAGGTCATGACTGCCGCGGCCACAAAAGACATCCGGTAGGAAAACACCTCTGAAGCGCCGGATGCGATGAGCAGGTCCGTGATGGGGCCTGCGATGAATGTGGCGCCGATTCCCCAGCTTAAGAAAATGGTGGCGTTGAACACCCCGAAAAGCCTGGCGCGTTTTCCGGATGGAATCAGCATGGATGCGAAGGCATAGGAAGACGCGAAAATAACAGTTTCGGCACATCCCCTGAAGAAGTAGCTGACGTAAATGAGGGTAAGATTTGACGTCGAAGCCAGCAGGAGCAGCGATACGATAGCCATCAGTGTCCCGATCAGAAGGGAATTCCCATTTCCGATGCGTTTGCCGATCCACCCGACGACAAGCCCCGCAAAAATCATCGCAACTCCCCCGGTGTTGGCGATATAGCCCAGCACCTTGCTGGAGATTGCGAAGCCGGAGTCGAGAACCAGGTACTGGCTCTGGATCACCGCGGTGGAGTTTCTCCCGAAATTGATAAAGACCATTGCGATCAGGAAGATCGTAAAAATTTTCGTAGAGGTTTGCGCTCCGGCTGTTTTTTGTGTTGACGCACTTTCCGTTTCAACTGTGACACCGCCCTCGGGGACAAACAGCATGGGAAGGGTGGACATAAACATGGCGCCGGCCGCGACGAAAAAGAGGGCGCCTTCGTAAAAGCCCCAGCCTTCATACCGGAGACCCATACCGTCATAGAGCAGCGATCCGATCCAGATACCGGTGATATGGCCGATGCCACCGATACTGGTCAGCCGGCCCTGTACGGCATTTCGATCCTGCTCACGGTAGATATCGGATATCAACGCGCTCCAGCCGACATTGGACATGGACCAGAAAGTTTCGATGACGGAAAGGCCGGCGATAACCACGTATCCCGCCAGGGCCGGCGTGTCCGTCAGGGTGTGGGCGTACCACACTATAATCGTACCGAATCCCGCAAGTATTTCCCCCAGCATGATCAGGGTTCGCCTCAACTGGTATTTATCCGAAATGCCCCCCCAGACAAAGGTTTGAAACAGGACGTTTGTGATCATGGGAAGGGTGGCGAACAGGGTTGTTTCCGTGACGCTCAATCCCAAAAAATGCCGCAGATAGATGGACAGAAAGGCGTAGAACAATCCGCGCCGAAACATGGCGATGATTTGAAAAGAGGATATTCCCAGAAAAGACGTCAGCGTGTTTTGTGTGTCCTGATCCAAAGGTTAAATAAATTCCGGCTCATTTAATTGCCCGCGCGGATGCAAGCGCGAACGAAGTTTTTAATTTCTTTGAAATCACTTTCAACCCGGGTGCTGTCCGGCAGATCGTCAATTTCCTTTCTGCTGTCAAGGAAGGCGATGACGGGTCGACCGTAATCGATCGCAAGGGCAACTTCAGCGGCGGTTCCATGGGAACCGGGAAGTGCGATAATGACATGAGAACTGAGTATGTTTATGTGATTTCGTGACAGGGGTTCGGTTCCCCGAACGCCGCTCAGCGGCAGGTGCGTGTATATGGGAATCTCTACCCACGGGTTGGGGTAGCCGGGTGGAGATGTGCAATCCGGATGCGCTGCAGTGCCCGGAATAATCCCGATGACAAGGCCTTTTCGATGGGGAACTTCGTAAAACGCACGGCTGACGGATTCCATTACACCCCCGCCCCCACCGGTCAACAGATGAACGGCCTCCCCGGCCAGCCATTCGCCCAGGGCGGCGGCACGATCTTTGTGTGCGCTGCTGCCCGATCCCATTACGCCGACGATGGGAAGCCGTGTTTTGATTCCAGAAACCATTTTTCCGAATCCTTTACTAAATTCCTTTTTTGGAAAAATAAACCGCGGTGTCCGCCACGAATTTGACCTTGATGTTCTTTTCATCAGTGCCCCATATGCAGCTTTTGGTACCCATTTTTTCGCTGCATTCATCGGCCGCTCCGATTACCGCCGTTACTTCTTCATAGGACATACCGACTTTCAGCCTGTCGTAATTTTCCATGGTTATCTTGCTGCAACCGACGATCATCAGCGACCCGAGCATCGTTAAAACCAGCAGACATTTCGCAAATCGATGAAAAAACATAATTCCTCCTTTATTAGTTTATATGTATAAATACGACACTGCGGAAATGTCAAATAGTTTGGGCTTTCTAAAGTGCTGCTTTTTTATCAAAACATTGACATTTCACGCGCTATCTGTTCTGAAGGATTTTGTTTATGTTTCGATTTTTTACAGGAGAAAAATATGAGAAACGATGCGTCGAATTGCGCAAAATGCCCTTTTGATATGCAGGACAGGCTGTGCAAGCGGGAAGACGGCAACGCGCCGCCGTTTTGCCCGACCCAAAACAAAACGGCGCTTTTTGACCGATGCCTCACGGAATATGAAAAAACGGAGTTTAATGTATTGATGGGCCTGTGCGTGGGGCACGATTCGCTTCTGTTTCAATATGCAACCGCGCCGTGCACGGTTCTTGCCGTTAAGGATCGCATGCTCGGTCACAACCCGCTGGCCGCGGTTTACAATGTCGACAGTTATTATCGGTATTTGAAAAAGGCTTAAATATGTTATTCTTCTTTTCCTTCGTGTACTTCGTGGTAAAATAAAACCGGCAAAGGGGGGCAACAATGGCAACCTCGAGCTATTGGGCGGACAATTATGTTGAAAACAAGCGTTCCGTGGAAGCGGCGATCCGTTTGATTAAACCGGGTCAGCGGGTTTTTATCGGTTCTTCCTGCGGAGAGCCCCAGTATCTTGTCAGAAAACTTGCCGAGGCATCGGAGTACTTCACGGACCTGGAAATTGTTCGCCTGCTCAGCCTTGAAAGCACGCCGCTGACGTTGATTGCAGATAAAACCCGGTCCCAGAGTCTCAACATCCGGTCTTTTTACCTGGGCTCCGCCAAACCCAAAAGCCTTGCCAGAAACATGCGTTTTATCACGCCGGTGAATCTTTCCGAAATCCCCCGACTCTTTGAAAGCAGGCGTCTTCCCATACACGTGGCGCTGATTCAGGTGACGCCGCCCGACGACTTTGGATGGATGAGTCTGGGCATTTCCGTGGATATAACCCTGGCGGCGGCCCTGTCCGCGGATCTTGTCATTGCCCAGGTCAACTCGCAAATGCCCCGGGTGCTCGGCCGGAGCTTTATCCATGTCAACGACGTGGACGTTATTGTTGAATACGAAGAGGATCTTCTCACGGTGGGAGCACTTCCGGAACTCGAAACCGCCAACCGTGTGGGAAGGAACATTGCCAGGCATATTGACGACGGCGCCACCATACAGATCAGCCCGGGCACCACCACACAGGCGACCCTTCTGGCGCTCTCCGACAAGAATGATCTGGGCGTTCACACTCAATATCTTACCAACGACATCATGCGCCTGGTTTCCATGGGTGTGATTACCAACCGGAAAAAAGGTTTCAATGTCGGAAAGCTGGTGGCGAGCAGTGCCATCGGAACGAAGGAGCTCTATGCTTTCCTGGATGATAACCCCGGAATCGAGTTCTACCCTTCTGATTATGTGAATGATCCCGGTATTATATCCCGTCACAACAAAATGGTCACCCTGAATGTGGCCATGGCAATAGACCTCACCGGCCAGGTCGCCGCGGATGCGCTGTACTACAACCACTTTTCGGGGGTCACCGGCATGATGGACTTTATCAGAGGGGCCGCCCGGTCTGACGGCGGCAAGTCGATTCTGATGCTCACCGCCACCACCACCGACGGTAAACAGAGCCGCATCGTTCCAATGCTGAGAGACACAGCAGTCGTCGTGCCCAGAGGCGATGTTCAATATGTTGCAACAGAATACGGGGTTGTAAACCTGTTCGGGAAAAGCTTGCAGGAGCGAGCCGTGGCCATGATCAGTCTCGCCCATCCGGATTTTCGCGACGAGCTCTTTTTTGAAGCCAAAAAAATGGGCCTGCTCGGTCCGGAACGCACGCTGTCGGAATCCCTGCACGGTATTTATCCCGTCAAGCTGGAGGAAACCCGGGAAATTCACGGTGACCGGGTAACGATACGGCCGGCAAAACCGGTGGATGAAAGGAGAATCCAGGAGCACTTTTACAGTCAGGACAAGAATGACATATATTCCAGGTTTTTTACGGCAAAAAGCCGGTTCGTTCGAGACGATATGGAGAGCATGTACCATATCGACTACATTAAGGATTTGACCCTTCTCGTTCTTGTCGGAGAGTATGGTTTCAGTAAAGTCGTCGGCGTCGGGGAATATCTGCTGGACCCATCAAAAAACATGGCGGAAATCGCCTTTTCCGTGAGCAGAGAATGGCAGGGGCGGGGGATCGGCAAGATATTAATTGAAAAACTGGCCGAAGCGGCCCGGGAAAACGGAATTTCCGGGCTGTATGCCTATACGCAACCCCGAAATCAGGGTATGATCCGCCTTTTTAAGAGCCTGCCCTATAAAGTGAGATCGATATTTGAGGGCGATGTTATCGAATTGAGCTGCCGGTTTGAAGAAATTGAGTAAAAGTGGTTTCAAAACCCCTTCGAATGCCTGATTGCGGTATATTTTTCCGAAAACTGTTCACTCATCTATTGACAAAGAAATCATCTCCATATAAATGATATCTTTTGTCATACCATATTTTTCGACCGACGGCTCTGTAGGGTTTTCCGAAGGGGATTACGGCCCTAATTTACCGGTTTTTAAGGTGATTATCAATTTGTCCGACCTGCCCGACACATCAAACGTCACCGGCGGGAAGTCGTTGACCGAGGCTATAATCTACCGCTGTAGATAAATTTATGTCGTTGAAAAAAAATGTATGAAAGGGGGTTTGATAATTTAATCTTGGAACAGGGGGTTTGTTTTTATTGCCCCGAAACGGTTAATCGATGAGATTTGAAATGTAATACTCCTCAATCATTAACTATTTTATCATATAAAGGCAAAGGAGGTCACATTGGGCTTAAACGTATTCAAAGAATCTTATACCGGCGGGATAAAGAAAATTTCCCTGGGCAAAGGAGCCAAGGCTGTTACCGTCGGTGGCGAGACATGCTATCCTTTTTACACTTTCGAAGGTGACATGCCCAACAAGCCTGTAGTTGCAATGGAAGTTTGGGACATAAAACCTGAAGAATGGCCGGCGGCATCACTTGTTCCGTTCAAGGATGTTGTTTCAGATCCGGCTGCCTGGGCAAAAAAGTGTGTTGATGAGTTCGGTGCCGAACTGATCGTTCTTCAACTCCGCAGCACTGATCCCAATGACAAGGATGCCAGTCCGGAAGAGGCTGCGGCCACGGTAAAAAAGGTCCTTGAAGCCATTGATGTACCGCTGATTGTCTGGGGTACGTCCAATATCGCAAAAGACGAAGCGGTTTTAAAGAAAATTTCAGAGGAAACACACGGCCAAAACCTGATCATCGGGCCGGTAGAGGACAAGAACCACAAGGGGATCGGCGCCAGTGCCATGGGATACGGCCATTCGGTTGTCGCATCCTCGCCCATCGACGTCAACCTCGCAAAACAGGTCAACATTCTGCTCGAAAACCTGGGATTGCCGGCGAATCGCATGATCATCGATCCGACGACCGGCGGTCTTGGATACGGTTTGGAATACAGCTATTCCGTCATGGAACGGCTCAGCATGGCGGCATTGACCCAGGGCGACGAAAAGCTTCAGCTGCCGATTATCAACAACCTTGCCAACGAGATATGGAAGTGCAAGGAGGCCAAGCTGAGTGTTGCCGAAGCCCCGACCCTCGGCGACCCGGAACGGCGCGGCATCCTGATGGAAGCCGTGGCCGGCGTCATTTACCTGATGTCGGGATCGAATGTGCTTATCATGCGGCATCCCGAGGCCATCCGGCTGGTCAAATCCTTTATCGACCTGGCGATGGACGGCGGAAGTGCCGCAGATGTTGCGCCGATTCAAAAGGCGCTGGACGACGTGGATATCGATTATGCGTCCCTGGCCCCGGAGCCGGATCTGGCCATCGCCGGAGAGGAGCCCAAAAAGGCGGCGCCGGCTGAAAAGAAGGCAGCGCCGAAGGAAGCAAAAAAGGAGGCGCCGAAGAAAGCCCCGCCAAAGAAAGAAGAAATAAAGGCGAAAAAGGTCGAAGAAGCGGTTAAGGAGACGGCCGAAGACAAAGCCAAAGCCGAAGCCAAGACCAAGGCCGAAGCGGAAGCCAAAGCCAAAGCCGAAGCGGAAGCCAAGGCAAAGAAAGAAGCGGAAGCCAAGGCAAAGAAAGAAGCCGAAGCCAAGGCCAAAGCAGAAGCGGAAGCCAAAGCAAAGAAAGAAGCGGAGGCCAAGGCAAAAGCCAAATCAGAGACTGAAGTAGAAGCTGCAAGAGAGAAAAGAGCCAAGGAGCGTGAAGCGCTGGCCGCAAAGAGAGACGCCGCGCCTGATGCCGCAGTCTCCATGACCCCGGCAAAAGAACCAAAGAGCCAGCTGAGCAAGATGCTGGAGAACCTGAACAGGATACACCGGAGAGTTTGATCGCACGTTCAGTAATTATTCCGAAATTCAATTGGTTGAAAAGACTACAGCGAGCTGATCACTTAAGCGAATAATCGCCAGAACTAAGGAATTACGAGGAGGAACCTCTAATGGCAGAAGAAAAAATCGAAAAGGAAGCCAAGACGAAAAAAGTAGCTGACCCGATCGAGGCATCCATTGATCCCGCGACGCAGGAAATGATCGTGCGGGCTCAGAAACTGGGTATCGAAACCGTGTTTGACAGGGCCGTGACCATGAAGCCCTGCAACATCGGGATGCAGGGCATCTGCTGTAAAAACTGCGCTATGGGACCGTGCCGTCTCCCGTTGCCCAAGGCAGGGATCGAGGGCGAGGACACCCGTAAAGGGCTCTGCGGTGCCACCCCCAACACCATCGCGGCCAGAAACTTTGCCCGTATGGTGGCCGCCGGATCGGCCGCACACTCGGATCACGGCCGCTCGGTGGCCGAGGTGTTTTTGTCCGTGGCCAGAAAAGAGACCGAGGACTACAAGATCAAAGACCCGGCCCGGCTGCTGCAGATTGCACCTCACTTCGACGTCGCCACCACGGTTGAGGTGGACGGCGAGAAGGTGGACCGGGATTTTGACGAGATCGCCCTCGAGGTGGCTGAAAAGGCCATTGCCGAGTGGGGCAAGACCGAAGGGGAGCTGTATTACCTGAAACGGGCGCCCGCACCGCTGTACGAGCGCTGGAAAAAACTGGGCGTACTCCCCAGGAATATTGACCGGGAAATCGTTGAGATCATGCACCGCACCCACATGGGTGTCGACCAGGATTACAAGAACATCGTCAAGCAGTGCACCCGGGCGGCCCTCGCCGACGGCTGG
>JBDRPF010000051.1:0-94958 GCA_043827325.1 Pseudomonadota bacterium | reverse complement strand
AAGTTATTACTAAGACAATATATATATTATATAAGCATTAAGTAAGCTCAATTTAACTTAATTAAGTATTATAACGTATCAAGGAGTTGTGCCGAGTGAAGCAGGTGCCGGATGGGAAAAGAAACGATAATGGGGTGAATCCGGTCCGGGAGGCAATTGATCAGCGGCCCGAACAGGTCCCCGGTATCATCCAACCCCGGCAGCAAAACAAGCGATACGGTTTTCATTCAACTCTATTTTTTGAAATCGATCAATTTGGTCAATTTCATTACCCCCATTCACGATAAGGCCATCCAGATACAGTCCGTACCATCCAGGGCCATATGAATCAACAATCCGATTCCGACAAGCCGGGTTTTTTTCAAGGACGCCAGCAGCAGATAAAGCGCGATCGCCGGGTAAGAATGCAGGGGATGGAATCCGATCCCGCAGCGATTCGGGTCATACATCGGGTGGGCAAGGAGATGATCCAGATCGACGACCATTGTCAGAACCATGATGACCCAGGCGTTTTTCCATCGTTGTGCAAATGCACTTCGCGCGACAACGCCGGGTACGATGAGATGAAGAAGCAGATGAATGGCCGGACGGATTGTGGGCATTGGCAATGGATTTGCGGTTTTGCCGATTAAAGCGGAATTGCCCAACCGGCAGAAACGGGAGATTATTTTGAGAACCGCTGTAAATTCGATATGTCAGGGTTTTTTATACACTTGGCTGATATTTTCGATTATTTCTTTGACCCGGCCGACTTCACCGCTTTCCAAACGGACTTTAATCCCGTGGTGGTGGGTCGCTGATTTTGTGAGAATGTCTTTCACCGTACCCTCCGTGAGGTTTTGAGCTCGCTGATCTTTTTTGGTCACGATGAAAACGCGCATGCCCGGCTTTATGTTTGCTCGATTTTTGCCGTTTATCATTCTGATTTTGTCTTATTCCTATTCGGGTTCGTCTTCAGGAACCAGGTAATCCTTCAATTTTTCCTTCAAGGAGACCGGCAATTCTTCATGGTAGAGAAATGCCTGGGCCTCTTCCCCGGTGATCTTCTCTTTTATTTCCATGGGCAGCGAGCGAAGCATGGCCATTCTTCCGGGATCGGGTTTCTCTTTACGCGGTCCGGGTTTTTTATCCATGATTTTCTCCTGAACACCATTGGTTTTCTATCACAGAACGATCTGTCTGCTCTCCGGGAAGAATATCAACTTTGTTCTATTAAAAAAAGGTTTTTTTCTTTACCTTTTCAATATGTTGATGTTCTGAAATCAGAGCTGACGTAACTGACTGTTACAATTTGCATGCCAAAACCTGCCTTTTCGTTTTCGGTTCCGTAAAAAGTTTTAAAGCCTTATTTCATGATGGTTTAGGACGGCATCTTGACCGCATGCGGGACGCTGAAGAAGAGCCTATGCCGTGTAAATGCACAGAAGTTGTGCGTTGTGTACAAAGAATTGTGCATTGAGAAGAGAATTATGGGTGGAAAATTATGGAGCGGGGAGGGGAGGCGGGGTGCAGGGCGAAAAGAGCAGAGAGCATGGAGCAGAACGCAGAAAAGGAAGCGAAAAGCGGATTGAAATGGCTCAAATTGTAACGACGCATATTTGATGTGACAGGGTAGAGCAGCGGTCGAGCTTTATCGGATAACATAGATTTCGAATGCCGATATCACAACCTCTCAATCAAATTTTAAACACAAAATAGATACCAGGTATCACCAGCTTTTGCGATTCAACAACGCGTATTGTATGCATTAATTTCCATGTGATAAAAAGTTTTTGATTTGAGTTTGAAAGCTTGAATTGATAGTCATTCAAAGGCCGTAAGAAATGGATTGAATGAGACAAGCCATTTAATTAACACGTAATAGTTCCATTAGAACCTCTTTTCTGACTACTGACAGATGACAACTTTTCGCTCACTGCTGGCGGCTGAACCAAATACTGCTGGGCCATTAAGGCAAGGTAGGGAGGCGCAAAGGCAACTCCATATACAATCAGTAATGCCGAATCACTGGCATTCAGGGCAAGCAAGGTGAAAAAAAATAGGGCAGCCAGAAGACGCAGCAAAAGTGTCTTTCTCCCCACACGTGTCCCTGTCCGATGTCTCAGAATAGCGTAAACCAAAAAAAGCGACAAGGCCCAGGCGGACCCGGCCGCAAGCCTTGGGTTGACGGAAATGTTTACCCATCGAAACGCACCCCACCAAGTGATCAGGAGCAACAGGTGAGTTCCAATTACGGGAAGCACCAGAATTAGTAGGTTAAACCGTTTCGCACTATTTTGTCGTCTTCCTTCTTCAAAAAGGAGAATGCACAGGAAGGCAAAGTAGGCCCAACCGAGAACCCCGATGGGGGGGACATCGAATATCCCGGGTTCATTCCATGACCATAGGCCGATACGCACGGCCACCGGTTCGATAAGCGAAGCGTCAGTCAATACGATAGCTGCAGCGGCTAGTGGCACGAGCCTGTGACCGGTCCGTAAAATTTGAGATGCCAAGACCCACGCCGAGTGGATAATGAGGGGCCAGATGATAATGATTAGCAAAGGGATATGGACTAGGAATAGACTCCAGTTTGGGCTATAGCCATAGAATTCGTACAGGAGAATGCAACTTTCTTCGGCAATCCAACTGGCAGCGGAAACAAGGACGACCCTGATAAGAAATTGTCCCCTCTCAGGTTGTCCCAGAGTGTGGGACGCAACATAGATGGCAACCATTGAGAGAGCAGTCAGTTCTAAGAGCAACATGCTTACAATCCTACGCCTGGCAGCCCAGCTATGACCCACATGTGATAGATGAAGAGCATGGCCACCCCCATCCATGTAATCCTGATACAGTCCTTCGCAGAAATACCTCGGCGCAGGGAACGTTTGTAAACAACAAGCTGAAGAAAAGGCGCAACTATCATGATAAAAATGCGCCAGGGAACAAACGCAACCAAATAGCCGATGGCAAGGACTGCCATGGAAGAAAAGATGAGACCATCTACAATGTCAATTGTCGTGCGTTCTCCATGTACAACGGGATAGGTCCGAATCCCAGCCAGGGCATCGCCTTTCACATCCCGCAGATCGTATATCACCTCGTAACTTATTTCAAACAGGAAGAAAAAGACAGCCGAAAAGACCACGGTCTCCCAGGTAACCCCTGTCGGAAAACTATGGGATCGATCTCCCCAATACGCAGTAGCAAGTGGGTATCCGAACACGGTAATCAGAAAACCAACCGCCGAGGCGGTGTTTTTCCAAAAATAGAGATGCTTCAACCGGCGCCTTCCAGGCAGAAGCGGCCAGTTATAAAAGGCACCCAGCAAGTGGCATGCAATCCTGAGACCGGTTATTGCTGGGTTTAGGAAATGCACAACTACAAGGGAAATAAGCAAAAGAACAAAAACTACCCTTAGTAGCAGTCGGCGGTTCCGTTCAACGAATTCAGTCTCGGTGACAATATTGCCTCTGTCTTCTTCAATGTCGACAGTCCGGTTTATCAGGTTGACTATATACCAGTCCAAAGCACAGACAGCAGTAAGGAGCCACGGATACACACCGGTAAATAACCAGCCGAAAGTAAACATTCCCAAAACCGCAATTGCAGTGATGTGAAACCGGCTAATATCAGCAAACGTTCGCCAAAGCCGCCTTTCTTCTACGGTGCCTGGTTTACGGTCAACTGAAATCCCAACAGTTGATTTCATATGGGTCGTCTCTTTTCATATCGCATGAAAGAAAAATGCACTGCACATCAAAATTTGGACAGCACTAATCGCCATGCTGCTTAAAAAATATCTCCAGTTTAAATCCAAACCGGGATGGTCTCTTTCTCTTTGTTGGAACATCTTGCCAAACGTGCAACTCTACGTTCATTCTCACCGATTACATATATCCCAAATTCCACAAAAAAGCAAAAAGGCAAACCCTGTAAACCGGATTAGCCCTCATAAAGAACGATATCACAACTATTTTATGCCGCTATTATTTGCAGAGTCATTGCGAGACTGTCGAAAAACTTGTTTTGAAAGTTTTAATGCTTTCAATTACTTCTCCTATATCACATAACTGATTAAATTAAAAGGAAATAATAGCTAATTTTAAGAAAAAAACAGAAAAGTTATTACTCATTGAAGGAATATTTAATGAAAGACTAAAGAATCATAATCTGGCAAAATCCAAAAAGAAATTGACCGCTATCTAAACCTTTTTCGACAGTCTCAGCAGATGTCGCCGCAACCATCGTTTGGTGATATCGTATTACGGTATCTTAATAAAATACCGTCACTTGATACTTGGTCGTCATTGCAGCTATCAAAGATTCACCAAAATGCTAAATGTTGGAGCACAGGTTTCACACTAACCCCCTACACCTCAATATATTGTGGTTTTCCCGAAATTTAAAAGTTGAGGGATTTGGGCTAAAGTAAATAATTGACAATCCCTTAAATAAAACAGTATAAGCGGGGTTCTGTATGGAAGGACAAGTTATGCCATTTTCAATTGATTTTTTTTCCATTCTTTCTGCGACAATCTGGGCGTTTTTGTCTTTTGTTGTTATTATTATTTTATCTGTTGGTATGTTAGGTGGAAAAAAATTAATTATATGCATTATAATTTCTGCTGAAATATCTTTGGTTGTATATTTGTCAATAGCTCTTTATGGCAAAAAACAAAAAAGGGGAGAAACGGGAAAACAGCGTCAACAACCAAAAGAAAAATAGCTGTCTATTTTTCGCTGTTTGGTTGTACGCCATGGACTTCTGATTACTGTCTATAGAGGCTTCTTTCATCTTGCCTGTCTTATAATTGTTTTAAATAGGTTTTTAAATGATTCTATCAATAATTTCGTTGGGATAAAATACTATGTTTGAAGCGGTGGTATAAATACACATAAAACCTCCTTTTTCATTCGCCTTAAAAATTTCTTTTGTATGAGAAAACATACAATCATCCAGAGGCTGACTTTTAAGTCATCATGATATATTTAAAGAAACTTTTTTTCTTGGTCCGTAAAGGATTAAGAAAATTAGTGTTTCTCACTACAGAACGCTTTGATCTGATAGAAGTTAGGATTTTATTAACAGGGCTGGCCTTATCCTTGACGGTCGGTTTATACTTATTCTATCTATTTTTTACAAATTTCGATCTCTATAAAATCCTGTCTTCAACAGCAATTCTTCATATAGTGGGGGGGAGGGGCCTGGGGATTGCTACATGCCTCGCTGCCAATATTTCACTTTTCTATACGATAGCATACAATTTCTTCCTTGAAATTGTTATCGTCTTAATTGTTTACGGTATTTTTGTATTATTTATGCGCAATATCATTCAGCCGAAATTGTTTCGCAGCGCGGTGATGCAGGCTGAACTTGCTGCGCAAGATCAAAAAACAAATATTAAAAAATATGGAGCTATAGGACTTTTCTTGTTCGTAATGCTTCCATTTTTCATGACCGGTCCGGTCATTGGATCGATTATTGGATATCTTCTCAATTACAAGACGATTAATAACTTTCTAATCGTATTTAGCGGGACGTTGAGCTCAATTGTCATATATGCCCTGATCGGCAATAATATTATAAAACATATCAATCAGTACGTCCAGGTAGATCTGGTGAAGAAATGGGGCGCAATTATTGTTGGAATTTTGATTGTGTTATTTTTAATATATCACCTAAAAACTGTAAAAGCCTATTTAGATAGCGAACCTGACGAAGAATAATTGTATTCGATTCCTCCCGTTTCCTGTAATGATTTTGGTTTGACAATTAGACGTTGCCGAGTATTAGGATTTATCCATTTTCTTTTTGTAACTCGCAGACCGAACAAGTATCCGTATTTTTAAACCGTACGATCTGTCTTTATAGGGTAGAAATACACTATAGGGCTTTGCATCGATCTCTTTTTCATTTTTGAGGGCTTCTGCAGTTTCTTTTGAAAGATAGCCCAATTGTCGAACTATGGATTTTTCTTCAATGGTGGTAGAACCCATCACTTTGATTGCGTTTTGATCGACCGGATTGTCTTTTTCTCTTTCAAGAAATATATTGAAATCAGCCCGATCGCCCATCAACAGGAAGTCAGCTTCACGAGTATCACGAGTTACACCCACAACTGTTTCTTCCGCAGAGAATGTTTTCCAATCTTCTGTCCAGAATGTTTCCATTTTGAGATAATTTGGACTTCGCCATCTCCGTATACGATACCATTTGTTTGGTTCGGCCACGAGGCATATACTCTCGGTTGTCGAAATGTTCTTTGACAATTTAGCCCGGAAGGGCAAGAGGGAAGCCTAACCGAAAAATGGCGTTTTACAATCTTTCGCGGATAGTATCACAACCACTTATCCAAATTCTGAAGGTTGGAACATCTTGCCAATATCGAGGCGATCACAAAAGTGTATGGCATACAGATATCATAATCCGCACGTGTCAAATCATGTTCGTCGGGTGACACTTTAAACTGAACCGGCCTTATTTCTTATCGGCAATGACAAGCCACAATGCATGAATGACGCCCGGAATGCCGAGCAGAAGCGTGAGGATGATGTTGATCCAAAAATGTTTGTGCCCCCGACCTGAAGGTAGGCCGCAACAGGCGGCAGGATAAATGCCAGGATGATTCTCAATATTTTCATTTTTTTCTTTTAAGAATTCAGACCGAATAGAATTCCCTTATCTTTTCAACGACATACTCTTGCTGATCATCCATGAGTTCCGGATATATGGGAAGCGAAAGGGTGTGTTTGGCCGCATGTTCAGCAACCGGGAAATCCCCGTTTTTATAGTTCAGGTCAGAAAAACATTCCTGCAGATGCAGGGGAACGGGGTAGTAGACCTCCGTGCCGATTCCTGCAGTGGCCAGAAATTGGTGGAGATTGTCTCTCTTGTCCTTCAAAGAAATTACAAACTGATTGTAGATGTGGCGTTCTTCCTTCTCCGCCGGAAGCGCAACCCGATCATCGAGTCCGGCATGTAAAAAAAGTTCTCTGTATCTTTTTGCGTTTTCCTTTCGCGCTTCGGTCCAGCGGTCAAGATGCCTCAGCTTTACGGACACAATCGCGGCCTGCAGCGCGTCCAGCCTGAAATTGCCGCCGATCATCTTATGAAAATACTTGGGCCTGGAGCCGTGAACGCGGAGCGTGCAGAGCCTTTCGTACAGATCCTCCGATCGTGTGGTCACGAGACCCCCGTCGCCGAAAGCACCCAAATTTTTTGAAGGAAAAAAAGAGAAGCAGCCGAAATCACCCATTGAGCCCGCACGTCTTCCCCGGTAATCCGAACCGATGGCCTGCGCCGCATCCTCGATAACCGACAGATTGTATTCTCCGGCAATTTCGAGGATCGGGTCCATGTCCGCGCACTGACCGTAAAGATGGACAGGGATAACCGCCTTGACGCGCGCTTTCTCTTTCGCGGTCAGGGCAGCCATTGTTTTTTTCAGGCTTTCCGGTGAGATGTTGAAGGTGTCCGGATCGATGTCCACAAAGATCGGGCGGGCGCCCACACGACGGATGCACCCGGCGGTCGCAAAAAAGGTGTACGTCGTCGTCACAACATCGTCTCCAGAACCTATACCCGCCGCCATCAGTGAAATCAACAGTGCGTCCGTCCCCGACGAAACGCCCAGGGCATACCGGGTACGGCAATATTCGGACATCTCTTTTTCCAGCGCTTCGACCCGGGGTCCGAGGATGAAATACTGGCTCTCGAAGATTTCTTCCGTAACGGTTAGAATCTCTTCTCTTATGGTCTGGTACTGAATTTTGAGGTCAAGCAGAGGTACTTTCATAATGTTTTCTATAAGATCTATGAGTTTTCATTCAATATGGGGTTAAACGCTATGTGCCGTGCGCCATGCGCTCTGCGCTACGCGTTTGGCTCCAGCTCCACCAGAATAAGCTCAAGGGGATCTGGCCCGGGGTTCTCGATCGTTACGGGTTCATTGCCGGCGATGATTGTGGATTCCCCCGTGTTCAGACGCATATCCCGTTTTCCGGTTGAAATCTTTACCCGGCCTTTGACCACGATGACGTGCTTGATCAAGGGTTTATCCGGTTCATCCTGCAGGGCCGATCCGGGGTAGATCATGACCCGGGCCGCTTTTAAATCTTCTCCCTGCTCCAGAAACGAATAACTTCCCCAGGGGTAATGTCTCGTGGTGTGGGAATGATATTCTTTTCGCGACTGCTCCTTGAGCATTTCCACGATGGATTTGACATCTCTGCTATGGTCCATATCCGAAACAAACACGGCATCAGGTGTTTCAATGACGACCATGTTGTTCAGGCGGTTTGTCGCGATAAGTCGTTCCTGACCCATGATGAGGCAGTTTTGCGTGTTCTTTACGATAATCTCCCCTGCCAGAACATTGTTGTTTTCATCTTTTGGAAGGAAGTTGTAGAGCGATTTCCATGTGCCGATATCGCTCCATCCAAAATCAGACGGCAGCACAACCCCTTTCGCTGTTTTTTCCATAATGGCATAGTCGATGGAGATGTTCGGCAGTTGCGCGTATCCCTCCGGGGTCACGGAAACCTGGACGGACACTAAATCTTTCATTTGTTGGAGAAGGTCGGGTTGAAGCAGTTTAAACTCTTCGATCATGACCGACGCTCTGAAGGCGAACATTCCGCTGTTCCAGAAAAAGTTGCCGTCCGCCAGGTATGACCTGGCTGTTTCGAGATCCGGCTTTTCCACGAATCTTTTGATATTCAACGCGCCCGAGGCAACTTCTTCGGCGCCTTCAATGTAACCGTAACCGGTTTCGGGATAACCGGGCTTGATACCGAATGTCACGATGTGTCCCATTTCGGCCAGTGCTATGGCGGATTCCAGTTTCCTGTGAAAGCCGGCAATATCCCGGATAATATGGTCCGCGGGAAATACGCACAAAATTGCATCTTTTTCGTTTTTCAAAATATCCAGCACGGCAAGAAGAATTGCCGGTGCGGTATTTCTGGCAGACGGTTCCCTGATTATTATTCCAGCGGCGTTTACGCCGATTTCTTCTATTCGCCTCGCGACTTCATGGGCATGCTCTTCGCCGCATACGATCCGTATCCTTTCAGTGCCGAGTATCGGTGTCAGCCGTTTTACGGTGCTCTGTACAAGGGATTCGTTTTCGATGAATTTAACCAGCTGCTTGGGATGGTGCTTCCTTGATATGGGCCACAACCGCGTTCCTGAACCACCGGCCAGCAGGACGGAAAAAGTATGCATCTTTCGGTCAGCCATTGCCGTATTTCCTCGTTCTGTTGTTGCTTGCCCCGTTGTTGGACTCCGGACAGGAGATGGGGCTGCAAACCGTCTCCACAGCGTTATATCCGAGGAGCCCGTTGACATCCTGAACCAGGGCGGAACCCGCTTTTAATTTCAGGGTATCGGGCAGTTCGACAACCGTCTCTGTTTTCTCGGGGTTCAACAGGTGAAGATACGCCTGGCAAGAGCCCGGATGCCGTTTAAGAACATTAAACAAATCGGCAAGCACGTCTTTGTCCGTAATTGTCACATCCACGTTCAGATGTATCTTTGCCGTCCATGTCTCTTCGGCCCTGTCCATTAATATGACCCGATCCGCCAGCAGCTTTACCGCGTTGTCGTCCATTTGAACCTGACCCTGAACAAGGATGGGCGTGTCTTCGGCCAACAGATCGCTCACCGACATGTACACCGAGGAAAAAATAGTAACTTCAACAGAGCCGTGCATGTCCTCCATGGTAACGAAGGCCATGAGGTCTCCCCGCTTGGTCTTTATTATTTTACAGTTCCTGACGATGCCCCCGATCCGGACCGCTTCTCTATCCTTTTTTTCTTTTAAGGAAACGGTGTTTGCATTGGTAAACTTATCTAGCAGGACTTGGTAGCGCGCCAGGGGATGTCCGGTGATGTAAAAGCCAAGGGACTCCTTTTCAAACGTCAGCAGTTGTTTTTCGTTCCATTCTTCTATTTCGGGCATGGCGGGAAGATTAATCGCGTGCGTGCTGTCTTCTGCGGCGAACAACCCCATCTGGGGATCGGATTTCTCCCTCTGGATCGTCTGGCCGTAATCCAACGCGTCTTCCAGCGCTGCGAGCATCTGGGAACGTTTGGCGCCGGTGGAATCAAAAGCGCCACATTTTATCAGGCTTTCGATGACCCGTTTGTTCACTTTTTTCAAATCCACCCGCTCGCAAAATTCAAACAGAGAAGCGAATTGACCTTCTTCCCTGACCGCCAATATCGATTCGATTGCGCTTTCTCCGACATTTTTCACCGCGACAAGTCCGAATCTGATCGCGGAACCCGTGGCGGAAAAGGTTTTGTCGCTTTCATTGATATCGGGAGGGAGTATCGGTATTTCGTGGCTCTTGCATTCCGCGATATATTTTACAACACCATCGGTGGAGTTCATTTCACTTGTCAGCAGCGCGGCCATGAATTCCAGCGGGAAGTGAGCTTTAAGGAAGGCGGTCTGGAAGGCAATCAGCGCATAGGCCGCGCTGTGCGACTTATTGAAACCGTACCCGCCGAATTTTTCCATAAGGTCGAATATCATTTTTGCCTTATCGGAGGGAATGCCGTTTTCAGTGGCGCCGTGCATGAAACGCATCCGGTGTTTTGCCATCAGCGATTGAATTTTCTTTCCCATTGCCATTCTGAGTTCATCCGCTTCCGACATGGAATACCTGGCCAGATCTCCGGCAATATTCATGACCTGTTCCTGGTACACGATGACGCCGTATGTTTCTCTCAGTACGGGTTCGAGTTCCGGAACAAGGTATTCGAACGCTGTCCTTCCGTGTTTCCTTTTCACAAAATCAGCCACCATTCCACTGTCCAGCGGTCCCGGACGGTAAAGGGCGACCAGCGCGATGACGTCATCGAAACTCTCGGGTTTCAACCGGATGAGAAGGTCCTTCATGCCGGAACTTTCAAGCTGAAAAACGCCGGTTGTATCGCCGGATTGGAGCAGGCGATAGGTGGCCGGATCTTCAAAGTCGAGGTTTTCAAGATCCGGGACGGATTTCCCCTGACTTTTGATGAGCGAAAGCGTATTGGCGATAACCGTGAGGTTTCTCAGGCCCAGAAAATCAAATTTTACGAGGCCGATCTTTTCGACGCATTTCATATCGAACTGGGTCACGACCTCACCGCGCTTTCCCTTGTAAAGGGGCAGGTATTCGACGAGCGGCTTGTCGGATATAACAACGCCGGCGGCATGTGTAGACGCGTGCCTGGAAAGCCCTTCCAGTACACGGCAGATATTTATCAGATCGCCGATTTCGGGCTTTTTTTCCGCCAGTTGTGCCAGTCTGGGTTCCTTTTTCAGCGCATCATCCAGGCTTATGTTCAATACATCCGGCACCATTTTGGCGATGGCATCGACCTCGCTGAGCGGTATGCCAAGCGCGCGGCCAACGTCGCGAATTACGGCCCGTGTTTTGAGCTTTCCGAATGTAATAATCTGGGCCACATACCCGCCGCCGCCGTACCGGTCCACCACGTACTTGAACACATCTTCCCTGCCGTTTATGCAGAAATCGACGTCAATATCCGGCATGCTTTTCCGGGCGGGATTGAGAAAACGCTCGAAAATGAGACCGTGCTCGATGGGGTCTAAATCCGTAATTCCGAGTGAATATGCCACAAGACTTCCGGCGGCGGATCCCCTTCCGGGTCCGACGGGAATACTGCTCTCTTTGGCATAACGGATGAAGTCGGCAACAATCAGGAAGTACCCCGGGAAACCCATGGAGTTTATAACGGAGATCTCATTTTCCAGGCGGTCGGCATATTGCTTTTGATCAATGCCCGGATTTCTGGCCATTATAAGCCGCAATTTCCGATCAAACCCTTTTTCGGCCTCCAGCCGGAAAACTTCTTCCACTGTCCGGTCCGATCCGGTTTCGAATTTCGGAAAATGATACGCGTTGAAATCAAATTCGAGATGGCATCGATCGGCAATGTTCACAGTGTTTTCAAGGGCTCCGGGGTAGTCCTTGAAATCTGCATACATTTCAGGTTTTGATTTAAAATAGAGCTGGTCCGTCCGGAATTTCATTCGTTCCGTGTCGTGAACGGTTTTTCCGGTCTGGATGCACAGGAGCACATCGTGGGCACGGACATCCTCCCGGTTGAGGTAATGGCAGTCGTTTGACGCAACAAGGGGAATGGAAAGCCTCCGGCTCATGTCCAGCAGCTTCCGGTTGACAACCTCCTGAGCGTCGATGCCGTTGTTTTGAACCTCAAGGAAGAAGTTGTTTTCTCCGAAGGTTTCGAGATAAAAACGCGCGGCTTCGTCCGCCCTGTCCATGTTGCCTTCCTGAATCCGTCTGGGGATCTCGCCGTGCAGGCAGGCCGAGAGACCGATAAGCCCTTTGCTGTGTTCCTTCAGGACGTCCTTGTCGATGCGCGGCCGGTAGTAAAATCCTTCAAACTGCGCGATGGTGGCCAGTTTGCAGAGGTTTCGGTATCCGTCCTGGTTTTCGGCGAGAAGGATCAGGTGAGAAAGATCTCTGTTGTCGGACGAGGTTTTGTCCGTAAGACGGCGCGGTGCCAGGTAACATTCACATCCGATGATCGGCTTTATGCCGGCCTTGCTCGCTTTTTCGTAGAACTCCATGGCGCCGAACATGGTCCCATGGTCGGTAATGGCCACAGCGTTCATGCCGAAATCAGCGGCGCGGCCCAGAAGGGCACCGATCCTTATGGCGCCGTCCAGAAGACTATACTGAGTGTGAACGTGAAGATGAACAAAATTTTGTGTCTTGTCCGTCATATACGTAAAGGCCAATTATATTTTGACAGGATAACAGGATTGACAGGAGGTTTTTTATTTAATCCTTGAAAACCTGGTCCTTTGTGCCCGGGTTCTTTATGAGGGGGAAACTAATCGAGACGGTAGTTCGGCGCCTCTTTGGTGATAATCACGTCATGGACATGGCTCTCGCGCATGCCTGCGGTACTTATCTTTATGAATCGGGCCTTTTCTCTGAGTTCGTCCAGTGTCCGGCACCCCACATAACCCATACCGGCCTTCAATCCGCCAATGAGTTGAAAGATGTTGTCAGAAACACTCCCCCGGTAAGGGACGCGACCAACGATACCTTCGGGAACCAGCTTGTCGCCGTAATCTTCGTCAGCCTGGTAGTACCGGTCCCTGCTTCCTTTTTTCATGGCTTCCAACGATCCCATGCCCCGATAGGTCTTGTAGCTGCGCCCCTGATAAATAATCATTTCACCCGGGCTTTCTTCCGTTCCGGCAAGAAGACCGCCGATCATGACGACATGCGCCCCCGCCCCCATGGCTTTCGTAATGTCCCCCGAAAATTTGATGCCGCCGTCAGCGATCAAGGGAACCCCCGTTTTGTTGGATATGGACCTGCAGTTCATTATGGCGGTTATCTGGGGAACACCGACCCCCGCGATGATACGTGTCGTACATATGGATCCCGGTCCAATGCCGATCTTCACACCGTCAACGCCGGCCTTGATAAGGTCTTCAGCCCCCTTTCCCGTACCGACATTCCCGGCAATAAGTTCCATGTCTTTGAAATCACTTTTTAAAATCTTTACTGCTTCGATGACATTCTTTGAATGTCCATGAGAGGTGTCGATTAAGATAACATCCGACCCGGCGTTCAGGAGAGCTTCCGCACGTTTCGACATATCCGGATCCACGCCAACGGCAGCACCGACTCTCAGCCTGCCTCTTCCGTCTTTACAGGCATTCGGGTATTTTTTTATCTTTTCGATATCCTTTATGGTGATCATACCGACAAGGCGTCCGTTTTTATCCACGACAAGAAGTTTTTCAATCCTGTGCGCATGCAGGAGCTTTTTCGAATCCTCCAGCGTGATACCTTCGGAAACCGTTATCAGGTTATCCTTGGTCATCACTTCCGACGCCTTTTTTTCAAGGTTTGTTTCAAACCGAAGGTCTCTGTTTGTCACGATACCGACCAGTTGATCTTCTTTTATGACGGGCACGCCTGAAATTCGGTACTGTTGCATCAAATTCAGCACAACATGAATGGGCTGGTCGGGATGGATCGTAACCGGATCGATAATCATTCCGCTTTCGGATTTTTTTACCTTGTCCACCTCCATGGCTTGACTCGTTATACTCATATTGCGATGTATAAAACCGATCCCGCCCTCACGGGCCATGCTTATGGAAGTACGCGACTCGGTCACGGTGTCCATGGCAGCGCTTACGATCGGAATGTTGAGCGTAATGTTTTTTGTCAGTTGTGTGCTGACATTGACATCGCTCGGTAAAACATCGGAATAGCTGGGAATCAATAAAACATCATCAAAAGAATACGCTTCTTCAGGCGGAATTTTTATCATAGAAGTCCTCCATGTGGGATATCATCTTTTTAACAGCCAAGAACCGTTTACGGGAATCGAATAACAGATGGGTGGTTCTTTATCAATCTTTTATTTTGTTGCCTTGACAATGAAATACAGCCCGTAATAAATAATTCCGGTGCGGTTTTCAACAGGACGTTCCGTTTCTGCCGGTCGGGCAATTTCGCTTCAATCGATAAAAGCGCCTTGAAGCGGTTTCGAAACCATTTCTAAATAAAAGCGCATAAATGAAGGCTGCCAAAAGATTCCTATGATTATTAAAATAAATCCCAGCAACCCGCAAGAGAGGCTCGTTTTAAAAGTTGTAGACGCGCTTAAAAAAGGAGAGATAATCTCTTATCCGACCGATACGCATTACGGAATCGGCTGCGACATAATGAACAAAAAGGCAATCGAGCGGATATACCAGTTAAAACAACGAGGTAAAAACAAACCCTTCAGCTTCATCTGCTCGGACCTCAAAAATATCAGTGATTACGCAAAGGTGTCGAATTATGCGTACAAAACCATGAAACGACTTCTGCCGGGCCCCTACACCTTTGTCCTGGAGGGCTCAAAGCTGGTACCCAAGATCATGCTGACCAAGCGAAAAACGGCCGGTATACGGGTTCCCGACAATGCCATTTGTCTTTCCCTGGTTGAAAAGCTGCAAAATCCGATCATCACGACGAGCGCCACTCTCCCGGACGGCAGTATTTTATACGACCCGTCCCTCATCCACGACTTTTTTTACCCCAGAATAGACATCGTTGTAGACGGGGGGCCTGTTACGGGCGAACCTTCCAGCGTCATTTCTTTGATTGATGACGTGCCTGAAATCATTCGAAAAGGGAAGGGCGACGTGAGCCTTTTTGAGTAAAATCGGTGAACCGGCAGGAAGAAGTGCCCGGGTCAGGGCCCGGATTACGGTCTGTAGAGATAGGCCGGATAAAGATACGGGCTGACTGCGGCATTCACAAGTTCTTTGAACGATGATCCGATGAGATATTCCAACAGGGAAAACCTTGGTTCGGCGGAATATACGGTGGAAATATCTCCCGTGATGCCGCCCAGTCTCCCCGCCCATTCGATGGCATCTTCCAGGTTGCCCAGGCGATCAACAAGACCCAGGGATTTTGCCTCTTCACCCGAAAAAATACGGCCGTCAGCAAGTTCCTCCACTTTGGCCCGTTCCATTTTTCTACCTTCGGAAACGGCCGTGACGAACTGATCCTGAATCTGATCCACGAGATTTTGCAGGATCTTTTTTTCGCTCTCCGTCATCTTGCGGACCGGTGACCCCATGTCTTTATATTCGCCGCTTTTGACGACAACCGGAACCAGCCCGATTTTCTGCAGCAGTTCCTGATAATTTGCAAACCCCATGATGACGCCGATGCTTCCGGTTATCGTCCCGGGATTGGCAATGATACCGTCAGCCGCGGCAGCAACATAGTAGCCGCCGGACGCCGCGACTGTGCCCATTGAAGCGACGACTTTCTTTGTTTTCACCGTTTTCGTAATTTCTCTGAAGATTTCCTGTGAAGGACCGACCGCCCCGCCCGGAGATTCAATTCTGAGGATGATGGCCTTGATGGACTCATCCTCACGGAAGCTTTTCAGTTGTTGAAGCGTATCATTCGCATCAGAAATAACCCCCGTGATTTCAACGATGCCTACTTTTTCTCCAAATTTGAATTCAGATCGCTGTGTTCCAAAAACAATGAGCAGGTACATTCCCAGCATTGTAATCGAAACAATGGCGGTGAAGATAAGAGAGAAAAAAAGGTACGGATGTCTTCGTGAGAACATGGTTTTTATTTTAAAGGCGGTTTTTTACTGCAACAGTTGTGAGGGAGAAAGACATCGGTGATCGATGCTGAGAAAACACCGACCACCGATTCGATGAAGCTGAACGCATTAATCCTCGTTTAACTTTTCCTGCAGGTTCTCTCGCAGAATTTCTCCGAATGTAGACGTTGCGGGCCCGATATTGTTGACATAGTCACTGAGCAGGCTCTGTTCGTTTTCCATTTCGAGTCGCTTGATTGAAAGGCCGATCCGCCTTTCATCGCTGTTGATATTCATTACTTTTGCGGTGATGATTTCGCCGATGTTATACTTCCCGACGGGGGTTTTTATTTTCTCTTTACTGATTTCCGATACGTGAACAAGGCCTTCGATCCCTTCTTCCAGTTCGACGAACACCCCGAAGTCCGTGAGATTTGTAATGGTTCCGGTTATCTCTTTTCCAACTTCGTAGCGGTCGGCCACCGTTTGCCAGGGATCGCTTTGAAGTTGCTTGATACCGAGTGAAAATCTTTCGTTATCTTTTTCAATGTCAAGAACGATGGCCTGAATCACCTCGGCTTTCTTAAACAGTTCCGACGGATGTTTTATGCGTTTCGTCCAGGAAATGTCGGATATGTGAACCAGTCCGTCGATTCCCTCATCGATGCCGATAAAAAGACCGAAATCGGTTATATTTTTAATTTTGCCTTCGATGGTTGTACCCACAGGGTACTTTTCACTGATGACATCCCACGGATTTGGAGCGACCTGTTTCATACCGAGGGAAATGCGCCGGTTTTCCGGCTTAATATCAAGCACAACGGCCTCGACCGTCTCTCCGGCGGAAATGATTTTGGACGGATGACGAATTTTTCGAGTCCATGACATTTCAGAAACGTGTATCAGCCCCTCTATACCTTCTTCCAATTCCACGAATGCGCCGTAATCCGTCAGGCTGACCACCTTCCCGCTTATGCGGGATCCGACGGGATACTTTTCCGCGGCAATGACCCAGGGGTCCTGGGCAAGCTGCTTCATGCCCAGCGAAACTCTTTCTCTTTCAATATCAAGGTTGAGGATCTTGACGGTTATTACGTCTCCCACCGAGAAGAGTTCCGAGGGATGTTTGACGCGGCCCCATGAAATATCCGTGATGTGGAGCAGGCCGTCAACTCCGCCGAGGTCCACAAAAACACCGTATTCAGTGATATTTTTGACTACGCCTTCAACGACTTTGCCTTCATGGATCGCGGTAAGCGTTGTGGTTCTCTTTGTTTCGCGAGCCTGTTCAAGAATGGCGCGCCTCGACAGGACAATGTTGCTCCGCTTGCGGTTGAATTTTAAAATCTTGAAGGTGAATGTTTTTCCAACCATTTCGTCGAGGTTCCGGATGGGCCGCAAATCAGCCTGGGACCCCGGCAAAAATGCCTGAACTCCGATGTCAACGGAAAAACCGCCTTTCACACGATTAACGATAACACCTTCGATCGTCCGGTCCTCGTCGTATATCTTTTTAATATCTTCCCATACTTTAACCTTGGCCGCCTTTTCCTTGGAAAGGACAACGCGTTCTTCTTCATCATCCCACCATTCGACCATCACATCCACGGAATCGCCCAAATTGGCGTTTAAGTTTCCGTTTTCATCTATGAACTCATTGATCCGTATTTGCCCTTCTGATTTGTATCCAACGTCAACAAGGACATAATCCTTGTCTATTGAGATGATCTTTCCGGTGACAACTTCTCCTTCTGCAAAACGTTTGAAGCTTTCTTCGTAAAGGTCCATCATTGTTTCCATGTTATCGGCTGAGTTCCGTTTGTCCTTCGTGTCCTCAGCAGTAGCCTCTGCCGCTGTCTCACTTTTCTCCGGTTCCGGGAGGTCAGTGTCCGGCGTATGTCCGACAGATTCTCGATCGGCATCTGCGCTGTCAACCGGATCACGGAACACTTCCGTGCCATCCGTGGTTTCCTGAGCATCATCCGCCTCACCCCCGGCGTCCTGATCATCATCTCCGTCGGAAACCGGTTCCGGAACGCCATCCGTCAGCGTGTCCTCCATTGATGGATCAGTTCCCGGGTCCTGATTTTCCGTGTCGGGTGCTTCTTCCGGCTGCGTCTCGACTGCCTCGTCGGGCCGGTCTTTTTTGTCAAGCTGTTCGGTTGAATCGGTTTTTTCGAAGTTATCCATGAAATAAAAATACCCCCTAACCCAGTATAATTGCTGCCATGCTCTCAGGTGGCAGCATAAACTGTCTTAGTACCAGACTCATTTTTAAAAGACAATGATTAATTTTATATATTTTATACAGCTTAAATCAGGACAACGCCTTTTCAACATGAGAAATCATCAAATCCACGACATTTTCGACAGAAAGACCCGTGGAATCGATCTTTATGGCATTTTCAGCCGGTTTCAGGGGCGCCAAATCCCGCGTGCTGTCGTTTTCATCCCGACGTTTCATATCTCTTTCGACATCTCCGAGCGTCTGCGCGGTTTTTGGGGGCAGCTCGTTGAACCGCCGGAGCGCCCTGGTTTTTTGTGATGCGTCCAGATAAAACTTGACGTCGGCATCCGGAAACACAACCGTACCCATGTCACGCCCTTCGAACACAGCCCCTTTGTCTCTGCCCAGATCCCTTTGCAAGTTCAGAAGACATTTTCGCACCACCGGTGTTGCCGATATCGCTGAGGCCAGCATCGTAATTTCGGGGGTTCGTATCCGGTCGGTGATATCCGAATTGTTTGAAAAAAGTCGCAACCCGTCATCGCCCGGTACAAGTTTCATGTTCAAACCGCCGCAGAGCCTTTCCAGGGAGACGTCGTCATCCTGACGTATCCCGGCAATTTTGGCTTCCAAGGCAACCCCTCTGTAAAGCGCACCGGTATCGACATATTTGTATCCGAGACGATCCGCCAGAATACGGCTTACCGTTGTTTTACCAGCGCCTGCGGGCCCGTCTATGGTGATCACCAGTTTTTTCATGGTTTATATCACTTTCTCAAGCGCTTCGATGAAACGGATGTTTTCATCGTGAAGCCCGACATTGATTCTGATGTATTCAGGATACCCGTACGACCTCATGGACCGGACGATAACACCCTGCTGAAGCATCGTTTCGAACACTTCATCGGCGTCTTTCGCAACGTCTATGAGAAAGAAGTTGGACTCTGATGGAAAATATCGAACTCCCATCTGTTCGAGGCGGTCCCACAGAAAATCCAGTTCCTCGTGCACCAGCCGCAGGGTCTTCCTCAGGAAAACGTCGTCGTCGAGGGCTGCCACGGCGCCGACCTGCGCCAGCGTATTTGCGTTGAACGGCATCCTGACCCTGTTCAGCAGGTTGGCGATTTCCGCCGGCATGACACCATATCCGATCCGAAGTCCGGCAAGACCGTACGCCTTTGAGAAGGTGCGAAGTGTAACCAGCGGACGGTCTGAATCGAGGTGTTCGATGCCGCGGGCACAGTCCTTATTCCGTACGAATTCGATATAGGCCTCGTCCATTACAACAACAACGTCATTTGGAAGGCCGTTCAGAAAGTTCTCAAACTCCTTTTTGAGAATAATCGTCCCTGTGGGGTTGTTGGGGTTGCACAAAAAAATCATGCGGGTTCCGGGCGACACGCTGTCCCTGATTTTTTCCAGGTCGATGGAGCGGGACGTCAGGGGAACCGACACGGGTTTTACCCCGGCGCACCGCACCGCAATTTCGTACATGAGAAATGACGGTTGCGGCAAGAGCGCCTCGTCACCCGGTTTAAGCAATGCGATGGTCAACATACTCAGAATTTCATCGGAACCGTTTCCCAGAACAATGTTCCCGGGCGACACCGACAGGTGTTCCGCAAGCCTGTGCACAAGATCATGTCCGCTTCCGTCAGGATAACGGTTCAGTTTTCCAACGGCGTTTTGGATGGCTTTTACCGCCAGGGGAGACGGTCCGAGAGGGTTTTCGTTGGATGCGAGTTTGATGGATTTTGAAATACCGTATTCACGCTCGAGCTCCTCCAAAGGCTTCCCGGGAACATACGGTTCAATCGATAAAATGTAGTCGGGAACAGATAGTTTCATGATGAAAGCGCAGCCTTTCTGCCCTGCTCAACAGCTTCCATATTTAGGGGTATCAGCTTTTCTTTTTTTGAGAATTCCTCTCGGACCTGCTTTCGCAGCAGGTCGAAATTCACAATCCCGCTGCGTGCGACGAAAGCAGCCAGTGCCACGACATTCGCCGCCTGAACGCTACCCACGTTTTTAGCGATGTCATTGGCCGGTATTAAAAGTTCATCCACATCATTCCGCCCGGAACCGAAGGAAATTAAAGAACTGTTGATCAGGACAACTCCATTTGGTTTTACCACAGGCGCGAATTTTTCCAGAGAGGGACCGTTCATGGCAACCAGATGCAAGGGATTCCTGATAACCGGGGAACCGATGAGCGTGTCGCTGATAACCACCAGACAGTAGGCGGTTCCCCCCCGCATTTCGGGGCCGTAGGAAGGAACCCACGCGACCTCGAAACCCTCTTCCATTGCCGCGTGGGCGAGTATTTTTCCGATCAGCAAAATTCCCTGACCGCCAAAACCGGCGAACATGACCTCTCGTTGCATTTCTCCTCCTCAATTTGACGACGTACCATTTAAGGAAATATCCGGGTTAGGATATTTTACCCTGCTCCGGTGTTTTGAATTCTCCCAGCTTAAAATACGGAAGCATATTCTCTTCGGCCCACTGCAGGGACTGGGTGGGAGAAAGACCCCAGTTGGTCGGGCAGGTACTCACCACTTCCACCATGCTGAAGCATCGGCCATCCAGTTGATACTGGAAGGCTTTTTTTATGGACTTCTTGGCTTTCACGACATGCTTGGGCCTTAACACCGCCTGGCGCGCGATATACGCCGGTGTTTCGAGGGCGGAGAGCAGTTCGGCCATCTTTACGGGCATGCCGACGTCGTCGGTGTTGCGGCCAAAAGGAGAGGTGGTGGTACGCTGATCCGGTAAGGTTGTCGGCGCCATCTGGCCGCCGGTCATTCCGTAAACCGTGTTGTTGACAAAAATTGTGGTGAATTTTTCTCCTCGATTGGCGGCGTGAATGATTTCTCCCATTCCAATGCTCGCAAGATCACCATCACCCTGGTAGGTGAAGACCATCAGATCGGGCCGAACCCGCTTTATCCCCGTTGCCATTGCCGGCGCTCGGCCGTGGGCGGCCTCCTGGAAGTCGAATGTAAAATAATTGTAAGCCAAAACCGCGCAGCCGACAGGCGCGATGCCCACCGTGCGTCCCCGTATTCCGAGTTCGTCGATGACTTCGGCGACAAGCCGGTGAATAATACCGTGGGTGCAGCCCGGACAATAGTGGGTGTGTTGATCAGAAAGGGATTCGGGTTTCTTGAATGCCTTTGCCATTGTATCTGCTCCTTATGCCACAGGTGATTTTTATTCTCACATCCCCTGTCCGGCGTTAACAAAAGATTTAACCACGTCAATAATTTCTTCCGGCGTCGGTACGTCGCCGCCTGACTTTCCATACCACCGGACAGGCCGTTTTCCATGAACGCTTCGTTCCACGTCTTCGACCATCTGCCCCATGTTCATTTCTATGCTCACAACGAGCTTGCAGGTGTTTTTTGCCGCTGCTTCTTCTATGGCGGTTTCGGGAAAAGGAAAAAGGGTCTGGGGCCGAACCATGCCCACCTCGAAACCTTCCGCCTTCATGCTGTCAATGGCGGTTCTGCAGACCCTGCTCATGATCCCGAAGCTCACGATGAGGGCGCGATAATCAGAATCCGTATTGTATGTTTCGTATCGGATTTCTTCCTGTTTCATCCGATCATATTTGGCCTTTAGCAGGCGATTGTGCGCTTCCAGCTGCTCGGAGTCCAGAAATAGCGTTTTAACCAGATTCCGGTTGCTGCTGTGGCGTGTATCCATGCCGTTTGTGGCCCATTCGTCCTTGTTGCTCGGTTCAGATCTGAGGTGGTCCGGGAATTCAACGGGTTCCATCATCTGGCCGATCAACCCGTCACCGAGAATCATCACCGGATTACGATATTTTTCGGCAAGGGGGAATGCCGCCATCACCATTTCAACGGCTTCCTGAACACCGGACGGCGCCATCACGAGCAACCTGTAGTCACCATGCCCGCCGCCTTTGGTGGCTTGAAAATAATCCGCCTGAGAGGGAAGGATTCCGCCCAGCCCGGGACCGCCCCGCATGATGTTGACAAAGACGGCCGGGCACTGGGCTGATGCAATGTAGCTGATGGCTTCGCTCATCAGACTTATTCCCGGGCTCGATGATGTTGTAAAAACACGCTCGCCGCATCCGGCGGCACCAAAAAGCATGTATCCGACAGCAACCTCGCTCTCGCCCTGCAGAAATACACCGTTCACCTCCGGCATCCGGCGTGACAGGTACTCGGCGACTTCAGATTGGGGGGTTATCGGGTAGGCAAAATAGTTAAGGCATCCGGCCCTGATCGCCGCTTCCCCAATGGCTTCGTTTCCTTTCATTAAAATTTTGCCCATAAATTTCCTCCGATATGTTTTATGCAATCATTTGATATTTAGGTATCGATGAAAAGATTTCATGAAATATTCGTACTTATAACGTCCGTACCAAATCATTCTTTTAACCTGTCTCAGCCTCAGGGGTCTTGATGATGGTTATGGCGACATCGGGGCACATCAGACAACATGTCGTACAGAAAATGCAGTCTTCAGGGCGTGCCTGGTATGCCGAAAAATATCCCATCGAATTGACTTCATCGGAGATTTCAAGAACGTTTTTGGGGCAGATCGCCACGCACAATCCACACCCTTTGCATCTTTCATTGTCAATCAGATGTTTATATGTCATACACTTCTACTCCTTATTGAAATATTTCTATTTCCCGGTTTGTCCGGGATCTTCTGCTCCCAGCACGGCGGCTTTTTTCCACGGGGGGACGAGCTGCCGTTCAATCATCAAAACATCGCAGGAAAAACGACTCCTGTCGATAAGCGGGAAAAGACCCGCTTCCGCCGTGATGAATTTTACGGGCAGTCCGCTGCTCCCGGCCAGTTCCTGAACGAAATCGTAGCCCCGATATATGTCGTTCACCGTGGTTTCATCGATCAGGTTTGCATTGCCGATAATGCCGTTAACCGTCAATTTGGAAGCGCTTTCGATTTCGTCACGTATTCTAAGGCACCCCGAGACCGTGTCGGTGAAGGGTCGGAAAGGGTTAACAACCTGAAACATGCGGACATCCTTGCCTTTAAAGCTGTCTGCCAACGCGGCAAGCACGGTGGCGCCCACATTGTCTCCGCCGGCGTCCAGCAACGTCAGTTGACTGGGCCGACGGATCATTCCGGATACTGCGGGACTCAATATGGGAAGATCGGCCTGCAGGTATGTTTCCGGGGGTAGAACCACCTCGATTCCCAGTGCGGAAAGCGCGTTACGGGCCTCGCGAGTTCTAAAGTAAGGGTTGACCAGATCAAGATCTGCCACCCGAACATCCACGCCCGCCCGTTTCCGGTTTGCGGCAAGATTTATGGAGACTTCCGTCTTTCCGCTGCCGAAATTCCCGACTATGGCAACAATTCCCTCGAGATTTTTCATATTTTATAACGTGCTGAATCAAAAAAACAAAACTGCTTGTATTTTTATTTTTCCTCTGTGTCAAGGGATAAAATCTTTTTGCCGATCGCCCGAAATCATCCGGCCGGCTGAAACGGGACGTTATTTTGAGAAACGCACTGTTTTACGGTGCGCGGATTCTTTACTTTTTCACTTTTGATTAACCTGTTGATGTGCTAATCAAGTTCTTGACGGATTTACAAAAAAACGAAACGGATCATCTTAAAGAGGACGCAAAACCGGACCATGGCAACAGTTCAAACCGGCCTCGAGCAGTTTGTCGAGGCGTCGTCCAAATCCATACAGGGCTTTCGCATCGGGCTGCTGTGCAATCCGGCTTCGGTTGACAGGGATTTCCGGCATGCCCGCGATGTGATCCACCAAAAATTCCCGGGCAGACTCGCGGTCCTGTTTTCGCCGCAGCACGGGTTTCATGCCGAGAAGCAGGACAATATGATCGAGTCCGGTCATGCCGTCGATCCGGTTTTACGAATACCGATTTTCAGCCTCTATGGCGAAACCCGTGCGCCCACAGAAGAAATGTTCGACCGAATCGACACCCTGATTGTTGATCTGCAGGATGCCGGCACGCGGGTTTATACGTTTATATATACCGTTTCTTATTGCCTCGAAGCCGCGAAACAATTCGGCAAGAAGGTAATTGTTCTGGATCGACCGAACCCGATTAACGGCATTACGATAGAGGGAAACCGCCTGTCTCCCGAATGCGCTTCCTTTGTGGGACGCTACCCCATACCCATGCGCCACGGTCTGACCGTCGGCGAGCTTTCACTCCTGTTCAACAACTGTTTCGGTATCGGCTGCGATCTCGAGGTGATCCCCGTGAAGGGCTGGAAAAGGCGCATGTTTTTCAAGGATACAGGTCTCCCCTGGATCCCGCCTTCACCCAATCTTCCGACACCCGTGTCCGCCATGGTTTATCCCGGGCAGGTGCTGTGGGAGGGGACCAATGTTTCTGAGGGAAGAGGCACAACACAGCCCTTTGAGCTATTCGGCGCGCCGTATATGAATTCAGAGGAGATCATTTCCTTTCTTAAGGGGCGCATTCCTCCGGGGGTTCGTCTCAGAAGCGTCGTGTTCGAACCCACGTCGAATAAATGGAACGGGCAGCCCTGCAACGGGTTCCAGCTTCACGTCACCGATCCGCTCGAATACAGGCCGTACATAACCTCGCTCCGGTTGCTTCAATCGGCCATTTTTCTTTACAGAGACAGTTTCGAGTGGAAAAGACCACCTTACGAATACGAGCATAAACGGCTGCCCATTGATCTCATCATCGGTGATGCGGAAATACGACGACGCATCGAAAAACTCGAACCGGTTGAAGAGATTGCCGAATCTTGGAGGGAAGACGTGAATGAATACGTAAAGACAAGTCGTGAGTTTCATCTGTATAAAAATGAATAATGATCAAATATCCTGGGAGCGCAGGCGTTTCAAAAAAAACAAGGTTTGGCTTGCCGTGGACTGTAACGGAAACCCTGTCGTTAAAGATGCCAAGGTGCGGATCAAATATCAGCTCGAGCAGGATTACGAATACTGGGTCCATGAACACAGTGTTCAGTCGCTGGACCCTGCGCAGCCTGAAAGAGAGGAATCGAACGGAAAAGCTCGAAAGCTCCGCAAGCCCAAAGCCGAAAAAGAGACGGAGCATGGGTTTGAAGACGCACCCGGCAACGCGGTACACATCTATACCGACGGGGCATCCTCCGGAAACCCGGGCCCTTCGGGAGTCGGTGTTTTGCTTCGTTTCGGGAAACATGAAAAGGAGATATCGCGATATATCGGTGTTGCCACCAATAATATCGCGGAACTCGAAGCCATACGAACCGGTCTTTTGGAACTCAAGAAAACAGATGTTCCGGTAAGAATTTTTACGGACAGCGAATACGCCTACGGTGTGCTCGTTCGAAAATGGAAAACGCGAAAAAACCAGGAACTCGTCTCGTCGATTAAAAATATTATTTCTAATTTCAAGGATTTGGAACTTGTCAAGGTAAAAGGGCATGCCGGTGTTGAAGGGAATGAGATTGCAGACCGTTTGGCAACCGCAGCGATAAAACATCGGGAATGAAGGGGGTTTCTCCCCGGGAGGCGAACAAAAAAAGGGCCGTGATGGATAACAGGCCCTTTTTTATTCGAGAATATCTTGTCGCTTCAATACCGCGCTTTTTCCCGGGCGCACTGCTTTCACGGCGTGTATATGTTCAAGACCCGGTGGAGGTGCACGCAGCTCCGCGCGCGTTTCTTCTTATTTTTTATCAGCTTTTAGTTTTTCGATCTCGTCTTTCAACTCATTGATTTCACTTTTGTATTTTTCCGTGTCATCCGTTCCGATCGACGTGTCAAGGGGTGTATCATCTTTCTTCCAGTTATCTTTCAGTTCGTCAAAGCCCAAGTAAAGAGCCAGCCCCCCACCGATTAGAAGCATAATCGGGATCGTTCCGGCCAGCACCTGCAAAAACGGTTTAAACCAGACCGAAAGACCAATGAGACCTAATACTGCGGCTACCGCACCGCCAATTAACGTTTTCATAAAAGACAATCCTCCTTTGATTTATATAAGTATTTAAAAAAAAGCACAATTCATGTTTTTGACAAGAAAGAAATTACTAATCGCAGTACTAACCCGCAGTACTAACCTATGATAAATATTTTTGGTCCGGCAATTCATACAATCTCTTCGGGAATAACACAACAGATTTTGTAACGCAAGCTTAAAATTTCTTTATCCCGAATCTCGAATTTTAAATGTAAATGAATACAGGCAACATACGCATAAACGATATAACATTATGATACTATTTGTATTTTTATTGGCGCATGATTCAAAATTAAGGATTGCAATCGATTCTCATATTTGTTATTTTCAAAAGCCTCCATTCTGGAAACATGGTCAAAAATCGATCCCTGACACCACCCATCCGGAATTCGAAAAATACGATTCATCTCGCTCTCTGATTTGCATCTGTCGGGTCGTTCAGAAAGCAGGGGATCATGCGCGAAAAAAAGATTTGGGCGCTCAAATAACAGCTTGACCGTGTGCCGAAAAGCGCTTAAGTTCCCTTGCCGGGTTCGCGAAATGGTGAAATGTGGTGATTCATCATGATGGAATCAATACTAGCGAAGTGGATAAAAATTAAAATGAAACTCGATACGTTGTCAGACGCCGTCCGTGAGCGCACACACAATCATTATTCGTGCTTTCTGCCGGCAGATCTCGGTTTTTTGACATCCTATGTTCGGAAACTTTTTTATTCCGGGATCAAAATCAATAAGGACCAGATTTCCATAATAAAAAACATCCCGGAAGACGCCGTCATCGTTTATGTGACGAAATACAAAAGTCATTTCGGGTACCATTTTTATCACACGCGATACCGGCAAGAGGGGCTTCCGGTCCCTGAAATCGGATTCGACTATAAGCTGCTCTTCTGGCAGCCCATATCGCGCCTCTTCAGGATATTATTTGCGAACCTCGACCATTTATTTCGCAAACTGTCCTTCCCCGACCCGTACGCCAGCGGATACATCAGGGAAGAACTGGCCGGCGGGCGGTCTGCTTTGCTCTCGCTCGTTGAGGAAAAGGGCTTCTACCGCAGATTCGTGAAAGCCCACAAGGACCCCGTACGGCATCTCGTTGAGATGCAGCACTCCTTTGATCGTCCCGTATATCTTGTTCCTCAGCTCATGTTTTTCGGAAAGGAGCCCCATCGGTCCGTTCCTACCATCAAGGATATTCTGTTCGGCACCGGTGAAAGACCGGGTATGCTGAGACGCTTCTACACCCTGTTTAAAAAACACGGAGCGGTTTTTGCGGAAATATCCGAACCGGTCAGCCTGAAAACGTTTCTCAACCTAGAAAAGGTCCGGGAAAAAACCGTAGAACAGCAGACACTGATTCTTCGACGGTATCTTTTGATGCAAATAAATCACCATCGTCAGGGCATCACGGGTCCGATTTTGAAGTCTCCGGAAGAATTGAAGGAGAGCATCCTCACCGGTGACCGCCTGCAAACCTTTATGAAAAAATATTCGGCCACAAAAAACATCCCGATTCAGAAGGTTCACAAAGAGGCGGATTCGTATATCGAAGAGATCGCCGCTAAATACAGTATCGGGTTGATAAAAATATACGACGTGCTGCTCAACTGGATTCTGAACACCCTGTTCGAAGGCGTCACCGTGAACCAGGATGGGCTCAACAGGGTAAAAAGCATGTCCCAGAAAGGAAGACCGCTGATCCTGATTCCCTGCCACAGAAGCCACATAGACTATCTGATACTGTCGTATCTCCTGTTTAACAACAATATGCCTTGTCCTCTCGTGGCCGCCGGGAAAAACCTCTCATTCTGGCCCATGGGGCCCCTGTTCAGGGGCGGCGGCGCTTTTTTCATACGAAGAACCTTCCGGGGCGCGGTACTGTACTCCAGAGTTTTTGCGGAGTACATCTACAAGCTCCTTGAAGAAGGTTTTAATATCGAGTTCTTCATCGAGGGCGGCAGAAGCCGGACAGGAAAAATGATTCTGCCCAAGCTCGGACTGCTCTCCATACTTCTCAACGCTTACAAGGACGGCGCCTGTGACGACATGATATTTGTTCCGATCTATATCGGGTACGACCGGGTCCTGGAGGAGAGCTCGTATCTGAATGAGCTCGAGGGCGGACAGAAAGAACCCGAAAGTCTGCTTCAGATCATAAAAGCAAGGAAGTTACTGAAGCGACGGTACGGCAGAATATATTTAAAGTTCCACGAACCGATTTCGCTCAGGGATGTCCTGTCGCAGGGGGAGAAGCCCCTGGAGGAAATGACTTCCAAAGAGCAGAATGCGCTGTGCAGAAATCTGGGGCACCGCGTGATCAACGCCATCAACACTGTCGCTGTTGTCACGCCGCACGGCGTTGTTGCAAGTGCAATTCTCAGCAGCTCCAAGCGGCGGTTTTCCTATGAACAGTTGATGTTTCGGGTAGAGACCTACATGACGTACCTGTTTTCACAGAAAGCCGACCTGTCCGACACGCTGCTTCTGAATCAGGTCAATGCGGTAGAATATGCCCTGGATTCGTATGTTCAACGAAAGTTCCTCTCGCGTGTTGCCGGGGAAAAAGAGAGTCAATCCGCCGATGCGCAATTTATGGTCGCCGAAAACCAGCGACTGTCCCTTGAATATTATAAAAACAACTGTATCGCTCATTTTGTTTCGGCCGCTTTCACGTCACTGGCCATCCTTGAAAAGGATGCGTTTCAATTTTCCGCGTCCGATCTCCATGACGCCTACACGTTCTTGAAGGATTTCTTTAAATATGAGTTTGCTTACGACATCGAAAAGACAGCCGAGTACTATGTTCGAAAAAACATAAAAGCATTTATCGATGATGCCATAATCATTCCGCACCCCACGCTTCCGGACACCTACAACCTGACGTCGGAGGGCTTTAGAAAGCTGCAACTTTTTTCAAGCTTTCTGAAGACCTATTTTGAGTCCTACTGGGTCGTCTTGCACTTTTTCAAGACTCATCCGCAGAACGCTATAAAACCCAAAGAACGCCTCAAAAAGAATGAGAGCATGGGAATGCTCATGTATAAAAACAAGGAAATCGAGCGAAAAGAGGCGCTGTCGAAAATAAACTTTCAAAACGCTGCGGATTTTTTCTCTTTCCAAGGTCTGAAAGGCGAAGACGATACGGATAAAATCGAATTTTACACGTATAGGATAAGAAAATACCTGGACCTTTTGCAGCTATAAAATACGTGACACATGAAGGCGATGATCCTGGCCGCGGGTTTCGGCACGCGGCTTCTCCCTTTTACCGAACATACCCCCAAGCCCCTGTTTACCATTGCGGGCCGGCCTTTGCTGGACAGAACCATTTACCGTCTTTCACAAGCCGGCTTTAGCGAGATTATTGTCAACACGCACCATTTACACCGAAAGATCGCTTCTTTCATCGCGGAGCAGAAGTATGCGATCCCGGTGCACGTCCGCCACGAGCCGGAAATCCTCGGGACGGGCGGCGGCATTAAAAATGCGGAAGACTTCTGGAACAATACCCCCCTGCTTGTCGTCAACAGCGATATTGTTACGGATATCGATCTGCGAACTGTGTATGACTTTCACTGCGGTCACGCCTTTCCGGTAACACTTGTCCTCCATGACGACCCGGAATTCAACACGGTTTCCGTGGATGAAGATGGTTTTATCGTGGATTTTAACGATCCGGAAAACACGGCATGTGCGGGCAAGGCGAAAAAACTGACCTTTACCGGGATACAGATTTTAAACCCGGAGGTTCTCGATTTCACTCCGGTCGGGAGGTTTTCAAGCATTATCGATGCGTACCGTCGAATGATGTCAGAGGGCAGAAAAATCCGCGCCTACATATCGAAGGACAGTTGCTGGAAGGACATTGGCACGCCGGAGAGATACAGGGCGGCAGCGTTTGAAGAGATGGCCCCTGAGGCTTTCAGGCGCGCTTTCCCGGGCATAACCGTCGGTGCCGTCAAGCAAACCGGCCTCAGCGGCGACGGGTCGGACAGAAGCTGGTTTCGGCTGACCGCGGGCGGCCGATCGTTGATTATGGCGGATCACGGTATCCGGCAGAAGCGTTCGACGTGCGAAGTGGATTCCTTTGTCGACATCGGGCGTCACCTGTATGACAGCGGATTACCGGTGCCGAGGATTTACCTGTACGATCGTTTTTCAGGCCTTGTTTTTCTGGAGGATTTGGGAGACACGGACCTCCAGGGACGTGTTCGGCGTGCCGGAACCGAGGAGGAGATCGTAACCTGTTACACGTCCGTCATTGATCTGATCGCAACGCTCTCTTTTACCGGGGCCCGTCGGTTTGACCTGTCCTGGACATACCAGACCCCGCGGTATGACAGCCAACTCATACTCGAAAAGGAATGCCGCTACTTTGTTGATGCCTTTTTGAACGGATACCTTGGAATGAAATTTCGTTTCGAGGATCTGGAAGACGATTTTGTGGACCTTGCACAAAGCGCCGTTGCGTTTTCAATTAACGGTTTTATGCACCGGGACATGCAGTCACGGAATATCATGATTCAGAACAACACGTTTTATTTCATTGACTTCCAGGGCGGACGACTGGGGCCGGTCCAGTACGACATCGCGTCTCTGCTCATCGACCCCTACGTGGAATTGCCCGTCCGTATAAAAGACCGGCTGCTCGAATACGCGACCGAGATGCTGACATCATCTGCCGGGATCGACCCGGACCGCTTTAAAGCCGGCTTCAGGTATTGCGCGATAACACGGAATCTCCAGATACTCGGCGCGTTCGGTTTTTTAAGCCGCGTCAAGGGAAAAACCTATTTTGAAGAATATATTCCCGGGGCCGTAAAGACATTGAAGCACGCCTTTTCCACCTTCGAGAAGGCGGAATTTCCCAAACTCAAGACCGTTGTTGAAGCGTTGCCCGAACTGTAGTATGGAATCGTTAATTTTGAAAACATCAGAGGAGGTGCTTTATGAGTCGCATAAAAGTGATGGTAAACGGATTGCCCGGCAATATGGCGTCGAATGTTGTCAAACACGCCCTCAATGATGACAGATTTGACCTGATCTCCCGATCTCTCACCGGCCCTGAGATCACCGAGACCGAAGCAGTCGTTGAATCGAAGGTCTTCCGACTGATCCAACCGGCGGACAGGGATCAGGCCATAACTGCCGTAAAAGAAAGCAGCGGTAAGTTTATCAGCGTGGATTTCGCGCTTCCTTCGGCTGTTAACAGCAATGCCGAATTTTACTGCAAACACCATCTGCCGTTTGTCATGGGCACCACCGGCGGCGACAGAAAGCTGCTGGCGGATGCGGTCGCCGTATCCGCTGTCCCGGCGGTCATCGCGCCGAATATGGCCAAGCAGATCGTCGGATTCCAGGCCATGATGGAATATGCGGCACAAACCTTTCCCGATCTTTTTGACGGCTATGCCCTTGAAATCAAGGAGAGCCACCAGAAAGGAAAAGCAGACACCAGCGGAACCGCCAAGGCCATGGTCGGATATTTCAACAGCCTGGGGATACCCTTTGCCGCGTCGGATATCATCATGGAACGTGACCCGGATGCTCAGCGAGACGCTTGGGGCATACCGGCGGAATTTCTCCCCGGTCACGGATGGCACACCTATTCCCTGGTCTCAAAAGACAAAACCGTACGTTTTGAATTCACGCACAACGTCAACGGCCGGGATGTCTATGCCCTGGGCACTCTGGATGCGGTTCTTTTCCTGAATGAAAAGGTCAAAGACGGTGCGAAGGGAAGGGTGTTTTCAATGATAGACGTGCTCAAAGGGGGAGTATAATAATAAAATCGTGTTACGATTTTATTTTTCTTCAAACCTAACCATCTGGCATCGTTTTTCTTACGTCTCAATTCGTTGAAATTGGATGCCAATATTTCCTTGACAAGAATCCAAATAAACCATATTTTGGAATCATGAAAACAACAATTGATATTCCAGAAAGCGAGTTAAGGCAGGCAATGAAATATACAGGGGCTAAGACCAAGAAGGATGCCATCGTCTTTGCTCTAAAAGATTTCAATAAAAGACAAAGACTTGCACAACTTGCCAAGATGTTGGGAACATTTGATGATTTTATGACTCAAGACGAATTGAAGATCATTCGCGAAGATGAAAAATGGGAAAAAATGAAGCAGTTTTAGTGGATACCTCGAGCTGGATCGAAGCCCTGCGATTAAACGGAAGCGAAAATATTCGCGAAAGAGTGAAGTTGCTGCTGATTGATGGTTTCGCGGCATGGTGCGATATGGTGGCAGTCGAACTATGGAACGGTGCGAGGGGAGATTACGAGAAAAAGAAACTGGCAGAACTGGAAAAAGAAATCATCTGTCTACCAACAACAGATGCGGTGTGGCACGGGGCACGTGAACTGGCCCGAAAATCCCGAAGCGCAGGCCATACGTTTCCTTCTGCTGATTTGATCATTGCCTCCTGCGCAGTGTGCCACGGGGTCGCATTAGAGCATTGTGATACACATTTTGACTTCATTATGGATATCCATAAAAAATAAGGAATAAAACGTTCCCATTTAAACGAAAATTTATGAAAAAGCTTCCTTATCGGAATGGCTATTTTCAAGCACGACTTGCCACATCGGATGCTATCGTGTATTGCAAAAAATAACTGCCGAAGATGAAAAGAAAAAAGGCCTCTTTATGACCGATATATCATCCCTTTATAACAGCAGGATCCCGAAAACATATATAGAATATCTAAATAAGAACTATCCCGGGCTGGATATTGATTCCATCCTGGAGCATGCAGGGATGACGAGATATGAAGTAGAAGACCATGCCCACTGGTTTAGCCAGCACCAGGTCGATCGTTTTCAAGAGGCCACGGTCGAGAAGGCGGGTAATTCGAATATCGCCAGAGAAGCGGGGCGTTATACAACGTCGCATGAGGGTATGGGGCCTGCGAAACAATACACGTTAGGATTAATGAGCCCAACCACCGTTTACCTCTTGATGGGACAGGTCTATCCCATCATGAGCCGCGGTGCGACCATGAAAGCCAAAAAGCTGGGCGCTGACAGGGTGGAAATTTTAGCAACACCCAACCCCGGCGTAGATGAAAAGCCATACCAGTGCCAGAACCGGGTCGGTGCTTTTGAATCTCTGGGAAAGCTATTCACAGAGAGTTTTGCGAATGTTGAACATCCTGAATGTTTTCATAAAGGAGATAAACACTGCCGTTACATTATCACATGGGAAAAAACGTCTGCTTTAGTCTGGAAACGGCTGCGTAACTATTTCTTTATGATCAGCATTATTTCTTCCCTGGGCCTCTTCTTTGTCTTACCCTTGACGACCTGGAGTGTCCTTACACTGCTCTGTTTGCTTGTCGCCATGGTTTTTTCATTTTTTATCGAACGTCTCGATAAAAATGAATTGACCAAAACCATTGAAGCTCAGGGTAATGCAGCCAAGGGTCTGTTAAATGAGATGAACATTCGTCACAACAATGCACTTCTTGTTCAGGAGGTCGGCAAGGCGACGTCTTCGATTTTAAATATTCATGCACTCTTCAAAACCGTCGTGGGCATTATGGAGATGCATCTGGATTATGACCGCGGGCTGATCATGCTTGCCAACCAGGAGAAAAGCAGACTTCTGTATACCGCCGGATACGGTCACGATATGGAAAAAGTAGAACGACTGCAACAGACCGAATTTCACCTTGACAATCCCAGGTCCCAGGGAGTGTTCATTACCACATTTAAAGATCAGAAACCCATTTTGGTCAATGACATTTCCAAAATCGAAAAAAAACTCTCGAAAAGGAGTTTGGCATTCGCAAAAGAAATGGGTACGCGGTCACTTATTTGCGTCCCTATTGTTTATGAAAAAGAATCTCTGGGCATATTGGCCGTAGACAATATCGAGTCAAAGAGACCTTTGACCAAAAGCGATATTAATTTATTGATGGGAATTGCCTCACAAACCGCTGTCAGCATTACAAATGCCGTCTCTTTTCAGAAACTCCAGGAGAGCGAAAAAAAATATCGAGAGCTTGTCGAGAATGCCAACAGCATCATCATGCGAAGAGATATCCATGGAGACATCACCTTTTTCAATGAATTCGCACAGAGATTCTTCGGGTATACCGAAAAAGAGATACTTGGCAAAAATATGGTCGGCACACTTCTTCCGAATACAGATTCAGCCCGGTGTGATCTTGATAAACTGACAGTATTTCTGGAGCAGGATACGAAGCGGCTGGTTATCATAGAAAACGAAAAAATGCTCAGAAACGGCAAACATGTATGGATTGCTTTTACCTACAAACCCATATTTGATAACGGGCGGTTGAAGGAGATTCTTTGCATCGGCAACGATATTACTGAACTCAAACAGGCCGAGCAGGAAAAAAGGGATCTGGAAGTACGGCTCCAGCGCGCACAGAAAATGGAGGCCCTGGGTACGCTTGCAGGCGGTGTTGCGCATGATCTTAACAATATCTTGTCCGGCATCGTGAGTTATCCTGAATTGTTATTAATGGATACGCCGCTGGACAGCCCCATGCGGAAACCGATTCTAACAATACAAAAGTCAGGAGAAAAAGCCGCCGCTATTGTTCAGGACCTCTTGACGCTGGCAAGGAGAGGCGTTGTCACCAAACAGGTGGTCAAAATAAATTCCATAATAACTGAATATTTGGAGAGCCCCGAATATGAAAATCTGATAGAACATCACCCGAACGTACGCGTAAAAACCGATCTTGCCCCCAACCTGCTCAATATTCTGGGATCCCCGGTTCATCTGTCCAAAACCATCATGAATCTGGTATCCAACGCAGCAGAAGCCATATCTGATTCAGGAGAAATAAAAATATCTACGGGAAATCGATATGTAGATACCTTCATTCACGGTTATGACGAGGTAAAAGAGGGGGATTATGTTTCGCTCAGTGTCAGCGATACGGGTATCGGTATTTCTTCTAGAGACCTGGAAAGAATATTTGAGCCTTTTTATACAAAAAAGATCATGGGAAAAAGCGGAACAGGTCTGGGTACGGCCGTCGTTTGGGGGACCGTAAAAGACCACAAGGGATACGTTGATGTAAAAAGCACCCTTGGAAAGGGAACACACTTTACGCTCTATTTCCCCGTAACCCGACAGGAACTGCCCGACGAGAAAGCCACATCGTCTTTTGAAGATTTCATGGGCAAAGGTGAATCGATTTTAATTGTGGATGATATGGAGAATCAGCGGGAAATTGCATCGGGGATGCTAAAGAAATTGGGGTATTCTGTGTCATCTGTTTCAAGCGGTGAAGAAGCGGTCGCTTACATGAAAGAAAACTCAGCAGATTTACTGGTGGTGGATATGATTATGGAGCCCGGAATTGACGGACTCGAAACATACAAAAAAATTATAGAGATACACCCGGGACAGAAAGCGATTATCGCCAGCGGCTTTTCCGAAACCGAACGTGTGAAAGAGGCACAAAGGTTGGGAGCAAAAGCCTATGTAAAAAAACCCTATCTAATAGAAAAGATCGGGCAGGTAGTCCGATCTGCACTTGACAGTTAGCCTGTTCGCCGCGACGGCCCCATTCGATGGTGAACCGCTGATATATTGCAATTCACGACAGGTAATATAGATCATAATATAGATGCCGCGTCTTCTACTGATCAATCCATCCAATGTCCACAAAGGACTCGGGAACATCCGGTCAACAGCCTGGCCCCCGCTGAATCTGCCATATTTGGCGGCATTGACGCCGAATCATTATCAGATAGACGTCCTCGACGAGAATATTGAGCCGTTTGAATACCGCGAAGCCGACATTGTGGGTATTACCGCCTATACGGCTTCGGCGAATCGTGCGTATCAGATTGCCCGACTATATCGCAGCCGGGGTACGACCACTATCATGGGCGGTATTCATGTATCCATGATGCCTGAAGAGGCACTTAAGTATTGCGACGCGGTGGTCATCGGAGAAGCTGAAAGCATCTGGCCGAAGGTCCTTGAGGATTTTGAAGCCGGCAGTCTGCAAAAACAGTATAAAGGTGCCTGGTTAAATCTTGAGAACCTGCCGTTGCCGCGCCGGGATATCCTCCGCAATTCATACTATCAGTGGGGCAGTATCCAGACCTCCCGCGGATGCCCTCACAATTGTACTTTCTGTTCCGTCAGCGCCTTTAACGGGCGGCGTTTTCGCAGGCGTCCTTTGGAGGCCGTCTTAGCGGAACTCGAACAGATACCTCAAAAAAGAATAATGCTGACGGACGATAACATTATCGGTCATGGTAAAAAGGATCTTGAATGGGCCCGGGCCCTTTTTTCACGGATCCGGGAAAGGGGCATCAAGAAGGACTTTTTTGCGCAGGCATCCATCCTTTTCGGAGAAGACCCGGAGCTCGTCCGGCTTGCAGCAGCAGCCGGTTTAAAAATAATCTTAATCGGTATGGAATCCGTTAATCCAGGGACACTTCAATCCTACGGAAAAAATATCAACCTGAAGCGTTTTCACCAAAACCGGCACATCGAACTGATCCGAAGAATACGAAGGGCGGGAATTGCCGTGCTCGGCGCCTTTGTGGTCGGCAGTGACGAGGACGATCTTTCGGTGTTTCATTCCACCCTGGAATTTATTCGATCTTCGCACATCGATGTCCTTCAGATCACCAAACCCACCCCTTTGCCCGGCACAAAACTCTGGGAGACCCTCAATCGGGAAAACAGAATTATTCATCAGAACTTTCCCGAAGCCTGGGACGATTATCGCCTTACAAAAATGGTTTTCAAACCGGTGCGGATCTCCATAGAAGAAGTATATATGGGATTTACCTATTTACGAAACGTCTACTATGGCTTCCGGGAAACGGTAAAAAGAACACTGTCTACGCTCTTGACCACAAAAAGCATCGTTGCCACTGTCATGGCCTATAAATTTAATGCCTCCTATCGGAAAGCATTCAAAAATTCCGAACATTATCTTAGATATAACAGTTCTGATTTAAAGAAAAATTTTGCACCACCGGAAAAGCAATGAAATTTCATTCCGGTTTCTTTGGCAAGGGTTTTCAATTCTGACCCGCATTTCTCATGAAGAATTTATTTGGGCTAATCAGAAAAGCGCTCTGGAGATATAAGGTATGAAACGTCACGGCTATTTAATGGAAAGTAACGAAGAGACCCTTCGTCTCGACATGAAGACCGACGGAAAAATCGTCCAAAAGCAGGCACTCTGGGCGGGCATTCAGCCGGGTATGCGGGTGGCGGATTTAGGGTTTGGTTCGGGTAAAACCACGCTTTACCTGCACAAGTTGATACAGCCGGACGGAACGATTGTGGGCGTCGATATCGCTGAAGAGCGAATAAAATACGCGACAGCGCACTACAGTGAAAAAGGAATAGAGTACCTGTGCAGAAACCTATGCGAATCATTGGATGATCTGGGCATGTTTGATTTTGTCTGGGTTCGTTTTGTTCTCGAATACTATCGTTCTGAGAGTTTTGATATCGTCAGGAACATATCTACTATTCTGAAGCCCGGAGGGATTCTCTGTTTAATCGATCTGGACTATAACTGTCTCAGTCATTTCGGTCTTCCGAAGCGGCTTGAAGAAACACTTTTCGAAATAATGACAACTTTGGAAAAAACGGCCGACTTTGACCCCTATGTGGGAAGAAAACTGTACGCTTTTCTTTACGACCTCGGTTACCGGGACATTGATGTTGACGTTGCATCGCACCACCTGATCTATGGAGAGTTGGAGGAAGTCGACGCCTTTAACTGGACAAAAAAAGCAGAGGTTGCCGTAAAAAAATCCGGATATCGGTTTGACGCTTACGAAGGCGGATATGAGGCGTTTTTTAAAGAATTCAAGCGCGCCTTTGCCGACCCGAGAAGGTTTACCTATACTCCTGTCATCTCGTGCAGGGGGCAAAAGCCCTTAACGTGATCCTGTCACGATGAGACGTTTTACTTTGTCGTCAATGTTTAATCTTGCCGAGCAGCCTTTTCAGATACTTGAAATAGTCATCTGTATACTGCATGCTCAGCACCCAGAGATTGTACTGCTTATCATACGGCAGGGACCTGTCTTCGGCATAGGATACGGGATATAGCAGCACGGGAATTTCATTATGCGCGTATTTTTTCGAGAGTTCGGAAATTGCCGAAAACAGGGTGTCCGTTGACAGTTCGTCCGGGTCAACGACAAGTACACTGATGCAGTTGGTTAAATCAGACAGGTTGAGACCCACATCCGAAACGTTGACCATGAGGATTGCTTTTAGATTGGCGTCCTTCTTCAAAGCAAAAAGATGCCGCTCTCTTTTAAAACCCAGCATCTGATACTCTTCTGAAATGTCATCAATAGCATCTGATTTCGGCTCGAGTTCAAGGGCGCTCAGCATAAGACCGCCTGACGAATTTTCATAAACGCTTTCCAACTCGGCAAGGTCATGGGGACGGGCTTCCGTCAAGTGCCATGGTCGGTTCAAGGACAGTTGATTGTCCAATGTTTTTCGAAACCAGAGATAGGCGAACGTATCGAGTGAACACTCCTTCGGGTTTCGGATGTTTTTAACCGCACCCCCGAAAACCCGATGGGGGAATCGGTTGTTGGGTCGGTAATAACAGAAAACGAAATCCATAGGGATGGAGTAGATTCTGTGGGACTCGTTGATAAACCGGCCAATCTGGTTTAGAACAGAAACGCCCGCCCTCGCTGAATCCGAGCTGCGGGCCGCGAGGTGATGAATCATCCAGGCATTTTCATAAAAACGAAGCATTGCCAGATGGCCCAGGATACGGCCATCGTCCTGATAGATAAAATGGCGGGCGATCTTTGGGTTCTGTGTATAGAGTTTTTCGTACGTCTCTTTTATTTTTTCCTTGTTTGACTCGAAAGACGCATATTTTTTTGGATAAATAAAACCGGTTTCGAAAAAGAAATCCCAAAGCTCGTCCAGATCTATCGTGTTGCCGATGTAGGAGTGACCGTCCTGCGCCTGATGCAGCAGGGATAAAAGTTTATTGTGATCTTCGACGTTTATGTCGAGCATGGCCAGGCCGCACTTTGCCCGATCGCCGTTTTCCCCGTCCCTTATGATGTTCTTGTATATGACCTGTGACTTACATTTGATCTTGAAACTGCTCGCAAAATTCAGTTCCAGATCGGGTATGATCAGGCCCGGCAAAAGAACGGTGTCATCGCGGGATTCATCCACCGAAAAGCCGGAGCCGCTGATATCAAAAACTTTGAGACTGATCAATTTTTTTGTGAAGGGGTGCCTGAAGATCGCATTCGGTGAAGGAACCAGTTCCTGGCGTGTGCTCCGGAATTCTTTCGGCTTGAATCTTTGAATCTGCTGATTTATCGGTTCAATGACAAAGCTTTGCGTTTTCTGGCCGCCGGTCTGCTTGAGTATCCTGCCTTCTCCGGAATAGAGCGCCTCCTTGTCTTTGGAAAAGACAAAGTTTACCGTGTTGTCCGGGTTGATCCACTGAAATGTCTGCAGCGGCTGGGCCGTTAGTTCTATTCGAAAAGAAACGGTGCTGAAATCAATGAGACTGCCGATAAAAACGATGCTGTTCTGAATCAATTGAACGTCTATGTCGTGGCACATGTGCCTTCCCGAATTTCTATCGCTGATTTCGGTGCACTCATCGGGAAGCAGGAAACGGATCCCTTCTTCGCTGATACTGACCAATTCGGGTTTTGCGTGAATAAGTTTTTGACCGTCAGGGACAAGAATGTCCTGGAACTCATATAATTTCAGTTCTTGATAAAGTCCGGGGCTTTCCTCCCACTCGCAGGCCAATTCATCACCCATACACGGCAGCGGCTTTGCCCGGCAGGATATGCTGTGGCCGTATTTGATATGCTTGAAATTGATTAAAATCGTATCGTTTTGAAAGTTAATGTAGTTCAGTTTATTGACCAAACGGTCTTTGTTGACCTTTTTCTGCTTCCCGGGCTCTTTTTTTTCCGGACCCGGCTTCACCAGCCGTGGGAACTGTCTCACGTTTTCAATCATCTCAACTCCCCCTTATCCATCAAAGGCAGAAAAATGTCTTTCTTCAAAATCGCTGCTCCCAGTGGTGATAACGCCGTGTCGCCATTCAAAACACCCGATTGCATCCCGTCTCTTTTCTCACATTTGGTCATGCAGCATAACCTAAGGGCCTGTTTTTAAAAAATATCAGATCAACTCGTTTATGTCAAGGACCCAAAACAACTACATATGGTAGCATCGAAAAACCCTGTACTGTATGTTGATATTCCATAATACGCTTCGGTGAATGCAGCCGGCGTTTCGTCTCTGGAAAAAGGAGTTTTAAGAATTCGCAGGCAATCGGGCGAGGGAACCGAAAAAAAAGACGCCGCCGGAGCAAATACCGGCGGCGTTCTATCTGATGTTCGTTATATGGGTTATAAGCAGTTCGGGTTAAGCGTTCTGCACCACCTCGTAGACCTTTTCAAGAGCGGCATCCAGGTTTTCGGGCCGGGTTCCGCCGGCCTGCGCCATATCCGGTCTTCCGCCGCCGCTGCCGCCGACAAGGGCTGAAATCTCTTTGATAATATTTCCGGCATGAAACCGGCCGGTCAAATCCTTGGTGACCACAACGATCAGCAGGGCCTTGTCTTTGGCAGCACTTCCCAGGACCACGACGCCCGACTTTATTTTGTCCTTGAACCTGTCGGCAAGGTCTCTCAGGGCTGCCGGTTCATCAACAGCGACCTTTTTTGCCAGAACCTTGACACCGTTCACGGATTTGACATCGTCCTCGACGGCATCGATTGATTGAGACGCCATCGCCACCTTTAACCGTTCAATCTCTTTTTCAAGAGATTTCTGATGGGACAGCATCTTCTCAACCCTCCGGGGTACGGTGCCGGGGCGTTCTCTGAGCAGTTTGGCGGTGCTGTCCACAATCCTTTCGGTTTGCTGGACGTGCTGCAGGGCGGCTTCACCGGTCAGTGCTTCGATTCGCCGGATGCCGGCGGATACGCTCGATTCTTCAACAATTTTAAAAAGTCCCAAATTGCCGGTCATGTTCGTGTGCGTTCCGCCGCAAAGCTCCTTGCTGAAATCACCCGCGGAAACAACCCGGACGCGGTCACCATATTTTTCCTCGAAAATTGCAGTGGCATTTGTTTTGAAGGCCTGCTCGGCTTCCATCTCCTCGGTCCGTACCGGCGCGTTCTGGCGTATCCGCTCGTTGACAAGGGATTCGATTTTTTCCAGGGCTTCGGAATCGGGTTGTGAAAAATGAGTAAAATCGAAACGAAACCTGTCCGGTGCCACCAAAGACCCGGACTGTTTGACATGATCACCGAGAACTCTTTTCAACGCGTAGTGGAGCAAATGCGTGGCCGTGTGGTTCAGTTCCGTGGCGGTGCGTGTTTCCCTGTCCACCGTGAGGGTGACGACGTTTCCCGTGACAATTCTTCCCGAAACGATCTCCCCCTTGTGAATGGTCACCCCCGTGGGATCTTTAAGCGTACCGGCAACCGACATTTCAAAGTCCGGACCGGTGATTTTTCCGGTGTCGCCGACCTGGCCGCCGGCTTCACCGTAAAACGGCGTTGTTTCGGTGACAACCTCAACCGGCCTGCCGCTGCCTGCCTCGGAGACCTCCTTGCCGTCCTGTACCAGAAGGAGAACCTTTGCGTCGCAGGTTGTCGTATCGTAGCCGACGAATTCAGGCATGACGCCTTTTGCCGCAAGATTTTTGTAAGCCTCGCTCATTTCGGCAAAGGCCACTTTTGATTTGGATTTGCTCCGCTGAGCGTCCATGGCCGTATCGTAGCCTGCCATATCCAGGTCCAGATTCTCATCTCTCACCACATCCTGCACAATGTCGACAGGGAACCCGTATGTGTCATAGAGCTTGAATATCAGATCACCCGGCACCCGGTTATGACCGCTTTCCTTAAGATCGGCCAGGCCGTCGTTTAAAAGCTTGAGACCGTGATCCAGGGTTTCTGAAAAGCGGACTTCCTCGTTTTTGATAATATTGGTGATAAATGCCGAAGCCCCCGACAGATCGGGATATTCAGGTTTCATGATGTCAAAAACAACGCTCGCGGTTTCATGCAGAAAGGGGCGATTCAGGCCGATGTTGCGCCCGTATCGAATCGCCCGGCGCATAATGCGGCGGAGTACATATCCCCTGCCTTCATTGGAAGGGAGTATTCCGTCACCGATAAGAAATGCCGCGGCCCTGCTGTGATCGGCGATGACTTTCATGGCCACATCAACTTCAGCGGACTCGCCGATGCGCTTTTCAGAGAGGTCTCCAACCTTTTCCATGATGGGCCGAATCAGGTCCGTGTCATAATTTGTGGGCACATCCTGAATGAGGGTAACCAGTCTTTCCAAACCCATCCCGGTGTCAATGCTGGGTTTCGGGAGCGGATCCATTTTTCCGGAGGCTTCACGGTTGAACTGCATAAACACAAGATTCCAGATCTCTAAAAACCGGTCGCATTCGCACCCAACCCCGCAATCCGGCCGGTCGCACCCGTATTCCGCACCCCGGTCCATGTGGATTTCGCTGCAAGGTCCGCAGGGGCCGGTATCCCCCATCGCCCAGAAGTTATCCTCTTCGCCAAACCGCAAAATTTTTTCCTCCGGCACCCCGATGTTTTTGTGCCAGAGTTCGTGGGCCTCATCGTCGTCAAGATAAATCGAGACCCAGAGTTTTTCTTCGGGCAGGCCATAACCGTTTGTCAGCAAGTCCCAGCCGAAATCGAGGGCTTTTTCCTTGAAGTAATCTCCAAATGAAAAATTGCCCAGCATTTCGAAAAAGGTATGATGCCTGGCGGTGTAGCCGACATTCTCCAGGTCGTTGTGTTTGCCTCCGGCGCGAACGCATTTTTGAGACGTAGCCGCCCGGACATACCCTCTTTTTTCTTCACCTAAAAAGCAGCGCTTGAACTGCACCATTCCGGCGTTGGTGAACAGAAGGGTAGGGTCGTCTGCGGGAACAAGCGACGAACTTCTGACGATCTTGTGGTCGTACTTTTTGAAATACTCAAGGAATATTCTGCGAACATCGTTACCTGTCATTGGTCTCTCCGTCTTAAGTCATGTTAATCACTTCCGGGGTTCTTCCCCGGCCTTTTCCTTCGATTTGCCGGGAAGGCCCAGCGCGTCTTTGAGCTTGGCCAGGGCGGAGTTGTAGATTTCCGGGTTTTCTTTTAAAAAGTTCATCACGTTCTGCCGGCCCTGACCGATTCGTTCCCCTTCGTATGAATACCACGAACCGCTCTTGTTGATAACGTTCGCGTCCACGCCGAGGTCGATAAGTTCTCCGGCCTGGGAAATGCCTTCACCATACAGGATGTCGAATTCGGCCTCCATGAAAGGCGGCGCCATTTTATTTTTGACAACGCGGACCCGCGTGCGGTTTCCGATGACATCCTGCCCGTCCTTGATCGCGCCGATGCGCCGGATATCGAGCCTGACCGAGGAATAGAATTTCAGCGCATTTCCACCGGTGGTGGTTTCGGGGTTTCCGAATACCACGCCGATTTTCATCCGTATCTGGTTGATGAAAATAACGGCGGTCATGGTCTTGCTTATGGTGCCGGCCAGCTTTCTCAGCGCCTGTGACATGAGCCTGGCCTGCAGCCCCATGTGGGAAGCTCCCATCTCTCCTTCTATCTCCGCCCTGGGAACCAGTGCGGCAACCGAGTCGATGACAATAATGTCAATGGCGCCGCTCCTTACGAGCATGTCCGTTATTTCCAGGGCCTGTTCTCCCGTATCCGGCTGAGCGACCAGGAGTTCGTCGCAATTCACCCCCAGTTTCCTTGCATAGGTGATGTCCAGCGCGTGTTCGGCATCGATAAAGGCAACGATGCCGCCCTGTTTCTGCGCGGTGGTCACCGCGTGAAGCGCAAGGGGTGGTTTGCCGGATGATTCCGGACCGTATATCTCGATAACCCTGCCCCTGGGAAGGCCCCCCACACCCAGCGCCTTGTCAAGCGCGATAGAACCGGTTGATATCGCAGGCACATCAATGACCGGACTGCTGCCCAGCTTCATGATAGCCCCTTTGCCAAACTGCCGTTCGATTTGACCCATGGCGGTTTCCACCGCTTTTTTCTTGTCTGGCGAATTGCTCATGATGTCCTCCTGACCCGGATAAACCGGAAGACGCGATGCCCCCCGATTATAAAAGTTTAAAGGGTATGAATAGTTGAAAGCGCTGAATAATTCAAGTGCCGATATTGTTTTTTAACTTCAGTATCCGCAGAGGTGTCCCGATTACTTTTAACTTAAAGACAAGTTCAGGGCAGCGCTCACCAGTTTCGTATAGACGGCGCCTGTTGGTTTAAGGTCGCTTTTGAAGAGAACGACCTCGCCGGCGGCAAACGGCTCCGATTCAAATCCGCCAAACTCCTCGATGGCTTCCACTAAACGGCGGGGGTCAATTTTCTGTTTTACCCGACCGAGGGTGAGATGCCCGTTAAAGGGTCTCTTTTCCCTTGGAAAACCGATGCCGGCCAATTCGTTTTCCAGGCGGTTTTGCAGCGCGAGCAGTTCGTTTTGCCGGCCGGTAATCCCGACCCATATCACCCGGGGATTTTTTATGCCCGGAAAGACGCCGATCCCTTTTGCGGTAAGGGATACGGGTGCGTGTTCTTTCATTGATACGGCAATGGCGTCGCCGACCTTTTTCGTGTCGGCGGTACCAATATCACCCAGAAATTTCAGGGTCAGGTGGATGTTTTCCGGGCGAACCCACTTTACGTTAAAACCATAGGACCTGAGGCCTTCCTGAACCTTTCTGATGGAAGCGACAACGTGGTCCGGAAGCTCTATTGCGACAAAGGTTCGTATGGTGTCAGACATAATCTCATTTTGCCGGCAGCGTGAACTGCGGTTCCCCGATCAAAAATTTCCCCGCCGATATCCACTTTTTCAAGACTTCGGCAATCTCGCGCGCTCTCACCATGCTGGACAGCGGCACGGTCGATATGCTTTCGCCATTGAGATTGATATGGCCGCTTTTAAGTTCCGCGTAACTGACCTTACCGTAGCTTTTGGCGATACCGTTCGGATAATCATATCCGTAATCCACAACCTGTGTAAATATTTCCTCGTCCGATATGGCGGTGTGCTTGACGATATCCTCGTTCAGAATGGGGATGGGGATACCCAGACCTACGGCTAACGATGTACCGTAACCCTGGATGCTCACCCCCACCAGCCACTTGGGACTCATCTTTTTCAGGTCTCCCATGACCCAGACTGTTCCGGCGGGTGAGATCGGAATCCCTTTCTTCGTCCGTTTTACGGACGGCTTGTGCTGGGTGCCGTACCAGGTGACATACCCCTGGGCGCCGCCCAGAAAAATCCGGGTCCCGAGCCCGATGGTCTTGTAGTACGGGTCATTGAACAGCGGACTCAATTGCCCTGCCGAACAGTAATTCGCATTGCCCGCCTTGGGTTTCAGGGTTCCCATATAGGTATAAATCGTCTTGTTGGACAGGTTTATGGCGCAGTTGTAATTCTGGTAGCCGTTTCTCGGGTTGCAGAGCACGGCCTGGGGCAGGTTTCGAAGTGTGATCTCCTTTTCCACGAGCCGGTTGGGGTAGCAGTCCGTCCCGTACGCCGTCGCTTTTAAATGGACTTTTTTTCCTGAAACCAGGTCCTGAATAACGTGACCGCCGCCGTAGTTAAATTCACCCGGATAGACCTTGTTCAGCGGGTCATCCTCACAGGGTTCCGTGACGCCGATATAAAAATCGACCGCCGCCAGTCCCGCATAGGCCGGAACATTGTTCACCCAGACCCTGGAGGCTTTTATCGTCGGGACCGAATGTCCGAAATTGATAAAGGCCCCGGATGAGCACATGGGCGCAAACGTTCCGGTTGTGACGACGTCAACACGCCGTGCGGCTTCAACCGGACCTTCGTCCCGGACAATGCCAATGATTTCATCGGCCGTAACCACGACAGCCTCGCCGGCCCTGATCTTTTCATTGATTTCATGGTAGGTCTTGTTTATCTTGAATTTCTTCATTGACGATTGCTCTCCTGTTTACGATGTATCATCTGCTTCTCGACGTGGACTTCTCCGCATCGATCTTGCTGGATATATTGTTTTTTATCCAGGCCGCATCCCACCATTCAACGGGATTGACGAAGGTTTTGTGGATCAACATGCTGAAATGAAGATGATCGCCGCCGGCAAGTCCCGTGCTCCCGGTGCGGCCGATGATATCGCCCTTTGATACGGGCTGATCCTTTTTGACATCGAAACTGTTCAGATGGGAATACATGCTCAGCAGTCCGAAACCATGATCGATGATCACTGTTTTACCATATATGCCGATGCTCCCGGCATAGATGACTTTCCCGGTGTTGGCCGCCGGAACCGGAGCGAGTGACACGGCGGCCAGATCGATCCCCAGATGAAACTGCCGGTCTATCTGGCGGTCGTTGTACCTGTAATCGCGGCGGTCCGCAAAGCCTGCTTTTTGTTCCGATCCCGGGAGTCTTAAAAAGGCGCCCTCCCAGTACAATGTGTTCCCCGACGTTTCCGCTATTTTAGTAATGGTCGTGTAATTGGACTCTCGCAGGTCTCGATTGACCGTGAGAAATTTGTCGATCAGGGGCGTTTTGGAATCCGAATGGATTTCAACATCAAACTCGGACATCTTCCAGTTGAGGAATCCGTCTGAAATCCTGATGACATCCTTTTTAAATGACTTTCGCCGGACATAATGCGGAAAACCCGCCTTGGTGCTGTTCCCCGCGGCATCGGCGGCGGTAACGTAAAATTCGACCCCCGGACCCTGATCGTGATTCAGGGCGAAAAAGGCCATCAACACGTTCGCATCGTTAAAATACCCCGGATACCCCGGATAAAAGTCGTCTCCGACATGAACGCCGCTTTTTGGACACGGTTCGGAAACTCTGTAGATGACCAGTCCTGAACCGCCCGGGCTGATATTGTGAACCCGGGTCAGAATGTCCACATCCGGCGGTACCGTATCGATGGTAACGTCCTTTTCCAGGTATGTTTTGTTTCCGTGCAGCCACCGACGCCATGAATAGTCTCTTGCCATTATGCGCAAAACCGCTTTGCCGTCCGTGATGTCAAGTTTTTTCGGCTCGATTTTGATACTGACGGACGCGTCGTGTATCTTCCCGCCGCTGATAACATTTCCGGCAGGGAACTCCCTGTCCAGCAGGACGGTTTCCCTGCCGTCCTTTAGAAGGCCGACCCACAGTTTTCGTAATCCGCTTCTATCGTCGGATGCCGAAACCGTGAAGGTTTGTGCGTCCCGAATGGAAAGGGAGCCGAGGTCCAGCGCAACGGACGGCGGTTCGCCTTCCAGCCGCACAATCAGGAGCCACGCCGCGGGCAGTATTGCTGCAAAGAATACGATTGCAGCCAGCCAGAGTTTGAGATTTTTCTTTTTGTCTTTCAACGGGTTATTGTACACCTTTTCTGTTTTACGAAATCTGAATAACAACAACTAAAATTACGAAATCTGAATAATAACAGGTAAAAAGGCGGTAATCAAGGCCTCTTTTTCGTATCTTGACTTTTAACGGTGTGCACGTTAAAAACCTGGGGAGTGTCTATAAACTATCTCAAATTTTGAGATAGCTTCTAATCAAAACGAATCTGATGGAGTACAGAACGTATGGACCGTATCGTCACGGCAGGCGGTGTCGAAATCGGCCGGGGCGCCCCCCTGGTTCTGATTTCGGGCCCCTGTGTAATAGAAGATTATGAAACGACACTGGAAATCGCCCGGTTCCTGAAAGATCTGACCCGGGAGCTGGGAATGCCTTTCGTGTTCAAGGCGTCGTACGACAAAGCCAACCGGACATCCATCAATTCATTCAGGGGGCCCGGAACAATTGACGGTCTTGACATTCTGAAGCGTTTAAAGGCAGAGTTGGAAATCCCGGTACTTTCGGATGTCCACACGATAAATGACGTTTCCGCTGCCGCCGCTGTGTTGGACATCATTCAGATCCCGGCATTTCTGTGCAGGCAGACCGATTTCGTTTTGGAAGTTGCCCGGGCGGGAAAACCGGTAAATATTAAAAAGGGACAGTTTCTCGCGCCGTGGGACGTTGTGAACATCGTGGAAAAAGTCACCTCCACTGGAAACGATCAGGTGCTGATTACGGAACGGGGAACGATGTTCGGGTACAACAACCTGGTCGCCGATTTCCGGGCTATCAAGATAATGCAGGACATTGGCAGGCCGGTAATATTCGATGCAACCCACAGTATTCAGCTGCCGGGTGGTGCCGGCAAGCGTTCCGGAGGGCAGAGGGAATTTGCGCCGGTTCTCGCCAGGGCGGCCGTGGCGGCGGGAGCGGACGGTGTTTTCATGGAAGTCCACCCGGATCCTGACAGAGCGCTCTGTGACGGTCCCAATTCCGTGAAACTCGACGAGATGCGTGAACTGCTCTCCCGGCTTCTTGCGATACGCGGTGTTTTGTGAGTAAAATGTATTGCAGATTTTTTGGTTGATGAATCACTTATGAACGACGTAAATTCAAACTTGCAGCAAAAACTGCAAAACATTCGGGTGTTGGTTCTGGACGTGGACGGCGTTCTTACCGATGGTCGTATCATTTACAATGATGACGGTGTTGAAAGCAAAGCCTTCAACGTGAAGGACGGTCTCGGCATACGACTGCTCATGAATGCGGGGATTAAGGTGGTTGTTGTAACCGGCAGGCATTCAAGGGCACTTCATCATCGGTGCGGGAATCTCGGGATCGACCACATATTCGAAGGGATAACGGACAAGAAGCGTGTCATCGGTTCCATTCTTGAACTGGCAGGGGTTACCCGGGAGGAGATCGCGTTCGTGGGGGATGACCTGATCGACCTTTCCCTGATGAGAATCGTAGGAGTGCCCATTGCCGTGGCCGATGCCCACGAGGCCGTCCGTGAGCGTGCCGAAATGGTTACATCGGCAAAAGGGGGCGAGGGGGCCGTAAGAGAAGTCTGCGAAGCGATTCTGAAGGCCCGGGGATTGTGGGAAACAATCCTGGAGCGGTATTAGCCGTGTTTTTTACAAAAAACAAAAAGCTCAACAAACTTAAACTGTTGCTACTTTCAATTATTCTGGTTACCTTCGGCACCATAACGGTCGTTTTTTTAAAGTACCGGCAGGTTTTGGATGCTCCCGGGACGTTGCTTCCGGTCATTCAAAGCCATGCCAACATTGCCGTCGGCAAGGTGCAGCAGACCGCGACCCGAGACGGGGTCAAGGAGTGGGACCTGGAAGCCGGTTCGGCACATTATGTTGACGCGGACAAACTGGCGGTTTTTCAGGATCTCTCCGTGACATTTTACCTTAAAGACCGGCAGGAAGTTTATTTGACCGCGAACCAGGGCACGTTGAGAACCGATTCGAACAATATTGACATCACCGGAAACGTTGTCGTGAAAAACGACCGGTACACGATTTCCACTGAAAAATTACACTACGAACACGGGAAACACATCATTTTCACAAATGTTCCTGTAAAAATTACAGGCGGTTTTTTTGACCTTTCAGCCGGCGCCATGACGGTGGATCTGAACACAAAAAAAGCCGCTCTAAACGGTAACGTCGTGGGGACGTTCAATGAAACGATCGAGCTATAATAACAGGTATTTAAAAACAATCTCCCTTTGGACGGTCATGTTGTTTCTGCAAACGCTCCTGTCGCCGGTTGCCGTTTTCGCGGACGACAAGACGAACAACGCCGGGGGGAAGCGTGGCGACACCAATGAAAAAATCCGTATCACCGCAGAAAGACTGGTCTCGGACAGCGAGGCCATGTGGGCGGAATTTATCGGGAATGTGGAGGCCGTCCAGGGAAATGACGTTATCAAGGCAGACAGCCTTAAGATTTTTTACAAGAGCGGTTCTGAAAAAGATAAAGATGAGACGCCGGGAAGGGAGTCCATCAAGGAAATCGTTGCAACAGGAAATGTGACGATACATTTCGACGACAAGCTTGCAGTATCACACCGGGCGGTATACACCGCAGAAAACAGGGTCCTGGTTCTGTCCGGCGGCGATTCGAAAGTAACGAGCGGAAGGGATTCAATTTCCGGAGAAAAAATAACGCTCTACAGAGCCGACGGAAGAATCGTGGTCGAAGGCGGCAGCAAAAAACCTGTGGAGGCAGTTTTGTTCCCCGGGGGAAAGGGGATAAAGTAGCTTTCAGTTATTCAGTCCCGAGAAGCTTGGTCCTTCCGGCAGTGGCAGAGAACATGAGCTTTGCCAAGTACGGTTAGGAGTGACTTAATTTACGTAATATTAACACGTTCCAGGGGTAAACCAAGGCCGATTGCTTTGAGCCCGGACGCTTTACGATGCAACAACACCCCGATTATGGCGACACTGACTCTTGAAAACCTGGTGAAGGCGTACGGCGGCAGGCGGGTCGTAAACTCCGTGAGCATGAAGATTGAAAGCAGCGGCGTTGTCGGTCTTCTGGGACCCAACGGCGCGGGCAAGACCACGACATTTTACATGACCGTCGGAATGCTGAGACCGGACGAGGGAAAAGTCCTGCTTGACGATGAAGACATTACCGATTGCCCCATGTACTTGAGAGCGCGCAAAGGGGTGGGGTATCTTCCGCAGGAGGCGTCCGTATTTCGAAAGCTTACCGTCAAGGAAAACATTATGGCGATTCTCGAGGTCCTTCCCTTGTCCAGGGACGGGCGGGAGGATCGGACGAGCATGCTTCTTGATGAACTGGGCATAAAACACCTTTCGGATCAAAAAGCCGCTCTGCTTTCCGGAGGGGAAAGACGACGTCTCGAGATTACACGTGCCCTGGCCACGGATCCGTCATTTATTCTTTTGGACGAACCGTTTGCCGGCATAGACCCGCTGGCGGTCATCGACATTAAAAACATCATCAGGCATCTCAAAAAAAGAGGAATCGGGATCCTTATCTCCGACCATAATGTCAGAGAAACGCTTGAAGTTTGTGATGAAGCGTATATATTAAATGACGGGAAGGTTATCGAGCACGGTACCCCGGAAAAGATCGCCTCAAGTGAAACCGCCCTACGGATCTATTTGGGAGACGAGTTCAGGTTATAAGATGGCACTCGAATTACGACAGCAGCTCAAACTGACACAGCAGCTCATTATGACGCCGCAGCTTCAGATGGCGATAAAGCTTCTGCAGCTCTCCCGGCTGGAGCTAATGGATACCATTCGCCAGGAGCTGGAGGAAAACCCGGCGCTTGAGGAGATCCAGGAGGCTGCCTCCGACGAACAGTCCGCCGCGGAGCCTGATGCTGAATCCGTTGAGAAGCCGTCCATGGAAGAGATCACCATAGCAGAAAAAATTCATGACGATATAGACTGGAGCGTGTATATTAATGAATACAGTTCGCCCGGGACGGCGCATACCGAGATTGAACGAAGAGACACACCCAGTTACGAGACCTTTTCGGCAGCCAAGCAGTCGTTGCACGAGCATCTTCTGTGGCAGCTGCTGATGATGTCTCCGACAAAAGAGGAAGAAAAGATCGGAAGCCTGATTATCGGCAATCTCAACGAGAAAGGGTACCTCGGTGTTTCTGTCGAGGAACTTGTCAGGACGAGCAATGCCGAAACCGAGAAAGTTGAAAGCGTCCTGTCCATGATGCAGACCTTCGACCCGATCGGCGTGTGCGCGCGGGATCTGAGAGAATGCCTCCTGATGCAGGCCCGGCATTTGGGCCTCGACGACACCATCGTCACCGAAATTATTGCCCATCACCTCAATCATCTCGAAAACAGCAACTACAAGGCGATCTGCAAGGCTTTAAAGGCGCCTTTTGAGGAAATCGCATCTGCCGTAGACATCATCAAGGGGCTCGAACCGATACCGGGACGGCCGTTTTCCGATGAAGAACCGATTTATATCATCCCTGACATTTATGTGTACAAAATGGAGGACGATTTTGTTATTATGCTCAACGACGACGGGATGCCCAAGCTTCGCGTCAGCACCTTTTACAGAAATGCCATAAAACGCGGGGAGAAGACACCCGAGAGCGTCAAGGAATACGTGCAGGACAAGATGCGTTCCGCCGCATGGCTGATCCGGAGTATTCACCAGCGGCAAAAAACCATATACAGGGTTATGGAAAGCATATTAAAATTCCAGAGAGATTTTTTTGAAAAAGGGATAGGATCCTTAAGGCCGATGGTGCTCAGAGACGTCGCGGAAGACATCGGGATGCATGAGTCAACCATCAGCAGGGTGACAACGAACAAGTACGCACATACCCCGCAGGGGATTTTTGAATTGAAATATTTTTTTAATAGTTCTATTAAACGGTTACATGGAGAGGATATCGCCTCTGCCAGCGTTCAGGATAATATACGGCGAATCATTGAAAAGGAAGATCCGAAGCGGCCTTACAGTGACAATTTAATTTCGAAACTTCTGAAGGAGGAAAATATTAATATTGCGCGCAGAACAGTGGCAAAATATCGTGATATATTAAAGGTTCTTCCCTCGAGCAAACGCAAACAACTATAGGGAGTTTTCAGCATGCAGACATCGGTAACCTTCAAAAATCTAGACCCTTCCGACCATTTGAAAGCATATGTAAAAGACAAGCTGGATCGATTTGACAAATATCTTTACAATCCGGGTGAAGCAAATGTTGTGCTGTCGGTGGAAAAATTTCGACATATCGCCGAAGTCAACATCAACGGCGACAAGCTCAGCATCAATGGCAAAGAAGAAACCGTGGACATGTATTCCGCGATCGACATGGTTCTGGACAAGCTTGAAAAACAGATAAAGAAAAACAAACAAAAAACCAGGGAATACCGGAGCGGATCCAAAGCCAGATCAAAGCGGATGCCGCCCGAAGAGTTGTTATCTAACGACACCGAACCCGAAGGGCATATCCTGGTCAGGAACATCGAGTACAAGCCGATGGATGTTGAAGAAGCGGTTATGCAAATGGACCTGACAAACAACAATTTTTTTGTGTTTACGAATGCGAACACTGATCGGGTCAATGTCCTCTATCGCCGCAGGAACGGCAACTACGGGCTGATTCAGCCGAGTGAATAATCGACGGTAAAACGGTGATGAACAACCGGGGCAAAGCCCCTGTTTTTTCCTTTTTCACGAAACAAACGGTTTTTTGCCGGTGAAAATAATATGAAAATAGTTGATATTTTGAATAAAGATGCGATTCTCGTCGACCTGAAGTCCATCGACAAAAAAGGCGTTCTCGAAGAGCTTGTGACACCGGTTGCCGGTGTCGCGGGGATCAATCCGGAGGACCTTGTACGGGTTCTGATGGAAAGGGAGCGGCTCGGGAGTACCGGTATCGGCGGCGGGATCGGAATCCCGCACGGTAAAATGAAGGATCTTGAGTCCATGGTTATCGGTTTCGGCCTCAGCCGGAAAGGTGTTGACTTTGAGTCTATGGACGGTCAGCCGACCCATATCTTTTTCCTTTTGATTACACCGGAAAATTCGACAGGTCTTCATCTGAAGCTCCTCTCCCGAATTTCAAGGATTCTTAAAAACGATTCCTTCAAGGAAAAACTGTTGAATGCGACGGACAGGGATGATATTTTCGATATAATCCAGGAGGAGGAAGAGGAGTTGTCGAACGTGTGAAACAGGTCAATCCGCTGACCCGTATATTTCACGAAAATTTTTCAGAAGAATAAAGTTGAATATCATTATTATCACAGGGTATTCCGGTTCCGGGAAGAGTACTGCAATCGCAGCATTTGAAGACGCCGGCTATTATTGTGTCGACAACATGCCCGTAGACCTGCTCCCCAAATTTCTGGAGTTGCCGGTTGAAACCGAATCTGAAATCGCGGGTCTTGTCTTCGTGATGGACCTGCGTGAAAAGGGCTTTCTTTCCAAATATCCGGCGATCTTCAGGTCCCTCAGACAGAAAGGGTACAATTTCAAGATCCTGTTTCTTGAAGCGAAAGAAGGGGTTCTGGTTCAGCGTTTCAGCCAGACACGGCGGCAGCATCCTCTCTCTCAGGGCAAAAGCCTAATAGAGAGTATTCGAACCGAAAAGACGCAGTTGAAAGATCTGAGAAAAGCTGCGGATAAAATTGTCGACACCTCTCTCTATAATGTTCATGAACTCAAGTCCATTGTCCTGGATATCGCGAAAAAAAATTCAACGCTCGCGCCGTTGAGGATAAATGTTCTGTCGTTCGGTTTCAAATACGGTGTCCCGCTTGATGCCGATCTGGTCGTGGATGTACGCTTTCTTGCCAACCCGTTCTTTGTCCCCGAACTCAAGGACCTTGACGGAGAAACGGAAGCGGTGAGAAATTTTGTACTGAACAATGCCGAAACCCGAAGATTTTTTGAAAAATATCTGGACCTGCTCGAATATTTGATCCCGCTGTATGAAAAGGAAGGAAAGACGTATCTGACCATTGCTGTCGGTTGTACCGGCGGCATTCATCGATCCGTGGCCGTTACGCGATCCATATTTGAACATATCAACAAACCGGGTCGGCACGTTGAACTTGTGCATAGAGATATCGGATTATGATCGGAATCGTTATCGTCACACACAAACAGCTTGGAGACGCCCTCATCGATGCGGCTGATTTCATTCTCGGCGGTCGGCCCGAAGCGGTGGTTTCCGTCTCAATCGATATAAACGAGAATGCGGAGAAATTGCGCGGAAAGATTGTCAAGGGAATGAAGGCGGTCAATCAGAATCACGGCATACTCATACTGACGGACATGTTCGGAGGGACACCCTCCAATTTAAGCTATTCATTTCTCGAAGAGGGGCGCGTGGAAGTTCTGTCCGGCGTTAATCTTCCTATCCTGATCAAAGCCGTCAACACGCGGGACAAGATGGGCATCAGCGAGCTCGCCGCAATCCTTGAAGAGTCGGGAAAGAAGAGCATTTCTCTGGCAAGCGGAATTTTGAAAGGAAACAAACGACGGTAGCCCGGATGAACTTTTCGGGACTAGGAGGTACAATGAGCGTAAGAATAGGTATCAACGGCTTCGGCAGGATAGGGCGTCTTGTCTTCAGGGCCGCGCTTGACCATCCCGAAATTGACGTCGTAGCGATAAACGATCTTACGGATTCGGCCACCATGGCTCATCTTTTAAAATACGACTCCGTTCACGGAAAGCTGGACCTGGAGGTCACGGCCGGAGAGGGTCGGATTGAAGTGGACGGCCGGTCCGTCGCCTTTACGTCCGTAAGAGATCCCGCCGGGCTGAACTGGAAAGAACACGGTGTGGACATTGCCGCGGAATGCACGGGCTTTTTCAGAGACCGTGAGAGCGCGGCGAAACATCTTTCGGCAGGCGCTCGAAAAGTTATTATTTCGGCACCGGCGACAAACCCGGACATCACCATCGTCATGGGGGTGAATTCGAACCGGTATGATCCCAGACAGCATCACATCATCTCAAATGCCTCCTGCACGACCAACTGCCTGGCACCGGTCGCCAAGGTGCTCCTCGAGAATTTCGGTATCCGCAGCGGCCTGATGACCACCATACATTCATACACCGGGGATCAACGACTTCTCGATTTTCCGCACAAGGACCTCAGAAGAGCGAGGGCCGCCGCCCTGTCGATGATACCGACCACGACAGGGGCGGCAAAAGCCGTGGCCCTGGTGCTTCCGGAACTGTCCGGAAAACTAAACGGACTTGCCGTTCGCGTTCCTACACCCAACGTGTCCATCGTTGATTTTGTCGCGGCGATGGAGAAATCGGGCGTCACCGTGCCGGATGTCAACGACGCCCTGAAAAAGGCATCGGAAGAATCCCTCGCCGGGATACTGGGCTACAGCGACTTGCCGCTGGTTTCCACCGATTTCAACGGATCGCCGCTGTCTTCCATTGTGGACGGGGCGACAACATACGTCGTGGACAATCTGGTGAAGATACTCGCCTGGTACGACAATGAAGCGGGATACTCGAACCGGATGGTTGATCTGGCGGCCATGATCGGCGCGCAGCTTTAACTCGATCTTGAAAAGCCTGGCAACAGGGGCCAGGTTCAAAAACAATGGCTTTGCCGTAAATCAGTCAAGATAAATTCGAAATTCGATATTCGGATTTGACAGAATCGGTATAAAATAAGCCCCTTCAAGGGGCGAATCAAAGCCGGGTCCTTTGGGCCCGGATTCTTAACTTAATGGGAGATGGATTCATGACAGACCGAAAACCGCTGATCGCCGGGAACTGGAAGATGTTTAAAACCTGTTCCGAGGCTGTTGAAACCGCCCAGCAGCTTGTCGAACGCGTCGCCGGGGTCGCCGGCGTCGATATCATGATCGCCCCACCGTTCACCGCGCTCAAACAGGTGTCGAACATTGTCAGGGGCAGTGCCGTTGACCTGGGCGCCCAGAATCTTTTCTGGGAAAAGGAGGGCGCGTACACCGGTGAAATTTCACCGGCCATGCTGGTCTCCGCGGGTTGCCGGTACGTCATTGTCGGCCACTCCGAACGACGCCAGTATTTCGGCGAGACCGACGAAACCGTGAATGCGAAAATCAGAGCCGCGCTTCAGAATGATCTGATACCCGTATTTTGCGTGGGAGAATCTGAAAAGGAGCGCGAGGCAGACATTACGTTTTCTGTTCTTGACATCCAGCTGCAAAAGGGGATAGAAGGTTTTTCCGCCGCGGATCTGGAAGAACTGATCGTCGCGTACGAACCGGTCTGGGCCATCGGGACAGGCAAGACGGCCACACGGGACCAGGCCCAGGAGGTTCATCGATTTTTGCGCGACAAACTTGAAAGCCGGTTCGGGAATACCCTTGCCAAATCCATACGGATACTGTATGGGGGGAGCACAAAACCCGACAATATATCAGGGCTTATGGAAATGCCTGACGTCGACGGCGCTCTGGTGGGCGGTGCCAGCCTGGATGCCGAAACGTTCAGCAAGATCGTCCGTTTTTAACTTTCATAGGCCTCATGTGAGGAATTATGTCTTTACTGTTTGTAATTTTACACGTTGTTGTCTGCATCGCTCTCATCATGATCGTTCTGCTGCAGACCGGGAAAGGGGCTGACATGGGGGCCGCCTTCGGCGGCGGTGCCAGCCAGACCCTTTTCGGGAGCACGGGAGCATCCACCTTCCTGGGAAAGCTGACAACAGCGGTGGCAGTCGTGTTCATGCTGACATCTTTAGTGCTTGCGTATGTTTCAAGTCACCGGACGGAACAGTCCATCATGCTGGACGCAAAACCGCCCATCGAACAGCAGGCCGTGCCTGAAAAATCCCCGGACACGGCGCCCGCTCCCTCGCAGCCTGCGGCACCGGCGCAAACCGGAGAAAACGCTCAAAAATAAATTTGTGCCGAAGTGGTGGAATTTGGTAGACACGCTATCTTGAGGGGGTAGTGGGGAGACCCGTCCCGGTTCAAGTCCGGGCTTCGGCACCATGCGAAAATTATTTAAAGCGATTCCAGAATGTTACCGGGGTCGCTTTTTTAATTTCCCCGATTTTCGACCAATTCGGTTTTACCCTGTGACCGGCATCTCGAAAGCCCGGGGGCATCTTCTGTATCCGGGTTAGAAAGATCAAAAAAACATGAACGGCAACACATTCACATCCAAAATCGCCCGGGAACAGAACATAAGCGGCCATCACGTTCAGGCGGTAGCCGACTTTCTGGCCCAGGGGGCCACCATCCCGTTTATTGCCCGTTACCGAAAAGAAGCCACCGGCAGTCTGGACGAAGTCGCTGTTGCCGCCATCCGGGACCGGATCAACCAGCTTCGAGAAATCGAAGACCGAAAAAAAGCGATCTTCACCTCTCTCGAGAAGCACGGCCACCTGACGGACGCGCTTTCAGAAAGGGTTCTGGCCGCTGAAAACCTTCTGGATGCCAGCGCGGTGCACCCGGAAAGTTATCACATTGTCGACGCCATGGCCAGAGACTTGGGGGCCGCGGTCTCCGACCTGATGAAAAACCCCGAGATCCGCGGTCAAATAGACGTCTTGCGATATGTGACGGAATCCGTCGGAATCCCCACCCTGAAGGACATCCTCGATGAACTGGCCAAACCGGGACGCGACCCCCGGGAACAATTCGAAGCGTTCTCGTTTGCCGACGGCATTGAAAAGATCGAAGATTTGAGGCCGCAGATGAAACTGCCCGGAATCGTGACCAATGTCACCGCGTTCGGCGCTTTTGTGGACATCGGCATCCATCAGGACGGCCTGGTTCACATCAGCCAGATGTCCGACCGCTTCGTGAAAGACCCGTCTGACATCGTCAAGGTTCATCAGAAGGTGTCGGTGACCGTAATAGACGTCGATCTTGCCCGAAACCGGATTTCGCTGTCAATGAAATCAAGCGCCGGCCATCCGGATCCTGATGCGAAAACATCGGGGGCGACAAAAAACCTTCATCGCGGCCCGAAACCGGAAAAGACGAAAAGCCCGAAACCGGCGTTTAACCGTCCCATGGCAGCGGCATTGATAAAAAGCGGCCTGAAACAGGAATAGGACTTTACTATGATCGCACTCAATTCCGTCACCAAAAAATTCAATACATTTACGGCGGTCGACACCCTGACGTGTCGCATCGAGAAGGGCGAATATTTTGCTTTGCTCGGCCCGAACGGCGCCGGCAAAACAACGGTCGTCCGCATGCTCCTCGACTTTATCAAACCGACTTCGGGCAGCATCTTCATCGACGGAATACCCGTTTCCAACCCCGAAGCACGCCGGCGGGTCGGATATCTGGCCGAACATCACATGATCCCCCCGCATCTTTCCGGGCGTGAATATCTGCGGCGGCACGCTTTTTTGATTGGATTGGCCGGAAAAGATGCGCGAATGGAAACGGACCGGCTTCTGGAGGTGGTTTCCATGAAAGGCAGGGAAAAAGAACCATCGGCCGCGTATTCCAAGGGCATGCAGCAGCGAATCGGCCTCGCAGCAGCTCTGCTCGGACAGCCCAATTTGTTGATACTCGATGAACCGGGGACAGGCCTCGATCCGATCGGTATCCGGGATGTGAGAAAAATTCTTGAGAGCCTGCGCGAGAAAGGTGTTACCGTGTTCTTGAATTCCCATCTCCTTTCGGAAGTGGAAAAGACCTGCCGGACGCTGGCAATAATGAACAACGGAAAAATCCTCGTCAAGGATTCGATTCGTTCAATACTAAAGGACGATGAGACGCTGGAGGATGTTTTCATAAAATACACGCTGAAACCTGAATGAATCGTTTTTTAAAAATTGCCGGCTACACCATTCGCGACCAGATGCGGCACAAAAGCGTTATTGTTCTGCTGGGGCTTTCCATTCTGTTCGTGCTGATGATTCGCGGGTGTTACAGCGGCCAGTATGTCGTCAACGGGAAACAGCTGGACAGCATTACGGTTGCGTGGCATGTTTCAAAAATTGTTTTCCAGGCCATATCGTCCGGCATGTTCCTGATCGTCATCCTGATGTCGATGAAAATTGTCGGCAGAGACCACGACGACGGAAGCCTGGTGTTGTTTCTTTCCAGGCCGGTTTTCAGGCGGCAATACATTCTCGGGAGGATCGCCGGCACATGGTTTTTGTGCCTGGTTTTCATGTTTATTCTTCACGCAACGATATTTCTGACGGTGTGGGTAAAAACCGGCGCCGCCATTTCCGGGTATTTGACCGCATCACTGGTATGTTCGATCAATCTTCTCTTCGTTGCGGTTTTGGCGTGCTTTTTGTCTCTTTATCTGCCGGATTTCATCAGCGCGGTTTTTACGGTGGGGATTTTATTCGTCGGCTATATTTCCGACGGCGGTCACCAGATCCTGAACAGCGGAATTTTCAAGACAGCGGTTCCTTCGGCTGCCGCCTCGCCTCCCGCCCTGTGGAGAATTTTATACCCGAAAGTTTACATGGTGCAGGCCTACGCCGATTCGATCGTCGGCCAGAGCAGTTTTAACACCATGGGACCCCTTCACCCGATTCTGAATGTCTCTTTTTTCATCATTCTGATAACCGCGTTAATTCTGATCGTTTTTAACAAAAAAGAAATTTAGTCCGGCGACTGCAGCATCAAATTTTCGGCCGGGTCAACCGGCGATGTTGAGCCAGATGGAGAATGTCACGGCCGACAGCAGGGTGCTGGTGGAGATGGCGGCAACGGCAAAATCCGTGTCGCCTCTCATCTCTTTTGCCATAACATAGCTGATGGTGGCCGTGGGGGATGCCAGCAGGATCAGGCCGGGCAGATAATCCTGTGAGGGTATGCCGAACAGCCGGTACAGGGCAAATCCCACGCCCGGCAGCAGAATGAGCTTCAGGGCGCTCGATGAAAAAATCGCGACGATGCTCAGGCGCATCAGCTCAAACGTGAGAGACGCCCCGATGATCAGCAACGCCAGCGGCAGGGCCAGTTCGCTCAAAATATTGAGGCTCCGGTCGACAACCAGCGGAATCGGTATTTCCGCCAGGGAAAACAGGATGCCGGCCATGGCGGCCACGATCACCGGATTGCCCAGTATTTTCCAGAGCAGTGAGAGCTTGTCTTCCTTTCCCGGGACGCTGTCGGAGCATACCTGCAGCGCGACAACGGAGAGAAAATTTTGCAGGATCATGACAAATCCGGCAATGATGCTGGCCCGGACAAGCCCTTCGGTTCCGAGGTAGTAATATGCAACGGCGAGACCGATGTACCCGAGGTTGCCGTGGCAGGACGTCTGAATGAAGGTTCCCAGCCGCCCCCGCCGGATGCGATGAACGAACCCCATCCCCCACGAAACAGCGAACACCGCCACAACAGCAAACAGCGTGATGCACAGGACCTTTATATCGAACCGGGTTTTCAAAGACGCTTTGGATATTTCCCGGAAGATCATCGCGGGTATGGCCAGATAAAAGACCAGGCGGTTTGCGGGCTCGAGAAATTCCTCCGGCACGAATCCTTTCCGGCGCGCAACCCATCCGAGGATGATGACCGCGAATATCGGTATGATGGTGGTGACGATGCTCATAATATCTTGAATGAAAATTAATGAGAAGCTCGATACAGATTAGTCTGGGCTTAAGTCGCTGTCAATCTTTAGACAAATATTGCGGTAAATTTTTGGGTAACCGGGTTGCCGTTGCATGGGAATCCCCGCGGTGAACCGGAGCGATAAAAGGACCGCGACCGGATGTTTTGAAATTATAATTCAAATCAATTGGTTAGAAAAATCGGCAGGTGTCGGTTTTTGTTTTTCTTGACATTCCGTATTATTACGATAAATTACAAAGAGGTGCGATGTATTCCCGGAATTCGTGAGGGTGTACAACCGCTTTGCGGTTCTGTAACGTGCAACAACGAACGTTTAACACAGCCCGATCACTCAGTCGGGATATACCATCTTTCAACCGCGCAAGGGAGGTTACCATGGACAAAATTCTGAGAATCAACATGGGCCCCGAGGGGGCGCCTAAAGCCAGTGAAGAACCCCTCGGAGCGTATGCCGGGTTGGGCGGCCGGGGCATGACATCGGCCATCGTTGCCGGAGAGGTGCCGCCGCTGTGCCACCCCCTGGGAAAAGACAACAAGCTGGTCATCGCCCCCGGGATGCTCAGCGGGAGCCAGGCGGCTCAATCCGGGCGTGTTTCGGTGGGGTGCAAGAGCCCGCTCACCGGCGGGATCAAGGAGGCCAATTCCGGCGGACAGGGCGCGCAGGTGATCGCGAGGCTCGGTTATGCGGCCATCGTTCTGGAAGGTAAACCCGCTGACGACACGCTGTACAAGGTGGTCATCACCAAAGACGGGGTGAATATCGTCCCCGACAACAGCCTGAAGATGCTGGGCAATTACGATCTGATCGATAAAATAAAAGCGGAATACGGCGAGGAGGTCGCCTGCGTCTCCATCGGCCAGGCCGGGGAGATGAAGATGCCCGCCGCCTCGGTGGCGTTTACCGACATGGATCAGAGACCGACCCGGCATGCCGGTCGCGGGGGCGTCGGAGCCGTGATGGGGGCCAAAGGGGTCAAAGTGATCGTGCTGGATGATACGGATATGCCGACGCGATCCCCCAAAGACCCGGAAAAATTCAAGGAGGCAAACAAGGCGTTTGTCCAGGGGCTCAAAAAACATCCCATAACCGGTGAAGGCCTGCCGTCGTTCGGCACCAACATATTGACCAATGTGATCAACGAAGCGGGCGCCCTGCCGACGCACAATTTTCGAACCGGGCGCTTTGACGGCGCCGGGAGTATCAGCGGCGAGACGCAGTCGGAAACCATGAAGGCCCGGGGCGGCAAGGTCAAAAAAGGCTGCCACAAGGGCTGTGTCATCCAGTGTTCCGGCATTTACAATGACAAAGACGGCAACTTCCTGACCAAGCGCACCGAATACGAGACGGTCTGGGCGCACGGTGCCAACTGCGGCATAGATGACCTGGACGTTGTTTCCATGCTGGATCGCCTGGACGACGACTACGGTCTCGACACCATTGAAATGGGGGCCACCATCGGTGTGGCCATGGAAGCGGGCCTGGCCAAATTCGGTGACGGCAAGGCCGCCATCAACCTGTTGAAGGAGGTGGGCAAGGGCACGCCGCTGGGCCGCATTCTCGGCGCCGGGGCTGCCGTAACCGGCAAGGTCTTCGGCGTTGAAAGGGTCCCCGTGGTAAAGAATCAGGCCCTGCCGGCCTATGACCCCCGGGCGGTGCAGGGGATCGGTGTGACGTATGCCACCACTCCCATGGGTGCCGATCACACGGCAGGTTATGCGGTCACGGCGAATGTTCTCGGTGTCGGGGGCAGCGTTGACCCGCTGAAACCCGAAGGACAGGTGGAGTTGTCCCGAAATCTCCAGATCGCCACGGCGGCCATCGACGCAACCGGATTTTGCCTGTTCATCGCCTTTGCGATTCTGGACCAGCCGGATACGTTTGGCGCCATGCTCGACATCCTGAGCGGGTTTACCGGTCAGCCCTGTACCGCGGACGATGTCGTCGCGCTGGGGAAAAAGATCCTTGACTACGAGAGAGATTTTAATGCCCGGGCCGGTTTCACGTCAAAACAGGACCGGCTGCCCGAGTTCTTCAAGAATGAACCGCTTCAGCCCCACAACACGACCTTTTCGGTCACGGATGAGGACCTGGACCAGGTGTTTAACTGGTAAGGAGACCGCTTTTGATAGCGCAACAATGAGGGGGGCTCTTCACGGGCCTCCCCATTTTTTTTGAAGAAGGAAACCCGTGAAAATGACATTGGAACCGGATCAAAACCGGACGACAACCCTTTGCCTGACCGTTGAAAAGGGCCGGGTACCGTTTTTTTTTCCTCTGCTCGCAAGGGGGTTTACCGTAAAAACCAGGGTCGGCTGCAGTGTCAAAGAGCTGATATGCCGTCACCTCGGATTGAGCGCCGATTATCTGGAACAGAGACTTCAAACCATCTTTCTGGACGGCAAAGCGGTGGACGACACCGAAACCGCCGTGGTTCGCCAGGGGGCCACACTGGCCCTTTCGACCGCCATGCCCGGGCTGGCAGGGGCGACCCTGCGCCGCGGCAGCGCTTACGCCGCCATGCGAAACCAGATCACCCATCAAAAAAACGCGAACGATGAACGTTCCAAGGATGGTACGATCTGTCTGAAGCTTTTCAACCTGGTGGCGGAGGACATCGGCCAATTGTTCCTGTCTCAGGGCATTTGGATCAGCGGGAAATATTTCCAAGATTTGTTCCGGGGCGCGCCGGGCCCGATCTTTTCCGGATGCCGATCCGTTGAAATGGACGGGGTGCGGATTGAGGCGGAAGCGCTTGTGAGCACGGACTGGGAACAGACCCGGATATTTTTGAAAATCAATGCCGTATAGACCATGCAGACGTCCATTTCAGTCAAACTGTTTGCAACGCTGAACAGGTATACGCCGGACGCGTCGGACAATTACTCCGTTCGTCCGGGAACGACCATCCGTGATCTCATGGAACAGCTCGGCGTTCCCGAAGCGGAGGTAAGACTCATATTTATCGACGGCGTCAAAGGAAACCTTTCATCGGTCCTGCACGGCGGGGAACGGGTCGGTATTTTTCCGCCGGTGGGCGGTGGATAGATGTCTGTTTTGTTGTAAAGGATCGTTCTCCATGCCGGGTTAAAAACAAAGGCCATTCCATCTTAATCCTTTAAATTGGAACATTGATTCTTTACTCGTCGCAGGCAGAAACCATATCAAATGACCGATACTCAAAACAGGATCGCAACGCTTTCGACATCCGGGCGATTGCCGGACGGTACTCCCTATCAGCGCATCTCGGTTGGAGACATTGTGCGTCTTTCAAACGAGTTCGGTGTTCCCGGGCGAGATATCGAAATCGCGGCGCTGGAGGCGGGTATTATTCCCGAACGGTATGTTCGGAATATGAAAACGTTCTCTTCAGGTGAACAGATACTCCTCTTGAGATCTCAGGTCAGTATCATCGGCCTCGGCGGGCTGGGAGGCGCGGTAACCGAAATTCTGGCCCGTGTCGGGGTTGGAACCCTCCGATTGATCGACGGCGATATTTTTGAAGACAGCAATCTGAACCGCCAATTTTTAAGTTCGCAGGACCGGATAGCGGAATCCAAGGCGACAACCGCCGTCAAAAGGGTGAATCAGATCAATTCGTCGATCGTTGTGCTGCAATATGGTGAAAACCTCAACGATTCAAATTCCGTATCACTGATCGAAGATTCAGATGTGACGGTTGATTGTCTGGATAATGTGCCGGCGCGGTTCGTTCTGGAGCGCGCATCCAAAAAAATCGGATCGCCGCTTGTTTCCGCCGCGGTTGCCGGGATTTCCGGGCACGTGACGACGATCTTTCCGGAAGACCCCGGGCTGGAATTGATTTACGGCGAACCGGACCGGCTTCCGCAAAAAGGGGTTGAAGCGTCGCTGGGATGCCTGCCGCAGGCTGTCACGCTGCTTGCAGCCGTCGAGTGCTCCGAGGTGATTAAAATCCTTCTCGGCAAGGGGGATCTTTTGAGGAACAAGCTCCTTTTTGTCGATCTTGTTGACAATACGATTGAAGTCCTTCAGTTGCTTTAAACCAAAAAGAGGCATCAGTGGAAAAAACATCTGAAAATAAAGACCGATTTGCAAGCCGCGCATTTTATGTGCACGTTGCCGGAAATCGGCTCAGGGTCAAAATGATTGAGCCTCAGGATTTTTTGGGAGAAAAATGCGGCGCCACCCTGGTTTTTCTTCACGAGGGTCTCGGTTGTATCGAACTCTGGCGGGATTTCCCTGAAGTACTGTGTTCGGCAACAGGCTGCCGGGGGCTTGTCTACGAAAGAAAAGGCTACGGTGATTCGGATGTGCTTTCGGGTCCGTGGACGGCCGACTATCTGATCGAAGAAGCGACCGTGGACCTGCCCGGAGTGCTGGCCGCGTGCGATATTGATGACGCTGTTCTCATCGGTCACAGCGACGGCGGCACAATCGCCTTAATCGCTTCCGCCACAAACGGAGATGCTGTGCGCGGCATTATCACGGAAGCCGCCCATATCTTTGTCGAAGACATCACACTCGAGGGCATTCGCAAAGCGGTCGAGGCTTTTGCAACAACCCGGTTAAAAGAGAAGCTCGCCCGCTACCATAAAGACCGCACGGAAACGGTTTTCCGCCGGTGGGCGGAACGGTGGCTTTCCGATGAATTTCGCAGCTGGAACATCAACGCGTACCTCCCTCGAATTACCTGCCCTGCCCTGATAATCCAGGGAGAGGACGATGAGTACGGGACGTCCGCGCAGCTGGAGGGAATTGCACGCGGTGTGTCCGGTCCGGTGGCGGCGAAACTGATCCCGGACTGCGGCCACATTCCCCATTTTCAGGCCAGGGACACAGTCCTCAAGGAGATGGCGCAATTTGTCAGGGGGGTGACCGCTTAGTTTGGCCTAAACCCACCACCTCATTCGACATTCATTATTCGAAATTGGATATTCAGAATCAGTAAACGAGCGACGGTTTCCAAATCCGGAAGCGGCCCCCATCTTGGCGGGTATCTGATGCCTTCCGCTTTGCGGGAGAAGCGCTCACCCCTTTTTTCCGTCAAGTATCTTACGCATGCGGTCCCGTTCGGCCTTGAGTTTTCTAAACCGATCCCTCAACGCTTCTTGCGCGTCTGCGGGCGCGTCCCGGATCTCTTGTTCGATTTTTTCCACCTTTTGCAGAAGTTCGTAAAGTTCTCTTGCGACCAGCCGAATAGACACGATATCCCCCTGTTTGAAGTTTTGAAACCACTTTTATTCAGTCCAACATAGAAACCCTGGCCCTCTGGGCTAGATCAGAGTAAAGTGGCTATGCCAGCTTAATCGGTTAAACTGGAATATTGGAATAATGGAGTGTTGGAGTAATGGGGAATGTATGGGTCTGATGGAGTAATGGAGTATTGGATACGGAACTAAATGTCGCCAAACTCGAAGATTACAACACTCCAACACTCCAGTACTCCAAGATTTTCCACTTCAGCACTCCATCATTCCGTCTGACATATTCGGTAGACTTCACCCCTCTGGGGTATCACCAAAGCCGGTTCCTCTGGTCCCTGATTTTTACTATTTCCTCCGGGGATCCGTTCAGACAAGTGGAGCATCTTGCTCTGCATGGCGCACGATGGCGTCAATGACCTGCGGATACACGTCCCGGACCAGGGTGTGGCCCATGTTTTTGATGATGAGCAATTGCGCGCCGGGAATTGCGGCGGCGGTATCCATTCCGCATTCAACCGGAACCAGCGGGTCTGAGTCCCCGTGTATGACCAGCGTGGGCACTGTCACCGATTTGAGGGCGTCCTTTCTGCTGCCTGTTGTAACGATTGCGGCAAACTGGCGAGCGACGCCGTCCGGATTCAACCCCCGGTCGTAGGATTCACCGGCCCATCGGGAGACGAGATCTTCATCAACCGAAAATTTCGGACCGGTGAGCAGTTTCCAGACACGGACGGAATGCTCGATGAAACCCGCTCGATCCGGGGGTTCCGGCTCAAGAAGCGCGGACAGCACGTCCGGCGCCGGAGGCGGAAGCCCCGGATCTCCGGTGGAAGACATCATGGACACCAGCGTCCTCACCCGACCGGGGTGGTGCACGGCCATCATCTGGCCGATCATGCCGCCCATGGAACGGCCGACAACGTGTGCCGAATCGATGTTCAGGGCATCGAGCAGCCCCACCGCGTCGTCGGCCATGTCGCGAAGCGAATAGGGCGCCTTCGCCGTTTTCCTGAGGGACATCAGCCGTTTCAGGGCGAGGATGTCCGGAACGCCGGACGTGTCCAGCCAGGAGGACAGACCCGTGTCGCGGTTGTCGAACCGAACGACGCGATAGCCCCGGGCGGCGAGCTGTCCGCAGAATTTCTCGTCCCAGCAGATCATCTGGTAGCCAAGGCCCATGATGAGGAGCAAGGGGGAATCGCCCGGTTTCCCGAAGGTTTCGTAGGCGATTTCGAGGCCGGTGGGAGAGACGACGGCCGATTCGATTCCGGAGAATTTTCCTGGCACATTTTTCAATTTTGTCATCACGTACCATTCATCCCCTGGCAAGCTCCAGGAGACTTTTTTCAAGTCTGGCAAGTTCGGCGCACAATGCGTTGAACCCCTGATCGGCATCTTCCAGATCGTTCTGCCGGAAGGTTTCCTCCAGTTCCGAAGCTGCCTGATACACCGCCGGGGCATGAAAGTTGCCGACCATGCCTTTTAACGCGTGGGCGGTCCGTTTCAGGGCGTCCACATCTCCGGCTTTCAGCGCTTCTCTTATGGTGGTGATCATGGGGGGGTAGTCACTGAGGAAAATCTCGACGGCCTCCTTGAAAAAATCCCAATCATGATCGAAGATATCCAGGAGCTTGTCTTTATCAAACGGCGGAGGGCCGTCGTGAAGGGTTTCTGAAAGGGAAGCGTCTTCAACCTGCGTGGGGACAAGGGACTGTATCGTAGCAAAAAGCCTTTCGGAAGCGATGGGTTTGGAGACATATTCATCCATTCCGGCGTCAAGGCAGCGTTCCCGGTCGCCTTTCATGGCATGCGCGGTCATGGCAATAATCGGTACGTGTTTCCCGGTCTTTTTTTCCGACTCCCGAATCGCCTCCGTGGTTTCAAAACCGTCCATCTCGGGCATCTGGACATCCATGAGCACGAGATCGAAGGTGTCCCTGGACAATGCCTCCAGCGCTTCACGACCGGTTCCGGCGATCACGCCTTCATAGCCCCAGCGACTGAGAAGCCTCAGGATAAACTTCTGGTTGAACGGTGTGTCCTCGGCCACCAGTATTTTCAATGGGGGTTTTTCCATTTCCGGCTTTTTGTCCGTTGTTTTTGTCGCAGGGTCGGCCTGTTCGGCCGTAATGCCGATGGCGGTCGCGATCCCTTTCATCAAGTCTGAAGGACGGACCGGCTTTGTCACACCGGCCCTGATGCCCAGGGCGTGAAGCCTGGACGGGTCTCTCTGGGACGAATGGGTCAGCATCATAACAACATTACCGTCAAAAAAGTCTTGATTCTTGAGCCAGTGAGCCATGGCAAACCCGTCGGGTTCAGGCATATCGGCATCAATCAGGACCAGGTCGAGGGGCTGATTCGACGCTTTGCTTTGACCAAGCACGTCCCGGGCTTCCGCGGTTCCGGACGCAGCCCGGCAGGAAATCCCCCAATCTTCCAGTATTTCCTGAATGATTTTCCGGTTAGAGGCGTTGTCGTCCACAACCAGAGCTCTCAGGGCCTTGATATCGACATCTGCCGGAAATGCGAAAGAATCTTCCGCATCCGCCAGAACGCCGAACCGGGCGGTGAAATGAAACGTACTGCCGTGGCCCGGTTCGCTTTCCACCCAGATTCGCCCGCTCATCAGCCCCACCAGCTGGCTCGAGATGGCCAGGCCGAGCCCCGTGCCCCCGTATTTGCGGGCTGTGCTGCCGTCCGCCTGTTCAAAGATGCTGAATATGCTATCCTGTTTGTCCTGTGGAATACCGATACCCGTATCCTTTACTGAAAAGTGAAAAAAATTATCGGTTTCGGTTTGCTCCATTCGGACCGAAGTGATGATTTCGCCGGTTTCGGTAAATTTTATTGAATTGCCCACCAGATTGAGAACGATCTGCCGAAAACGGGCCGGATCCCCAACGACTGTGTCGGGGACATCGGTATCAACCCGGTAAGCCAGTTCCAGCTTTTTTTCGCTGGCCTTTGCCGCGACGACCTTGAGGGATTCTCCCAGGAAATCCCTCAACCTGAAAGGCGTTTCCTCCAGTTCCAGCTTGCCGGCTTCTATTTTTGAAAAATCGAGAATATCGTTTATTACGGCGAGAAGGGCGTGGGCGGCGGATATGACAACGCTCAGGTCTTCCCTCTGCTCGGGGGACAGATCCGTTTCCAGCGTCAACTCTACCAAACCGATGATGGAGTTCAACGGGGTTCGGATCTCATGGCTCATGTTGGCAAGAAATTCACTTTTGGATTTACTCGCGCTTTCAGCGGCCATCTTGGCCTGTTTCAAGGACTGGTTTTTTTTCCGCTGGGTAACGTCCCTCAAAAAACCTCGAAATCCGACGGGGTGTCCTTTTTCTCTTATCAGGGATACGGACGGTTCGACAAAACGCGTTTTGCCGTCCTTTCTGATCAGCGTCCAATCGGTGACCTTAATGGTTCTTCCCGTACGGTACACGGTGTTGAAGGTTTCGGTAACTTTTTCGGCGTTTTCGTCTTCCAGAGAGCCGCGGATATTCATTCCTTTCATTTCATTCCTGCTATATCCCAGGATATTGCACAGGGAGTTGTTGAAGAAAGTGAACCTCCCGGATGTGTCTACCTCATAATACCCGTCTTCTGCGCTTTCGATAATGGTCCGGTACTTTTCTTCGCTTTCCTGGAGGGCCTGTTCAGTTTCCCTTCGCTTGTTAATGATGTATTGTGCATGGGAACCGAAGATCATGAAAAAGCATAAGACCAGCATTCTCATCAGGATTCCGCCGATGTCAAATCCGATCAGGCGGTGAAAAAATCCGACGTCGTCCGCCAGCATCGTATATACGAATGATTCCAAAAGCCAGTAAACCGCAGCGAGTCCCAACCCTATGAATACCATGTTATCCAGAATTTCTTCACGTTTGGTATTGATCATCTTCATACGTTTCCTCCACTGATAAACCGCTCCTTTTAAATTCGGGTAAACGGGGTATCCGCCCGTCGGAGCGAAGGCAAATATATGGAAAGATACATCGAATTGATAAACCGTTCAAGAATATTCATCATTTTTAAATATTTATCGCTGCCTGATCGCTGTGAGGACATTTTACACGTCACACGGAGAGGACACGGTCGTTTTCCGTGTCCCGGTGCGCTCCTCAACACACAATACATAAGAACATGAATAACTTAACCATTGACAAATTACGTGATTTATGGGCAAAAGTGTATGTAATGCACAGAGCGTATCACAACCGGCAGACGCTGTGATCAGGTTTTCGAGCCCGATAGTGTTCGGGTCCATACCATTCAAAAACGGGGAGCAGTTTTGGTGAAACAGGATGAGATTTCTTCAACTGAAAGGCTTCTTGATCTGATCCGTGACAAGCGCGATACGGAACCCGGCTCTCCCGACATTTCTCCGCCCCGGCCTTTTGTTGTGGTCACAAAACCATCCATAAAAACGACGCTTGCCTTTCGAAAAACCGTCACCGTAGGGGTGGATATCGGCAACTCGGACATCAGGCTGGTAGCGATAAATCAACATTCTGATAAAAAACAAGAACTTGTCAAATATTCGAAGATACCTTTCGACCCGGATATGTCACGGGACGGTCTTGATTTTTCACGGTTTTTAAAATCATCCCTGAGAGACTTTGTCGTCGGATTGGACAGGATCGAGGTCTGGTGCGCCATCTCTTCCGCCAATGTTGAGACACGCTACTTGCGAATACCGAAAGTGCCCAAAAAGCAGATTGCCACTGCTGTTTACTGGACTCACAAAAAGGAAGTCGCCTTTAACGAGAAAAGTCAGATTTTCGATTTTGAGATTCTGGGCGATGTGATTGAAGACGGCATTCAAAAAACGGAAGTCATGTCTTACACCGCGCCCAAGGAGGAAGTTGAAGGACTGCAGCGCCTCTTTTCTAAAACCGGTTATCCGTTGACCGGCATATCCATTGTTCCTTTTGCGCTTCAGAACCTTTTCAGGACCCGCTGTATCGAAACCGATGAGAAGAATGTGTGCACCTTTTTCATCGGGAGGGATTGGACCCGCATTGCGATCTTCTCAGCCGGAAATCTTATTTTGTCCCGAGGTGTCAAGTCCGGTGTGATCAGCATGGTTGAGGCTGTTAGAGAGCAGCTGTCGGAAATAGAGGCGAGACGTTCGGCGGAACAGGCCGACCCGGGCGATCCCTCCAAAACCGCTGATCTCGCGGATCATATTCACGTTCAGACGGATCAGGCGCAAAAAATCTTTGATCATTTCATAAAAGGCACGCCGCCTTTGGCAGGGGAAGATGCAGGACTTCATCTGGACGAGGCCTCGGTTTTTGCAATGGCCCTGCCGGCGTTGGAACGGGTAGTTCGACAGGTGGAACGCACCATAGAGCACTACTACCTGAACTTTGGAAACGAGAGTGTCGGTAAAATTTATATCTCCGGATTGATCAGCACCCAGCACCGCATGATTGAATATATCGCGGAACAGTTGAATCTTTCCATCGAAACCGTGGACCCGTTTTTAAAAATATTACCGGCTTCGGGTAAAATTACAGCCCCTGAATCGAAGACGGAACGAGAGCAATTTGTTTCAGCGGTGGGCATGGCGCTCTCCAGCAACTCAATGACGCCGAATTTTATCTTCACGCATAAAAACAAAGAGAAATTTTCACGAATCCGTCTCATAGACCGCCTGATCATCATGACGTTTTTGGTTCTTTTTGTCATCGCTATCGGTGTTTCTTTTTGGCAGAACACCCAGCTGGACCGGAAGGAGGCCCGGCTCGACGGACTGAGACGACAGATGGACAATTACAGCCCGCTGGTGAATCAGGACCTCATCTTGAAGGCAGTTGCCCAAACAAATGAAAAAATGCACGCACTGAAGGAATTTAGCAATAAATACAAGAGTATGGCGATCATCAAAACCGTGTCGGACATGACACCTCCCAACATTCGCCTGCTGAGTATCAGCGCCGATTTCGGCAAACCGTCCGAAGAAGCGAGTGACAGCAAAAAAAATATTTTAGTCCTGGACGGCATTGTGCTGAAGGGCGATGTCCCGTATGAAGCCGTTTTAGCGGGATTCATCGTAAAGCTCAAAAACTCGCCCCTGTTCGGTCAGTCCAGCGTGAACAGGCGGTCTTTTGAATTCATTGAAAATCAGGAGGTGTTGCGGTTTACCGCCCAATTGGAGCTGGTTTAGCCCGAATATCGCATGAAAACGGATGAGAACTTTTTATAAATTAAAAATAACACCAAGACACTTATGAAATTACCGCCCCGGACAATCACATACCTTTTTATATGCGGAGGAGTGCTCCTCGCCAGCGCGCTTATGATCGTTTACGACCACAGGACACTGAGGGAAAGGGACATTGAAATCAGCACAATCAAAACCCGGATCGATCAACAGAAAGTACTTTCCCCCGCCTTCAACGATTTGATCCGGCGCATGCGAATCAAAGATCCGGGGGATTTGCCGTTCCCCAAAAAGGAAAAACTGCCGCAGGACGACTCGGAAAAAATCCTGCCCTTTTTCCAGGAAATTGCCGGGGGAAGCAATCTCACGATCAAAAGTTTCGTGCCCGATGTAGAATCGCTTGTCAGCGGTTCCCAGCACGTGATCATGGATGTCGTCATCATCGGAGACTTCTTTGATTTTCGAAAGTTTTTCATCAAGCTGGGCGAATTGCCGTATTTCGAGCGTATAGAGCGGTTTGCAATCCGCTCTGTCGAAGGAAAGAAAGAGATCAATCTGAGGCTGTGGATGGCACAGGGATAAAATATGTCCAAACGAGAAAAAGTGATTCTCATATTGATGGTATTGACCATACTGGGGGGCGGCTATCTCTATTTTTATTCTTCTCCTTCAGAAGTCGGTTTCGCGGTCCCGGTGAGCGGCCCGGACGATTTAAACCGGTTTGTCGCCGATATGGCCACCGCCCTCAGAAGCGCTGAACTTTCAGAAAATGATACGTTTGTTTTAGCCCGGGCAGCGATGGAATGGACGAAAGATCCATTTCTGGCGTCCGGATTGCAGGTGACGACCGAGGCCCCGATTGACCGGGAAAAGGCTCTGGTTAAAGATATAAATTTCGCCTATTCAGGGTATATCGATATGGGTGATCTAAAACTGGCGATCATCAACGGCCTTGAGTATGAACTGGGCGAAGCGCTGGAGGGAGGCCGGTACATTATCAAGGGCATTTCGCCGGTTCGGGTGGTGATCGGGGTATCAGGGGGGACGCAGGAGATAATTCTTCCTCTGGTGGAAATGGATTAGCCCGAATATTTCTCAAAAATGCATCTAACGCCCAATGGCTGCGTTATCAGCGACTGGATTGGATATGAAAAACTATAATCGCCATCGCCAAATTGTACGCGGATTCTTTTTCGCTTCACTGATTTGCATTTTTCTCAGCGGATGCTACGGTAAAAAACGGGTGGAAAAAGATCCGTTTTTCGAGAAGTGGAAAACGACGGCTGAATCCGCCAAGGGGTATTCTCCCACCGATCAGCGGCACATCGTCGAGGATCCGGAGAAAAAGGAAATGCCGGTGGAGCAGCAAACGGTTGACGCCGCACCGGATACGGTGGAAGAAGCGCCCGCGCGGCAACTTCCCACCGACAAGATCACCATGAAAATGAACGATATCGATGTGGCCGTGCTGCTCCGCGCCCTGGCCAGGGCCGCCAATCAGAACATCATTATTAATGAAAAGGTCAAAGGAAAGACCAGCATCAATATCACGCGAGCGAACTGGGACGAGGTGTTTCAGGGCATTCTGAACACACACGGTCTCACATACGCCTGGCAGGGGGAGATTATCCGCATCATGACCGCGGAAGACATGAATGAGGACTTGAAGCGAGAGGCGCAGAAGATCGGGTTGAAACAGGTGGCGCCGCCGGCCACCCGGATCATCCCTGTGGATTACGCAAAAGCTGAAGATCTCAAAATAAATCTTGAAAACTTTCTTTCACAGTCAAAGGAAGGAAAAGTCCTCGGATCGGTTATGGTGGATGCGCATACCAATTCGCTGATCATCCAGGCCCTCCCGGGAGACATCGACCGCATGATTCCCATCATTGAAGCGTTGGACAAACCCACCCCGCAGATCCTGATCGAGGCGCATATCGTCGAAGCCAGCAAAAACGTAGCCCGGGACCTGGGCATCCAATGGGGGGGGCTGTACAAACACACTACCGGCGATGGCGTGAACCATTACTTTACCAATGACGCCGGCGCAGGCACTGGTGTGGACCTTGATACCAGGGTGAACCCGGCCTCGGGTTTTCTTACCAATTTTCCGGTTGCAGGTGTATTGCCGGGTGGACCGGGATTTGCGCTGGGTTACATCGCCGAGAATTTGGGAACGAGCATCATCACGGCTCAGCTCACGGCCCTTCAGACAGAAGGTAAACTCAACATTCTGTCAAGCCCCTCCATCACCACGGTCGACAACCGGGTAGCCAAAATTGAAAGCGGGACCAAGATCCCGTATCAAACCGTCGAAGACGGCGAAGTGAAGATAGAATACAAAGATGCGTCACTCAAATTAGAGGTTATACCCCACGTGGTCGACGGGAAAACCCTGAACATGTATATTAAGGTGACGAAAGATGAGCCTGATTTTGCCAGACAGGTTCAAGGACAGCCCACCATTATCAGCAAATTTGCCGAAACCAATGTCAATCTCCGGGACGGACAGACCACGGTGATCGGCGGGCTGAACAAGGAAAAGACACAGGATTCGGAATCCGGAGTCCCTTTTCTGAAGGACATCCCCATACTGGGCTATCTCTTCAAAGGGACAGGAAAGAAAAACGAATTCGAAGATTTGCTGATATTTATTACCCCGCACATTTTAGAAGAGTATAAAAATCCTGAATCAAAAAATGAACCGGTAAAACAGATGATCCCGTTGAAAAGCCCGGACCGGCCTGATCCGGAAATGCAATAGCAGATAACGTTTTTATCATTTGAACACGAATGGATTACTTCAGCGTCCTCAATTTGAACAAGGAACCTTTTTCCAACTCCCCGGACCCGGAGTATTTTTTTCAATCCCGGCAGCACCACAGCTGCCTTCAAAAAATCGAACTCTCTCTTCGCCTGCGCAGGGGGTTGAATGTGGTGATCGGTGATGTGGGAACCGGCAAAACAACGCTCTGCCGGCAGCTCATTCGCAAGTTTTCCGGAGACAAAGAAAGTGAAACGTTTCTCATACTCGATCCGTCTTTCAGAAGCGCATCCGAATTTCTGAACGCCATCTCCGAAATGTTTGAAGGGGATAAACTGCCGGGGGGTGCCGATGACTGGCAGGTAAAAGAGGCCATAAAGCGATATATTTTTCGCAAAGGCGTGGATGAGAAGAAGACGGTCATATTGATTATCGATGAAGGGCAGAAAATACCCGATTTCTGCCTGGAGATCCTTCGCGAATTCCTGAACTATGAAACCAACGAATACAAGCTGCTGCAAATCGTCATTTTCGCACAGAGTGAATTCGAAAGGACGCTCGAGCAATACCACAATTTCGCCGACAGAATAAACCTGTTTCACTTCCTGGGACCGCTCGGCTTTAAGGATACGCGCTTGATGATTCGGTTTCGGGTCAGACAGTCCGGCGGAGGCGCAACGGATCCGGATCTTTTCACCTATCTCGCGCTGCGGGCCATATACCGTGCCACGGGAGGATACCCGCGAAAGATAATAAACCTGTGCCATCAATGCATGCTGGCAATGATTATCCAGAATCGCACCAAGGTCGGTTGGCCGCTGGTGCGCTCTTGCGTTCAACGGAGCGTGTACCGGGAACCGGGGAGATTCCGTCGTTCATCAGCGGTGGCGCTCACCGGGGTGCTTGCAGTCGCGCTTGCGGTCGGATTCACGTCCGGGAGTTTAAAAGTGCCGGAGACGTGGGAAGGGCTTATGCCGAAAAGCACCCGTTTTCACGGCACGTCGTACAGCGTGAATACCCCGACGGCGCCGATTGAAAAAAAAGCCGAAAAAATTCGCGTCGAAACCCCCCGGGTCCACATGCTGCCAGCGGAGAAGGCCCCGCTGTCGTCGGTTGAATCGCAGGCGCCTTCACCGGCAATCGAAGAGACCCGTGATACAGACCCCCCGGAACAGAAAGGGCCGACCGAACCGGAAACGGATGAACCGGCCGCTGCCGGCCCTCACATGGATGCGCCTCAAAGTGAATCTGTCGAAACCGCGGCAAACGATCCGGACACACCCGTTCAAACATACCGTTTCCCGTTGATGCTCGGGCAGGTGGCCCTGAAGAACAACGAAACATTGTGGCGTCTGATCGAGAAAGTGTACGGTGTTTACAGTGACGAGCACCTGAAGCGTCTGATGCAGGCGAATTCACATATCACGAACCCGGATCACACGGAGGTCGGGCAGATAATATCCGTTCCGGCGATACCGGCAAAGGTAGCACCGCCGGCCACGGCTGTCTGGTGGGTCAGCGTCGGAGAGAAGGACACTCTCGATGCGGCAATCGATCTGTTGAGACGATACCCCGAAAATGCGCCGCCGATCCGTATCGTACCGCACTGGGACAGCCTCCACGGATTGAATTTTACCCTGCTTTTCACGGTGCATTATGTTGACGAGGTGTCCGCCCGGGATCAACTGGAGAAACTGGCTCCCTCGATGGCCGCAGAGGGAAGGATAGTGTCCTTTTGGGATGAGGGTACGATTTTTTTTTCCGATCCTTATTTGAAATAAAATATTGAGAGTTGATAATGAGAGTTAAGAAGAAATTGGGAGAAATGCTCCTCGAGGGCGGTTTGCTGACCGAGGAGCAGCTCAACCTTGCGGTGGCCAACCACAAGAAAAACAATATGAAACTGGGTCAGTACCTGGTTCGGGAAGGGATTGTCAGCGGTTCCAAGATCGTTGACCTGGTGTCAAAGCAGTTGAAAATGAAGAAATACCGTCCGGATGTTTACCCGATTGACATTGACCTTTCGAGGGCTATTCCCGTTGATATGGCCCAGAAATATCACCTGGCCCCGCTGAGCAAAAGCAGGTTTCTGCTTACGATAGCCATGACCGATCCCATGGACATCGCGGCCCTGGATGCCGTGGAGGTTTACAGCAACACCGAAGTGGAACCGGTGATATGCACGGACCAGGAGATCAACCAGCTCATCGGCAGCCTTTACGGCACCTATTCCGGCATCGGCGGCGTTCTTGAAGACATGCAGTACGAACGGGCCGAGGATATGGAAAAAGAGCTGCTGACCGAAGATGTCGAGGTGGGCTCTCTACAGGATATGGTGGAAGAGGCGCCGGTCGTCCGGCTGGTGAATTCGATTCTCTCCCAGGCGGTTCGCGAGGGGGCCAGCGACGTGCATATCAGCCCTGAAAAGGATTATGTTCAGGTAAGATTTCGCGTGGACGGAAGGCTTCATGAGGTCCCTGCGCCGCCGAAATCCATGATTCTCCTGATCATTTCAAGACTCAAAATTCTTGCAAATATGGACATCGCCCTGTCCAGAGTGCCGCAGGACGGCCGCTTTACCATCAAGATGGACAACAAGGAGATCAATATCAGAACGTCCACCATACCGACCATTTACGGGGAGAACATGGTGATCCGTCTTCTGGATACGAGTTCCGGCGTCTATTCGCTGGAGCAGCTCGGGATGTCCGAGAAGGATAGAGAAAAGGTCGAATCCATGGTCGTCAAGCCCTACGGAATGATTCTGAGCACCGGACCGACGGGAAGCGGAAAGAGCACGACGGTGTATTCCATTTTGAAAAAAATAAACAGTCCGGACATCAATATCATCACCCTGGAAGACCCGGTGGAATACCGTATGGAAAAGGTACGGCAGATCCAGTTCAACCGAAAGGCGGGCATGACCTTTGCGAGCGGACTCAGGTCCATCATGCGCCAGGACCCCGACGTCATCATGGTGGGGGAGATTCGGGACGCCGAAACAGCCAGCATTGCCGTTCAGGCGGCCCTGACCGGCCACCGGGTGCTGAGCACGGTGCACACCAATGACGCGGCAGGGGCGATTACCCGATTCATAGACATGGGAATCGAGCCGTTTCTCGTTTCCTCGGTAATGCTGGTGTCGATTGCCCAGCGTTTGGTCCGGAGAGTCTGCACGTATTGCAAAAAGCCTTACATGCCGCCGGCACGGGCTCTGGAATTCTGGGGGATGGACAAGCTTGAAGGCGCCACTTTTGTCCAGGGAAGCGGTTGCTTTAACTGCATGGACAAAGGATATAAGGGGCGGACCGGGGTATACGAGGTCCTCATCATCGATGAGATGGTCCAGGAAATGATTCTGGAGAGAAAATCCGCACAGGAAATTTCACGAACCGCTCAGAGGGCGGGAAAGTTGACGACCCTCAGAGAGGATGCGGCCCAAAAAGTCCTTGAAGGCGAAACAACGCTTGAGGAAGCAGCGTCGGCGATTATGGCCGCCTGATAAAACAGAACTCAGCTCGCTTCGCTCATAATAATCATGGATAAATGGAATATTGGAGTGATGGGTTTAAAGGAGAATAGCTTTTTATATAAGGTTGCAGAGGTTACGAGACGTTTATGCCGAAATTTTCATACAGAGCCATCAATGAAAGCGGACAGACCATAAGCGACGTGCTGGAGGCCGACTCAATCGAAATGGCAAACAACACCCTGATCGCGCGGGGATACATTCCGACCCGGGTTTCCGCTGTGGGGGGAGGGGCTTCAGGATTCTCCTGGACAGGTATCCTGGAGAGATTCACACCGATTCGGGCGGAGGAATTGATCCTGTTTACCAAGCAATTCAGAACCATGCTGCGTGCCGGGGTTTCCATCATGAAACTGCTTGGGATTCTGGAGAATCAGACCGAAAATCTGAACATGAAAAAGGTTATCCGGGAAATGACACAAGACATCAAAGAGGGTTCGGGTCTTTATGAGGTGTTCAAAAAACATCCCCGGGCATTCTCTCCGTTATACTGCGGCATGGTTCAGGCCGGAGAGAGCAGCGGAGCGCTCCCGGAGGTCCTGGATCGGCTGATATATATCATCGACCATGAACAGAAGGTCAGATCGGACATCAAGTCCGCCCTGCAGTATCCGGTGATCGTGATGGCTTTCCTGGGCATTGCCTTTTTTGTGCTGTTAACCTTTGTTATTCCAAAGTTTGTTACCATATTCGTCAATGCGGGACTGACACTTCCGCTTCCCACAAAGATATGCATGATTCTATATCAGTTTTTGTCCGTGTACTGGTACGTCATCCTCGGCGGGGTCTTTGCCGGAATCGTAGGGGCGAGATATTATTTCAGAACCACACAGGGAAGATACATCCGTGACGCCTATGTGATGAAGCTGCCCATGATCGGTCCGCTCTACATAAAGGCCGCCATGTCCAGATTCGCCAGCATATTTGCCATACTGCAATCCAGCGGGGTGGGTGTTCTCGATTCCATGAAGATTCTGTCCAAAACCATCGGTAATACGGCTATTTCCAGAGAATTCGATCTCATCAATGAACGGCTCGGAGAAGGTCGCGGCATTGCCGCGCCGCTGAAATCCGCTAAATATTTTACGCCGATTGTCACGAACATGATTGCCATCGGGGAAGAAACCGGAAACCTGGATGAAATGCTCAACGAGGTTTCGGAACACTACGATGTCGAGCTGGAATACGCCATGAAGAAGATGTCCGATGCCATCGGACCGATTCTGACGATAAGTCTCGCCGCCGTAGTGGGGTTTTTTGCCCTTGCGATCTTTCTGCCCATGTGGGACCTGGTCGGGATCGTCAAGTAAATGAAAGATATCCGATTCAATATCAGCCTTTACATTATCGTTCCGGTCATTTTTGCAGGAATCGCGGTGCTCTCCGTCATCATTTCCTATAACGTCACCGGGTATTATCTGAAAAAGGGGCTGGATCCGGTTTGGCCGGTGGTCGTGTGGGGCATGCTGATCACGTTTATAACGTTCATCTGCGGACTTCTGATCATCCGGATGCTATTAAATCCCCTGGAACGGTTTGTCAGAGACACGGAGAAACTCGGCGTTCTCAAGAGCGTTTCAGGCACGGAAGAAACCACGGGAAAAAAAGATGACATCGGACGATTCACGCAGATATTTGACCAGGTTTCAGAAATATTGAGCAAAGTCGAATCCAGGGCGCTGTTTCCGGAGATCGTCGGTCAGAGCAAAGCGATACGGGGTGTTTTTAACCAGATCATCAAGGTCGCGCCCACCGATTCCACCGTGCTGATCCTTGGAGAAACCGGAACGGGAAAGGAGCTGGTCACAAAAAGTATTCACGAACACAGCCTGCGAAAGGTCAAACCGCTTGTTGCCATTAACTGTGCGGCAATCCCGGAAGGTCTGCTGGAAAGCGAACTTTTCGGGCACGAAAAAGGGGCCTTCACCGGAGCGGGTGACCGAAAACTCGGAAAATTCGAAATTGCCACCGGCGGTACGATTTTCATGGATGAAATCGGCGATATGCCGATGAACACCCAGGCGAAGATACTTCGGATCATCGAAGACGGACAGGTTGAGCGGATCGGCGGCATACGCCCGATTCACGTGGATGTGAGGCTTATCGCAGCGACAAACAAGGACCTTTCAGAGATGGTGGCTGCCGGCAAGTTCCGGCAGGATCTTTACTACCGGCTCAAAGTTTTTTCCATTCGCCTGCCGTCTTTACGGGAACGGTGCGAGGATATTCCCGCGCTGGTTGATAAATTCGTCTCGGATCAGAAAAAAAATCTTACGGTTTCCCCGGAAAGCATGCAGGTGATGCTGGCATATGATTGGCCGGGAAACGTTCGTGAGCTTCAAAACACCCTGGAAGGGGCTTCCGTCCTGACAAAAGATGTCATCCAGCCGATTCACCTTCCGTCTATTATAAAAAACGGATTGAGGAATTCTACGGTTCAGGAGCAATCCGCTCTCCCGCAGGGAAAAGATCTGGAAAGGCGACTGAACGACCTGGAAAAGGGTATAATTATCGAAGCGCTTGCCAGGGTCGGCGGGGTTCAGGTTGCGGCGGCAAAGCTTCTGGGGATTAAAGAAAGAAGCCTGTGGCACCGAATCAAGAAGCTCGGCATCGATGTGGCATCCATTAAACGCAACATCGGATAGCCCGCATTTCTCGCGAAGAATTTACACAATAAATATTGCCGGTTAGGGAAACGTGTTCCAGTAAACCCTTGACAAAAACTACAAATCATGCTGTATACTCTACAAAATTTGTTGATTGCCAGGGGGTGCGCAGTCTCCGGATATGCCTGCGACGAACAGGGTATAGGGTTGCGGCAATGAAATTCGGGAGTTATTTTTCATAAAATTATAAAAAAGCGACACAAATATGGATAGCCGCCCGATTATTTAAAATCTTGGCATGCAATATGCATGACCAATATTCCAAACGCGATCGACATGGAAGGTTTTTTACATATTATTCGAGGAGATAGCAATGAAAAACAGGGAAATCGTAAATAACGAAGAAGGTTTTACACTCATCGAGATCATCGCCGTGCTGGTCATCCTGGGGATTTTGGCCGCGGTTGCTGTCCCGAAGTTCTTTGACCTGCAGACTAAAGCCCGGGAAAAGGCGGTTTACACGGCGGTGTCCGAGTTGAAGGTCCGTGTGAACCAGCATTTTGCCAACGAACTGTTGAAAGGCTACACTTTTGGTGAAATCAATTTTAGTGCCGCCAGTGTGGACATCAATATCGGGGACGATTTTTCCATTCTTTCTTGGGATCCGGTTGCACAAGCGGACACAATCATTACATTTGGTGTCAGTTATCCGGCCAACAGCACACCGAATAGACTTTATCCCAATACCATTCTTAAACCGAGGTCGGGTTGATATGCATCATTTGATGTTATTAAAGTTTCCTTAAAAAATAAGTTCCGCCAACTGCGGGACTTATATAAAATTGCGCAGCGATTTTATTTCTCATAATAAACAGACTCGCCAGGTTCTTTGTACGGACCTGGCTTTTTTTTGGTTTCAAACGCTTTTTCCTGTAAAAGCCGGTTCAGGCCGCGCAATTGACTGCAGCCGGTGTCTTCGATGGCAAGAATGATCCGTTTCATTCTCGAATCATCCAGGCAATTATGCTTTCTGTGGTAATCAATAAGAATGTCAGGCAGTTGTGCTGGTCCGGCCAATTTAATTAAACGCCCCACCTCCTGTTTCAATTTATCCGTATCCTCCAGCAAAAAATACAATTCGATGAGCGCCAGACGTGGCGCAATGCTTCCGGGATAGTACATGAGATGTTTCGTAAAATAAAAAACAGACCTCGGCAGTTCATTCTTCAGCCGGTAGGCTTCCCCGAACAGGTAAAATGAACCGTATTCATTCCCTTTGATCATCATTGCTTTTATCGCTTCTTTTATTCCATTTTCCGTATCCCCTTTCTTTAATAAAATGAGGCTCAACGTGCGGTAAAATTCAGCATTGCCCGGAGCTGTACGTATGGCTTTTATGGAAAATTTTTCAGCATCCTCCAGCTCGTTTCTGGAAATCATGATCATGGCCATAAAATTGTTCGCTCTCGGATAATCGGGCATGTCACGGAGGGTTGCGGAAAGATATTCATACGCTTTATCGTATTCATTATGATAAAAATAATAGGTCCCCAGGTTAAAATGCGTTCGATATCTATTGTGAATTTTATCTCCGGCTTCAATTTTCAGTGCCTTCTCGTGTTCGGCAATACCTTCCGTGTCAAAACCGCTGCTCAACAGGGCCGCGCCAAGTCCATGATGGGTCCTGGGGAGCAGACCTGCTTTTTTTGTGTTATCTTCCCAAAGCGATATTCCGTCTTTGAATATGTCATTCCGGAGATAGGTGGTGTGGCCCTGTGCGGAGATGAGGACAATAACAACGAATGTCACCATCGATTGCAGCAATCTGTTGTAGGAAAAATAATCGATAACATAAACCCATATCATTGCAACGGGTACAAAAAGGAGCATGGAGGGAGTGTAGTTGGTATGTTCATATATCAGTTCCAGGGGGATGATGGATCCCTCGATAACGTGGTTTATGAAAAAAAAGAGAATGCAATAGGCGATCAGCGGCCTTTTCCGGCTGATGAAGAGTGCGGTTCCAATGATGAAAAGGATGCCGAAAATGGCCGGAAAAGTGGTCCAGGGTGTCAGCAGGGATCGGGAGATTTCAGTGTCATGCAAAAGCATCAAACGCGAACTCGTCGGGTAGAGGATCAGGCTGACGTAAAACAGTATCACACGGGGCTCCGTGAGCAACCGTTCAATGAGGGTGAACGGCCGGTACTTGTAGTCATCAAAAATGGTTGACAGGTCCACATATAAATAACCCAGTAGCAGGACGATGAGTAAGGGGAGTATGAATATTTTGAAATTTTTCTTCACATTTTCGCCGGTTAGTCCTTGAATGAGAAACAGGTCAAACACATAAAGGCTTACCGGGAGCATGGCGGCATTCTCCTTGCTCGCAAAGGACAGGATTGCTGAAATTCCGCACAACGCAAAGAACGCGGTCTGTTTTCCTGTTTTATTCGCGACCCTGGCTTTGAGATAAAAGTACATGGCCATGATATAGAACATGCCGGCCATACTCGCCATGCGCTGTACAATGTAGGTTACGGCGGTGATCTGCAACGGGTGGGTGGCCCAGAAAAAGGCCGAAAGAAGCGCGACGGAATAGGCCGTATTTTCATAACGCGCGTTCAGTATCGGGAGTTGCAGCGCGTTGTAAATAAAGAGAAATAGAAATATGGCCGCAATATAATGAATGGTGAAATTGACGACATGGTATCCGAAAACGTCGAACCCGCCAACATAGTAGTTCAGGGCAAAGGTGAGGTAGGATAGCGGCCGAATTACGCCCTTGTGTTCGAAATCCTTGACATAAAAAGTTTTTACGATGTTTTTGAGCGACAGGGATTCTATGTGGACATTCGTATTCTCAACAATGTTTGGATGATCATCAAAAAACCATCCGCAGTGGAAACTGTTGGCGTAAATGACCGTGAGAAAAACAAAGAGGGTGATGAACGTAAAAGCGTATTTTCGGCTTTCCGGGAAATACCAGTTTATATTTAAATTAAATGAGTCTTCTTTATTTATCATATACACTATATCATTCTATTTCATTCTGTCTTATGGTTTATAGCTTCTGAATTCCGGCTTCTTGCTTCTTAATTCCGGTCACTTGTCACTGGATACTGGTTACTGTCCGCCGAATATTCAATGTCCGGCAGACTGTTTTCCGCTTCAAGCAGGCTCACCTTCTGGGCCAGATTTTTTATCTGGTCGTTCAAAAGGGATATTTTGATGGCCGAATGGAGCGAGATCATCATGAGAAAAATAATTCCCAGGATAAACAGCGTGGTTGTCGGGACCACCGCACCGATGAGTCTTGTCAAAAAGGCCAGCAGGTCATACCAGAAAACCATTACCAGCATCACGAGGCCGGTCAGCAGCCAAAGCCATGAATACTCTTCTCTCAACTTTCCCTTCTTTACGAGGTAGATGATGGTGACAAATATGGAAAGACTGGTTAAAACCGCAAATATCTTTTGCTGCATCAGCATGAATAGACCCCCTTGTTATCGATATAGATAGTGCCCATCCACGAAGTGTGATGGACACTAGCTATTTCTCCCTGATAAGCACAATAAAAATAGAAAGAAAAATCTTAAAGAAATAATAGAGCTTCGTAAATATTCCCCGATGCATACTGCGGCCCTCGGGGTTTTCAACCATTGCAACGGGAATCTCCCTGATGACAAACCCCTTTCGAAGCAGCATGATAATAATATTGGCATCGGGATAGTCGCAGGGGAAATGGTCTTCCGTAAAAATGGTAAACACGTTGCGGTTCAGGCACTGGAAACCTGAAGTGGGATCCGTTATCCGCTCACCGCTGAGCATTCGAATGACAATTCTGAAAAGACCGATGCCGGTGCGTTTCAAGAACCCGACGTCGTAACCGTCCCGTCCAAGGAATCTGGAGCCGACAAGCACGTCACACTCACCGGATTCGAGTTGTTGGAAAAAGGCTTCAGCAGCAACGGGATCATGCTGCCCGTCGCCGTCCATCTGCAGCAAAAGATCATATTTTTTCTTTACCGCGTATTTATAGCCGGTCTGGAGCGCCACGCCATAGCCCATGTTGAAGGGATGGCGGATAACAACAGCGCCCGATTGTTCGGCCTTTTCCGCTGTTCGATCCGTGGAGCCGTCATCGATGACGATTATATCTGAATCAATGCCGCGTTTTATCGCGGCGATCACGGATGAAATGTTCTCCGCCTCATTGAAAGCGGGAATAATGATGCACTTTTTTTTCATAATCTGATACAATCGTCTTACGTAACAGTTCAGATATCTTGGACAGGATGAACAGGATTAACATGATAATTTTTTTATCCCGTAGATCATTTACTTTAACTCCTTGACCTTTCGTTTTACCTCAACTTTCCTTTCCCCAAAATTAAGAATAAGGCCTATAGGTTTTCCCGTGGAAACAAGGTAATTAACCACTTGTACTTCGTGCGCTCTAACAACTCGTCTAACTGATTTCAGCTCCAAGACAATTGTATCATTAACGATAATATCTGCTACGAACTCACCTACAATTTCATCATCATAATAAACTGTGATAGGCTTTTGTGACTCTGCTTCCAGGCCTGCCTTGCGTAGTTCTATGAGTAAGCATTTTTCATATACACTTTCGAGAAACCCAAACCCCATTTTATTAAAAACCCTATAGGAGCAGCCTATGATTGTCTCAGTCAAGTCTTTGTATTCCATGTAACCTCCTTTAGGTTATGATAAACACTTTTGATTAACTGGATTTATATCATGTCTATCCTGTTATCCCGTCAAAATATTTTTCCCGTGGTGAACTATTACCGTGTTGTGATTTATAATGCCTTGAGGTTAAAAAAGACCACGCCCAGGCTGATCATAAAGATCCCCAGCCATTGCAGGGGCGTCAACCGTTCCCCCAGGACAATCCAGCTTGCCAGGGCCAGCAGTATGTAAAAAAACGCTCCGGACATCGTAAAAAGGAAAACGAGCCGGGTCCTGGACAGGACATAAACCCAGAACAGCGCGATGGCTCCCTGAAGGAAAAACGCCCCCAAAACATAGGGAGAATGCAGCACCCTGAGCACTTCAGGGATAAAACCGGACGAGAAATCAACGCCACCCAGCAGGAGAAGGCCTTTTTTGAGTGTTAGTTGTGCACTAAGTGTGCCAAAAGCTACAATAGATATGAAAATTATATTCGTTAGCATTTGATTATTCCTTGTTATTGTTGAACTATGCAAATCGTTGACTCTTTGACCTCATTTTTACTGAGGACTGTATGGATTTTTACCAATGTTGTAGAGAAAAGCCTTGCCTGTTCTCTATCTTTAACAAATCTTCAAGAAATTATATGCCATTAAAAAAAAGAGCGCGTATTTCTTTTTTCGACATAGTAATTGAGGAATTCAAAAAAAAGGTCATCGAAAACCAATGTCCTCATAAACCTTCTCATACCCCTTAAGATCCCTCCAGGATAACGGCACAATAGTGAGATTATTCTAAACAAATATATAGGATTAGACACTACACTAAAAAAATTGCGTAAAACAAAGGTCCTTTGAAATCGTTTGCGAATATCGATAAGTTCTTCATCCGAAAAATAGATTTGGAGCATCGGCCCCTTTTTCAGACCGTGGGAATCTCTATCACCTGTAATCTTCCATTTGTTGGCTTCTATCATCTGCATCAGCTCGGTACCTGGATATGGTGTAAGAAAATAGGAACTGACAAAATTTGGGTTTATGGTCTTAGCCAATTTGAATGTGGCTTCAATATCTTCCTCTTTCTCTGATGGGTTGCCAAACATGAAAGTGGCAAGGGTCCGCACGCCAGCCCGTTTCGCAATTTTAAACGCGTGCTGTATGGATTCAGCGTCAGATTTTTTTTTGAGACCCTTAAGGACGTTGTCTGAGCCGCTTTCAACACCAAAATCCAGTTGGACCAGACCGGCTTTTTTCATAGCCTTAAACATCTCTTCATCCGCGGTTTTAATATGAGCTTGGCAGCCCCAATTAAGTTTAATGCCTCGATCCAAAATTTTTTCACAAAACTCGAGTACTCGGCTCTTGAGTAAAGTGAATGTGTCGTCACAAAACCATATGGTGTCAATGGAATAATTTCGCACCAAAAGTTCCAGCTCATCAAGCACATTATCAACGCTTCTGTAACGGACCTTCCTTCCAAAAGTGCAATTGCTGCCACACCAAATGCAGCTAAAGGGACAACCACGAGAAGTCATGACCGTAGTAGATTTTTCAGACCAATGTCCTCTGATTATTCCAGGTGGAACCAGATAATTTTCAAATGTGAGTAAGTGTCGCGCTGGGGGAGGCAGTTCGTCTAAGTCTTGAATGTATGGCCTCGGCGGCGTATTTACCATATACCCGGTTGCATCCCTGAAAACGATGCCTTTGGTGTCTCGCCAATCAGAGCCGTCGGCCAAGTGTCGGCAAAGCTCAAGCATCGTATATTCGCCCTCACCAAGGACCCCCACATGCGCATCCAGTTCACGAATGCCTTGTTCAGGTTGAACGGTGACATGCACACCGCCTGCAACAAACAGAGATCCGCCGAGGTTCTTGTGGATGATATCTGCAATATGTTTTGCCCTGCTCCAGTAGTCAGTCAAAACCGTCATCCCGACAATATCTGGATCATATGAGAGAAGATTTGGGATGTCACGATCATCGCATGGATGGATATCAAAAACTCTCACCTTAAAACCACCTCTTTCAAGCACAGCAGCTATGTAAAGAAGGCCTATCGGTGGCAGAGTGCTTGAATAACTTTCAACACGTGGATTTATAAGTGCTATCTTCATTTTTGATTTCATTAATGAACAATATTTTGATCATCTTTTTCAGCTGCCATTATACATTGCAGCGAAAACTGCCAGATATGAAACGGGGTATTTTGAGAAAAAACGGTAATGAAGCCGTGCCTGTTTAGCAAAACACGCATGTCATGCGGCGTCCATTGCCTTACATGCCCCGGGTCATACGCCGCCTCGCGAAAACGCAGGGTCAGTATTCGGGCGATTTTGAAGACCGCGTCATTGGGGAAACCGATCACCAGCCGCCCGTTGGGCGCCAGAATCCGGCGGATTTCCCAAATCGCCGTTTCAGGATGCTCCAGATGCTCAATCACTTCCATAAAAAGCACAAAATCTACGCTATTGGAGGGTAATGGGAGATTGTATACATCACCTGTCTCAGCATTACACCCGTGTTTTTTGCAGATATCGATATTTTCCGTAAGGTTATCTATGCCCATGACGTGTCTCTCCGGAAATAGTCTGTGCATCTTCTCCAAAGCAATGCCCTCCCCACACCCGATGTCCACAATTGTCGTGTCTGAGGGCCGTACGAGCGCCAGGGCTGTCTGATCCCGCCTGTCCCAGTGCCATCGGCCCAGGCCTCCTTTTGCGTACTGATCTCTCTGATAGATCGTTTCCTGCTTTTGATGGAATTTCGTAACCGGCATAGTTGCTAATAAGCGCATTAATGTTTAGACAGGATTACAGGATAAACACGATATTTTTGCCTTTCCGGAAGAAAGGAAAAAAGCATCCATTGTTGATTTCTCGCCCCTTTTTTCCGCTGAAGCGGAATTACGTTTTCACGGCTTCATCCGGCCTTTTCTCAAGGCGAACGCCGCAACCCGTGAAAAAAAATCCAGTCAATCCAGTTAATCCTGTCAGAATACATTTTGCTTTTGTTATTTGAACATTCGAATTTCGGGTCTGTTTCGTGTTTATCCCCGTCGGGATGCTGCGCGCGAAATTCGATATTCGGATTTAAGCAGTGTTGTTACAAAGTAAGCCCTTCCAGGGAAAACCAAAGCCGGATCCTTCGGGGCCGGATTCTTTACTAATTCGGCATCCCGACAATTTCACGGATGGACAGGTGATATTTCCAGATCAACCGGAGCATTTCCGTATCTCCTAAACGATGCATCTTTCTGAACGCGCGTCTCTTTTTGATCATGGCCGGAAGTTTTTTGAACATTTCCATATAGGCCTTTGTATAGGTCGCGGCAATTTCAGACAGCGTGCTCTGCTTTGTAAATTCATTCAGCTCTCCTCCGCCCCGCAGAAGCGAATAAGCCTGAGCGAGATACCGCAGGAGCGTAACCGCCGGAATGGCGGCGAGAAGCGGCCATGGGAAATTTTTAATCGCCACCCACAAATGATTCCGTTCCACCCAGTACACTTTTTGCAGCGAAAACTTTCCGCCGGTCATGGAATACAAGTGCGCAACATCGGCGCCGGGCGCGACGACGATTTTCCAGCCCGCTCTGCGCATTCGAAGACCCATGTCCGTATCTTCGCAATATGCAAAAAAATCCTCGTCAAAAAGTCCCACGGTTTTTAACACCGCCGTTCTCAACAAACACGCGCACCCGCTGAACAGGAATACGTCCCCGGGGTGTTTCAGCCTCGGGACCGGCGCGCCGCGCAGGGCCTGGCGCGACATTCCGTCGAGCCCGATGCCTACACCGCAGGAATCCAGAACACCGGTCCGGTTTCCGTCGGCGATGATAGAGGCCACCGCGGCAATGGATGAATCCGCTTCTGCTGTTTCGACCATGGCGCTGATCCATCGGGGCCCGGCCAGGGCGTCATTGTTGATGAGAGCGACGTACTTGCCTTTCGCCGCTTCAATGCCGCGGTTGTTCCCGCCCGCGAAGCCGGTGTTCCGATCCAGCCGTATCACGCGAACTGCCGGGAAATCCGTTGCCAAAGCCTCCCGGGCGTTTCGATCGGATCCGTTGTCGACAACAAGAATTTCAATGGCTTCATAGTCCTGCTCGCAAAGGCGTTTCAGGCACTTCTTGAGCAGGTCGAATCTGTTCAGCGTAACCACAACAATGGAAACAAGCGGCAGGGCGTGGGTCATGCTTTCCGGTGTGACTGTCTGTTCAAACATGAGTGTTATATCTCAATGTAACGAACTCGAAAATTGAATATCGAATAATGAATTTCGAATTATGAAGTTCTCCCGAATGCCGTTTGTACGAACCCGGAAAACGCCTTTAACATTCTGAAAAGAATTCTCGGGTTGGCGAGCAGTCTTTTGAAATAATTCATCAGAATGCCGGGCCGCAGGTAGAATTCCTTCATAAAACGCCGCTGATAGGCTAACAGCGTTTCCCGGGTCAACCCCTTCGGAACGTAAACCACGTTGAGGATATTCATTCTGGAAAAGTCATCGTCGATGGTGCCGTGCTGCGATGCGATATCGTAAACCCGGGAACCGGGAAACGGCGTCAGCATAAAAACACTGATATCCGTCAACGGAATATTTTTGGCAAACCGGATGGTTTTTTCCATTGTTTTTTCAGTTTCATACGGCAGGCCGAAGATAAAATATCCTTTGGCCAGTATCCCGGCTTCATGGGTCAACCTGACCGCCGTTTCAGCCTGCTCCACGGTGATGGCTTTTCGGGCGAAATCGAGAATTTTCTGGTCGGCGGATTCGATGCCGTAATTGATCTGCCAGCAACCCGAGCGTTTCATTAATCCGATCAGTGCGGGATCGTCGACGGAGCTTACCCTGCCGCTGCAACTCCAGGAGATACCCAGGTCGGCCGTTAAAAAGCCTTCGCAGATCTTCGAAACCCGGTCCTTTTTTAACAGAAACTGGTCGTCTTCAAAAATGATTTCCCTCATTTTATAGGTTTTTACCAAAAACCGTATCATTTCGATAATATATTCAGGGCTGTGAAATCGAACCTGTCGGCTGAACACGGAGGTATCGCAAAAAATGCACTTATACGGGCAGCCTCTCGCAGAGATGATGTGAGTGGATGGGAGTCGTATATATTTGAACAGCGCCGGCGTATATTGGGACGGAAAGCCGTCCAGAAGGTCCCAGGCCGGAAACGGCAGATCGTCCAGATTCGTGATCGGGGGTCTTTGCGGAGCAAAGCGGATATTGTTTTTCTCCCGAAATACGACTCCGGGAACGCTCGTCGGTTTTCGAGCGGCCGACAAAGCTTCGACGATCTCCACAATAGTGATGTCGCCTTCTCCCACGACCCCGTAATCAAAACCAGGGTAGGCATCGAGGGTTCTTTCGGGTATTGCGGTGACGTGAGGCCCTCCGATCAGAATCGTCACGGCGGGGTAATTCTTTCTGACCATGGAAGCCATCCGGCCTGCGTGATGTATTGACGGCGTAACCGCTGTGAAACCAACGATATCAGGCTGAAATTTTTTTATTTCTACAAGCGTTTCTGAATGGTTCAACCCTTGGGCCGGAGAATCGACAACCCGGACGCGGTGCCCGTTTTCCCGCAATACCGCCCCTAACATCAACAGTCCAAGGTGCGGCAGCGTGGAACCTATCGCGGCCAGTTTCCCATACCGTTCCTGCAGCAAATAGGGAGGATTTGACAATAGTATTGAAGCCATGTTTATTTAGTCATTGGGATTTGTTTGATATTTGGTATTTGATATTTGGAATTTCAACAAGTCAATGAACATTCAACAAAGCAAATTCCCTCTGGGGTGCCACCAAAGCCGGTTCCTTTGGGCTCGTATTCTTTACCCCGGCCAGCCCTGTGGCAACTTTTCTTCCAGGAAACAGGAAATTTTCTCGTTATGAATCATTCCGTGTGCTTTTCCATCAAACGTAAGCCATACGCCGCTTATATCGCGTGCAAGGGCGGCATAACAGGCATCGTATCCGCTTAACCCCATCTTTGTATATCGATCCGCCCGGATTGCAAGCTTTTCCGTCATTGGATGTCTAAAAATCCCTGTCTGGAGAATCGGGATCACGGCTTTTCTAAATACTTCGATCCCGGATGGATGGGTGCGTTGCAGGACTGCATAAACTTCAAAGGCAAAAAGCTCAGGGACAGCGAATTGCATCGGCCGGTCAATGAGTTTGACAAGCACTTCGTCCGCAAGGGGATGGCTCTCTTCCTCGATAAACCATTTCAATGCTACAGAAGCGTCAATCACCCAGATCACTGTTCGTATCCCCTCAGTCTGCGCAATACCGCCAGTGTGGACAAGCTCCCCACCCTTGATTTTTTAAACCGTTTTAACGTCTCCTGAAAACGCCTTCTTTCATCCGTGGTTTGCCAATCCAAAAAACGTCTCTCAAACTGCGCGGGGGTGATCAAAACGGCCCGAATTTTTCTGTTTTTACTGATCAGGATGGGCTCGCCATTTTTGTTTAATCGATCAAGTATTTCTCCTAAATTATTTCTGATTTTAAGCGCGTTGACTTCTTCCATTTTTTTCTCCTTTATTCCAAAAACTAAAAACTTCATCCACCGGGGCAGAAAACCAAACAGGATTTGCCACAAAGGCACAAAGTCACGAAGGAAATGTTATTTTGAATTTTTCTTTGTGTCTTTGTGCCTTCGTGGCTGGAAACAGCTATCAACAATCATAAATAAGTATAGGTGTATATGTCAAGTGTATATATATATATCCTTTTTGGGACACGGAGGGGAGATACTGGTTAGAGGTTCAGGGGCTCAAAAGTTTAAAGGTTCAAGGGTTCAGAGGTTCAAGGGTTCAGGGGTAACCCGCAACCCAGAACCCTGAACGGTGAACCCAGAACCTATAAAAGAATTCTCTTTGACCCGTATCGCTAAGAATGATATATTTTTTTGATATTTAATCCTCATGTAACGACGCAACAGAACATAAAATAAAAATCGGATATGAGAGTTCAAAAAAATTCGGGTTTCACTCTGCTTGAAGTTGTCCTGGTTCTGGTCATCGCGGGCATCATCGGCGTTGTCGTTGCCAGCCGGTTTGTGGGCGTCGACACGAATATGGTGGTTCAAACCGATGTTGTAAAGACGCATCTGCGTTATGCGCAAATCCGTGCCATGAGTTCCAATGAAATATGGGGAATCAATTTTCAGGGAACCACGTATTCTCTTTTTAAAAACGGAAACACCGCAGACACGGTGTATTTCCCGGGGGAGGAATCCCTGACGATAGATCTGCCTTCGGGAAAGAGCGCCAGCGAGATCGTCTCTTTCGATTCCTGGGGAAAGCCGTACAATGATGCGTCAGGCCAATCAAACCATCCTGGTGGAGCGATAGGGGATTTGTCCATTATCATCACTGCAAACACAGGATTTATCCAATGAAAGCAAAGTTGCACCCTGTGACAAGCTGCCGCGGCTTTACCCTACTGGAAATCATCATGACGCTTGTCGTGGCAGCGATTCTGGGCACGATTCTGGTCCAGTACATGAGCACGGGCTTGACCAGAAGCACGGAACCCATCACCCAGGTACAGAAAACCTATTCACTGAACCAGATCATAGAATTCATGACCGCCGACTACAAAAAACTGCTGGAGACGGACAGCGACCCTCTCGTAACATTACAGACACATATTCAAGACGGGAATGACAGTGCGAAGGATCCCTATTTCGGCGAGTATTCTCAACAGACCGGTTATATTAAATTTCCCGTTACCGGTGGCTCGGAAATGGCGGATGCGACCGGCGATAACAATGTCCTAAAAGCTGTTATTTCTTCGGATAACCAATCCATAACAGTGCTCTTTACGAAATGAACACCAAACACTAAACACTATTAAATTTTTTAAAGACCAGCCATTTTACAAATATGCTGCGAATTGTGAGAAACAACAAAGGCTTTACACTGGTTGAAATTATCCTGTCCCTGGTTCTGTTTGGATTTATCGCCCTGGTTGCCGGAATGGGAATCGTGGCGTTTACCCGGGGGGTCATTTTCGCAAAAGAAAGTTCCCACAAGGCCCAGAAGATCCAGCTGGCCATGAACCGGCTGAACCGCGAGATAATGGAACTGACAAACATTGCCGCAAAAGACGACACCCAGCCGGACCCGTACGTCATATACGATAATGTTTCAGGCCGGCAGGCCATCGCCAAGGACGGCGACGTCATAAAAATGTTTTTCAATTTATCGGCGGTTGCGGTGGCGCTTCCGTCCACCGGAGGCAACACGCTGATCGACGGCGTGGAAAGTCTCACCTTCACCTATTACAAAGATTACCAGACCGGCCTGACCTGGGCCCTGGCGGACGGGATGGACCTGCTGACGTCCGTCAAGGCCGACATCACGCTCAGCAATGTCGGGGGCACATTTTCAACCCTTATTTTTCCAAGGAACAGATGAACATTTCGCTGTTTGCAACAATCCGCAGGGATCAGAACGGGAGCCTGTTTATCGGTCTGATCATCACCATGATGCTGTTTGCCGCCCTGGGGGCGGCCATGTTTTCGTTTACCACCACATCCGCTTTCAACCAGGTGTGGGCGAACAGCAGTTCCAAGGCCTATTACCTGGCTGAGTCGGGATTTCGGTATGTCAAGGCTGAGTATGAATATACAAAGGACGGTGACGAACCACCTGAAGGAGATATAAAAGATGGGGAAATTCAAGACGACCGGAATGAGATACTGGAATCC
>JBDRPF010000050.1:0-36750 GCA_043827325.1 Pseudomonadota bacterium | reverse complement strand
ATGGGTTCAATTGATTTTCGTTCCAGTGGGCTGAACTGGCCTGCCATGTATTTAAAAAAATGTTCTCTGGATTCACTGCGCTGAAAACAATCGGCAAACTGATCGTGAAAGCCACTGAGTTCGTTCATAAAGTTTTTAATGTCGCCTTTGCCAAGATCAAATTTTGGTACTGAGTAAAGGTGTTCGTCGCATCGAGTGACTGGTAACATGGTCTGCCTCCTTTTTTAAGGGTTGTGTCGTAGTATAGCAGACCTTGCTGTAGATTTCAAGCTATTTTATATATAAATGACGTTGTAGGGTTATATTATATTGACACCTTGGTTATTTACTTGACGATTTGTTGCAGGAGATGAAATAATTAAGCTGTTATGAAGAGCGAATCATCCAGATTTACACTGCTGTTGGTCGACGATGACCCGGGAATTCTGTCATCTCTAAAGCGAACTTTTTTCGAAGATGGCTACCGCATCCTGACCGCCGATCAAGGGGATAAAGCGCTTTCCATCGCAAAAAATACAGAAATCAATGCCGCTCTCATCGATTATAGAATGCCCGAGATGGACGGCCTCACCCTTCTTCAGAAATTGAAAGCGCTGAGACCCGCGATAATGGTCATCATCCTGACCGGACATGGAGGGATACAGGAAGCGGTGAAGGCGATTAATATCGGGGCGGATGATTTTCTGGAAAAGCCGTTTGCGAGTGAAAGCTTGCGCGTGCGCGTCGACCAGCTTTACAGAATATGGAAACTTAATGAGGAAAATAAAATTCTCCGGTCGAAAGTCGAATTTCAGTTCGGCTTTGATCTGCTGGTCGGCAACTCCGCTCCCATGCTGAAGCTGAAACAGTCGATTGTGCAGGCCGGGCCGTCGGATGCACCTGTGCTGATTCAGGGCGAAACCGGAACCGGAAAAGAACTGGTGGCTCGGGCGATCCATCATCACAGCAGGAGATCGGAAGGAAAGTTCGTTCCGGTTGATTGTGCCGCCATCAGTGAAACGGTGATGGAAAGCGAGCTGTTCGGGCATGTCAAGGGCGCTTTTACCGGCGCGTATACGTCAACCTTGGGGTTGATCCGTTCCGCGGATGCGGGGACGCTGTTTATGGATGAGGTCGGAGAGCTTTCTTTGAACCTCCAGGCAAAAATGTTAAGAACAGTGCAGGAGAAAGAGGTTCGCCCTGTCGGCAGCAGTCAAACCCATTCAATCGACGTTCGAATCGTGACGGCCACCCATCGCGATCTTAAGGCTGAAGTGGCGCAAGGCAATTTTCGAGAGGACCTTTACTACCGGTTAAACGTCGTATGCATCCACGTGCCGCCGTTGCGGGACAGACAAGAGGATATCCCTCTGCTGGCCCGATATTTTGTGAAGCGTTTCCGAAACGACTTTTCCACGGTAAAAGACATCTCCAAACAAGCGCTTCATCTCATGGAAAGCCATTCATGGCCCGGTAATATCCGTGAGCTGGAAAACGTCATTCGTCGTGCCGTTGCCCTGGGTGGCGGAGACGTTGTTTTGCCCGACGACCTTCCGGCAGAGATATATGCATCTTCGGAGAAAGGCGATTCGGACCGGATCAACTTTGAAGACGGAACACTGGCGGCCTTTGAAAAAGCGGCCATCCGAAAAGCCCTGGCAAAAAGCGGAATGAATCGAAGAATGGCGGCTCAGATTCTGGATATCGGCGAGGCCACGCTGTATCGAAAGATAAAAAAATACAGAATTACAGGGTAATTTGATTCTTGCAAACAAACCGAGTGCTTTGCACCCGGTTGCAAGCTCAACAAAACCACAAACGTGCTTTTGTCTTTTCGGCCTATGGCCGAAAATTCAAGCCACCCGCTCCGCGGGTGGTCGTTGACTCACCGCCCGCCCATCCTGCCTGTTCCCCCTTCCTTTTTATTTAGTCTTTGAAAACCTGGGCCGGCCGCGCCGTAGCCGGGCGAAGGCGGGTCCTCTGGGCCAGGATATTTACTTTCACATCATCGTTTTTTTCAAATTGATAGACAGATCGGGCGGTTGTCAATCAAATTGATAGACGGCTGTCCGGTTCGCCATCGGCTGAGAATATGAAATAAGCTAATAAAACAGACAGACAGCCTCTTTTCGAAACATTGGCATACATTTCGCATTCACTAACAGTGGACATTGTGGTTCTTTGCCCGGTTGTCTGCCGATGCGGTTGCAGATCATCCGATTTGAAGAGACGATTGTTTATGCTGAAAAACATACGAAAAGAGGCCTGAAAATGAAAGAAAGCATTGTTTTTGTCGATGATGAGGTTTCTGTTTTAAAATCTTTAAAACGGCTGGTGATGGATGAGCCCTATGAGATTCTTCTTTTCAACAGCCCGGCGAATGCGCTGCAAAGTATCGAAAATATACCGCCGGCAGTGGTCATATCGGATCAATGCATGCCGGAAATGACGGGAACGAATTTTCTGAAGAAGGTTCGGGAGGTTTCCCCCGAAACCGTACGGATTATCCTGACCGGCTATGCGGATAAGGAGGCCGCCATGGATGCCATCAATCTGGGCGGTGTTTTTCGATTTGCCACCAAGCCGTGGGACGATGACGATCTGAAGTTGACCATTAAACAAGCTGTGGAACACTATCAACTGGTGTCGGAAAACAAGCGGTTGTTTCAACTTGCCCGGGAGCAAAACGAAGAACTCATGGGTTTAAATCAAAATTTGGAATCCAGAGTTGAAGAAAGAACCCGGCAATTGGCGCAAAGCACGGAAAAACTGAAGCACGCTTTAGCCAAATCGCGGAAGAACATTGTGGCAGTCATCCATGCCATTGCATTGGCCGTAGAGACCAGGGATCCATACACGGCAGGTCATCAACGGCGCGTATCGAATCTGGGCCGCGCCATTGCGCTGGAAATGGGACTCTCTGAAGATCGGATCGACGGCATCTGTATGGCCGGTATCGTTCATGATCTCGGAAAAATCTCGATTCCTGCCGAGATCCTCACCCGCCCGGGCCGTTTATCGAATATGGAATATGACTTCATTAAAACGCATCCAGAAGTCGGCTATAACATTCTAAAAGACATCGATTTTTCGTGGCCCGTTGCACAGATCGCGCTTCAACATCACGAAAGGGTAGACGGATCCGGATATCCCCACGGCCTGTCCGGGGAAGAAATTCTTATGGAAGCGAGAATCATTGCCGTAGCGGATGTCGTGGAAGCAATGTCCTCTCACAGACCCTATCGACCGGCCCTTGGCATCGAAAAGGCGCTGGAGGAAATTTCAAGCCAAAAAGGGAAGTTTTACGATACGAAGGTTGTGGATGCCTGCCTGAAGCTTTTTCAAGAAAAAGGCTTTGAGTTAGAATAAGCGGTTTGCCCGTTTTGGCCGGCGTTGAATCGAGATTATCGAACGAATAAAAGGAGGAATTGAAATGAACAGAATGGAATCCATGATAAATAAAATAAGAATAATCGGTAAAACAATCTTTCCGGTGCTATTGGCCGGGATGTGTCTGGTCTTTCTGTCTGCGGAAATCGAACCGGTTTTCGGCATCCGGTTATCTGCTCAGGCATCCGACAGTTCCAAAGCCAAATTTAAAATTTTACACGTCATGAGCTACCACTCTCCCTGGGCGTGGACGGACGAACAGCTTGCCGGCTTCAAGGAAGCTTTGAAGGATTTAAATGTCGAATACAAGGTCTTTCAGATGGATACGAAACGGAAGAACACTGAGGAATGGATGAAAGAGGCAGGCAGACAGGCGAGGGATCTCATCGATTCCTGGAAGCCGGATCTGGTCTACACCTCGGATGATAATGTCCAGGAATATGTGGCGAAATACTATGTGAACACGGAGCTCCCATTTGTATTCAGCGCGGTCAATGCTGATCCGGAAAAATACGGATTTGTCGGCAGCAAAAACATCACGGGTGTTCTGGAGCAAGAGCATTTTGTGGCAAGTGTCACCCTGCTGAGGGAGATCGTTCCGAATGTAAAAAAAATAGCCGTTGTGCTGGATGAAGGCGCAGACACCTGGGACCCGGTGGTCAAAAGGATGAAAGCAAAGCTGAGCCGGCTTCCGGATGTGGAATTTGTCCGCTGGGATGTGATTCACAGTTTTGATGAGTATAAACGGACCATTGAAGCGTACCAGACAGAGGTCGATGCTGTTGCTTTATTGGGTATTTTTACTTTCAAAGACGAATCGGGCCGTAACGTGCCCTATCAGGAGGTGTTGAAATGGACGGCCGAAAACAGCAGGCTGCCGGATTTCAGCTTCTGGAAAGACCGGATATCCTACGGCACGCTCTGCACGGTAACGGTTTCGGGATTTGAGCAGGGAATGGCGGCCGGAGTGATCGCAAGGGGTATTCTGACGGAAGGCCGAAGCCCGTCCAGCTTTCAGATGGTTCCGACCGTAAAGGGAGAACCTGTTGTAAGTCTCGCACGGGCGAAGCGCCTCAACATTCCGATAAAAACAAGTGTTCTTTTAACCGTCGAGGTGGTTGAAAAGTTTGCCTGGGAGAAATAATGCTTAAGATTCGGACCAAAATTATTTTTATCGTCATCGCGGTTTTATTGGGCAGCATCGGCGCAAGTACACTGATCAGCAGCTATTTTTTTACCCATGAACTGTCCGGGGCGTTTCAATCGGAGGCCCTGGTGATCGGCCAAACACTGAAGTCTCAGCTGGACAGATTGCTGCGGTTGAATATCCCGGTGGAGAACCTGGTCGGGTTCGACGAACAATGTCTTGAGATCGTTGATAAATACAGAGAAATTACGTATGCCATGGTGGTGGATACCGGAGGGAAGATTTTATTTCACAACGATCCTTTCCAACGGGGCGGCCATATCGACGATCCTGCTCTGTTGAAAGGAATTCTGAGCGCCGAGGAACGCATTCAAACGTATTCCCACCGCGGCGTACGATATTACGATGTGATGATCCCGGTCTTTGATTCCGGGCATAGACATGTCGCCACGGTTCGGGTTGGATTTCCGGCTGATTTTATCTCTGATAAAACAAAGGAATTGTTTTTATATTCCTTGGCAATCGCAGCTATATTCTGCTTTTTCGCGATTATCCTGCTGATATACGTTCTGTCGGTATGGATCAGCAAACCCCTGACGCGACTGCTGAAGGTCATTCAGGAGGTCGGGAAGGAGAATACGGAAGACCGCCGTCGGGCGGATATCTTTTCCCGGGATGAAATCGGACTGCTCGGGCAGGCATTCAACGAAATGATGGATGATCTGGAAGAATACCAGGAAAAGATAAAAAGTCATGCCGGTGAGTTGGAAAACCGGGTGAAAGAACGGACCAGGGAACTCGAGACGGCTCAAAGAGAGCTCGTCAACAAGGCCATGGAGGCCGGACGCGCCCAGTTGTCGGCCATGGTGCTGCACAATATCGGCAATGCCATGACGCCCGTCAGGGTCCATGTTGAAAGCATGAAGTCGGATGAGTTGACGCGCATCGCCGACTATCTCGAAAAAAGTTATGCGGATTTGTGCGAGCATGGGCCGGATTTGCAGCGATATGTGAATGACGATCCCAGAGGAAAAGAGATTTTTTCATTTATGGGGAAACTTGTTGATTCGCTGAAGTCGAACACGGACCGGACAAAAAAGGTGATGAACGACATAGAGGGCGTGATTCAATATATATCCGACATTCTTACACTCCAGCAATCGTATGCGGCAAAGGAATTCGAAACCAAAGAGCAGGTGGGCCTGAATCGCCTGCTGGAAGATGCCGTGAAGATGCAGAAAGGCATCCTGGAAAAAAGAGATATTGACGTCCGGATGGATCTGGAGCCCGATTTGCCGAAACTCTTGATCGATAAGAGTCGATTGATCCAGGTGATTATCAATTTAATCAAGAACAGTTACGAAGCGTTTGATTCATTGGCGGATCAGGGCCGGGAAAAGCGCATCATGTTGAAAACCTTTCATGACCCGGATGGGTTTGGTTTTGAGATTGCCGATACCGGCACAGGCATTTTGCCGGAAGCGCTCGCATCGGTCTGCGAATTCGGAATTTCCAGTAAGGGGTCTTCCGGGTTCGGTCTCCATTATTGCAAAACATTTCTGGAAAAGAACAAGGGAACCCTTACCGTCAGCAGCCCGGGAAAAGAGAAAGGGACAACGGTGTCGGTAAGTTTTGAAGATCGAAAACTTGAAAAGTAAAGCACAAAGCGGGCTGTCATCTTAGCAATATAAAAAAAGAAAGTTAACAGGCAGGGGGAAAGAGAATCAAAATAAGGGGGGCGAAAATGAAAGTTTCAAGAAGACAATTTTTTAAGGGCTTGGGAGCGCTTATGGCGGTTTCTGGTCTCTCGCGTTTCAAAACCATAGATTCTGCAATGGCGGGTGAGCCAAAGTTGATTGGTAAAGGTCAAGTCGGTATCACATGGCTGGGCCACGGCAGTTTTCTTTTTACGTCTGTAAAGGGAAGACAGATTTTACTTGATCCCTGGATCAATACCAATCCAAAGTGCCCCGAGATATATAGAAAAATTGATGGGTTTGGCAGTGTTGATATGATTCTATGGACCCATGGACATGTGGACCACTTCATGCTGCCGGATGCCAGGGATCTTGTTAAAAGATACAAACCAGAGGTTGTGGCCCCATGGGAACTTAGTTTCTTTATCAAGTCCGAGATTCCGGAGGCAAACTGCCAGACTTTTAAGCTGGCCAATAAGGGCGCCACGGCAGACTTTAATGGTATCAAAATAACAATGACGGAGGCTTTTCATTCAGCAGGGGCCCAATTAACCGGATTCGAAGGGGTTAACAGATTTGTTGGTGAGGCTGCCGGTTATATCATCGAATTTGAAAATGGATTTAAGATATACCATTCCGGTGACACCGCTTTAATGGGTGATATGAAACACGTTATCGGAGATTATTACAGGCCGGATATGGTGATCCTTCCGATTGGCGGTGTTTTTACCATGGGGCCAAAGGAGGCCGCCATTGCCTGCAAAATGATAAGGCCCCAATATGCTATTCCTGAACATTATGGAACCTTCCCCGTATTGGAGCAAACTCCTGATACCTTTATTGGACTGGTAAGAGAGTATCACCCGCAAACCAAGGTGTTGCCGGTGAACCCCGGCCAGCAGATCACGGTCTAAAAGAGGTGCACATGCCACGGGAAAGCAATGATAAAGGATCATCTTTAAAGATTCAAACGAGGACTCGGTGGCCTTTTCCAAAGAAGAGGAGCCTGTTTTTCAAAATAACCGCAAACATTTTCCTGATCGTCCTGATGACGGTTAGTACTATTACCTATGTGTCGATTCACAGGCAATCCGAGGACTTTAAGGAGGATCTGATCCAAAGAAACCAGCTCCTGGCAGATCAAATTTCCTTTGCCGTGAAAAGTGCCTTCTACAGCCTCAACTGGATTTACATGGAGGATATGCTCAACAAAACGGTTAATTCTGAAGATATCCTGTGGATAAACATCCTGAAACCGGATGGGGAGGTTTACCTGAGCAGCATCAATAAGAAATACGAGGAAAGCGTCATTTTGCCTAAACACCGTGAGGGCAAAATCGGCAAATTAAATATGACGCCCGGTGTTTCAAAGCTGGATGATCTGACGCTTTTCATATTGAAACCGATTGAAATCGGAAAGGAAATGTGGTCCTTGTGCATGGGTGTTTCCCTGCATTCCATTGAAAAGATGAAAAAGAAGATCATCCTGGAAAATGTGATGTGGGGCGGTTTGATCTTATTGCTGGGCTGTATGATCTCCTTTCTGCTTTCCAGGAAAATCTCAAAGCCGATTGTTCAACTGGCCCGGGCAACGACCGATATATCCCAGGGCAAGTTCGATCATGAAATCCCTATTTCTTCCAGCGATGAAATTGCTGTGCTGGCCGGAAGCTTCAACCAGATGACCTCCAGCCTCAACCACTTCAGAAAAGAGTTAATGCAATCCGAGGAGAAATTCAGGGCCATAAGTGCTTCAGCCCAGGATGCCATTATTATGCTGGATCATGAGGGAAATATCTCCTACTGGAATCAAGCGGCCGAAAAGATCTTCGGCTATTCGAATCAGGAGGCCATGGGCAGGAAAGGAAACCCGTTGATCATGCCCAAGCGGTACCAGAAAGGTAACAAAGAAACTTTTGAAAAGTTCAGGGCAACAGGCCAATGGCCTCTAGTGGGCAAAACGCTTGAATTGACAGCGGTGAGAAAAAACGGAACGGAATTCCCAATAGAGATCTCTGTTTCAGCCATAAATCTAAAAGGCTGTTGGAATGCCATCTGGACAATCAGGGATATCACTGAGCGTAAGCAGGCAGAGGAAGAAGTAAAAAAATATAAGGAAAATCTGGAGCATATGGTTGAGAAGCGGACCCTTGAGCTCAGGAAAACCCAGCAGGAATTGGTCAACAAGGCCATTGAGGCCGGGCGCGCCCAGTTATCGGCCATGGTGCTGCACAATATCGGCAATGCCATGACGCCCGTCAGGGTCCATGTTGAAAGCATGAAGTCGGATGAGTTGACGCGCATCGCCGACTATCTCGAAAAAAGTTATGCGGATTTAAGCGCGCACGCTCCGGATTTGCAGCGATATGTGAATGACGATCCCAGAGGAAAAGAGATTTTTTCATTTATGGGGAAACTTGTTGATTCGCTGAAGTCGAACACGGATCGGACCAAAAAGGTGATGAACGACATAGCGGGTGTGATTCGATATATATCCGATATTCTTACCCTTCAGCAATCGTATGCGGCAAAGGAATTCGAAACCAAAGAGCAGGTGGACCTGAATCGCCTGCTGGAAGATGCCGTGAAGATGCAGAAAGGCATCCTGGAAAAAAGAGATATTATGGTTCAAATGGATCTGGCGCCCCATTTGCCGAAACTAATGATCGATAAGAGTCGATTGATCCAGGTGATTGTCAATTTAATCAAGAACAGTTACGAAGCGTTCGATTCATTGGCGGATCAAAGCCGGGAAAGGCGCGTCATATTGAAATCCTTTCATGACGCGGATGGTTTTGGTTTTGAAATTATTGATACCGGTGCAGGTATTTCGCCGGAAGCGCTTGGATCGGTCTGCGAATTCGGAAACTCCGCTAAGGGATCTTCCGGGGTCGGCCTCCATTATTGCAAAACATTTCTGGAAAAGAACAAAGGGACCCTTACCGTCAGCAGCCCGGGAAAAGGAAAAGGAACCACGGTCCGCATCGCGTTTAATCTTGAAACGTAACCATGAAACAGTCACCTTGCATTTTATGTTGAATATTGAAATTTTTTTCCAAACGGAGCACAACGATGGTTGAAAACAACAGAATTCTGGTTGTTGATGATGAGATATCCATTCAAAAAATTTTCCAGCGGATTTTATCACCACCCTTAAAAACGGATGTCCTGTCCCAAGGGGCCGTTCTTTTCGGTGAGACGCACGAACAGCCGGATGAGGCGATTCGCAAGCGTTTTGTGCTGACCCTCGTTGACTGCGGATTGGATGGAATCAAGGCGGTTGAAGCGGCGATGATTAAAAAACAACCGTTTGCCCTGGCATTCATTGATCTGGGGTTGGAAGGGATAGACGGCGTTGAAACAGCCAGGCAAATCTGGGAAGCGGATCCGAACATAAAGATTGTTTTTGCAACGGGCTCGATTTACTTTGATCCGGAAAACATTTATCGCGCAACCGGCAGAAATGACTTTTTCCATCTTAAAAAGCCGTTCAGCATCAAAGAGGTGAAGGAAATTGCCCAGGCGCTGACGCAACAATGGGCTGACGAGCAAAAAAGAAGAGAGAACCAAAATGTTTGAGAATAAGCGAATTTTAGTCGTAGACGATGACCCTGGGGTGAGAGACTCCTATGCAGAGATTTTGATGCCCGCTTCACCGTCCGATGTAATGGAGACGGGCGCTTTTCTGTTCGGAGAACCGGCCAGGGCGCCCGTTCGGTCTATACAGAAAACATATGACCTTACGATGGTTGATAGAGGTGAAAAAGCGGTCCACGCCGTCGAAGCGGCCGTGGCGGAAGAACAGCGATTTGCCGCAGCCTTTATCGATATGAACATGCCGGGCATCGACGGCGCTGAGACTTCAAAACGGATCTGGACCATTGATCCGCAGATAAAGATCGTCATTGTTACCGCTTACAGCGAATATACACCGGATGATATCATCCGGGTAACCGGAAGGGACGACCTTTTTTATCTTCGCAAGCCGTATAATCCCGAGGAGATTCGTCAATTTGCCCGAGCCACGACCACCCAGTGGAATCTCGAGCGGGAAAGAAGATATCTTTCCGATGAGTTGAAATCGGCAAACGACGAACTGGCGCATATCAATATAAACTTGCAGGAAAAAATCAAGGAACAGGCGGCCATGCTCATCCAGTCGGAAAAGATGGCCTCCATCGGTATTCTGGCTGCCGGGGTAGCGCATGAAATCAACAACCCCGTTTCTTTTGTAAACGGGAATCTGACGACGCTGAAAAAATACTGTGACAGGACCGGCCAGTTGCTAGACCGGTATAAAACGATGGAAACCTGCATCCGCGAGGGTGGTGAGAACAGGGTCGAGGCACTGATGGAAGAGATCAGGGAGTTCAAGGAAAAACACAACGTTCAATTCATGCTGGACGACATGGTCGATCTGGCGGATGAGTCCTTGGAGGGAACGAGACGAATCATTAATATCGTCAGGGATTTAAAAACCTTTTCACGAATAGACGAAGCGGATTTGAAATACATCAACATAGCGGACACTCTGGACGCCACCCTGAATATTATCCGTAATGAGTTAAAAAAGAAAGCGGAAATCAGAAAAGACTATGGCGAGTTGCCGCAAATCAAATGTTTCCCCCATAAAATCAGCCAGGTATTTATGAACGTTCTGATGAATGCCGCCCAGGCCATAGAAGGCAAAGGGACCATCGAGATCGTTACGCGCTATGTTAAAAACGGAAGAAGGGTTACCGATAATTTTGTGGAAATCAAAATCAGCGATTCCGGCCGCGGCATTCCCGAAGAGAATCTGTCGAAGATATTCGACCCTTTTTTCACCACCAAGCCGGTGGGAGAGGGAACCGGGCTTGGTTTAAGTATCACCTATGATATCATAAAATCGCACGGCGGTCACATTCGTGTGGAAAGTAAGGCGGGTTCCGGAACGACGTTTATCATCAAGTTGCCGATAGTGATGCCGGCAACGATTATAAAATAGTTTCCATTCTGTTCTCTTTGCAAAAGAATTCGGGATGACTCCGGATTCTGGCAAAAAGTTGCAGCAATGTCCGGTTAGGTTTTTGCATGCAATAAAAAGACGGTGAAAAAAATGAAAAAAAGTGAATTTTTTGCTTGACATTTAAGGAAAAAATTTCGTGGCGACTTGTAATATTAACAATAATTACAAGGAGTTAAAGACATGCCACGATCATTTAAACCGTACCAAAAGAAACACCTTTCACCGTCATATTATCAATTATATCAGCCTCTTGTAAAAATACTTCAAGAGACACCAACGCTTGAATCCCGTGGGAACAGACCGTTGCAAATGACTTTCGAAGATCAGTTAAAAGCACTAATCTTTTTTCATCTTGAAGAACACAACTCGGGCCGTCATCTCATTCAAGTCCTTAAAGAAGATGATTTCGCTCGTAACAACATCACTCCAGAAGATGGCATCGAAAAAAGTAGTTTCTTCGAAGCCATCAATTCCAGAGGACTTGAACAACTGCAATTCATATTTCAAAAGCTTAGCTGCGAAGCATCTAACATACTGCCCAATCAGCATCCTGAACTCGGTGAACTCGTTGCCTTTGATGGTTCACTGATTGACGCAGTACTCTCAATGACCTGGGCTGACTACAGAAAAGGTTCCAAAAAAGCCAAAGTTCATATCGGCTTTGACCTAAACCGTTGTATCCCAAGAAAGATATTTCTAACAGATGGCATTGGAGCTGAAAGACCTTTTGTCAACAAAATCCTTTCACCCGGCCAAACAGGGGTAGGTGATCGAGGTTACCAAGAACATGCTCTGTTTGACACCCTGCAGACTGAAGGTAAAAGCTTTGTAATCCGGATTAAAGCCAACACAACCAAAACCCTGATTGAAAAATATGATATAAACCCTGACAGTATTGTTTTTTATGATGCCGAAGTTCTTTTAGGTACTGTCGAAAACAATAATCAAACGCAGAAAACTGTCCGACTTGTCGGGTACCATATCGATGGTGTCAATTACTGGGCAGCAACGGATCGTAGGGACTTGACAGCTGAGCAAATTGCTCAGATTTATAAGCTCAGATGGGAAATCGAAACTTTTTTTGCATGGTGGAAACGTCACCTACGAGTGTACCACCTCATTGCCAGAAGCGAGTACGGATTGATGGTACAAATGCTTGGAGGCTTGATTACATATCTGCTCCTTGCAATTTATTGCCACAAAAATCATAATGAGCCTGTAAATATTAAGAGAGTTAGAGAACTACGGATACAAATACAAAATGAACTTCGTAATTCCGGTAACTCTACAGATTCATTTTATTTCAAAGAACAAAAAAGTTGTCGGCTACATGCAAGAATCTAACCGGACATTATTGAAAAAGTTGAGAAGTATGTTCAAGATCGCACCGATGCACAGTTCACCCATGGCATATGTCCGGAATGCATGGAAAAGCACTATCCCGGCATGGATATCGATGGTGTGGATGAATGAAGAGAACCCACGATAATTCCGTTAAAATTCTGGACAAAAGTCAAAATTCCTGTGAAGATTAAAGAACGATCCAAGAAATTTAGAGCGGTTCTCAAAACTCATTCAGATGAAGGTGTATTCCTCCATGCTGGAAATGGTGTCGTCCTTCTTGAATATGGTGAGAGAGGTGCAGTCGAAACAGGCACCGCCCAATATTGAATATAAAATTACGGGAAGGCTCAGTCTCGGCGGCGGTTCCATGATGCCCGGCGGTTTTCCGTTCACATATGAGGGAGAGCTGAACCTTCAGGAAATCACCCGTCCCAAAACGACGCCTTGATATCGGACACCCGTCCGGTACGGGTAAAAAACGGATAAAGAAATGAAAAATAATGTCATAAAACGAGTGTTCCTGTCAGGCCTGGCCGTCATGGCTGTTTTGACGGCCGTCTGTGCTTTTGCTGAAACTGCGGCGGAGCCTTTTGATCAGCAGGCGCTCGTGGACCGAAGCCGGCTGACTTTTCAGAGCTTCATGCTCGATGAGAGGATGGCCTGGTTTCGCGATAACATGCACAAGGCCGAAGGATTTCTAATCATCCCCGAGATGCTGAAGGGCGGTTTTGTTGTCGGTGCTTCCTGGGGAAACGGCGTCCTCATTGTCAGGAATAAAAACACCGGGGAGTGGAGCCAGCCCGCCTTTTTCACCATCAGTGCCGGGAGTGTCGGACTGCAGATCGGCGGCGAGATGTCGGAAGTCATCATGATGGTGAAAACCCGGAAGGGGCTGGATCGCATGGGCTCATCCTCCTTTAAGCTCGGCACAGACGTGTCCATGGCTGTCGGACCGGTGGGCGGTGGTGTAAAGGGTGATATTCTGGCTGACTTTGTTTCGTTCGTTCGATCCAAAGGCGCTTTTTTCGGCGCTTCCATTGAAGGCGCTGTTTTGAAGGTGAATGACAAATGGAATCGGGCGTATTACGGCCGGGACGTCACGCCCGTCGACATTGTAGAGACAGATTCCGTCAGCAATCCCGGCTCGGCCGGACTGCGCGAAGCCGTTCGGGAGGCATACATGAAATAGAAAAATTTAAAAAGGAGGAGGTGCTGTAATGAACAACGCATTGAGGTTATTAAGTGGTGCGGTTCTTTTTTTATTGTTTTCCGTAACCGCCTGCACACCGACAAAGCTGGTCGACGCACGGAAAGACCCGTCTTACACCGGCGGACCGATGAAAAGTGTCATGGTTCTCGGCATTACCGAAAGCCCCAACAGCAGAAAAATGTTTGAAGAGGCGTTCTCCAAGGAGTTTCGCGTCGAAGGTGTGGAAGCCATTGGCAGTCTTGACGCGATTCCCCGTGATGTGAAACTCGATAAAGACAATCTGGATTCCCACAAGGACATCATAAAGGCCGCTGCCTCAAAGCTTGGTATACAGACCGTATTCATAACGCATCTGGTGGGTGTGGAAGAAAAAGAGCAATACCATCCGCCCATGTATGACCCTTTTGTCACGGGACCAGGCGGTTTTAACAGGCCAGGCTACTATGCTTACCATGCGACTTACACGCCTGAATACACCACCCAGCAGCAGTATGTGGCTCTCGAAAGCAACCTGTACGAGGTGGAGACGGAAAAGCTGATCTGGACGGCCTCCTCCGGGACCGTTGACCCGAAATCCGTGAGTGAACTCATCAACACACTCTGTAAGGCGGTGATGAAAGATCTCCGGAAAAACGGCCTGATCCGGTAATGCCCCGGAAATACGGAAATGCGTTTCAGCCCCGCCCATCGGGACCCGGACGGCGCGTTATCCTTACTATTTCATAAACAGCGTCAGACGGGTTTTTTTGAACAACCGGTGTTATGGAAACCCTATAAAATACGCATTCTTCGAATTCAGAAATAAATTTTTCATGACGTGCGGGGTTACGAGGAACGCTGAATCGTCGCCGTAAAAATGCCTGCGCCGATCAGTGCGGTCCCGCCGCACCGGTTGAACCAGCGGCTCACTCTGGAATCCCGTATCACCTCCCGAAGATGACCGGCAAAAAGAGCGTACAGCAACGCGTTGAGAAACGCGAGAAAGAGAAACGTTGAGCCGAGAATGACAAGCTGTTGCATTGTTTCTCCTTGCGGGTCGACGAATTGAGGCAGGAAAGCAACGAAGAAGGCGATGCTTTTCGGATTCAGTGCGGTCACGATGAAAGCGCTCTTGAACAGCGAATTGTTTGTGGTTTCTGCAATAGCCGAACCGACTTCAGGCGTTTCCGAACCGGACACCCAGAGCTTGATTCCGAGATAGATCAGGTAGCCCGCCCCGATCCACTTCAAGACGGAGAAAAGCGCGGCCGAAGCCGCCATAACGGCGCCGAGTCCCAGGAGGGAGAGCGTCATTGCCGTAAAATCTCCCAAAGTGACCCCGGCGGCGAGCGGCAGGGCGGCGCTTCGCCCGTGGGTTACGGCCTGGCTGATGACCAGGATGATTGTCGGGCCCGGTATCACCAGAACGATCATTGCGGCAACGGTAAACGCGATATAGGTTTCAAGACTCATTCAAAACCTCCGAATCTTCAGAACAAACTAACTGACAATCCCGCATGTATGGCATAAAACACAAGCGGTTGCAAACAATTTGACGCTCAATCAATGCAAAAGCTATCTCAAACTTTCAGCGAAAAAAACATGAAATTTTGGGTTGACATATCTTTTCACAAAATTATATTGATTTCAACGTCGCACCGTTAAGGGGGTGGGAATCTCCTTAACTTCAAATAGTCTTCCCCAGGGGTGTGAGCCCTTGGGGAAGATGCGGATCTCGATAAAGAGGGTCTTAACGACCCTCTTTTTATTTAGTTGTACGGCTTTAAGTAAAACAGCCCCTTCCAGGGGTTATATCAAAGCCGGGTTCTCTATGCCCTGATTCTTTACTCAGTTGGTGCGGGCGGGGAAACAGTTCTTTCCTCTGATCTGAACCCGACGATTTTTCCAACGGGATCTGTTTTAAAATATACGTCCTGAGCGCATGACGGATCGACTTCTATGACAAAGAGATATTCAAACGTGCCGTCCTGAATTCGAAAGACCGTATCCGGATAACCCCATTTGTCGATGAACTCAGTGACGGGGCGACCGTTAAATGATTCGAGCATTTTTGAAAATTTCTCCCTGTCAAACGGTTTTCCGGTGCGCGCTTTTTCTTTTTCGACAGCGCCCGCCGGGGCTTCGGCATCGAACGCCTTTCTTTTTCCCGGATCATCTTCGATCCGTGCGACATCTTCCACGGAAAAGCCCATAACAAGTCCGTTGATCAGACATTTCACTTTACTCTTTTCTTCCCACACCTTTGCGGCATTCAGGCGCATACCGTTTTTTAATACAATGACGGCTGAATCGGCACGTAAAGGAAAGAACAGGGCGATGAGAAGGCAGAGGCATAATATTTTTGAATTCAGGCTGCTTCTTTTCAGGATATTCGATTCCATATTCAATAACATATCCGTTTCATTGAAAAAAGTCAATCACTGCGAACAGAAGGAGAAGATTATTTTCTTCAACCGCAGTACCTGAACAGAAGTTTTGTTCTTGCAAAACTGCATGTCTGTGCTATTAAGTTTGACGATATGGGGCTTATTTAATGAATGAACCGGATTCAGTCATGCCCGGTGTGCCGCCGCGAACATCTTTCGGAACAAGTTTGGAAAAAAACAACACGATGAAATACAAAATATTTAACGGGAAACTTTCGGCGATGTGAAATTGCATTGATGTGATACTGATGAACGAACCAAAAAAATGAAAGGAGGAAAAGCAGATGAGAATGTTTAAGATGTTCGGAATTATCGTTCTGGCGGTTTTGCTGGTATTCGCGGGGACGGCCGTGGCAGGCACCCTTGACGATGTTCGGGCCAAAGGGTTTATTCAGGCCGGTGTGAACGGCGACCTTTTCGGTTTTGGAAAACCGGATGAGAAAGGTGTCTGGCAGGGCCTTGACGTGGACACGGCCCGAGCCGTTGCGGCTGCGGTATTCGGTGATGCAAACAAGGTAAAATACACGCCCCTGACCGCCAAAACGCGCTTTACGGCACTGCAATCCGGCGAAATCGATGTCTTGACCCGAAACTGTACCATGACGCTGGGACGCGACACCGATTTGGGCCTTGATTTCGTCCAGGTGAACTATTACGACGGCCAGGGGTTTCTGGTTCCGAAGAAACTGGGAGTGAAAAGCGCAAAGGAACTCAACGAAGCTTCCGTATGTGTTCTGCCGGGTACAACCACCGAGCTGAATGTGGCGGATTATTTCCGGTCCAACGGCATGAAGATGAAACCGGTTGTCATTGAAAGCACGGCTGAACTTGCCAAGGCATTTTTTGCCGGTCGATGTGACTGTTTGACCTCGGACGCATCTCAACTGGCAGGGACCCGGGCTGTGGCGCCGAACCCCACGGATTACATTATCCTGCCCGAGATTATTTCCAAGGAGCCCCTTGCCCCCGCGGTCCGTCACGGTGACAACCAGTGGAAGGATATCGTAAACTATTCGGTGTTCGCCATGATCAACGCCGAAGAATTGGGCATCACTTCGAAAAACGTGGATGAAATGATGAAGAGCACCGATCCGGTAATACAGCGCTTTCTGGGCGTTTCCCCCGGAAACGGCAAGGCCCTCGGGCTTGACGAGAGCTGGGCCTACAATATCGTCAAACAGGTCGGCAACTACGGCGAAGTGTTTGAACGGAATGTGGGTGTCAACACACCGCTCGGCATCGAGCGGGGGCTGAACGCGCTGTGGACCAACGGCGGCCTGATGTATTCTCCGCCATTCAAGTAACGGATCGAACAGATCCGGACATACCCGGGCTGTTCAATTTGCCGGTCACGGGTCATACGGCAAAGACAATTGATGTCATAACGTTAAGAACCGAAGCTGTTAAGCCGATTCCATGAAAACCGGACCGGCTTAACAGCTTATCTTTTGAGAACGGGGATGGAAAAGGGCGGTACGGATTCATCGGAAAAAACAACGCCGGAAGCGGTCCCATTTTTCAATGACCCTGCCAAACGAGCGATCCTGTATCAGCTGGGCGCCATGATTCTGCTGGGGCTGCTCGGGTTTTATCTGCTTTCAAACACGATGGCAAACCTCGAGAGGCAGTCCATCGCAACCGGCCTCGGATTTCTTGAAAAGGAATCCTCATTTGAAATCGGCGAGTCGCTGATCGCTTATTCTGCAGCCGATACATACGCCCGCGCGCTGATCGTGGGTGTCATAAACACCCTGATCGTTTCCCTTATCGGGATCATTCTCACCGTCATACTCGGCACCTTTATCGGGGTGGCCCGCCTGTCCGCAAACTGGCTGGTATCAAGGCTGGCTGCCGTCTACATAGAGGTTTTTCAGGACATACCGGTCCTGCTCCAACTTTTTTTCTGGTACGCGTTTTTTTATAAAATCCTGCCTTCTCCCAAACAGGCGATACGCCTGGTCTCCGGGGTGTTCTTGAGTAACCGCGGCCTGGTCTTTGCGGTTCCCGAGTCACATCCCGCGCAAAAATATATGCTGCTGGCGCTGTTCGCCGGCTGTGTTTCGGCATATCTGATCCGGCGCTGGGCCAGGCGGCGGCAGGATAAAACCGGCCGGATCTTTCCTGTTTTCTACGTATCCGCCGCCGTTATCACCGGGCTGCCCGTGATGGTGTGGTGGATGGCCGGAGCGCCGACGGCAATGGATGTTCCGGTTCTTTCGGGATTCAATTTCGAAGGCGGCGTCAATATCAGCCCGGAATTTACCGCATTGCTGCTGGGTTTGGTTCTTTATACCGCGGCATTTGTGGCGGAGGTCGTTCGTGCCGGCATCCAGGCGGTCAGCCACGGTCAGACCGAAGCCGCCATGTCACTGGGCCTCAAACCCGGACAGATTCTGAATCTTGTCATACTGCCTCAGGCGCTGCGGGTCATCATACCGCCGCTGACCAGCCAGATGCTGAACCTGACAAAAAACAGCTCCCTGGCGGTGGCCATCGGATATCCGGATTTTGTTTCCGTAGCCGGGACGACGATCAACCAGACCGGACAGGCCATTGAAGGTATTGCAATGATGATGGTGGTGTATCTTTTTTTCAGCCTGACCACCTCTGCTTTTATGAACTGGTACAACAGGAGGGTGGCGCTTGTAGAAAGATAAAATCGTGAAACCTGAATCTTGTAAGATTCAGGTTTCACGATTTTATGTATCGCTGCTTCGCAGCTCTACGGATCGGGAATATAGCAAAAACAAAGAGCAAAACGCCTTTTTCGCCGGTTAAGGGAACAGCAGAAGGGTTGAATCGAATCTGAAAATATGACTGAAGCGACAGCAGAAAAAACAGAAGAAACCATTAAGCCGCCGATAACAAGCATCGGTGCGCTCGGGTGGATAAAAGCCAATCTGTTCAACAGCTGGTTCAACACCGTTCTAACGATTCTTGCCCTGTATTTTCTCTGGAAAATCGTGCCGCCTTTTGTCCGGTGGGCGTTCATCGACAGTTCGTGGATATCCACCGGAGCGGAATGCCGTGAAGCCGGCGGCGCGTGCTGGTCCGTTGTATCTGCAAACGGTCGGTTCATCCTGTTCGGTTTCTTTCCGTATGAATCGCAGTGGCGGCCTTTCCTCGCCATGTTCATGCTGGTGGGGCTCCTTTTTTACAGCCAGAACCGGAAACACTGGAAAAGATCCCTTGTGTATGCGTGGGTGGCCGGTCTTTTTGCCATGGGCCTGCTGATGAAAGGCGGATTGTTCGGATTGGCGCCGGTGGAGAGCACACAGTGGGGAGGGCTTCCGCTTACGCTGCTGCTTTCCGTTTTCGGCCTGACAGCCGCATATCCGCTCGGCGTTGTTCTGGCCCTGGGCCGGCAGTCCAGGATGCCCGCGATAAAGGCCATCTGCGTCGTGTACATAGAGCTGATCCGCGGGGTGCCGCTGATTACGCTCCTCTTTATGTCCTCGGTGGTGTTCCCCCTGTTTTTACCCGAGGGCGTCTCATTCAATAAGATCCTCCGGGCACAGGTAGCCATTATTATGTTCACGGCCGCCTACATCGCTGAAGTGGTTCGAGGCGGGCTTCAGGGAATGAGCAAAGGACAGTACGAGGCCGCCGAATCTCTTGGCCTGAATTATTACCAGACCATGCGTCTGGTTATTCTGCCCCAGGCACTGAAGATCGTGATCCCGCCCACGGTCAGTATTCTGATATCCGCTTTCAAGGATACATCCCTGGTGGTGATTATCGCCCTGTATGACCTGTTGAAAACAACACAGTCCGTCCTCTCCAACCCGGAATGGATGGGATTTTCAACGGAAGCCTATATTTTTATTGCATTGATTTATTTTGTGTGCTGTTTTTCCATGTCCAACTACAGCCGCCGTCTGGAGCGGGAACTGAAGACCGGATAGTTTACGCGGTCGCCCTTCGTTTCGATCTAAACCCTTCGCCTCAGGCGGAGGGCCCGGAAAGATTTTCCCGTTCCGGCGAGAAATACGATACCAAGTACGCGCGAAGCATCCCGACGGGGATAAATACGAATTTCGAATTTAGGTTTCAGGACGCTTTTTGTCCCCTTTCAGGGGGCATTCTAAGCCCACCCGCTTTGCGGGTAGAGTCTCACTGCTTTTAGCTGATAAACGAGAAGCATCCATGAGCAAAGAAAACAGGGAAAAAGTTGAATCGCAGCCACCGGGCGGCGCCATCATAAAAGTCATCGGCATGCACAAGTGGTTTGGTGATTTTCATGTGCTTCAGGACATCAACCTGACCGTCGACAGAGGGGAACGCATCGTTATCTGCGGTCCTTCCGGTTCCGGGAAATCCACCCTGATCCGATGCATCAACCGGCTGGAGGAACATCAGCGGGGCCGGATCATTGTGGACGGAATCGAACTGACCAGTGACATAAAGAATATCGAAAAGATCCGCGCGGAAGTGGGCATGGTTTTTCAACACTTTAACCTTTTTCCCCATCTGACGATTGTTGAAAACCTGACCCTGGGTCCCATATGGGTTCGAAAGGTCCCTAAAAAAGAGGCGGAAGAAACCGCCATGTATTATCTGGAAAAAGTGTACATCGCCGAGCAGGCCCACAAATACCCGGGACAGCTTTCAGGCGGGCAGCAGCAGCGTGTCGCCATTGCCCGCAGCCTGTGCATGAAGCCGAATGTCATGCTCTTTGACGAACCTACCTCGGCCCTGGACCCTGAGATGGTCAAGGAGGTGCTGGATGTTATGATCGCGCTTGCGCGGGAAGGCATGACCATGATCGTGGTGAGCCACGAAATGGGGTTTGCGAGGAGTGTCGCCCACCGGGTGCTTTTCATGGATTTCGGCCGGATCGTCGAAGAGAACACGCCGGAAGCGTTTTTCAAAAACCCTCAGCACGAACGAACCAAGCTCTTCCTCAGCCAGATCCTGCAATAAATATAAAATCGCAAAGCGATTTTATTACCGGTTGGCCTTTTTTATCCCGAGCTGATCCTGAGCAATAATCCACTTGCAGATGTTGGCCGATCCCTCGACCATGGCATATGTGGGCGCATCTCTGTAAAAACGGGCGACAGGATACTCTGTTGAATAGCCGTATGCCCCGAGAATCCTCATGGCGTAGCTGGCGCATTTTGTCACAACCTCGCCGGCAAAGTACTTGGCCTGTGCCACATCGAGGCCGTTGTTCAGTTTCCCCTGGTCCTTCTCCCAGGCCGCCCTGTAAACCAGGAGACGCGCCGCTTCGATCTCTGTGGACATCTGGGCGATCAGGTCCTGGTTCATCTGAAACTCTCCGATGGATTTTCCAAACTGTTTCCGCTGATTGCAGTACTTGAGAGATGTCTCCAGGCATGCGCGGGCCACCCCGACAGCGCCTGCCGCTGCGGAGAGACGGGTCTGATTCAAGGACTCAAAGAGGATTTTCACGCCGTCTCCGGGATTCCCCAGTATGTTTTCCAGGGGGACCTGCGTGTCATTCAGGAATATCTCACCCGTAGGGGAAGAGTGCGACCCCATCTTTTCCAACCGGGATGTTTTGACGCCGTTAAAGTTTTTCAACTCTACGACGAAGGCGGAGAGCCCTGTGGAACCTTTATCCCGGTCCGTATAGGCATAATACACCACTGCATCGGCAATGTCGGCATTTGAAATCCAGGTCTTTGAGCCGTTTAGAAGCCAGTGGCTTCCCTTGTTCTCAGCCGTGGAGGACATGGACATCACGTCTGACCCCGCATCCGGCTCAGTGATGGCAAAGCCGCCGATAAAGTCTGCGCTGACGAGCCTCGGGATGTATTTTTTTCGAATGGACTCGCTGCCGTACTTGTATATGGTAAAAGCGCTTCCCAGGGTCTGCATGTTGACCTGAACCCTGAGAGAGCTGGAAGCCTTTGCGATTTCCTCTGTCACGATCATCGCCGCCAGCCACCCCATGTCTTCGCCGCCGTATTCTTCGGGGATCACGGTTCCAAAAAAGCCCAGTTCCCCCATGGGTTTGATGACTTCATCGTACGGGAAATAATGATCCCTGTCCCATTCATCGGCAAACGGGGCGATTTTCTTGGAGGCAAACTCCCGGACCGCCTTCCGCAGCATCTCGAGTTCCTTTGACAGTTTGAAGTTCATACGGTTTCCTCTTTTAAGGGTGGTTATTGACTTTCGTGCAAGAATCAGAGCGTGATCTCGACCCGTTGTACCAGATCCAGTGCAGATTCAAGGACAGGCGCCGTGAATTTCGATTTCAGGGCGGACCGGAGCATATACGGGTGAATCACGCGGTTGAGTTTGGCAAGTATGGAAAGCGCTGCGAGCGCCCAGTCACTGGTCTTAATTTTCTGCGCTTTAAAGTCCACCGGATAAATCCGTGCGCTGGTTGGCGGGACTTCGATGCCGTTTGCCTGAATGACAAGGGTGCCGGCATCGAGCCGGGCAAACAGACGTTTCCGGCGGTCCACGCCTTCCTGACCGAGGGCCAGGATAACCGTGGGCCGGTCGATTCCGGTAAATCCGATCTCTTCCGGGGACAGGATCAGTTCGCTGATTGAGGATCCCCTGAGCACCGTAATGTCGTACTCGTTTTTCTGGGTCACATTGAGACCGGCAAAGAGGCCTGAAAGACACACGATCTCACCGGCCGTCAGAATGCGCTGGCCGGCACTGCCGAGAATGACGACCTCCTGTCTGCCGGGTTCCGGGGGGTCGTATATCGCGTCAATTTCAGCGAGCGGCGGGACCGGGGGTTTTTGGCCGGCCAATTCCCGATAAAGCAGACCGTACTCCTTTTTTGTATTTTCGGGAACAGGACCCTCTGCCGGTGGAAGTCCGGCGATGGATTCTTCGATGATTTTCGGCGTTAGCCGGTTGCGTTTGGTGTATCGTCCGGGGCATACACCCCATATGTCCATGACGGAAAAACCGTCGAAGCGGATTGCCTTTTCGATCTGTCGGACAAGTTCTTTTTCGTAGCTTGACGTGCGTATCACGTACGCTGCCCCCGCAGAAGCGGCCACACGGCACACGTCCATGGGACTTTCAAGCCGGTTGAGAAAGCCGGAACCCACCCGGGCCTCCGGGGGGGTCGTCACCGAAAACTGACCGCCGGTCATCCCGAAATTAAAGTTGTTCAATACCAGTAATGTCAGGTCAAGGTTGCGGCGGCAGGCCGCAAGAAGATGTGCGCCCCCGATGCCCAGGCCGCCGTCGCCCATGGTGACGACAACGTTCAGCTCTGGTTTCGCCAGCTTTAGCCCGGCGGCATACGTCAACGCACGGCCGTGCAGGCCGTGAAATGCGTGGGTGTGAAAAAAGGTGTCAAAAAGACCGGAGCATCCGATATCACTGACCATGACAATCTGATGGCCGCGAAGATTCATGTTTTGGAACGTTTTGTCAAGTGCCTCGGTTACGCGTTCGTGGGCACACCCCGGGCAAAAAACCGGGGGACGATCCCTGTTCAGCAGACTATCCATGGCTGACGGCCTCCTCGATCCGGTTCGGGGTGATGAGCCTGCCGTCCATCCGGCCCAGGAAATCCACCTTCCTGTCCGGCAGAACCCGCTCGATCTCCCTCACATACTGGCCAAGATTCATCTCCACCACGACCATGCGTTTGAATTTTTCGGCCGTTTTCCTGATCAGTTTTTCAGGCACGGGCCAGAGGGTTTTGAGCACAAGGAGTGAAACCGGATTCCCCTTTTTTTTACGCGTCCTGAAGACCTCTTTGGCGGCACGGGCTGTGACGCCATAGGTAATGATCAAGGTGTCGGCAGCCTCCTCAATGTGCGTTTCATGAAAACTGAATCGGTCTACGGAAGAATTTAACTTTACGTCGAGACGGTTCTGCATGGTTGAGATCTCATCGGCATCGGTCGTGATGTAGCCGTCCGGACCATGGGTGGAGGATGTCTGGCGGACGAGCGTCTCTGAGCCGATGGGGAGAAAGTAAGGCACCGTCCGCCCGGATGGAACGGCAAAAGGCAGGAAAGGGGTTCCGGGCGGAGGGGCTGCGCGATCTTTTATTTCCGGCATTTTTAGTGTGTCCGTGTCAACGCTCTCACGGGTCATTGCAATCTCTTTGTTGGATGCAATAAACACCGGGCACCTGAATTCTTCAGCCAGGTTGAAGGCCTCAACGGTCAGGTTGAAGCAGTCCCTGACATCCACGGGGGCCAGTACGATGACGGGCAGGCCCCCGCTGTTTCCCCAGCGCAGAAAATGTATGTCGCCGTCCGCCCCGCGGGTGGCCGAACCGGTGGAGGGCCCCAGCCGCTGAACATCCACAATCACAATGGGTATCTCGCTTCCGATGGCAAAGGAGATGTGCTCGCTGTAAAGGCTGATACCCGGACCGGAGGTCGCCGTCATTACCTTCAGGCCCGCCATCGATGCCCCCAGACAATACCCGATGGACGCGATTTCGTCTTCACCCTGAAGGCAGATGCCCCCGAGAGGCGGCAGCAGTTCAAGCATGCTGCTGAAGATTGTCGTGGCCGGTGTAATCGGATATCCGGCAAAAAATCGGCATCCGGCGGCAATTGCGCCGCGGGCGACGGCTTCGTTACCTTCCATAAGACAGAGGGTCATTTCAACTTCTCCATAAATAAAAGGGACCCTATCACATAACTTTTTGAGATGTAAACACCATATTCTCCGGCTCCCGGGGGAGTCACCGTCCTATAAAAAACTTGTAATACGGTGCTTCCGGTTGCTATAATACCGGGCAATATCCAATGCTGAACTGACGGATTCTAAAGAACAGCAGATTAACCTTTAGAGAATATCCAAGGAGTGATGAATGAATGATGCACTGAATCCTTTTAAGATTGCCCAGCAGCAGCTTGACGATGCGGCCGAAAAGCTGGGACTGGATCCGGCAATGCACGAACTGCTGCGCTGGCCCATGCAGGAACTGAAGGTCATTCTCCCGGTGAAAATGGATGGCGGCTCGACAAAGATTTTCCACGCTTTTCGCGTGGTCTACAACACGGCCCGGGGTCCGGCAAAGGGCGGTATTCGATGGCACCCGGACGAGACCATTGACACCGTGCGTGCGCTCTCCGCCTGGATGACGTGGAAGACGGCGGTTGTGGACATCCCGCTGGGCGGCGGAAAGGGCGGGATCATCTGCAACCCCAAGGAACTCTCTGAAAATGAAAAGGAGCGGCTTGCCCGTGCATATATTCGTGCCATTGCACGAACGTTGGGGGTTACCAAAGACGTCCCCGCCCCGGACGTTTACACCACCCCGCAGATCATGGCGTGGATGATGGATGAGTATGAGACCATTGTCGGTGAAAAACATCCGGGCGTCATCACCGGGAAACCGCTTCCCCTCGGCGGCTCTCCGGGACGCGGAGACGCAACCGCCCGGGGCGGCATCTATGTGACGAGAGAAGCCGCCCGGGTTCACAATATCGATCTCAAGGGCCGCACCATGGCCGTTCAGGGATTTGGAAATGCCGGCCAGTTCGCAGCGCTTCTGGGTGAAGAAATTTTGGGTTTGAAAGTGGTTGCGGCCTCGGATTCAAAGGGGGGCGTTTACAACCCCAAAGGGATGGATGCCGGAAAGCTTGTGGATTACAAGCGGGACAACGGCAGTCTTACGGGATATCCGGACGCCGACGCGGTCACCAATGAAGAGCTCCTGGAACTCGAAGTGACGGTTTTATTTCCGGCAGCCCTGGAAAATGTCATCACGAAAAAGAACGCGGACAGACTGCGATGCAACATTTTGTGTGAGCTGGCCAACGGTCCCACGACGCCTGAAGCGGACAGTGTCCTTTACGACAAAGGCACCCTCGTGCTCCCCGATTTCCTTGCCAATGCCGGCGGCGTGACCGTGTCTTACTTCGAGCAGGTGCAAAACACCTACAACTATTACTGGCACTTGAAAGAGGTCCACCGGCGATTGGAAGAAAAGATGACCGAGGCCTTTCAGGGCGTCCATGAAATGTACCGGCAGGAGAAGGTCAACATGCGCCAGGCCGCCTACCTGGTTTCGGTGGCCAGGGTGGCGGAGGCGTGTAAGCTCAGGGGATGGGTATAACCCGCATTTCACATGAGAAAAGTGGGATAGAGACCTTTGGAATATCTGAACGAATGGGCTGGTTCAGACAAAATCCAAATAGCTAAATCCGAAATTCGAACTTCGGTTTTTATCCGCAAACCGGAGTTTTCGATCAAGCATAAGGCAGAGAGGTGAATCATCACTAAAGATCAAAAAGAGCTCGACCTGATCAAGGCCTACCGCATGTTCCAGAAATTGGCACGGTATCCGGACCTTATCGATTCAATGCGGGAGATTTTCCTTTTGGCCCTGAGCGAGAAGAAAATTGTAGATGCGAAAAAGCTCAGACAGGAGGCCGCTGCAAAACTTCAAAACGAAGGCCGGGAACCGGACGAGGAGAACCTTCGGGAATATACGGGCGCCCTTATCGATCTTTATTTTGCCACTTTTTTTACCGAGACGGAGATCGAAAACCACATCAACCTCGCCAGAAAGCAGGATCGGTTCAAGCACCTCTCCCGGGTGATAAACATGGAGGGCACGACTTCCAGAAAAATCCATCAGGCCCTCCATGAATTCTGCGAGATTCCCATGGGAGATCTCTATATTTCTCCTGATGAAGCCGAAGGCGCGAGGGTCAACCTTATCAACTATTTTATCTCCAACCAGCTGCCCTTCATCGGTATCGCAAAGCAGCATATCACGGTCCGGGACATTTATGAACTGGTGGAAAACATGGTCTGGAGCCGCCGCCGTTCCGGAAAAATCGGCGGCAAAGCCGCCGGCATGTTTTTGGCATATAAGGTCCTGGTACCCAAACTTACCCACGGTGATCCGGAAATAGAGCGTTATGTCAGGATGCCGGAATCGTACTATTTCAATTCCGGAATATTTTCCGATTTTTTGGACTACAACAACCTGGATCAGTTTCACACCCAAAAATACAAGACCCGCGAAGCGGTCGAAGCGGAATACAAAAACATTGCCGAACTGTTCCGGAAAGCCGCTTTTCCGCCGGACGTGGTGAAAGATTTCAGAGAATTCTTGCAGAGTGTGGGTGAAGATCCGCTCATCCTTCGATCCTCGAGCATGCTGGAAGATAATTTCGGTTATGCGTTTTCCGGCAAGTACGACTCTTTTTTCGTTGCCAACACGGGAGACCTGGAGAAGCGTCTCAATGACTTTATCTGGGGGCTCAAACAGGTGCACATGAGCACTTTCGGCCCCGGTCCCATTCTGTACCGCAGGGACCACAACCTGCTCGATTTTGATGAAAGGATGGGGATTCTCGTCCAAAAGGTCGTGGGACGCCGTCACGGCGACTATTTTTTTCCGTTTGCGGCCGGTGTGGGGTTTTCCTATAGCTCCTACGGGTGGACACCCCGGATCCGCAAGGAAGACGGGCTTGTCCGGCTCGTGTTCGGCCTCGGGACACGGGCGGTGGACAGAATCGGGGATGGGTATCCGCGCATGGTCTATCTGAGCCATCCCGCGCTCCGTCCCGAGGCGGAAGCCGGTCAGATCATGAAGTATTCACAGAAACTGGTGGATGTTCTCAATCTCAGAACCGGACAGTTTGAATCGATTGCCTTCAACACGCTCGTGCAGGAGACATCTCACCCCGACCTCTTTTACGCGGTTTCCGTCAACCAGGACGGTCACCTGGCCCCTCCGATGTTTAAAACCCGGCGCATCGATTCCGCCGGGGCCTGCATCACTTTTGAAAATCTGCTTTCCAAGACGAATTTTGTTCCGTTGATGAAAAAAATTCTCAGACAGCTTCAGGAGGCCTACGGAAGACCGGTGGATATCGAATTCGCCTGGGACGACGAGCATCTCTACATTCTTCAGTGCCGGTCCCTTGCGGTGAGCAAAGAGATCGACAAGGTGTCTCTGCCCAGGGATCTTCCCAAAGACCGGGTGATCTTCACCAACAGCCAGGTCATGTCGAATCGCATCATACCCGACATAGAGTATGTTGTCTACGTGTGCCCAAAGGCCTACGGAGAGCTTGAGACATATGAGCGGAAGCTGGCTGTCGGCCGGGTGGTCAGCCGTCTCAACAGGAGGCTGGAAGGCAAGCGCTATGCGCTTTTCGGGCCGGGCCGGTGGGGAAGCAACGACATCAACCTCGGTGTAAGGGTCGGATACGAGGATATCAACCGCACGTTGATTCTCGGAGAGATCGCGTTCGAGAAAAGCGGTTACACACCGGAGGTTTCCTACGGAACGCACTTTTTCAATGACCTGGTGGAAGCTCAAATTGTTCCCATCGCCATTTTTCCCGACAACGCGGACACCGTTTTCAGGGAAGACTTTTTTCTCAGCTCCGCTAACCATCTGCCCGCGTTGGCATCAGAATTTGCCGATTTCGAGTCGGTGGTGCACGTCATCCACGTTCCGGAATCAAGTGCCGGTGAGCTGTTGCATGTTTATCAGAACAATGAAGAACAGCAGGGAATCGGGTTCCTTGGCCATCGGCAATGATCGGTACGCGCAAAGACCGTGTCCTTTTCTATAAGCTGTACGCAAAATCATTGTAGGCCATCAACGCGAGAATGGTCGACACCCTGACGCGCTTATTAAAGACTTTGGGTAATATTTTGATGATAAACCGGGAGCGGTTTGTGTCACGGGAAAGAAGCAGCGAGAAGAGCCGGACGGCAAAGATAAGGCGGTATTTAAACTTCACCGGGTCAAGCTCGTTTGATTGTTTCCAGAAATCGATCCCCCAGTAATAATCGAGGTTTTTCAATATGGATTCGAAGGAATACGCCGCTTTGACGACCTTTCTGTATCCCTGCAGCAGCTCTTCCGGAGACATTTGAGAAGGGGAGAAGACCACACATTTCGTGTCGTATTTACTCCAGTCTTTATGGAGAATCCGTCCTTTTTCTTCAAGGCGATGAAACAGCCTGGTTCCCGGAAAGGGGGTCATAATGTTGATCAACGGCATTAAGAGATGGGATTCTTGAATGAAAGCGATCAATTCGTCAAATGTCGCCGGAGAATCAAGATCGTGGCCCAGGATAAAAGAGCTGTGAACCAGTATCCCGTGGGATTGGATCGTTTTTATCGCTTCGATATAATTAAATTTCTGATTGATCTCCTTGTGCATACCGGCGAGGGTTTGTTTCGATAGGGATTCAAAACCGATAAAAATGGCCCCGCACCCGCTCGCGCTCATCAGCTTGAGAAGTTCCGGTTCCTTTGAAATGTTTATGGATGACTGGCACATCCAATTGATGTTGTAAGGCTTGAGGGCCAAAAACAGGTCTCGTGCGAATTTTTTGTTTGCGATAATATTGTCATCAGCGAAGAAAATAGAACTTTTCGTCTTATATTTGGAACGGGAGCCCTTTATTTCAAGGATCTCCCGGATGACCTGTTCTATGCTCCTGGTTCGAATTTTCTGTCCGTCAAAGGCGTGAACGGAACAGAACTCGCAGTGGAACGGGCAGCCCTTTGCGGTTTGCAGAATATCCGAAAGGTATTTCTCGCGATCAAGAGACGACCGGACAGGAACAGGAGAAGTCTTCAGGTCGGCAAACCCGTTGGCTTTGTACAGCCTTTTCAACCGGCCGGCTTCGGCATCCTTTAAAAGATCCTGCCAGGTATTTTCAGCCTCACCGATGACCACGCTGTCACAATATTGAAGCGCCTCTTCCGGGCACATGGAGGGATGAATGCCTCCCAAAACGGTCTTTACGCCCCTTTTCCGGTATGTTTCAGATATCCTGTAAGCCCTTTTGGCAAAAATGGTTCTGACACTGATCCCCACGAGGTCCGCCTTCCAGGTGAAGTCAATGTCGTGGATGTTTTCGTCGAACACCCTGACCTCATGCTCTGAAGGTGTCAACGAAGCCAGAGTGGGGATCGCCAGGAGATAAGAGATGTATTTTCTGGAAAGCAAAAATGTCGAGTAAAACGTGTAATCGTAAAAACTCTTTTCGCCCTCAGCACTGTTCATGGGAATGATTAAGGCTATTTTCATTCTTTTAACCTCTTTTGGCAATAAACTCCTTAGTCCATCGATTCATAAATTCGGTAACGAATTTATTTACTCAGGACTTAGTGCTGAGTGAGCATTTGATCAACTCTTTTCGTCAAAATACGTGACTGTATTTGCGAATCGAAGCACTTAGCAACTGTCGTGATTCGTTTCAGGTATGAACCAGTTCAAATATCAGGTTGCACCGTATCTGTATCAGCTCTCGGAATCAAACTTTATCAGGCGCAACATCTCCATTCCGAGAATCTGAAAGCCGGTATATTTTAAACCCTCGATGGTGAGTTCCGCGCCGGGCAGTCCCCGAAGTCGAAAAAGGGTTCGAATCACCTTTGATTGACCCATGTTGCAGGTCGTCAGAGATGTGTAGACACGGTTCAGAGGCGCCTGTACTATGGTGTGATGCCGCTCCGAAAACTGGTATTGCGGCAGGAAGCTGTCGATGAGCAGTTTCATCCTCTGATAATCCGGGGGAGGATCAGTTGATGCTGGGGACAGATCGATTTTGGATTCTGGTACGTTGCGCCGGCAAAGGCCGCGATGTATTTCCTGATCGCGTTCAGCGGGACAACCTCGTCGATGAGACCGTTTTTGGCACAGTATAGCGGTCTAGATCGCTCATGGTATTCCCTGACCAGTCTGTTCATCTGCTCGATGACCGGTTCCAACGGTCTTCCCGCTTCTTTTTCTTTGACCAGCCTGCGGGAGTACATGGCCACGGCTGCGGTTTCTCCGTGCATGACATATATTTCGGAGGCGGCCGTCCCTATGGTAAAGGCATTATGCCGGTTGGCCGTGGGGCCTCCCATGAAAGAATTTGGGATGATATGCCGGCACATCTTTCATAAAATCCTTCAGCCCGTCCAGGACGGCGGTATCATCTTCAAAGACGTATCTGAAAAATCCGGTGTCGTTGTAATGGGTTTCTACGGTCCCCGGCGGTTTGACCTTAAATTTTTTTGCCTTTTCAATGATGAATTCCGCGGTTTCGCTGTTGAAATCTCCCTTGGGCGCCATGCCGCTCACGATTCCAGCGCCGCCGACGGCGATATTGCACTCTTTGTGGGCAAAGAGTATGAACGGACTGATGCTCTGGTATCCGCCGCCTGCCGGATTGGTTCCGTATATGGCCGCAAGCACCGGGATTCCGGTCTGTTCGAGTTCGGCATGTCTGAAAAAGGGGGTGCCGGCCCCGCGGCGGTTGGCGTAGAACTTTTCCTGGTCGGTCAGTTTGGCGCCGCTGCAGTTGACCAGCCAGACCAGGGGAACGTTCAACCTTTTGGAAAGGTCGGTTACTCTCAGAATGTTTTCAGACTGCCCCGGCAGCCAGGCGCCCGCCATGACCTTATTGTCAAAACCGATGATGACCGCCCACCTGCCGGATATCTTGCCGATACCGTCGATGACGTTGGTGGTGCCTTCGGCATTATCCATGGGGTTGTAGAGTGTGTGAAGGGGGCACCAGGTGCCGGAGTCCACGAGATATTCGAGCCGCTGCCAAACGGTCAACTGGCCTCTGGCATTGATCGTTTCCTCGGAAAATCCGGCTGCTTTTACCTGGTCCGCCGCGCCCTGTATTTCAGCCTCGATTTCCATTGCCATATAATTCCTCCGTTACACCTGATCATAAACGGCTTCGATACTGTATTTTATCGTTTTAACGGGTTTTCAACTTGAACACTGCGCAGGATTTGTCCATCGTTCAAATCTTCCGTCCAGAGCTTTTCACATCGAGCACTCTCTGCTGACACTACAACAAGGGAATCCCAGAATGATATGCGATTAATGATGCTGCAGTCGATTGCTTCATAAATAATTTCAGGGTTAACAATGACAATTTCAAATTGTTTAAAAGAATGAAGAATGTCTTTGGTTAATAACGGGTCGGCACCAAGCTTGTTTGTTGCGGCAACATAAAATTCTTGCATCACCTGCGTGGATATGACCCCTTGTTGATCTTCGGTTAACGATGTCAATAGTAAACGACATTTCTCCTGTCTTTTCTCATCAAATTTATCCATACAATAGACAAGAATATTCGTGTCTATGAAAATCTTAGACATCGTACAGATCCTCTCGCTTCCAACGTCGACCTTTTGAATTTCCCTCGGCCCGATCCATCAGACCAAAACATTCATAAAGGCGAGTTTTTGATTGTGTTACAACAGTTTGCTCAAGCAGTTTTCGGATTAATGCGTTCATGGATGTGCTATGCTCCTTGGCATACTGTCTTCCTGCTTTTAGCAGATCTTCGTCTATAGAAATCGTAATATTCGGCATTTAAGACCTCCATTTCAATTTTATCGTTCACGCGCTTTTTGCACATTATAAGTGAACACTGATTATGTGTCAATATCATTTGGATTTCGTTCTTCGTGCTTCGTATTTCCGTCTTATCCGGATTTTGGTTTATATTGTATCTGGTTGAAAAATAAAATTATTCATGAGATAAAGAACATCTGGATCGAAAGGATACCCATTTGAACATGAAACCGATTGTTGCCATACTGGGCCGGCCCAACGTGGGTAAATCGACTCTTTTTAACCGTATCACCCAAACCAGGGCCGCCATCGTTGACGATATGCCCGGCGTCACCCGTGACCGGCATTACGGAGATGCGAGCTGGGGGGGCGTTGAATTCACACTGGTGGATACCGGCGGATTTTTGGGCGAGGATGATGACGTTTTTGCCGATGAGATCCACTTTCAGATCCACCAGGCCATCGAGGACGCGGATGTCGTCATACTGGTATTGGACGGCATCGGTGGCATATCACCCTTTGACGAGGATATTCTTAAAATTCTCAGGGTCTTACGCAAGCCTGTTTTTTATACGGTCAATAAAATAGACGGCGCGGAACAGGAGACAAGGCTGTATGAATTTTACACCCTCGGTGTGGATAAATTATATCCCATTTCAGCGGAACACCGGTATGGCATATCCGACTTTCTTGACGCCCTGGTAGGCTCCCTGCCGCAAGCGCTTCCGGATGAGGCACCCGAAATGGTCAAGCTGGCTGTTGTGGGAAGACCCAACGTCGGGAAATCATCCCTGATCAACCGGATGCTGGGTCAAAAGCGCCTGCTGGTCAGTGAAATACCGGGAACGACACGCGATTCCATTGATTCGGTCTGTGTAATGGATGGGAAATCATATCTTTTAATTGACACAGCCGGCATCCGTCGTAAAGGCAAAGTGTCAAAAAAGCTGGAAAAATTTTCCGTCATCAAGGCACTCAAGAGTCTTGACCGATGTGACGTGGCACTTGTCGTTTTTGATGCGGACGAGGGGGTGACGGATCAGGATGTTCACATAGCGGGATACGCATTTGATCGCGGATGCGGTATCATTCTGCTGCTGAACAAATGGGATGCTGTCGAAAAAGACAGCAAGACCCTGAAAAAATACACCGATGAGGTGAGAATGGCGGCAAAATTTTTGAGCTTCGCGCCGGTTTTGACCATTTCAGCGCTTACGGGTTTGAGAATTGCGAAAATTTTTACGATCACGGACGAGGTTTACAAACAGTATGCCGATCGAATCGGGACCGGACAGCTGAACAGGATACTGGAGCGGGCCATCGAACAAACCGAACCGCCGCTTCACCGCGGAAAACGGTTGAAATTTTATTATATCACGCAGATTTCCACAAAACCCCCGACGTTTGTCTGTTTCGTAAACTATCCGGGTGCGGTTCATTTTTCCTATAAGCGTTATCTTCTCAACCAGATCCGGGAAGGTATCGAACTCGACAAAACACCGATACGCATCATTTTCCGCCAGCGCAAGGGAAAAGAAATAAAGGAGCGTCTTCAAAAACGGAAATCGGAAAATAAAAAATATTAGACAGGATATCCTGTCAAAAAAAGTTTAAGGCCAGCCATTGGACCTGTTTGAATACAGTGCGGAGAAAGCCACATACGCCTCGCGGCCGCTTGCGGACAGGATGCGCCCCAGAACCCTGGCGGAGTTCATCGGGCAAAAGAGTGTCGTGGGCGAGGGGACCCTGATCCGTCACGCCATCGAACAGGACCGGATTTTTTCCATGATCCTGTGGGGGCCTCCCGGGTGCGGTAAAACAACCCTTGCCAGAATATTTGCCAGTGAAACCCGGTGTCACTTTATTCACTTTTCCGCGGTGCTTTCCGGTGTCCGCGAGATCCGATCCGCGATAGCGGAAGCAAGGGATCAGCTGCGGCTTTATCGGAAACGGACCATTCTTTTTATCGATGAAATCCACCGGTTTAACAAGGCACAGCAGGATGCATTTCTTCACCAGGTGGAAAGCGGACTGATCACCCTTATCGGTGCGACCACTGAAAACCCCTCTTTTGAGGTGATACCGGCCCTCATGTCAAGGTGCCGCATGATCACCTTGAGCGCACTTTCGGAAGCGGAAATCAAAGCTGTCATCGAGAATGCCCTGAAAGACAGGGAAAGAGGGCTGGGGCATCTGGACCTGGCCGTCGATCAAGATGCGATTTCCCACATGGTACGAATTTCCGACGGTGACGCGCGGATAGCCCTGAACAGCCTGGAAATCGCGGTGTCCATGGTCATGCCGGAAAGGGATACCGCAGATACGGGCAAGAAGCTCCACGTGACCCGAAAGGATCTCGAAACCGCTTTGCAGAAAAAGGCCCTTTTGTATGATAAGTCCGGCGAGGAACACTACAATCTTATTTCCGCTTTTCACAAGAGCTTGAGAGGGAGCGACCCGGATGCAGGGCTTTACTGGCTGGCGCGCATGCTATCTGCCGGGGAAGACCCTTTTTATATTGCCCGCAGGATGGTCAGGTTTGCCTCGGAAGATGTGGGCAACGCGGATCCGCATGCGCTGGGGGTCGCGCTGAATGCCATGGAAGCCTTCCGATTTTTAGGGCATCCCGAAGGTGAACTGGCACTGGCGCAGGCGGCTGTCTATCTTGCTACGGCCCCGAAGAGCAACAGCATGTATACTGCGTTTGGCAGGGTCAAACAGAGTGTCGACGATACAGGGAGCCTTCCCGCCCCTCTGCACATACGAAATGCACCGACCGGACTGATGAGAGACTTGGGATATGGAGACGGATACAAATACGCCCATGATTATGAAAGGGCATATGTTCCGCAGGAGTATCTGCCGGAAGAACTCCGTGGTCGTTTTTATTATTTTCCCACGGAAAGGGGATATGAAAAAGTCATAAAAGAGAGGCTTGATAAATGGCGGCGTTTGAAAGAAAAGAAAAACAAAGAAGGCAAATAAAGCGTGTGACATTTCCGTTGCTGCCCTGTTTCCATCGCTGTTCTGATTTATCTTTTCAACGGGTGGGAATTCGGAAATGTATCTGTTAGTCTTGGGTGCCAACTCCTACATCGCTCAAGCGATTGCGAGAAAATTCGCCGACGCTGAAAGGGCCAATCTCTATTTGGCCTCACGCAAACTGAGTCTGCTGCAAAAGAAGGCCCGGGACATTGAAATTCGATATCCTGTCAAGGCCGTGCCCCTGTTTTTCGACGCTGTCGACTACGGTTCCCATATCGAATTTTACAACAGACTTGACCCGAAGCCGGAGGGTGTCGTTCTTGCATTCGGTTACCTGGGCGACCAGGACCTGGCCCAGCGCAGCTTTCATGAGGCCAAAAGGATTGTTGAAGCCAATTTCATCGGGGCGGTCAGTATTCTGGAGGTGGTTGCCGCTGATTTTGAAAAAAGAGGCCACGGATTTTTTATCGGCATCAGCTCAGCGGCCGGAGACAGGGGCAGGCAAAGCAATTATATTTACGGTTCGGCCAAAAGCGCCTTAAACACGTACTTGAGCGGGCTGCGAAACAGGCTGCATGCGAAAAACATACACGTAATGACGGTCCTGCCGGGTTTTGTGAGAACAAAAATGACCGACAATCTGAAATTGCCCGGACTGCTCACCGCCGAACCTGAAGCGGTCGCCGAAGATGTGTATAAAGGGTACCAAAAAGGCAGGGACATCGTATATACAAAATGGTTCTGGAGATGGATTATGTTCATTATCAGGGCTATTCCGGAAAAAGTGTTTAAAAGGACCAATATATAACCTTAATTGTGCTATCCCCAAGGCCCATCTTCGACTTTAAAGTCAATTGCATTAAGGGGGTTATAAAGGAGCAAGACCTGATAAATCAACGCAATCGAGTGAGCCTCAGCCGAACTCCTCGCAGACAAGTCTTGCCTGCGGGAGTATAATAAAATCGCGGCACGATTTTATTGTTGTTTCCGTTTCAAGGCAGACTTGTAGATTTCTTTATCTCTTCGAGGGCCGATCGCCAGCACGAAAACGATGACTTTTCTTTCCTGTACCTGATAAACCACTCGGGAATCTCCGATTCTAAGTTTGCGAAAATCGGCTAAATTACTTGATAACGGCGCTCCAAACTGCAGAGGCGCTTTTGTGAGTTTTGAATCTATTGCTCGCACAATTCGTCGAGCCGCGGAAGGCCCCACGCTTTCCAGGTCTTCCTCTACGTCGGGGTGATAGAAGATGGACCAGATCATTTACTACCCGCATTTCTCATGAAGAATTTATTTTGG
>JBDRPF010000049.1:0-71564 GCA_043827325.1 Pseudomonadota bacterium | reverse complement strand
AATAAAGTTAAGAAAGAATTGGACGATCGAAAAGTCCCCCTTATGGGCGTTTTGGGCGCGTTCATTTTTGCGGCGCAGATGATCAATTTCACGATACCGGCCACAGGTTCCAGCGGTCACCTCGGGGGCGGAATGATTTTGGCGATTTTGCTTGGTCCCCCTGCCGCCTTTCTTACAATGGCGTCGGTGTTGACCGTCCAGGCGCTTTTTTTCGCAGATGGCGGTCTGCTGGCCCTGGGATGCAATATCTTCAATCTCGGTTTTTTCCCCTGCTTCGTCGCCTATCCCTTCGCCTATAAGAAAATCGTCGGTGACAAACCCACCCGGAGACGCATCATGATCGGCGCCCTTATCGCGGCGATCGCGAGTCTGCAGATGGGCGCGTTCTGCGTCGTGCTGCAGACGCTCTTTTCAGGCATTTCAGAACTGCCGTTTGGCACATTCGTGTTTTTGATGCAACCGATTCATCTCGCCATCGGTCTTGTGGAAGGCTTTGCCACTGCCGCCGTGGTCATTTTTGTCTGGAGAGCCCGGCCTGAAATTCTGAGTTCCGCGGCCACATCTATGCCCATCGGAAAGCTTTCCATCCGCCGGGTCCTTATCGGGCTCCTGGTGGCCGCTGTAGTCACCGGCGGTGCATTGAGCTGGTTTGCTTCCGCTCATCCGGACGGGTTGGAGTGGGCCATGTTCAAAACCGCAGGTATCGAAGAGCTGGAAAGCCCGGAGAAAGGCATTCATGCTTCTCTGGCGGACATCCAAGATAAAACGGCCTTTTTACCTGATTATGGATTTAAAGCCAGCGCTACGGAAAAGGAAGAAGGGGAGCACCCGTCGTGGCCGTCCGTTGACCCGGGAACTTCGGTATCCGGGCTGGTGGGCGGCGCCTTGACGCTCTTGATGGCCCTATTCATTGGGCTGGCGCTGAAACGCCGAAAGGGCACGGGGGCTTAGACGTCGCGGCGATAATCGTAAACGGAGTGAAAACAAAACCAGGGGCAGCGGGGCTAACCGCCGCCGCCCTTGGGCCTTATTTCCATGACCAAAATCGGCAGCCATTTTTTTGATATCGGATATATGGACACCCTCGCCTTAGGCGACAGCCCCCTGCATCGCCTAGACCCGAGGGCAAAATTGATTACCACGCTCGCATTTATTGTAACGGTGGTATCCTTTGATAAATACGCGTTTTCGGCGCTGATCCCATTTTTCATCTTCCCCATAGTCCAGATTTCGGTCGGTGGCCTGCCGATTGGCTACTTGCTAAGAAAGGTCTTACTGGTTTCGCCGTTTGCCGTCCTGATCGGAATTTTCAATCCCTTGATGGATCGTGAGATCTTTTTTCAAATCGGATCGATCAATGTTTCCGGCGGATGGCTCTCTTTTTTTTCCATCCTGACGCGATTTCTACTGACCGTGACGGCTGCTTTGATATTAATCACCACAACCGGCTTCAACGCCGTTTGCCCGGCCCTGGCAAGGCTTGGCGTTCCACGGCCTTTTGTCGTGCAACTCATGTTTTTATATCGGTATCTTTTCGTTTTGACCGATGAAGCGGCGCGGATGGTTCGAGCCATATCACTCAGGTCATTCAATTCCTCCGGAATCGGTTTCAAAACATTTGTGTCCATGATGGGTCATTTGCTGTTGCGCACCATGGATCGTGCCCAACGGATTCATCTGGCAATGCTCTGCAGGGGTTTTGACGGTCATATTCGCATCATCAGGTCGATGAAAATCGGTTACAAAGAGATTGTTTTTGCGATCAGTTGGTCAGTTTTATTCGTAATATTGAGGTGTTATAATATGCCCAAGATGTTGGGCGCACTGGTTACGGGATTTTTCGGATGAGTCACCATATTGTGCAAGCCGAAGATATTCATTACACTTACCCCGACGGCACGGTCGGATTGAACGGCGCGTCGTTTCGCATCACCCATGGGGAGTCCGTAGCCTTGGTTGGTGCCAACGGCGCAGGGAAGTCCACATTATTGCTTCATCTGAACGGCTATCTATGTGCTACTCAAGGAGGGGTGAAAATCGGCGATTATCCTCTGACTTCCGAAAATCTGAAAATCGTACGCCGCTCGGTGGGTATGGTGTTTCAGAATCCGGATGATCAGTTGTTCATGCCGACGGTTTTTGACGATGTGGCCTTCGGACCGTTGAACCTCGAGCTGGCAGAGGCCGAGGTGGAACTGAAAGTCATGCAGGCACTCGAGACCGTCGGGGTGCCGCATTTAAGGAAACGTCCGCCTTACAAGCTCTCTGGAGGAGAAAAACGGGCTGTGGCCATCGCAACGGTTCTGGCCATGTCGCCGGACATTTTGGTGATGGATGAACCCACTTCCAGCCTGGATCCCAAGTCGCGCAGCCGGTTGATCGCGTTGCTTAAAACCTTTCATCATACAAAAATTGTCGCCACTCACGATCTGGATATGGCAATGGATCTGTGTGATCGAACAATTGTTCTTCACCAAGGAAAGATCACTGCCGACGGCCCAACACTGGAGCTTTTTCGGGACGAAGATCTCCTCGCCCGTAGCGGTCTTGAAAAACCGCTTAAAATGCAAGGATGTCCCCTGTGCGGTCCGAAGCAAAGGCAGGCGCTCCATCCGAAAGGATAAAGGATAAATTCGCTTTTTGAGAGCGGATCAAACAAACAAAACCAAGGTTGATAGGGTTGTTCGACGGCTGGGTATCAATCGGCTTTTAAATTTAACCCATATCGGCGTTTTCAAAAACCATGACAATTTTAATAAATCAATAGATTATATTTTGACCGGGGCAATTTTAGAGGCAGTTTCCGACTAAAGGTGGGTCATTATTGCGCGCCGATTTGCAATCTGGTAGATGGCGAGAGAGTGCAAGACCTCAAAATGTTGTGTTTTACCCATTCTTGCATTATAAGATCATCGTTTTCAATCTACACTAAAAATTGTTAAGAACTAAGTGTGTATAGTGAAAAGCGTCGAACCTTTTCAAAAACCTTGAAATTGAAGAATATCATCAGTATTGGTGAATTTCTCGGGTTTCAAGTATAATGCAAGATAGACATCAACGAAATTTTAGAGGCAGATGCTTTCTAGTGACGCAGGTATACCGAAAACCCGATAACAAAAAAGCGCATTTCACATTAAAGTATAAAAGATTTTTTTTGCCCGGGAATGCCGACGCCGAGGCTCAGTTGGCGGCCAACCGGCTGGTCGAGCAAGGCGTCCACAGTCTGCCAGGATATATTCTGTCTTATCAACAGGAGGTTCTTTCCCAATACCGCGACATGCGCGGCCCCGTAGTCGAAACCGACGAACACCCATCCGTCGAAGCCTGCGCCCGTTCGATCATCGACCGGATCAAGTCGGGTTGTATCGCCTGATCTCCTCTCCGATACTTTCCGAAGAGGTCGAGGATTCGGACTGTTTTCGTAGGCGTTATTCCTTGACGGGCAACACGTGTATGGCCTTGATGATCAGTTCGACCTCATCTCCTTGTTCAATCTTCAGGTCATCAACAGATTCCGTGGTCAGAACTGAGGCCATCTCATGCGGATCAGTGATGGAAAATTTTACTAGGGACATGACGTCCCCTTTTTTGATGCTGTTGACCTTCGCGCGAATTCTGTTGCGGGCGCCATATTTCATGGTTTTCTCCTTTGTGTAATCCATTTATGGGTGTCCGTGCGAACAGATGAAAAGAGCACGTTTCTTATAAGCAGTTGTCGACTGAGAAATCAAGCCCTATTGGGTGCTCTCAGATGCTGATTACCTTGTCGGCCAATTGCATGGCTGTGACGATATCCAGCATATTGGTCGTCTCGCTGACCTTCTTTCTCTCCAGAAGGTTGTGAAATGGTTCAGGCAGGTGCCGCACACCAATATCTTGAGCCCATCTTTTTCATATTGCCTGAGATCCTCGAGCACCTCCGAGCCGTCGATCGTCAATTTCACGCTGTTGTTAACGAATACCAGCCGCCACAGCTCATTACCCATTTCTATCGTACGCAGGAAATTGACCATCAGCTTAAGGCTCAGCTCATCATCTCCGAAGCTTATGCGGTCGGTAGCGCACATGGCCATGATCTTCTTTACGTCGGATTGCTGCTCAACGGATAACTGAGCCTGCTTCCCGGGCTCTGAAACACACGTTCCGATTACCAAATAGTCGGCCCCATTTTGTTCGAGCGGCGCCTAAAAACCCTGCAACTCCAGGAACCGCTGAACATTCTGCTGGGAGGCCGCGTTGTTGACCACAACTCTCACGCTATTGGGTTTATCCTCTTGAAGTGCGGCTTTGGTTTTCGGCTCCCGGAATTCCCTGTTTTTATACGCACCGGCAGGAATGAGCCCCATGGAAGCAAATTCCAAAGCTTCCGCAATCACCGGCACCTGCTCTGAAATGACCCGCACACTCAGACTTGACCCGCATACCATCTCATCGGTCGGAAACACCATGCCGCACAGCACCCTGTCCAGGTCCCCTATGGTCAGTTTGGACACTCAGCCGGCTCCCGTAACCATCTCTCAGTCAGGCGCATTCTTTTTTGTATCCTCCATGGGTGTTCTCCTTTATCGGATTTCTTTCTTTTTCGGGACTTCCAAACGGGCAGGATAATTCACTGGCATGGTATACATGTTTTTTGCCGAAAACGGACAGGGTTCGATGAGTGCCACCTTCGATTCCGATGTCTTGTTTTCATCCATCTCGGTCGTAAAGCCTTTATTTTCCAAGATGCTGAAACTCGCACTCCCAAACACTTCGTGTTTATCCGGGCAGCCAAATATGAATTTCATTTCCTTTGCCGCCAGCCTTTCGATAAAAAAATTCAAACTTTCATCCGGGCCACTCGACCTTGCGACTTGACATGTACGCTGCAACGATACATCCTAAATTTACTGCTACCGATTTTTGGCTCCCTCGATCAGGCCGCAAAACACACGCCGCAAATCTTTATCAGCTATATGCTGTAGCACTTCATCATCAGAATCCGCTTTAATATCTGCTATATCACCACCTGACGGAGGTGAAGATGATGACTTATTTTGAGAAATACGCAATGCCGTCCCCCTCCCGGCAGTGAAGGCTTTCATCCGGCTGTTGCTTTCGAGCCAACACTGACATTCATCGTGCGTCCCTAAAAAGGGGATAAAAACCTTAACTCCACGCTGCAGGGTGATCAGACGATACCCGCATCCCAGATCGTATTTTCGACAATTCTTGATGCGTTTTTCTCCGTACTTGGTGTAACTGCAGATCGCTTCCATATGGTGCCGGACAGCTTCCGAAGCAAGGCTTTCTATAATGCGTGTCGCTTTTCGTGCCAATGCCGTTCCCGCTTTACCGGCTTTCTCAAGAACTGCGATGCGGCTTTCAACCTTCGAGCTGACGCATAAATATTTCATAGCTGTTTACGAGATTTAATTTTTTTACTTCGATTAGAGTGAAAAAACCGAAACAGCCGAGTCATAGTGCCGCCGATTTTAGAGTCACGCCTGAGGAGAAATCCATTGTCGGCTCGCGTGATAAGCTCAGGCCGTTTATGCAGAATCAACCTTGCCGCCATTTCGGTGGCTTCGGCAGTCAAATCAGCACACTGCTGAAAATGGGCTTTTTTATCATGCTTAACCTTCTGGGAGAGCACTCTGCAGCAGGTCGCGCCGTTGGCTGCTTTGAACGTATCGTGCAGTTGCCGAGCACCCTCACGCATGTCCCGGCGGTGACGATAAGGTCGACCGTTTCCTAAAAACAGGCCGCAGGCCATTACCGCACCGCTCAATGCGCCGCATATACACCCGCTTTCTCCCAGCGCAACACAAAAAGGGGCGGCCATGGCAACGGCATGATCGGCACTCAGGCCGCCGTTCAGACCCTGGTTTAATGTCAACAGGACCGCCTCGGTACACAGCAATTGCCGGGTTAGATACAGGTTTCGGGCGCGCTTTTTTATCTGTGCGATCAATGCCTCGGTCTGTGTGCTGTGCTTATTATGTCGATCCAACATTTTTTTGTTCCGTGTGTTTCCTTAATCTGCCTTTTCCACCGGATAGTCGGCTCCTTTCCAGGCGAAAATGCCGCCGGGGTATCGATAGACATTCTTGTAGCCGAGTTTGACGGCCCAGGCAGCACCGTTGTGGCTGCGGGTGCATTTGACGAACCCGCAATAAATAACGATGGGTTTGTCTTTGTCATCACCCAGCAGTTTCATAAAATCCTCCTGTGTCTTGCCATCGGTTTCCTTGGTGTCCCATTGATTCATGTCCGGTATAGGAAACAGAAATTGGACCGCTCCGGGCACATGCTGCTTTTTATAGCTGTCAGCAAAAGGCATAGTATCCACGATCAGCATATCCTTGCCGGAGTCGATCCATTTCTTGAGTTCTTCGGTGGTGACCACATCGTAGCCACCCCGCTGAACTTCGCGTACCAGTTTGACAACACCGGCTTCCTTTTCCACTTCTTGTTCGAACTTGTTTTTGGCCATTACCGGGCCGGCCAGTCCAAACACGACAATAGATATGATTATGAGTTTCGTCATCGATTTAACCATACGCATCTTCCGTCCTCCTTTTTTGAAATAGTTTGTTCATTGTCAGCGTGATATTTGCCGGTCTTATGGCTCTGTATCGACGCCAACCATATATGAAAGCAACTCCGACCATCATGACCAAGTCCCTGTACAGGGAAAGTCTAAGGCCGTGAAAGGCCTTGGCTTCGGGATCTTCTGGGCCAAAGCACCCGCAATCCACATCCATTCCCATCCAAATGCCGTAACCCAATACAGCCATAAACAGCATCAGTAATCCGGTAATTATCGCTAAACTTCCTCGGATGTCGAACAGCAGCCCGATACCGGCAATCACCTCTAATGCCGGCAACGCAATGGCCACCGGCATGAGCAGCCCTTCAGGGGCGATGCCATAGGCCTCGATCAAGATAGCGAAGATTTCAGGCTCCAATATTTTGGTGCTACCGGCATAGATAAAAATCGCGCCAAGTCCCCATCGCAACAGTTTGTATATCCAATCTAATATGCTCATTCTTTCGCCAATAACGCTGCTCCCAGGGCGCCGACCGACTGTGGATCGTGTGGGACCAGAACGCGGCGACCCAGTTTTTCCGCCAGAAGCGTGGTCATGCAGGAATTTCTAGCCACGCCGCCGGTAAAAACGATATCTCCCCCTGATGACACACGATTGATCATTCCGGCCGCTCGACGGATAACGCTGATGTGTATGCCTCGGGCAATTTCCCGGCGGTTTTCACCTTTGGCAATCAAAGTCGTGACCTCGGATTCGGCAAATACCGTACACATGCTCGAAATATTGAGGTCTTTTTCCGCCATAAGGGATTCAGGGCCGAAATCTTCGATGTCAAAACCCAATGTTTTTGCCATGATCTCCAAAAATTTTCCGGTACCTGCGGCGCATCGGTCGTTCATCTCGAATTTTTTCACCTTGCCGTTGTCAAACAGCGCAATGGCCTTGCTGTCCTGTCCGCCAATATCCAGCACGGTCTGAGCATCAGGAAAAAAAGCCCGTGCCCCCCTGGCATGGGCTTTTATTTCCGTGACGGTTGGTGCATCGAAGGAGATCTCGAACAGATTGCGGCCGTATCCGGTCGCCATGATGCGATCATAGCGCACGCCATTCACCAGTTTTTTGGCTTCCGCTATGGGATCAAAGCCGGTGTCCGCCTGAAAGTTGAAAACAATGTTATCCGCTTCATCCACGATCACCAGCTCAATGGTGCGCGATCCGATGTCTATGCCTGCGCAGCGCATATACTAACCGTTTTTCCCGACTTAACCGTTATTTTAAAGGCTGCCTATGTTTGGATCCGTTACGTTTGACCTAAACATGGATAAGCATCATATGGTGCCAACCCGTTTTCACGGCGTATTGTCCCCGCTATATATGATTGACGGCCCGTCCAAGGCTTCGAAATCGGCTTCCTTGAACATAGCGATACACGATTTCACATCCAACCCTCTGCCTTCGGAAGTTTCAATTTCGGTATCTCGTGGATTGGTGCCCACTTCGGCCCAGAAAAGATTTGCCCCCGCTGTTGCCCCAAGTACGTTGGGTTCGTGCGTACAGTTTCCGATGAGGTTCCTTTTCATGGTCAATCGAATGACCGAAACGAGATAGGCAAGGCGAAACTCACTGATCATGCCGTATTTTTCCAGCGGAGATCCCGGGATCCCGATTCTCCGCATGGCACCACTAAAACAAGGTTTGGCATCTCTTCCAATGAGTATCTTTTCGGCAATTTCTTCGACAGAATGCTCCGGCCCGACAGGTTCCACACAGGTGCCGAGCAGCAGCCCCGATTCGTGAGCGGCCTTAAAGGTTTCTAATCTCGTCTCCGGGTCGATGCCGGTCTCTTTTCCTTCCCCCATCCTGACAGCGTGGTAAATACCGGTGTACCCGGCGTTTTTCAGACGCTTGCCTTCCGGATATCCGAAATCTCCGATATTGGCGATCATCACCGTATCCGGCTTCAGCCTTTTTCTGACATCTGTTGAGATTTCGATGAATTTTCCAAACGGATAATCACCGGTCGTCATGAAAAAGATGGCATTGGCCCCGGATGCCTCTGCCTTGAGGGCCAGTCGGATAACATCCTCCGCGTCAAGTTCGTTTCTTTCCTTAAATATCATGTTCGTTCCGGCAAAGGCACAGAAGGAACAGTTGTTGGGACAGGGAGACAAATTCAGTCCTATTTGCGCATGGACCTCTGCCTTGCCTTTGGAGACAAAACGATTGATTTCGTTGGCCACAACCATAATACAGCCGCCGTCAATGGAATCGTGATCGACCTTTAACAGGTAGACAATCTCATCCCTCGATAGAAGATGACCATCGATCACCCTATCAATAATATCCTTGACCCTATAATCGATTTCCATATTGTCACTTCCCTTACAATTCTCGTATCGCGTGGAGGGATTCCGCTTGAGGCACCCTGTAAAAGAGACCGGTTTTCTCACAGAGACCCTTTTTAGTACAATCAATACCCGTTACGCTGATTTTTGGATAAAATCCTTTTCAAATTCGTCAAGGGCCTCTATCAGTAGTGTTGCGGAGGCGGCAAGAGAAAACCCGCCCCCGAACACCATTGCAATTTCAGCCGCCTCCATTATTTCCTGACGTGTGCAACCTGCTTGAAGCGCATTGAGCACATGAACTGCGATACAATCTTCGCACTTGTGATAAAGGCTGACACCGATGGCAATCAGCTCTTTTTCTCTGACGCTCAGTTTTCCTTTTTTCTGCACCTTATGAATAAAATCGAACATTCTTTTGGTTGTATCCGGTATTTCCTTACTTAAAATATCAACACCCTTTCTGAAACGTTCCAGTCGTTGTCTTGGATTTTCCATGCTCATCGCCTCTTTTCTATTAATCGTTGGAATTCGTTTGTTCTATTATCCACCATCATTAGCCTTTGATTTGCTCAATAAACGCTTCCACCCTTGTTTTTAACTGCCCCACATCCTCCATGCTGTAATCGGTCTCGATGCGCAGGCAGGGAATCTGTTCTTCCTCCAGAGCTTTTTCCACAGGTATGGATTCCATGAGATACGGCTGGCAGAATTGCAGGCCGTAATGGATCACCCCGTCGGCCCTGTATTCTTTATACATTTCGGTGATATGATTTAATCGATCTGGGTTGGGAGTAAAAATGGCGCAATCCACCTTGAAATAACGATCTGCAATGGCTTCCATCATTTCTTCCACCGTTTCGCCGGATTCATCCGTAAGGTTCCGGGTACCGCGTTCGCCCACGCAGGATTCCTCTCCCACGATCACCGCGCCGGAGGTCTCCACGATAAAGGGCAGCTTCCAGTTGGGTACCGCCTGGGGACAGCCGGATACGAGAATACGGGGAGTCTTCTCCGGAAAAACGCCCTTTTTTGCATCAACCAGTTTCTCCAATTCATCACATATTTTATTTACCGATTCCGTAAATCGGGCCGGGTTGTCGTAAAAGAAAACCTGGTTAGCCAACAGGGCATCCAAACCGGAGATAGGCGCCGGGTCGGCCTTGCGCAGGGCCGAAAGCCTGTGGATGGCTGTGCGCTTGGTATTTACGGTCTGAATCGCCTGCTTCAATGATTCGGCCGTAATGGAAACACCGGTGAGCGTTTCTACCGTTGCCTTGAAACGATTGTATTCAGCCTTTACAAGTGCTTTGCCCTGTTCGGACTTGACCTGGGGCAGGTCCATCACATAAAGATTTTCAACCAGATCGTTTAAGGACTCATAAGCCTTTTTCTTGCCGTCACAGGTGTTTTCGCCGACAATCATGTCTGCGCTTTCCAGGTAGGGACAGACCTTGCCGAGCTTAAACCCGAACGATGACTTGATCAGGGCACAGGTATTGCGCGGCAGGAGCTTTTCCACTTCCTCCATAGCAAAATCAGCCCCGGAGCACAGCCCCACCAGAGTGGCATTGGCGGCCAGAACGATTTCCTCGGGCACAAAGACACAGTAAGACCCTATTATTTTGCGACCGGTTTCTTTTTCATCCAAAAGTTCCTTGATTCGCAAGCCATGGACCTCGCTCATTACAAAGTCGAAATAGGCCATACCTTCCGGCCGATCTTTCTGGGCAAGATAGATATCCTGATAGGCTTTTCCCAGAATATCGAGCAAGGCATCGTGTGCCTCAAGATTCAACCCCAGGTTTTCCCACATGCTTCTGTATTCTTCGCTCATTTTTTTCTCCTTTTTGTTTATCATGCTTCGGATTTTGATTAATTAACCGGATCAACGTTTAATCTCTCATCCAGATACGGTCATATCCGTGCGGTCCGATGCCGTTTGTATTTATTGTGGAGATGTCGTCATCGATCATATCTCTTGAGCACCCGATCATTGCCGACGCGTGCAGTAAAGCCGATTTTGTCCAGATAGTCGAATACCGGTGCGCCCCCCCAGCGTCCGTAACCGAGGATTTCGGCACTGTCCTTCAGGGTAATGCTGCCTTTTTTTTCAATGGCGGTTTTGACCCGCATTTTGATCTCTTCCATGGCCTGCGTTGAAAGAAACCGGTTATCTTTCAATCGCACCAGCTTTTTCTGGGTGCACATGAAATTGAGTACGTGTTGGAATTCGCTTTTGTCGATGCCGATCGTATTTTCTTTCCATATCCTTTCGGCACTGAACGGTGAGATGCCCGCTTTTTCCGCAAAGTCTTCCACTAGAGAGGACAGCTTTTCACTTTGCGGCGAAAACCGGTTCAAGGCATCGGGTAAATGATACCCCCCTTCCAATTTGATCACGCGATTTTCCGAGGTTAAATCTTCTGCTGCGATCAAAAGCAGGTTTTCATCGATGTTTTTCGGTATCGAGGCGGCGATCTCGCCCAAGGAAATGTTTTTACGAACCGGATCAGCCTCGATTTTTTTTTGGAGGACCGTGTAAATTTTGCTTTTAATCGTGTCGTATTCGTTTCTTGCAACCGCGCCCTTACCCTTGAAATACACAAACTCCCCGCAGCTTACTTTCGAGTTGATGGTTGCCTGCAAACTCGATTCAGAAAAACCCGTGGCCTGCGACAATTCTCTGGCGGTCAGAAAACGATGCGGTTCGTGCTGAAAAAAGCGCTCGACAAAAGCATTCAGGTCCTCTTGCCGCAGCGCTTCCAGGTATGAAATTATGCGCCCGGCTTTGACAGGCCGAAACTTGGAGTGGGGCACTTCCAGAATCGTGCCGCCGGCAACTACCGTCGGGATGTTCATCAACGTCGCCACATACGTGTCTCTGGCCATGACTGCCAGCGGCCTGTTCAGCCGGAATTGAACCAGGCCGGATTCACCGGGGGCAAGCGTCTTGCGGTCCATGATAACCACCGTGGCGATTGTTACCGCAGTACCGATATGAATCTTTATCTTTTGTCGATTCTTGATGGGCCGGCGGACAGAAACCGGCACATGAACGTCGGCATTTAAAAAAATGCTCGCTCGCAAAGTGTCCGGTTCGATCAGTGCCATACCGCGGTGCAATGTATTGAGGGATATTTTCGGAAGATTGACGCCAACCCGCTGACCGGGGAAAGCTTCATGGATCTCTTTACCGTGGGATTCCAGCGACCGCGCGCGTGTCCGTACCCGGATCGGAAAGAGTTCAACAGGGTCGTCCTGCCGCAGCCTGCCGGACAAAACAGTGCCGCTCACCACGGTTCCAATTCCCGGGAAACTGCGAAGCTGATCGATCCACATCCGGACAGGCGCCCTGTGGCGCCTGTCCGGTAATGCGGTGATCATTCGATCCAAAGCGTTAAGGATTTCACCTTTTTCGGAAGACTCAAGGGAAGAGAACGGAATGATCGGCGCCTCACCCATGAAGGTGTCGATCAGCAACTCCCTGAGCTCCAATTCTGCGATTTCCAGGGTTTCCGTATCGACCAGATCGGCTTTGCTCAAAACAACGATGCCGTTCGAGGCTTTGAAAAAGGATAGAATATCGAGATGTTCCCTTGTCTGCGGCATCACGCCGTCGTCGGCGGCCACAACCAGGATAGCTGCATCGACACAACTCAAACCGCGGATGGCGTTTTTTAAAAAATCCGTATGCCCGGGAACGTCGATCAAAACCGCCGTTCGTCCGCACGGCAAAACCAGCTCGGCCACCCCGGCATCGATGGACAACCCGCGCTCTTTTTCCTCCTTCCTCCGATCGGTATCAATACCGGTCAGACATTTGACGAGAGAGGTTTTACCATGGTCCACATGCCCGGCAATTCCAATGGTGATGTATTTTTCCATTTGCTCTTTTATTCTTGCGAAACAAACCGGATACTTGGCACCCAATCGCATGTTCAACTTCAAGACACGGGTGTGCTTTTTACCTTTTTTCGATAAAAAACGACCCGCGGATTCAAGCGACCCGCCATTCGGGTGGCAGTTGACGGCGATTGGAAATTTGGAAGGGGCAAGGGGAATCGAACCTCCTCCTCGGTTTTCAGGCGAGGCCAACGGTTTTGAAGACCGCGGGGCACCCAGCACCATTGCCCCTTCAAAAGACAATATTCAAAAAAGCAAACTAAAATTTCAAATGGCATCGGCCATAACGAGTGATCTTTCAGACCAACCTTGCGAGCCTCTGGTCCGAATCGACGGAAGTGTTATTCGGGTTGTCGGACAGTAAACGGACAGCCGGTAAAATAACGAATGGTATGGGGCGATAAAAATGGCGGATTTTCGACGATTCCGGCCAACGTTTGCGTCTAACAAACCCGGTTAGCTAAATAAAAGCCGCTCAGGTAAAACCAAAATCGTCAATCATGGAAGACCTCTTTGGTGGCTAAAATTAAAGTGTTTTGTCTCATGGAAAATATAAATATGTCAAATTGATAATATCGATAGATAATTTTGCTTTCATCGAAAATTTCAATACTTATTCAAAATCAAGTGACTCGTATCGCCTGATCGTCCCTTCAACACTTTTCTATTCTCGAAAAGGGATTTTGAGGCCGCCAACCGCAGTTGTGAAATTTGGGTTTGAGAAGTTTATAAATCAGGATAGCTTTTGGGCCGTAATGGACAGGGGAGCAAGGGCGGAGATTCAAGACTTGGAAGTTTTAATATATCAAATCATTATGCCATAATCGATGTTTGTTGAGCAATGATGATACTATACATGTCTCCTTGGAGACGCCGATAGCTTTCAATCCGAGGCGCAACCAAGCTTTGGATATATCTGAATCTTTACCATTCCAACAGAATATTTCAATATGTTGTGGTTTGAATTTATAAGGCAAATTTGAGATATCTGCAATTGCGACCAAGTATCAAGTGCCCGATTATTTGGTGATACCAGAATATCATATCACCAACCGGTAGTTGCGGCGACATCTGCAATGACGACCAAGTATCAATTGACCGAATTTTTTTAAGATACCGTAATACGATATCACCAAACGATGGCGCGGCGACATCTGCTATATATTTTTCATTTTAAAACTGGTTCATGTGTTGTGATATCGAAAGATTAGAATTAAACTGTCAATTTTCCAGCCTAACGCACTGGCTGTAAAAGGCCGCGCCGTCACCCATGTCGGTGAGACATGCCTCTACGAGCTGATTGGCGCCGCCGCCCAGCTTCATCCAGTCGCCCCGCCGGTAGACCACCGCCTCGGGGTGCAGCCCGCTGGCCGGTTTCACGCTGACTTTCAGGCGGCCGGCCGGCGATACCAGAAAGACGTCTCTGTTCATGTCGATTCCCTCGAGTGCGGGACTTTCCGGCGAGACCCGGACGGAGGGCGGTAGATCGTGGGCTTCCGGTAATATCTGTGAATGAATGAAGTTTCTGCGAACCAGCGTCAGCAGGCGAAGCGGGAACTCCGGCGGCGGAAGCGGCTCTTCATTCAGTTCTGCGGGAAGGTGATATTTGCCGTCCGGATGGTCAAACTGAAGATTCGCATAAGCGATCTCCGGCCGGTTTGCCCGGACAAAACCCTTTTCGCGCAGATCCTCCAGCGATATATCCAGATACGACGAGTCAAGGCTGTCCCTCAGACAATTCTCGGCATCCGGCAGCAAAATGGGTGGGTCGAGCCTTTTCCCCAGTTCCGAAAGAATCCAAAAATCGCTGCGTGCCTGACCGGGCGGCGAGAGCACGGGACTGACATAATTGATGTAATTGTGCAGAAAGGAACCCACGATGTCTTCCTTTTCAAGCATCAGTTCACAGGGAAGTATCAGATCCGCTCGTTCGGCGGTGTCTGTCATGAAGCCGTCCACCACCACCTTGAACGGAACCGCGTCAAAGGCGCGTATGATATTTTTACTGTCGGGGGCCTGATTGACGAGGTTGGTCCCGTGAACCCAGATCATCTGAACCGGCGGATTGTCCGCTTCGAGTATGTCCCGGCCGATAGTTGGGAGGAGGAAGGTTCGCCGGGCCAATGCTCCGGGGCTTTCCGCCCACCGCAGGTTGAAGTTCCGTGAGGAATATATGTTGAAATAGCTCCCCCCTCCTGACGTGCCGATGTTTCCTGAAAGCAGCGCAAGGGCGTTTATATATCGTACATTCTCCCCCCCGCGTTGGTACCGCTGAAGTCCCCAGCCCATGAGGGTGGCCACCGGTTCATCCTGCGCGTAAAATTCATAAAGCGAATCGATCTGATCCTCCGGAACATCGCAGGCCGTCGAGAGTTCCGATATCGACCGGTTGTTGACGAGTTCTTGGAACCGGGACCGGTTTCGCGCGTGATTCAGGATGGTGTCATCGATTTTATTGTTTTGCAACAGGCGCCGCATGACCGCGGCAGCCAGAAAACGATCGGTCCCTGGCCGGATACGAATCATCTTGTCCGAAAAATCCTGGTTGCCGTCCCAGCCCGGCGAAACGGTGATGACCCGTGCACCCTTTTTCCGGGCCGTGCGCACCAGCGCGGCCACATGTATGGAACTGCGGGACAGGTCCTTTCCCCAGTTGACAATCCGGCGGGCATTGATGAGGTCCAGGATATCGTTGGTCTCCAGGGAACCGAAATCAGCAACGCACGCGGCAATCCCGGTCGAGTCGCAAAGGCAGCCCGCCTCCCGGCTTGCCCCGATTTGTGCAAAAAAAAGATCGTTGATCCAGCTCAAAACGCCCTTGTCGCCGTCACCCCGTATGTGCAGTATCTTCTCCGGTTCCCCGCGGTGCTGCTGAATTTGCGCGGCACAGCGTTGAAGCGCCGAGTTCCAGCCGATCTGTTTCCAGTTCCGCCCCTCTTTCAGAAGAGGGGTTGTGATCCGATCAGGACTTCTCAATCGATGTTTCAGACGTTTGATTTTGGCACAGGTGAAACCGGCGGTGACCGGATGCTGAGGATTGCCGGTGATGCGGATATCGCCGTTGTCTTGAACGTCGACCAGAAGCGAGCAGCAATCCGGGCAGTCAAGGGTGCACGCGGTGACAGTGTTCATAAAACGAATTCCTGAATTGAATATTTTTTACTCATCCTTGAGAATGAGCGAGGTCACCATTTTTGTCGCCGCTTCAGTAAACGTTTTACATCTCGTTCTCAGGTCTTTTGCTTTAAAATCATTCCGGCCTTCTTCTGTTCCCAGGTCGCAATCGATCAGTTCCCTGCAATTCATGGATCCGAATTTTTCTTCAAACATGGCCATCAATTTTCTGACAGCAATATAATTTCTCTCGACAGATTCGTCCGGAGTGTTCCTTCCGTGCACCAGGTTTATAGCCATGATTGCGCCGCTGACCGCCCCGCACATGCCGCACGTCCTTGATATGCCGCCGCAAAAACCGGTGGCGATTTTCGGGATCAAATCCGATTGAATTCCACGGGCTGCAGAAACCGCGAGCAGGACGCTTTCCGCGCAAAAAAAACCGGCCTCGAAAAGTTCGCCGCTTCGCTGCACTGCGGACGCTATCTTTTCCGCTTCACTTTCATCATCCGGAAAGGAGAAATAGACGTATACGTTATCGCCCTTTCGGACGAGCTTGTTAATTTCACCGGGGGTCATTTCATCGGTGTCCCCGACCGCAAGTTCAATGGTCTTTACCCTGGCCATGTCCAGAATCGTCTTGTCAAAAAGTTTCGGAATAACCCCTGACCGGTCTCTGACCTTATCGATTCTATAGTATTCGGATTTGCCCAGCTCTTTAACCGCCTGCCGGATTTTTTTCTCGACTTTTTTTCTCATTTTTCTATCGAACGCGCAGTAATTTCTGTCTTTCAAGAAAATACATTCGAACCGCACTTTTATGCACCAATGTGCATGAGGATGTCAAATCCTGATTAGAAGGATTCGAGATATTCTTCGATACCGTCTGCAAGCGTATCGATCATCCTGCGAAAGCGGGCTTCATCCGGCTCCAGAAGGGTGACCCGAAAGCCCTGAAGGCTGGTGCTGAAGGAGGTCAGCGGTACCACGCAGACACCTTTTGCGGCCAGCAGGTAATAGACAAATCGCTTGTCCGGTTGAATGCCCGGATCGGCGGTTAACTCTTCGACAAGCTCACGCACGGCCCTGTCAGAAACAGGCAGTCTTTGTCGATTGTTCAGGCGACCCTCATCGAATGCCACGCTCATATAGAAAGCACCGTTTGTGCGGTTGACGATTACGCCCGAAACGTCCTTGAACCGGTCGTAAGCGATTCCGGAAAACTTTTCGTAACGCAGGCGCCGGCTTTCCAGGTAAGATTGATAATCCGGGTGCCGGAAAATGCGGGGCAGCGCCTTCTGGGGCAGGGTCGTTGAACATACCTCCACCATCTTGGCATTCAGTATACTCTGGATGTACCCGGCAAACTGCGGATCCTTTGCGGCGTTGTAGACCTCGATCCATCCGCAGCGGGACCCGGGCCAGGGAAGCTCTTTTGAAATCCCTTTCATTGAGAACCCGGGAACATCGTCGATGACCGCCGCGAGCGGCTCCGTCTCCTTGCCGTTGTAAACCAGATTCTGGTAAATCTCGTCGGCAATAATAAAAAGGTCGAATTGCCTCGCAATGTCAACGATCTCCCTGAGAACACTCCCCGGATAAACCGCGCCCGTGGGATTGTCGGGATTGATCAGCAAGATGCCGGCAACCGCGGGGTTGTACTTCACGCGCCGCCGCAGTTCTTCAAGGTCCGGGAACCACCGGTTGTGAGGATCCAGCGGATAGGAAACCGGGGGCAGGCCGGCATGGGCCGCTTCAGATGCGGAGTGCGTGGTGTAGGTGGGTGAGGGCGTGATGACCCGTGCGGTACGACGAAGAAATCCGTAAGCCTTTGTTATGGCGTCACCCAAGCCGTTAAAAAAAATGATGTCTTCCGGTGTAAGGCGGCAGTTGCCGTTGCCGTTGTTCTCCGACGCCAGAAATTCCCGTGTTTCAAGAATACCCGGTGTCGGGCAGTAGCCGTAGCACTCGTCCTCCATAACCAGATTCGCAACGATTTCCTTCATCCACGCGGGGATTTTTTCGCCTTTGGCCACCGGGTCACCGATATTTTCGAGGTTGACGACAACACCCAATTCCTGCAGTTTTTCCGCCACCCTCACGATGTTTCGGATTTCATAAGATAGTTCGCCCGCGCCCATGTGAATGATGCCTGTTCGCATAATGTCAGCCCTTTCTTTTTGAGATAGCTTCTTATCGTTTTCCCGATTAAAATATATTCTTTTGAGACCCGTGATCGTATCGTCGGCTGCCCATAAAAAAAGGGCTGCACATTTTTCACAGCCCTTAAAAGATAAAAGGGCTGCGGCGAGTTGCCCGCAGCCCCGGATTTTTCGGTTTAGGGAGAATCAGATCATTCGTTCCCCTCCAGGACCGCAGGCCGCCTGGCGGCCGCGGCCGCAGCAGCGCCGATAGCAAAAGCGGCTTTCCGGATCCTGTAAACGAAAACGGTCATAATCTTTATTCCTCTCAATTTTGATGCCCCTATATCATGGACGAAGGGCATTGTCACGAGAAAATTATCGGCGTGTTTCCCCTGATATTTCCAGAAAAAACCGCCCGCTCGCAACGCTTATTTTGACTTCCTTAACGCCTTCATCTGCATCTCTATCTTTTGCTGTTCTTTGGCATAACTCGCCTGCTTCGCCCTGTAGATCATTACCGTCGCACCAATGATCACCAAAACCACAGCTGTTTTAATGAGAATACTTACCAGTTTTTCCTTTTCCATATGTTTCACCCCGCATGGCAGTATTTACTGTTTCATATCATACATCTGAAACAAACTCAATCCGAAAAAACCGGAAAGGGCCGGGCATTTTTCAAAGCGGGTTTGCTGCTTTTTTGAATGATTTACACACCCAATGGTTTTAGGAGTCGTTTTACGATCTCGTCTTCCGCCCATTTTTTGTCATTCTTCAGCTTTCCCGTCCGGTAGATGCTGCAGATCGTTTCAGCGTACTGTTTCGCGGTATTGTGCCCGGCGGACACGGCCTGTTCGATGACCTGCCAGTCCTGCGACCGCATAAACTCCCGAACGGCATCGATGATTTCGGGAAACAAAACTTTGGTCAATCCTTGGAGAAAAGCAACATAAAGCGCCAGGGATGCTGTTTTGCGTTTTCGGGTGATATACTGAAACCTGCCGTATTCGTTCGTATCTGCAAGAAGGTCTTTAACGGCACGCGAAAGGAGTTCAACGGGTGTGCGGGGAAAGGCAGCAATAATTTCCCGCCATATATCACGGTCAAAAACGGTGTCCTGTATCTCACCCAGTTCGTGGTAGATATATGTTTCCGTTTCAGCCGCGGATATTCTTGCCAAATGCCGGTGCAGGGCTCCGGGGTGCTGCTCGGTTAATCCATAATGTTCCAGTGCAAACCGGAGTGCACGACGCCCGGATTCATTAACATAAAACATATGGTCCCAAAGATGAAACCTGGCGGTTTCTTTTCGAATGACGACGTGATCGTCCTGGGTGAGGGCCGGAACGGTAAAAAGATCCCGTGCCAGTTCCCGGCCGAGAATATACACGGTGTAGCCGTCGATCTCTTTCTTGTTCTCGAGATCGGCGAGGACAAAGGTGGGTTTCAGGCTCAGTGCATAACCTGCTCCGTAAAAAAGACCGTCGTTCGCCAGGGCCGCGTTAATACCCCTGGTGTCGAAGGGGTCGTATTTGCTGCCGTTAATCTCTATTTTGTTTAGATCCCTTTCCGTCAGGGTGTCCCACGCCTCCTCTTTGTCCCCTATCCACTCCAGGACCTCGGAAGAACCTTTTTCAATCCACGGATCCAGACCTTTTTCCCACTTGTACAGCTCACGCAGCCGGAGGGCCAGCCCGCAGATCGAATAGACCCCCGCATACTGCGAATCGGAAATGCAGCAGTTCTGTAATACCTGGCCGGCTAATGCCTCGCGTTCTATCATGTGCCTTCCTTTTAAATTCGTTATCAAAAACCTGCCGCTTAACGACCGGTTTGCGCGGTGGTTTTGCCATGGATCCCTCTGAGATTATTCAATTCAAAGATAGTTCCTGAGTGTTCGATAGTCAACCGGACATCTCGGTTCTTCGACCATAGCACCGATTCTCTATTGAAAACTTTTCAATAACAAATAAAATGATTGCACGGGTATCCTTTGCGACCGGTTCAAACCTACCCATAACAACGGATGATACTGCTATGACACGGAAAAAAAAGTGTTTCATCTCAACGGACTGGAAAACAATGACTGACGAAGAAGAAAAGAAAATTGCGGCATGGGGTCACACGCTCACGGACGATATCTCCATCGATCTGACGTTAACCCGTGACAAACGCAGCGACGTATTCCAAAATTTTTGTGAGACCTTGAGCCGTGCGGCCCCGAAAATCCGGACAAAGAAAGAATCGGAGGAAGAGTTGACCCCTCCCGTTATCCGGATTCGCCATGTTCGATACCAGTCGATTCCCACGGAAAGGGAGCTCGATCCGTTTTTAAGCTTTTTGGCGGCCGCAAGTGATCTTGCCGGACAACTGCCCCCTGATGTACGCGAGCAGCTTGACAAAATTCGTCTTCCGGTTTTTCTGAAAATTTACATCATGCCTCTCTGTCCGTTCTGCCCGGCAACGGTCATGCAGCTCCTTTCGCTGGCTGCAGCAAACGAATGGATAAGGCTCACTGTCATTGATGGCTCCCTGTTTCCGGAATTGGCGGAATCCGACAAAATCCGGTCCACGCCCACCGTTTTACTGGAGGATCGATTTCGCTGGACCGGTACGATTCGGGTCCGGGAAATCGTCGATGTGATATTGAACCGGGACCCCTCTCAACTGAGCGCGTCATCGCTGATGGAACTGATCTCAAACGGCGATGCCGCAGCCGTTGCAAAGATGATGATTGACAGCGGAAAAGTTTTTCCGGCTTTTATTGAACTCCTGGCCCATAAAAAATGGCCGGTTCGCCTGGGTGCAATGGTCGCGCTTGAGGCTGTTATAGAGGAGCGGCGGGAACTGGCGGTTCAGTCGATTCCTGTTTTGTGGGAGTATTTTCCCGAAGCGGATGACACGGTCAAAGGAGATATACTCTTTCTTCTTGGAAATTGCCGTGATGAAGGGGTGATTCCGTTGCTCAAAATGGTTTTGAGCGGACCCTACCACGCTGACGTCAAGGAAGCGGCCGCGGAAGCGCTGGACGGGTTTTCAGCCCGCGGATAGCCGATATGTTTGACAGGAAAAACCGTTCTTCGGAGGTTTTTCATCACTCGCCGCGGCCGAAAAGCCATGTTGGTTTGCAGCAAAGAATCCGGGCCCGGAGAACCCGGTTTTCACGGACTAAATAAATCCGGTCTGAACCTATTTTTTAGAACTCAGGAAAGAACCGTGTCGGAGTTGTCTTCAAGCTCTTTCTTCAACTTGCTGATCAACATCCAGGTTTCAGCTCTCAAATTGCTAACGGCGATTTTATAATCAACCAGCAGACTCCGGTCATGCCGTTCGGCAAGCTTTATCATTTTATCGAACAATTCATTATTACTGTTGAGTTTGTCCCCGCATTCCCGGCATATCAGCTCGAATTTTCCGCGAACGTTTTCATTTTTAACATCACCGGATATTCTGGCTGTAAATAATCCTATTTGCTTTTCCGTTTCACACAAACCGCATTTGTAAGTTTTTTCCAAAACGTTCACCTCCGAATCCGTTTTTCTGAAAATATTCTCCCGGAACCTGTTCTAACAACCTAACACAATTCGGTCAAGCGATCATTGATCCCGAACCCGCGAACTTTCTCCAGCTTTTCTTCAATGCCTTCCATTAAAATATGTGGGAATTAACCATTCCCAAAATTTATAACGCTCAGGTTAGGTGAAAATATTCAGGTCAAACGCCCACCACCGGGAAAATATGGGTTTTTATCATTTCCACGACCGCCTCCGCCAGCTTCTGTGCGCCGCCGGCCACGGCGCGGCTCATTTTGTGAGGCGATTCGGACAGTGTGATATTTCGTCCCACCTCGGATCTGTGTTTATTGATGAATGATTCCGGCAAAGCATCCGGAATTTCCACCCCTTTCATGATGGCCCACGCCTTGGTCCATGCTCTGGCCACGTTAATCATATTGTATCCGCCGCCCCCCAGGGCCACCCATTTTAGGTTCCAGGCTTTTATTTCCTGCAGCACCCTGCAAAACCCGTCAATTGTCAGGTCAAGGTTGGCCAGCGGATCCGTTCTGAGGCCATCCACTCCCAGCTGGGTAACCAGGACATCCGGATTATAGGCACGTACAAGGGGGGTCACCACTTCCTTAAAAACCCAAAGATAAAGGTCATCGTCGGTGCCGGGCGCCAGCGGGACATTAACCGCGTAACCCAGGCCGGGTCCTTCGCCCATTTCATCCGGGAATCCGGTTCCAGGGAAGAGGGTGTGTCCGTGCTGGTGGAGAGAAATGGTCAGGACCTGATCTGTGTCGTAAAAGGCCGCCTCGACCCCGTCGCCGTGGTGAACGTCGACGTCCAGATAGACCACGCGCAGACCCTCCTGAACCATTGCGGCAATTCCAACCGCAGGATCATTGATGTAGCAGAACCCGGAAGCCCGGCTTTTCAGCGCATGATGCAGACCGCCGGCAATGTTGAAAGCGATGCTCCGGTTCCCTTCCTTTACCTGGCGGATGCATTCCAGCGTCGCACCGGTAACCCGTAAGGACCAGTCATATAACCCCGGGAACACGGGGTTATCACCGCTGCCCAGACCAAATTTCCAGCCGTTCGGGGGTGCCTGGCCCGAATTGGCTGTTTTGAGTATTTCCAGATATTCCGCGGAATGAAATCGCAGGAGGTCCTCTTCTCCCGCATCCCGAGCTTCTATCCACCCCGCTCCGCCGCTGTCAAGGAGTCCGTAGGCGTCGATCAGATCCATGGTCAATTGAAGCCGCTCCACCTTGAGGGGATGCCGTGGACCGTAGCTGTGGCTTCCGAAATCCGAACTGAAAACAAGAACCGCTTTCCGGGCTTCGCCCATGAGACCCTCCGTGCCAGATGGTGACTATACGCTATCTCAAAAATGCTTCTATACCGTACGGCACGCTCAACAGCAAGACCCAAAGTGGGTGAACCGCCGCGAAAATTCGCCCGAATGAAACGCCGTATTTTTTTTAACCGGGCACAATTCACTTTGTTATCAGAAAATTGTGTATTATACTATAGCCGGTTTCCATACACAATTTGATAACAATTCGTGGATGAGTACTATATGGAACGATGGACGAAAACCATACGCCGAGTCGAGGTTTCCGATGAAAACGACAATCGTTAAAGATTTAATGAGACCGGTCTCCGAATACACCGCGATCTCCGCCGAAGCCAACCTCTATGAAGCGGCGGCGGCGCTTCTTGAAGCACAGCTGAAGTTCGAACAAAATCCAAAACTGCACAAAATCCTTCTGATAACGGACGAAAATGAAAAAATTGTCGGGAAAATCAGTCAGCTGGATGTGTTGAGGTTTTTGGAACCCAAAGGCAAACCCATCGGCAGCTCCGGGTCTCTATCCCGTTTTGGTGTCAGCGACGGGTACTTGAAGCCGATGCTCCGTCAGTGCAAATTCTGGGACAAACCCCTCATCGACCTCTGCAGGGATGCGGGCCGCTTGAAAGTCAAAAGACTGGTTCACGCGCCGGTTGAAGGCGAATTCGTCGAAGAAGACGCTTCCCTGACCGAGGCGATACACCAGCTTGCACTCGAACACCATCAATCCCTGCTGGTGACCCGGGGCAAAGAGATTGTGGGCGTTTTGAGACAGATCGATATTTTCAAGGAGGTATACGAGACCCTCAGTACTTGCGAGTTATAACCAATGGACCGCTAACAGACCGCTTCTGACGACAACTGCCCGAAACCGATATTTCGATCACCTAACCAACACAGACGACGTATGACACACGACGAAAACACAAACAATGACAGGCGAAGGGGCAGAACAAAGCGAATTGTTTTTCTCATCCTGGGGGTATTGATTTTCACGACGGTTTACTTTTCTCCGCCATGGTCTGATGCCGTTGACCCCGTGGGGAAGCATTTTATGTTGAGCCGTGAAGGAAAAGGCGCACTGGCCGTATCCCTGCTTGCCTCGATCTGGTGGGTTTTCGAAGTCGTGCCCATCGGCGTAACCAGCCTTGCCATCGCTGTCCTCCAGGTCCATTTTCTTATTCGACCGGCCAGAAAGGCCTTTACAGATTTCATGGACCCTTCTGTCATGTTTATCTTTGCATCCCTTGTCATCGGCATGGTTTTCACCAAAACAGGCCTGACCCGTCGAATGGCCTACAAAATGCTGGCGATCGTCGGGGAAAGGACAAGCATGATCTATCTGGGATGCTTTGTCGTCACCGCGGTGCTGACGCTCATCATGGCGCACACCGCCGTGGCGGCAACCATCTTTCCGCTTCTTGCTTCCATCCACGGGTTGTATGAGCGGGAGGACAGGCCGACCCGGTTCGGCAAGGGTCTCTTCATCGGCATGGCATACGTGGCGGGCGCCGGCAGTATTATCACTCTTTTAGGGGCTGCTCGCGGTGCTGTCGCTATCGGTCTGTTTAATGATGCCGTGGGCAGAGAAGTGGATTTTTTTGAACTGAGTTATTACATGTTCCCGGTAGGGTGGATGATGGTGCTGCTGCTCTGGGGATTTTTCCTGGTCTTTTTTAAACCGGAAAAAAAAGTCATCCCCGGTTTAAAAGAAAGAGCCTTGAAACTTTACTTGGCGCTGGGTTCGATCACGAAAAAGGAAATCATCGCCGCTGCAATCGTTCTGGCCTGCGTTCTTTTCATGTCCCTGCGGTCTCTGGTGCCGGCGCTGCATTTTCTGAATAAAACGGCGATCATCGTGACATCGACTGTTCTGTTTTTCATTACCGGCATACTGGACAAAAACGATTTGGAAGATATTCCCTGGAACATTATTCTGCTGTTTGCCGGGGCCATCAGCATCGGCTTCTGCCTCTGGGAAACCGGTGCGGCTCAGTGGCTCGCGGTGAAATGGCTCGTCATATTCAATCAAGCCGGCTGGTTCGTTTTCGTGATGGGTATCGCCTTTTTTGTCATGATAATGACCAATTTCATCATGAATGTGGCCGCCATCGCCATTTCGCTTCCGGTGGCCCTTATCATCGCACCGTATCTGAACGTGGCGCCGGAAGTTATCCTTTTTGCATCGCTGGTTACGGCCGGTATGCCGTTCCTTTTCCTCGTGGGCGCCGCCCCGAATGCCATCGCTTACGAATCTGAGCAGTTTACGGCCGGAGAGTTCTTTCTCTATGGAATACCGGCCAGCATAATGATGATGGCCGTACTGGCATTTTCGGTCTATGTTCTCTGGCCTCTGATGGGAATGCCCGTCGTGATGCCTCAGTAAAATGAGAAAGGAGAACAAGCCCCATTCAAGGCGCGGGCAGTTGAACCATCACCACTTCTCCCTCGGCGCATACCTTTTCTCTCGCAGAGAGTGTAAGGGAAACAATGACCTTTCGGCCCTTGATTTCTTTCACCCTGCCCCGGAGTTCTAAAATAGCATCAATGGGTGTCGGGGCCAGATAATCGACATGCAGCGACGCCGTGACAAAGCGAACGGGCGGTCCCGTACCCATGTCTCTTCCCTCCTCACGGTATTTTGCCGCCGAAGCGGTGCCGGCGCCGTGACAATCCATCAATGACGCGATCAGACCGCCGTACACATTTCCCGGAAAACCGCCGGTGTGAAAGTCTTCGGGGCGAAACCGGCACACGCTTTCCCCCCCGTCCCAGTAGCTCTTAATCTTCAGGCCGTGCTCATTCAGCTTTCCGCACCCATAGCAGTGTGCGAATTCGTCCGTGTAAAAATCCTGAAAGGCCTTCACGGTCATCGGGTTCTCCTTTTCAACGGTTTCAGGGATGGTCGGGGATTTTTCCTTTAACGCTCAGCTTAGGTCCGTCTTACTTCACGGTTGGGCATTCATTGAAGAGGGCGTGCGGGCAGACATCCTTGCAGTACCCGTGATCAATTTTCGGGAATAGGAAAGATATGGCATCGCCTCTGTTCTCGATCAAATGACCGGGCTCTATCTCATTGATAAAACCCGAACTTTCGAACACCTGTTTTACAGGCAGGTGGACACCCATCAATGCCAGGCGGACATTTTGTTCTTTAAGTTCATCAAGCAACGCCTGCAGTTCATCAACACCGGTGATATCAATAAATCCCACGCCCTGAAAATCGAGCAATAAAAATTTAACCGGTGTTGTCTGCTCGTCCAGCCGTTCGATCAAATGCTCAATGGTATATTCGGCATTGGCAAAGTAGATGGCGTTGTCCGATCGCAAATGCAGTATCTGCGGGCAGCTGGGTTTGTTATATACATCGGCGTTAAGGAACGTGTTGAGTTCGGGATCCTTGGTAACGCGCACAATGCGGGGATGCATGGTTTTCCATAAGAAGAACATGAGTGAAATCATCACGCCGATGAGCAGGGCGTAATCGGGCTTGGCGATCAGCGCGATCACGAACACCGTTACCGCCACAATACCGTCATGGCGATTCGTTTTCCAGAGCACAAATACTTCTTTGGGATTAAACAGCAGTAAAACGGCGCTGATGACCAGAGCGGCAAGCGCTGCTTTGGGAATATAGGTAAACAGCGGCGTCAGAAACAGCAGCGCCAAAATGACACTCAGGCTCGAGATGACACTGGAGACACCTGTTTTTGCGCCTGCAGCATAATTAATCGCCGTTCGGGAAAAAGAACCGCTCACAGGATAGCTCTGAAAAAAGGACCCGATGAGATTGGCCATCCCCTGGCCGATGAACTCCTGATCCACACCCACCTTCTGCTTGGTTTTTGAAGAAATGGCCTTTCCCACTGAATAGGTTTCCGCAAAACTCACCAGGGCGATCACAACGGCTGGACCCAGGAGGGAACTGATGGTTTCTAAATCCAGCGGCGGCAGCGCCGGATGCGGCAGGCCGCTGGGAATCCTACCGATAACGGCTACCCCTTTCAGGTGCAATTCAGCGAAGATAACCAAAACCGTAGCGCCCACCATGGCAATGAGCCCCGCGGGGAAACTTTTGCGAATCTTTTGAACGCCGAAGATAACCCCCATGGCCAGAAGACCGACCCCGGTGGTGTGAAGGTTTAAATCCGGCAAGCCTTTTACTATTTCCACGAGCCGGGGCAAGATGTACTCGTGCCGGGACGTACTGATGCCTAAAAAATGCGGCAGCTGCGTTGCGATGATGATCAATGCGGCGGCAGCGGTAAACCCTTTAACGGCAGAGTGGGAAATAAAAAACATGACCAGACCCAAACGGAATATCCCGATGATCAGATACAAAATCCCCACTAGAAAGGCCAGCAGAAAGGCCAGTTGAACAAACTGCTCGCTTCCGGGGTCCGCAATGGGCGTGAGGGTCGTCAGGACAAGCAGGCTCATAATTGCGATGGGGCCGGTGGCCAGCTGGCGCAAACTGCCCCACAGCGCGCCGATGAGAGGTGTCACGGCAGCCGCATAAAGCCCGTAGACAGGGGGCAGCCCGGCCAGCATGGCATAGGCCATTGCCTGGGGGATGAGCACCACGGCAACCGTTATGCCGGCCAGTGCGTCACTGCGAAACGTCGATAGTTGATACCCCCTGTACCAGGTCAAAAAGGGGAAAAGTCGGTACAGAAAATGGTGTTGGGATTTGGTTGAAGGCATTGGTTTACTTTTTCAGCATGAAGTGATTTGATATAGAATCTTGAAAAAACAGCTAAATTCATACTACAGCGTAGGCAATGAATGTCAAGGGGAAACCCTCAAAAAAACAGCATTCCCGCCTATCGATTGGGAAACCGTTCCGACCGGTGTAAGGCCGGAGGACGCGTGGAACGCTCACGACACCAGCGTCGAGGGCTGGGTACCGGTCTGGTTCCCCACCCGCCAGTTTAAAACAGGGACTCCCCGCCTGAACGGTATCTGACGCGAAAACCCCGGTTTTTTATTCAATCTCATCCCCATATTTTCGGCACAAACCACGAAACTGGTCATAGGTCAATCCCAGGCTTTCGGCGGCCTTTTTCCGGTTGTATCTCGCCGTTTCGAGAGCGCTTTTGAGCAGGTGAATTTCCAGTCTTTTGACCGCCGATTTCAGAGGCTGTCCTGCAAAATCGGATACGGCGAATACCGCGGGTTCAGTCTCTTTATCCCCGGCAGGCGCCAGGCAGCGGTCGGGGGGGGGACGGTAAAACGGATCAAATTCGACATCGGTTATCACATCGGAATCCGACCGATAGACCGCCCGCTCCACCACGTTTTTTAATTCCCGGATGTTCCCGGGCCAGGCGTAGATCTCGAGCGCGTCTTCGGCAGCGCTGCTGAAAACGGGAATCTCCTCGCGGCGCAGTTCAAAAGCCATCCTGTGGGCAAAATGATTGGCCAGCAGAAGGATATCCCCCTTTCGTTCCCGCAGGGGCGGTAAAAAAAGAACTTCAAAAGACAGCCTGTCCAGCAGGTCTCTTTTAAAACGGCCGTTCTCTGCCAGGCCCTTGAGGTCGGCATTGGTGGCGCTCGTGATTCTCACATCCACCTCAACGGGTACCGAACTGCCGACCCTTTCAAATGCCCCGTATTCAACGACCCGAAGTATTTTTTCCTGCACTTCCAAGGGAATATTGCCGATTTCATCCAGGAAAAGGGTGCCGCCGTTTGCGGCTTCAAATCTGCCGGTTCGCTGCTGAAGGGCGCCGGTAAACGCCCCTTTTTCATAACCGAACAATTCCGCCTCTATCAACGAAGGCGCCAGCGCCGAACAATTGAGGGCCACAAACGGGCCCTTCCATCGAAGTGAAAGGAAATGCAACCGGGTCGTTGCCAGTTCCTTTCCCGTACCCCGCTCCCCGACGAGCAGCACGGGGCGATCAATGGGCGCGACACGGGAAAGGCGTTCCTGAAATTCCAGAAAGGCTTCCGATTGACCCAGGGCATCGATACGCACCGCGGGTGAGGCGGCCCGGCTTTCCTGTCTGTGTAAAAACTCACGCTTCTTCATGATTTTTTTGCTGTTTTTTGGTCATATGTGCCATTTTATGGCCATTTATACCACCAATGCCGCCACATCGTCAAGTTAAAAAACCTCCGGAAAACACTGGTTTTTTCTAAAAAAGTTCGGGGTGGCACGGTTCGTGCTCCATAGACCTGTAAACCGTAACAGGAATGGAGGTTAAGATTATGGGAATATTTACTCGATTTCGCGATATCATCAGTTCAAATATCAATGCCATGCTGGACAAGGCAGAAGATCCCGAGAAGCTGGTAAAGCTTATGATCCATGAAATAGAGGATACGCTGGTTGAACTCAAAGCCTCTTGCGCCGGGGTCCTGGCCGGAAAGAAAAAGGTTCGGCGCCAGCTGGATGAAGTCAGGTCCCGCGTGGCATACTGGGAAGAACGTGCCCTGCTCGCGGTAAACAAGGGCCGGGACGACCTGGCACGGGAAGCTTTAAAGGAAAAGCGCCGTTTTGCAGAAATGATCGATTCCCTCGAACGGGAGTTGACCGAGCACGACGAAATGGTTATACAATATCAGGACGACATCCGGCAGCTCGAAGACAAACTCACCAAGGCCCGGGAAAAGCAGCGGATGCTTGTTCAGCGTCACATACGGGCACGGCGGAAAAAGCGCGCCCAGGAAGAAATCCGCCGGGCGGACAATTTCGAAACCATTGCAAAATTCGACGAGCTTGAAAGTCGAATCGAACGGATGGAGGCTGAGGCGGACCTGGTTAATTTCAGCAGGAAGCCGACCCTGGAAGAGGATTTTGAAACGCTGGTCAATGATGACGACATTGAAAGAGAGCTGGCCGCCCTGAAGTCAACCACCACCCGCTGAGCGGGTGGCGTGAGGCTGCAACCGGGTGCAAAACACCCGGTTTGCCGGCAAGAATATTCCGGACCCGGACAGTAAGGGAGCATCGTCCGGAAATCGTTTCGGGCATTGCTTTCGCGCCGTGTCCCCTGTGGCCATGAGGTTTGGAACAATAGTCCCGCAACTCTCACACGGAGCAAAACCATCATGAATATTGTTTTTATCGTTGCTATCGTTTTTGGAGGCCTCGTCCTGGCTCTGGCTGTGATCGGCGGTACAATCCTTATGGCGATCAAGCTTCGCCACAACGGGCTGTCACCGGAAGGCAGCCGCCGGCAGACGGAAGAAACACGGATGATACAGGAAATTCATCAGGGCCTTTCAAAAATGGAGGAACGGGTTGAAGCCCTTGAAACAATTCTCATGGACAGGCATGAAAAGGACTGAAAACAGATGAGCAGATTAAGATACAGAAATGACCGCGGCTTGTATCGTTCACGCAGCGGCGTTCTTCTCGGTGTGTGCAAAGGTCTGGCCGATTATGCTGATTTTAGTGTATTCTGGATACGGATTCTCCTTGTCGTGTTATTCATATTAACCGGTTTATGGCCCATTTCCGGGCTATATCTCGCGGCGTTTCTCCTGATGAAACCCGAACCGGTCCGGCCCTTCGAGACGGAAGAGGACCAGGAATTTTATGACAGTTATCTCAACTCTCGCAAATGGGCATTTCAACGGATAAAACGCCGTTATGACCGCTTAAACCGCCGCGTTCAACGAATGGAAGACACGGTTACCGGACGCGAATTTGACTGGGACCAAAAATTCAACGAATGAAATGGCTTTCATTAGCCGATGCTTTGATTTAGTCCTTGCAAACCTGGTCCTCTGGGCCCGGATTCTTTACATAATGGCGGATTTAACGAGGGAAAACTAAAAATGAGCGAATGGATCCCATTTGAAAATGCGGCCTATCTGGTTGAACAGGCGTTTCTGGTAACCGGGGATAAAACGGCGGCCGCCCTGGAGAAAACCATTGTGACTGTTTACAGCGGAAGCGGCGGTAAAAAACAGTTAAACGGCACAGGAATAATTCTGAACGTTCACATGGTGGAACTGTTGGACAACAGCGAGGATCTGGATCTGCTCCTGGATTTTGGCGGTGAATATAAGTATATAATGAAAACGCCCGATATTGCCGCGGGCAAGGTGTTCTCGCCCACGGTAAAATCCCACCTCCGGTTTGTCCCTGTCTCACCGTGGCATCAGGTTTCGGAGCCCGAATTCGAAGCGCTGGTGAAGCAGCTGAAACTTCTGTGATGATTTGACTGGGGAATAAAATGGCAGAAAGGATTTTGTTCCGGTCCGATGAGTTCCAAATCGAGGGCCTGCTCGACAGGCGAACGTCAGACAGCGGGGTGGTCGTGAGCCATCCCCACCCCCTTTACGGCGGAGACATGCATTCAGCCGGGGTGGAATCCATTGTTCACGCCTACCGGAAAAAAGGATACACAACGCTTAAATTCAATTTCAGGGGCGTCGGGAACAGCCAGGGCTGTTATGACAACGGCGCCGGTGAACAGCAGGACGTGCGATCCGCCATACTCTGCCTGAGCGAATTCGGATTGAAAACCATCGACCTGGCAGGGTACTCTTTTGGCGCATGGGTTAATTTTCATGCCGTTCAGCAAGACGCGCCCGTAGATCGCATGATCATGGTATCGCCCCCCGTCGGGTTCATGGATTTTAAAAACGTTGCCGCCATAGACTGCCTGAAGCTCGTTGTCACCGGGAGTCGGGACGAGATTGCGCCTCCGGAGCTGATCGAAAAAATGCTGCCCGCCTGGAACACCCATGCGCATTTCGAAATTATTCGGGGCGCCGATCACTTTTATAGCGGTTACTTCGAGCAATTGGAAACGGTGCTGGAGACGTACCTTTAGACGGACGGATCTTTTCCATCCCCGGTTTTCAAAAAACCGGCGATTTTACGATTATGACGGACTCCACTCTTCTTCATTTTTCATTGAACGATGAAATTCTTCCTCTATTTCTTTGACCGCCTTCATCCGTTGAGGATCGAGAAATATCCGGTATATTTTTTCTGTCATATCAATGGATCGTTTGAGCAGGTGCTGTTCGAGCATTGATATTGCTTCAATGGATTTATCGCATACGGGATATTTTTTATCGTCGAGATTGACCTCCGCCTTGAATTCGACCTCGGAAATATTGTTGATGTCTACGAGTTTAATGTTTCCCGCCGGGGTGAGGAGAAGGTTCGCCACCCCCGCGAGATCAGGGACAATGTTTTCTTCCAGGATCATCTTTTTAACGCTGTCCACAAAGTTTTCCGTGGTCTTGCGAACTCTTTGAATCAATTGCTCCGTTGTCATGCCGGACGTAAAGCGTCCTTCATCCTGCATGGAGGCAAAAATATTTTTCAGGTAATATTGATGGGTAAGACTCCACGGGTTTAACACTTCGCCATCAATATATTCTTGAAGACCGCAAAGAAGGTAATCACGTTCTCCCTTCCGGATATAATCCACGATAAATTCTTCGGACTTTGCATAGGAATATCGCGGCAGGTATTTTTCAACAATCCTTAACTTCCGTATTTCTTCAGACACATCTTCCAGGGAATCGAATCGGGTTCTGAATATCCGAAGCATTCTAAACGGTCTGGCCCATGGAAAATACAGGATCCCATCTCGAGATTCCCCCTTGCTTTGTTTCTCGAGATCATGCGGGTCCAACACCTCCATGATCTGGGAGCGCAATCCCTGATTATAGTATTTTCGGAACACATACGCACCCTGCGATCGAATAAAATTCAACCCGACGACATCTTCATGGTTGATATTGGCCTTATCTCGGATGTCTTTTGTCATGTCGAAAACAATATCACACCGGACGATTTCCTGCAATAAATCCATGGAAACAGAACGCTATTTTGAACCGAAAAAGCGAGCGCATTCCCCGCAGCGACTCGACTTGAGGGCTTCGAGTGAGCCTCAGTCGACCTCCTCGCCGACAAGTCTTGCTGCAGGGTACGCTTCAATACCGCTATGACAGATCGCTGATCAACAGGGAACGGTTATGTTTTCCGCCGCCGCTGACAGATATTTTTTGCAACCGCTGAAGTGTTATGTTAATGAGCGGAGAAAATAAGTAAGGAGGAAAATCCATGAAAGACAATCGGGGACTCTACTATTACCCGTTTCCCTACAATAAAAGAGTTCGCATGTATGTCCGCAAAAAAGCCGGGGAGGTTTGCTTCAGGCTCTGGAACACCGACGAACCCCAACTCTGGGAACAGCACGGCTGGGTTCCCTACGATGCCGTCAAACAGGCCTCGGCCATGTTTGACAAAAAAAGCGATTTCGATCCGAACGCCGCCTATGATTTGGAAATAGCAGCGGCGCTGATAAGAGAAGGCAAGTAAAGAACGATCCTGTAAATTAGGCCAACTTATTGGTTGGATCCCCTTCCGCAACCATCTTCCTCAGAATTTCACGTTCCGTGTCGAGGGGAACCCTCCCCGTCAAATGCGCGTAACAGACCTGTTCGCCGGCGTCATTGGTAAAAATCGCCTCAGCCGTGGCCCGACCGGAATCTTCGATGCCGGTGATCGTAATCCTGCAGGTGATCGTGTTCTTGAAATAGACCGGCCTTATGAACTTAAAATTCATTCCCGTCGCCAGCCACCCCACCTGGCCGCCGAACTCGCAGATCATTGATCCGACGATGAGACCGTGGCAGACAAGGCCCTTGAATCCTTTGACTTCGGTCCAGCGGAGATCATAGTGCACCGGGTTGTAGTCCCGGGTGATGTCGCCGAAGATCTCCGTCTCCTCTTGGGTAAATGTTCGGGAGTATGCAAACGAATCCCCTTTTTTAAGGCCCTCTATGGCATGCTGCCGGATCGGGTTCGGCACAACGCTCTCCTTTCATGGATCTTGTATCGCCGGTTTTTTACCTTTATAAAATACTGATCGCCGTCATACTCCAGAAAATCGGATATCTTCATAAGACCGCGCTCGACGAATTTCACGAGTTCTTCTCCTGATTTCATGTAAAGGTCGTCACCCATAATCAGCAGTTTTTTCGGTTTCAGCGTAATCTTTTTCCCGGTGTTCAACACCAGTGTAACCGCTTCGTCCTTCAGGACGTCAAAAACGAACAGGGCGGTATCTTCATATCTAAAATAGACCTTTTCTCTAAAATGCTCTCTTATCTGAGTCACATAATAGCCTGAACGGTCTCTTCTTATGGATGAATGAAAAAAGTCTATTATTTTCTTGCGCCGGAATTTTCCGTTCTCATTTCGCCAGCATCCGTTCCTGTCGAGCCAGAATACGGCGGCCTCTTTGGGAATGACGATGTCTTGAAGTTTTTTTGACATGACAGCTTGTTTACACAAGTCCACCAATTGCAGACGTTCGACTTTTAAGTCGGCAAGAGTTCACAAGACAGCCGGTCTATCAGGTCGTCGATCATTCTTTCCGCCCGGCGCAGCTGCTCTCCGTTGTGAAATACGGAGACGAGGTTTTTAAGAATATCATCATACCGGGATCGGTCCGCACCGGTTTCACCGTAATGGATATCAGGCTTTTGGTACAGCCGGTCTTTGAAAAAATAATTGACGCGATCGGTCGCGGAATTCGGCTGAAACGGCCAGGTGAGCTTCAGATTTATCAGCTGCCGGGCACACTCCAGGCGTGCTCCGTTGTCATTCCGAAATAAAAACCCGGAAGCATCGCGGCCCCTTGCAGGGAGGCGATCAAAGATCGCACAAAGACAGTCTGCTTCGGTAATGATCAGTCCGTAGGCATACCAGTCGAAAGCGCCACGGCGAATCAGTTCCTTCATCGGCTTCGGCGTCCGGTGATAGGTGGGGCAGAAATAGCGCCTGCAGGCCATACCCCCGTAATAGCTCAACCCCCTCAAATCGGCCCCGCCGTTTCCATCCGCATGGGGGTGAAGCAGGCATCCGACCCGGGATCGATTCGGACCGATCAGGCCGGTGTAAGGACAGTGATGGAATTCGGGAAAGAGCCTGCCGGCGCCTGCTTCAGCGGCCATCTGCCTCCCGAAGTCTTCTATCGCGTCGCAGCCCCTGGGAACCGTTTCAAACACCGCCGTGCGTCGCGCCAGCACCCGGGTCAGGCTTTCTCTGGACGGGTCGGCCACGTTGTAAAGCCCGCAGCATGCGCCGCAGGAAACGTTTTCATTGATTTGACACAGGTAGACACCGCCCGGCACCTGATCGTCCATGTCTTCCCAAATGTTCATAGCTGATGACTTCTATATGATCCAAGACAGTACAGCCGTCCCTAAAATCAAGGCAATAATGCCATACAACCTGAAGGTTTGGTCGGACACAGCGCTAGAAAACCATTTCGCGACCTCGTCATACAAATTGTTGGGATTCCAGAATATAAACACTCCTTTGATCAGCGCCACGATACCGATGAATCTTATAACCGCCGGATTGCGGCTTGCCGATGCTGCAAACAAAAAAAGAATGCCGCCAATGAACGGCAAGACTGAAAGAATTCTGTGATCAACCTCGTTGACCAAACGTTTATAAAAATCTTTGGTTTCACCCGTGTAAAGAATCGCCCATGTGCCAAACGCGATCCAGATCAAGCTAATTGCATACAGAAACCATTTCATTTTCGGAACCCCCTTTTGTTACTTGATGTAATTTAGTATATTTGCAATAAGGATTTTTACGCCTTTATCGCATCTTGATTTCACTCGAAAACAAGAGATTCTGTGCCGGAATCGACACTGTTTTGTCTTTGAAGAATAATATTCCAATATAATACATGGATATAGTTGTCAAAGTGTTAAGGTGCATTGCCTGAGTTTCTTACGAAAAATTCATAAAAAACGAACTGCTCATTAATTTTCATGCCATATTCAGGTACAACCTGAATAGGGTCTTGTGACAATGCTTAAAAATACGTTTCTCCACATACCCGGCATCGGGACTAAGACCGAACGGCGCCTTTGGGAATCCGGCGTTCATCACTGGCGAGATATCGCGGAAGATTGCCCGGTTCGCCTGGCCCGCCCCCGGTTGAACAGCATAACCAGATGCCTTAAAGAATCGCGTCACCACCTTGAAACCAACAATCCAAACTATTTTTCCGATCTGTTACCGTCCGGTCTTCACTGGCGCTTCTTTCCTGAATTCAGAAACTCGACGGTTTACCTGGACATTGAAACAACGGGATTGGATAGCTGGGAAAACGAAATAACGACCATTGCGCTGTATAACGGCAGCACTGTCGCCTATTACATTAACGGCCGGAACCTTAACGACTTTTTGCATGACTATCAGAGAAATAGAAATGAAAAGGCACTGGAAACCCTGCTGGCCTATAACATTCAGGATGTTTTGACGCTGGAAAAGCTGATGGTCATCGCATACAACATCAAGATCAAGGACACGCCTTTTTATGGCAGCCCGTTGGCGTTACCCATCTTGCCGGGGATACCGTTCAATGTTGATATGGAAACCGTTCGGAGAATTGATTTCGACATGAGAACCAATTTGCTGTAAGCAGAAATTCGTCATTTTATAACCCGCAACCGATGCGTTTCCCGCAATTTCTCCCACAATGCGATCAGAATGACCATCGACGCGACATCTTCATTGGATACATCCGTTTTCGATATCCGCCGACAGGACTCGATCAGCGCCGGGTTATCCCGCCACAGCCCGAAATTGTCTCTGACATATTTGCCTAACGTCCGGTTTAAAGCGGCAACCTCTTCTGCCGACATATTGGACAGGGTCGTCCGGTCCTTCAACTGCAATTCGGAAATCAGGCGATCCACCGCCTCATCCACGGTTTTTGGATAGCCTGAAAGTTCCGGTTGCCTTCTCGGCAAATCAGCCGCATGCAAGCTGTCAAATGCAACGGTCTTCTGATCCATTTCACCCAAATAATAAACGCTTTCAAGAATATCCATGGCTGCTTTGTATATTTCAGGATCTTCACTTGCCTTGGGGCCGGTTACGTTCAGAACTTCTATGTCTTTTTCCCCGACCCAGGTGTTGATTGCGGATGCTGCAAAAAAACCGGGGGTTTCTTTGAGATTGATGTGCAGGCACGGGCGGTTGTGCTTTTCGGCCATTTTCCGGCTGTAATCGGCGCCGCCCGCCAGTCTTCCGTGAGAGATGATAAGTGTTCCGTCCGAGTCGATTACATTTCTTTCGATTCGTTCTTTGTAACTGGCTGTGGTCATCTCTTTAAGCTGATATTTTTCCGGAAGTGTCCAGCTTTCCGTTCTTCGACCTTTTTGAATCCACCCGCTGTGGTAAACACCCAGCTTTATGGCGATATCCAGAGCAGCCTGCTCGACGCCGATTTGACCGCCTGAAACGATTTTTTTAATCATTATATTTCCTTTGGGAAAAAATCACAATGACTGCATTTTGGGTCACGCATGTGATGATTTTATCACAGAATATAATACAAAGAAGATACCGGGTCAAAAAATAATGCCCTATTTCTTTGTGCGACACTTCGAGAGATCGATTTTTTTTTACAAGTCTAAAAAAATATGTTGCAATATATATCAACATGTGTTTATAAGGATAAACAACGATTTGAACAAAAAAAAATTCAGGTGAAAAATATGATTATCGGCAAATTCGAGTCATTCATCAACCGGGTTTTCAAAGCCACGGGCATCACTTCACAGACCGAACTCGCTTCGGTTTTAAAGATAAACCGGTCGGCAATTACCCAGGCCAGAAAAAAGGATTCCATCCCTGAGAAGTGGATACTCCAGCTTTACCGGTCCTTTGGCTTAAATCCGGAGTGGGTTGAAACGGGGGTCGGCAATGCATTTTTGAAACACCCCGCGCTTGGCGATTCGGAATTTATGAATATCCCCAAAGTTAAAGCACGGTTGAGCGCGGGAGGCGGATCTTTTGAAGTCGGATCGGAAATCGAGGGATACTATGCTTTCCGAAAGGACTGGTTGAGTACAAAAGGAACGCTAAACAAAATGGTGCTGATGAATATCTTCGGCACCAGCATGGAGCCGGAAATTAAGGACGGTGACACCATCCTTATCGACGAATCCCAGAGGGATGTTCTGGCAGGCGCCGTATATGCCGTAGGTGTCGATGACACCATAATGGTCAAGCGTCTGGAAAAGCATCCAAACAAGCTTGTCCTGATGAGTGACAACACGGATTACGCCCCCATATACCTTGAAAAGCACGAGATTGACAGCGTCCGTATTATTGGAAAGGTCGTATGGATTTGCAGGGAGTTCCGGTAAAAATTTTTGCCTGCGGTGTTTAATTATATGAACACCAGCGAGCATATATAAACAAAAGGAGATGAAAATGCAACAACGATTTTGCGCGTGCGGGTGTTCGGTGTGGGCCCACTATCAATTTTACAATATGGACTGCCGGGTCATTTTCAGATCGAGCGCTGACAGCATTAAAGATTGCCTGTCTCGATGCCCGTGCTGCGGAAAACAGCTGGCCATGGCCGATCTTTATTTATATCAACCGTGTTTATTGCATCCCCGGCAGATGGAACTTCTGGAGCATTGATCAAAATGACAAAACAGGAAATTTATCACGACTATCACGATTCTTTCGAATATCACGGGAGCACGGTCATCGAGCGTACGCGAAACCGGTCCGGCACCACCATTAGAAGAGACTGGATATTATTTGATTCTGTTGAAGAAGCCGCCGAGTATTTTTATACCAACTGCGGTGAATCCGGGCAGGAGTATATCCACTAGAACTGCAGCCCGCATGCGGCGACATGCTCTGATCGGGACTCCAGTGGTTTCCAGAAAGGGTTTCAGAATGAACCGAAAAAGCTCGCCCGGTTAAATCCTCCGAGCGAACAGCATCGGCGTGTTTCAACATTAACTCCCCTCCCATTGATAAAAGCTTCCGCCCTCCCATCCCTGAGGCCCTCCATCGGACAGCGCAAATAATGAACGATTTAAGGCCGTCCTCTTTTGCGGCAAAAAAATAGTGACACTTAATAGTTGAGTTTTTTTTTAAGACCAACTATAAATCGGGCAAATTTTTCAACCTAACAATGAAAAAGGGGCATATTATGGGCGGATTTTTTGGAACAATTTCAAAAAAAGATTGTGTCACCGACCTGTTTTACGGAACGGATTATCATTCTCATCTCGGGACCCGACGGGGCGGGCTTGCCACCCTCACCGCCAATGGGTTCTCACGTGCCATCCATAATATCGAAAACAACTATTTCCGGTCGAAATTCGAACCCGATCTTCCTGGCCTGAAAGGCAACAAGGGCATCGGTGTGATCAGCGATACGGACGCCCAGCCGCTGATCATCGGATCCCACCTGGGAAAGTTCGGTATCGTTACGGTGGGCAGAATAAATAATATTGCCGAACTCGCAAACAATGCCTTTCAACGGAATATGCATTTTTCTGAAACAAGCGGCGGGGATTTCAATCCGACCGAGGTCGTCGCAACACTCATCTGTTCGAAAGGTTCCTTTGAGGACGGCATTCGGCATGCCCAGGAAATGATTGCCGGTTCCTGCTCCATGCTCATCCTGACGGAAAACGGCATTTATGCCGCCCGGGACAAATTGGGCAGAACGCCGATCGTTATCGGCAAGAAAGCCGGCGCTTATGCGGCATCTTCCGAAACATGCGCGTTTGCCAATCTTGGCTTTGAAACGGATTACTACCCGGGTCCGGGGGAGATTCTTTTTGTGACCGAGGACGGGTACGAGCAAAAAAAGAAGCCCGGGGAAAACATGCAGATTTGCGCGTTCCTGTGGGTTTACTACGGCTTTCCCGCGTCCAGTTATGAAGGCATAAATGTCGAATCCGTGCGTTATCGATGCGGCTCGGCGCTTGCCAGAGAGGATGATGTCGAGATTGACTGTGTTTCCGGGATTCCGGATTCCGGCATCGGGCACGCGATCGGTTACGCAAACGAAAGGACAATCCCATACATAAGACCTTTTACCAAATACACCCCCACGTGGCCGAGAAGTTTTATGCCCCAGGTTCAGAGTACCAGGGACCTGGTGGCAAAAATGAAACTGATCCCCATTAAAGAGCTGATCGAGGGGAAAAAGATCCTGTTTTGTGAAGACTCCATCGTAAGAGGCACTCAGTTGCAGGACAACATACAGGTGTTATTCGACTATGGCGCTCTGGAGGTGCACATGCGGCCGGCATGCCCGACCCTGATTTATCCCTGTGACTTTCTCAATTTTTCAACGTCCCGGTCAACACTGGATCTTGCGGGACGGAAAGCCATAAAGGAACTCGAAGGCCTTGAAGACAAATTTTTAGCCGAATATGCCACCTCGAGCTCCGAAAAAAACGCGGCAATGGTGGACAGAATACGGCAGCGGCTGCGGCTCACCACCTTAAAATATCAAAAACTGGAAAACCTTGTGGGAGCCATCGGCCTGCCCAAAGATAAACTGTGTACCCATTGCTGGGACGAGAGCAGTTATTATTGACACAACTTTTTGATATTGTTTAAGAAAAAATACGAAAGGAAGGAAAGTATATGCCCAAACGCGACGACATTCACAAGGTGTTAATTATCGGATCGGGGCCGATTATCATCGGCCAGGCCTGCGAATTCGATTATTCAGGCACCCAGGCCTGTAAAGCCCTGCGCAGTCTCGGCTATGAAATTATACTGGTCAATTCAAACCCGGCAACGATTATGACGGACCCGGGCATGGCCGACGTGACATATATAGAACCGCTCAACCTTCGAACGCTGGAGGATATTATAGCGGCCGAGCGGCCGGATGCCCTGCTGCCGAACCTGGGCGGCCAGACCGGTCTGAACCTGTCCTCCGAGCTGGCCAGAGCCGGGGTCTTGGACAAATACGGTGTCCGGGTCATCGGTGTGAACATCGACGCCATTGAACGCGGTGAAGACCGAACGGCATTCAAGAAGACCATGAATCGACTCGGTATCGACATGCCGAGAAGCGAAGCGGTGACCAGCGTCGAAGATGCGGAAAGAGTGGCCGAAGAATTGGGCTACCCCGTGGTAATTCGCCCGGCATACTGCATGGGCGGAACGGGCGGCGGGCTGGTTTACAATGTGGAGGAACTCCGCACCGTGGCCGCCCGCGGGCTCTCGGCAAGTATTGTCAACCAGGTTTTGGTGGAAGAATCGGTCCTGGGCTGGGAAGAGCTTGAGCTTGAAGTTGTCCGGGATGCAAAAAACCAGATGATCACCGTCTGTTTTATTGAAAACGTCGACGCAATGGGCGTGCATACCGGCGATTCCTACTGCACCGCCCCCATGCTGACCATTGATCCCGATCTGCAGAAACGACTCCAGAAATATTCCTATGACATCGTGGAGGCCATTGAGATTATCGGTGGTACGAACATCCAGTTTGCGCATGACCCTAAAACAGGCAGGGTAGTGGTCATCGAAATCAATCCCCGGACCTCCCGCTCGTCCGCTCTGGCTTCCAAGGCCACCGGCTTCCCCATCGCCTTTGTCTCTTCGCTGCTTGCCGGGGGATTGACCATGGATGAGATTCCGTACTGGCGGGACGGCACCCTGGAGAAATACACCCCTTCCGGCGACTATGTTGTTGTCAAGTTCGCCCGGTGGGCTTTTGAAAAATTCGAGGGCGTTGAAGACAAACTCGGAACCCAGATGCGTGCCGTGGGCGAGGTGATGAGTCTCGGAAAGAACTACAAAGAATCGCTTCAAAAATCGATTCGATCGCTTGAAATCAATCGATACGGTCTCGGGTTTGCCAAAAATTTCAACAAAAAATCTTTGGAAGAACTGATGAATATGCTGGGTACGCCCACCAGCGAGCGACAATTTCTGATGTACGAAGCCTTGCGCAAGGGTGCCGATGTACAGACCCTTTACAAAATCACCCACATCAAACCCTGGTTTATCGAGCAGATGAAGGAACTGGTGGAACTTGAAGAAAAGATCCTGACATATAAAGGCCAAGGGCTGCCGGACGAGCTGCTGGTTCAGGCCAAAAAAGACGGATTTTCGGACAAATATCTGTCACAGCTGCTGAACATCCGTGAAAAGGACATCCGAAAAAAGCGTATCTCAATTGGCATGGCGCAAGCCTGGGAGGCGGTTCCGGTCAGCGGTGTGGAAAACGCGGCCTATTACTACTCCACCTACAACGCACCCGACTCGGTGAGAGTCAGCGACAGAAAGAAAGTGATGGTGCTCGGCGGCGGGCCGAACCGGATCGGACAGGGGATCGAGTTCGATTATTGCTGTGTGCATGCTGCATTTGCCATCCGGGACGAAGGGTATGAATCCATCATGATCAACTGCAACCCCGAAACCGTTTCCACGGACTATGACACTTCGGACAAACTCTATTTTGAACCGCTGACCGTTGAGGATGTCCTGAGTATCTACGAGAAAGAAAAGCCGGAAGGGGTCATTGTGCAGTTCGGCGGTCAGACACCGCTGAACATCGCCAATGAACTGGCCGAAGCCGGGGTCAACATTCTGGGAACGTCACCGGATACCATCGACCTGGCTGAAGACCGGGACAGATTCCGCAAATTGATGCGCAAGCTGGGAATTCCGCAGCCGGAATCCGGCATTGCCAGCACGGTTGAGGAGGCGCTGGAAATCGCCAATAAGATCGGTTACCCTCTGATGGTTCGCCCCTCGTATGTTCTGGGCGGACGGGCCATGGAAATCATTCTGGACGAGGAGATGCTGCTGCGCTACGTCGCCGTTGCGGTGGACGTTTCGCCCGAACGGCCCATTTTGATCGACAAATTCCTTGAAAACGCCATCGAGGCAGAAGCGGACGCCATCGCAGACGGTAACGATGCTTTTGTTCCTGCGGTAATGGAGCACATCGAGCTGGCCGGTATCCATTCCGGAGACTCCGCATGCGTCATCCCCCCTATCAGCATCCCGCCGAGACATATCGAAACTATCAACGAATATACCCGCAAAATCGCCATGGAGCTTAACGTCGTCGGACTGATGAACATTCAGTACGCCATTTCCGACGATACGGTCTATATCCTGGAGGCCAATCCCAGGGCTTCGCGAACCGTGCCCATTGTTTCAAAGGTCTGCAACATACCCATGGCCAGGCTGGCCACCCAGGTCATGCTGGGGAAAAGCCTGTCCGAACTTGAACTCCAAAAGAAGCCCATACCTCATTTCGGTGTCAAAGAGGCGGTCTTTCCCTTCAACATGCTGCCCGAAGTGGACCCGCTTTTAGGACCTGAAATGCGTTCCACGGGCGAGGTGCTGGGCCTGGCGGATTCCTTTGGCCTGGCCTTTTTCAAAGCCCAGGAGGCGACCCAGGTAACATTGCCGACCGAAGGGACCGTTCTGATAACCGTCGCCAACCGGGACAAACCGGGTGTTTTGGAACCGGCCCGCCTGTTCCAGGAGATCGGTTTCAAGATCCGGGCAACAAACGGGACCCATCTTTTTCTTGCGGAAAACGGCATCGATTCCACTCCCATTAACAAGCTGGGGTATGGCCGGCCCGACATCGTGGACGAGATAAAAAACAAGGAAATCAAGCTGATCATCAACACACCCAGCGGGAAAGAGAGCAAGGACGACGACTCCTATATCCGAAAGTCTGCAATCCGGTACAAGGTCTCGTACATCACCACCACGGCCGCTGCCATGGCCGCTGCCAAGGGCATTGTCGAAAGAAAAAAAGGGCGGGCAAAGGTAAGGTCTTTGCAGGATTACCACGCCGGGATTAAATAGTTCGGAGCTTCAAAATGAATTAGAAAGGGGCGGTCGAATCGGCCGCCCCTTTTGTTTTGGATTCTTTAGAGAATCTGTCTTTTGATGTTATAGTTGGATCCTTATTAAACTGCGCATGTGATGGCAACTCCGGGTTTATACATGACCGCCGAAAACGCCGGGCTGTTCATTTCTGGATTTCGCCCAGGGCGCATCCGGGTAAGAATCCGGGGCTTCGACACCGGAACCCTTGATTTCATTCTGCCGTTCATCTTCGCCTTCTCTGACGCGGTCCCGGCATTCTCCTTCGCATTCTCCGGTAATATTTCATTGAAATTGTCCGAAAATAAGATTAATCATTAGAAATGGTTTCATAACCTCAAATCATGAAAAAATTCATTGTTACCATCATTGTCCTGGCGGGTCTCGGCTTTCTGACATGGCGGATTTATTTAAAAACATCTGCTTACCGGAAAGACATGAAAAGCCAGGGGCAGAACGTTGCCGTTGCCGTCGAGGTCGCCCCTGTAAAAAAAGCCGACATCCGTGAAATGGGGAACTTTACCGGGTCGCTGTATCCGTCATCCGAATTTGTTTTGGCACCGAAAATCGCCGGGCGGCTCGAAAAAATACTGGTCGATATCGGCGACACGGTCAACGGCGGGCAACTGGTGGCCGTGCTCGACGATGATGAATACCGGCAGCAGGTCATTCAGGCAAGGGCGGAACTGGAGGTTGCCCGGGCAAACCTCCAGGAGCGCAAAGACGTCCTTGAGAGCGGAAAGCGGTCGTATAATCGGACCCGCGCGCTGAGTGAAAAGAAGATTATCTCCGAATCCCAGCTCGATACCGCCGAGTCTGAATTGACGACCCAGCTGGCGAAGGTGAAAGTCGCCGTCGCCCAGATATCTCAAAATGAGGCGGCTCTGGAGACGGCCAATTTAAGACTTTCTTATGCCCGGATCACGGTGACGGAAAACCACACCGCGGGACACCGGGTGGTGGGAGAAAGATTTGTGGACGAAGGGGCCCTGTTGGCGCCCAACACGCCGATCGTATCCATTATCGATATCGGAAACCTCATCGCCGCCATCCATGTCATCGAAAGGGACTATCCGAAAATTCAGGCCGGGCTGGAAGCGGTCATTACCACCGATGCTTTTCCAGGGCGCGTCTTTACCGGAAAAGTGACCCGAATATCCCCCCTTCTGAAAGAAAAGTCCCGGGAGGCCCGGGCTGAGGTGGAAATCCCCAATGCGGAGCAGCTTCTCAAGCCGGGGATGTTCGTGCGGGTTCAGATCCAATTCCAGAAGCATGAGAACGCCACCGTGGTTCCGGTCGGGGCAATTGTAAAGCGAAACGGAACGTACGGGGTTTATATTGCCGATATCAAAGAGAAAAAAGCCCGGTTCGTTCCTGTGTCCGTCGGTATCGTAAACGGTTCCCTGGCAGAAGTCGTGACTCCGCACATCACCGGTTCGGTGGTCACGCTTGGCCATCACCTACTGGAGGATGGTGCCGCCATCATCCTTCCGGATCCGAAGCCGGCTGCCGGAGAGACGCAGTGAACATTTCTCAATTTTCCATACGCCGTCCGGTGTTGACCGTCATGGCCTTTCTGATCGTCATCATTCTGGGCGGGGTTTCCCTTTCCCGGCTTTCCATTGACCTGATGCCCGATATCACCTACCCGACGCTGAGCATTTCAACCGTATACGAAAACGCGAGTCCCGAGGAGGTTGAGGAACTGATTACCCGCCCCATCGAGGAGGCCATGAGCGCCGTACCGGGGGTAGAGGAGGTCACCTCGGTTTCCGCCGAAGGCCAGAGCAGTGTTCGGGTGACGTTCACCTGGGGTACGGACCTTGATTCGGCCGCAAGCGATATCCGGGACCGGCTGGATCGCGTCATACCGCTGCTTCCGGACGATTGTGAGCGGCCCAGGCTGCGGAAATTCGACCTTGCCGCTTTTCCGATTCTCATCCTCGGCGTGTCCAGCAACCTGGACCCCATCCAGGTCAGAAGAATTATCGACAACCAGGTAAAAAACCGGATCGAGCGAATTCCCGGGGTGGCCTCTCTGGATATTCGGGGCGGACTCGAACGTGAAATTCACGTCAACCTCAACGAAGAAAAGATTAAAGCATTGGGGCTGCCCATCGATCAGCTTCTCGACCGCATCAGAGATGAAAACATCAACCTTCCGGCCGGCACCATCGAGCAGGGGTCGCTCGATATCACCATCCGGACCCCGGGGATTTACGACAGCCTGGACGAATTGCGGGACACGGTGGTCGCCATCAGGGAAGGGGCGCCCATTCAACTCAAAGAAATCGCCATTGTCGAAGACGCCTGGGAGAAAATAGTCCGGATTGTTCGGATAAATGGAAAGCCCGGTGTGCGCCTTTCGATCAACAAACAGTCGGGAAAAAATACCGTTGAGGTGGCAACCGGGGTGCTCGAGGAAATCGACCGCATCAACCGGGACATCCCCCAGCTCCAGATCACGACGATCATCGACACCTCCGATTATATCAAGCGCTCCATCACCAACGTGGGAGCGACCGTACTCTACGGCGGGGTGCTGGCCGTCTTCGTACTGCTGCTTTTTCTCAGAAACATCCCCAGCACCGCCATTATCGCGACCTCGATCCCCATATCGGTGGTTGCCACCTTCGCCCTGATGTATTTCAGCGGGTTTACGCTGAACCTGATGACCCTCGGGGGTCTGGCGCTCGGTGTCGGCATGCTGGTGGATAATGCCATCGTGGTGCTCGAGAACATCTACCGGCTCAGAGAATCGGGCCAGGACCCGGAATCAGCCGCCGTAAACGGCAGCCAGGAGGTGGTGGCCGCGGTGATTGCGAGTACCTTGACCACTCTGGTGGTATTTTTACCCCTTATTTTTGTGCGCGGCATGTCCGGAATTATGTTCAAACAACTCTCCTGGGTAGTGGCTTTTTCACTGGCCTGCTCTCTGGCCGTGGCCCTGACGCTTGTGCCGATGCTGTCTTCCCGGGTTCGCGCTTCGGTCATCGTTGAAACGGAGGGTGCTGCGGCCAGCGGCGGGAGGATTTTTCAGGTAACGGGGCGCTTCTTTGCCTGGATGGAAAACGGGTACAAAAAGCTCCTCCACTTCGCCCTTGACCACCGGGCACTGATGTTGGGCGCCTCACTTCTGGTGTTTCTGGGGAGCCTCTTGCTGATCCCGCTGGTCGGCGTTGAGCTGATGCCCGCCACCGATGAAAGCGAGGTGAGGGTCTATGCGGAAATGGCTGTGGGCACACGGCTCGATCTGGTCGATCAGGCGTTTCAAAAGATCGAAGACATCGTGGGCCGGGAGATACCGGAAGTCCAAAACACGGTGTCCTTTATCGGCGGATCCACCTGGCGCGCCCGGGGATCCAATGCCGGTGAGATGCGGATTGCGCTGACCCCGGTAAAAAAACGAGCCCGCTCCAGCGATGAGATCGCGGCAGCCCTCCGCAAAAAACTGACCGCCATGCCGGGCGTTACAATCCGAACGCGTGCCGGACAGGGGCTTTTTCTGCTTCGAATCGGAACAGGTGGAGATGAAAACGTCCAGGTCGAAGTTCGGGGCTATGACCTTGACACGTCCGACGCCCTCTCCCGCCGGGTTGAAGAAATCGTCCGTAACGTGGACGGCATCACCGACACCAAAATCAGCCGGGAAACCGGAACCCCGGAGGAACTCATTGTCGTGGATCGGCAAAAGGCCGCAGACATGAAACTGACGGTGTCCAAGATCGCCAACATCCTTCAAACGGTGCTTTCCGGAACCTCCGCCGGCAATTACAGAGAAGCGGGAAACGAGTACCGAATTCTGGTAAAACTGGAAGGTGCCGAGAAAAAAAGCCTGCGGGATATTCTCGACCTTACGGTCACCAATGCCGAGGGGGATCCGGTGGTTCTCAGAAACGTGGTCCAGGTTCGCTCCAGACGGGGGCCGGTGCTCGTCGAACGCAAAGGCCAGGAACGCGTGCTCTATGTCACAGCCAATATCACCAACCGGGATATGGGCTCCATTTTAGCCGATATCCGGAAGGGCCTGCGAAAGGTGCCGGTGCCCAGAGATTTCAGCATTCTCTTTGGCGGCGACTACGAGGAGCAGCAGAAGTCTTTTCGTGAGCTTTTGATGAGTTTTGTACTGGCGCTGATTCTGGTCTACATGGTGATGGCGTCACTCTATGAATCGCTGAGATATCCCTTTGTGGTCATGTTTTCCGTGCCGCTTGCCGCTATCGGCGTGATCCTGATGCTCTTCTTGACCCACACCACATTCAACGTCCAGTCCTATATCGGCTGTATCATGCTGGGCGGCATCGCGGTGAACAACGCCATTTTGCTGGTGGATCACATCAATCTTCTGCGCCGCCGGGACGGACTGCCCCTGAGAGAGGCTATCGAAGAGGGGGGCCGGAGACGGCTCCGGCCGATTCTCATGACGGCCATGACAACCATTCTGGCCATGTCGCCGCTGGCTTTGGGAATCGGCGAAGGCGGTGAAGCCCAGGCACCCATGGCCCGCAGTATTATCGGCGGGCTTCTGAGTTCGAATCTGATCACGCTGGTGGTGATTCCGGTTGTTTATGCGATTTTTGAACGAAAAGAAAAGGTCTGAATCCTGCCCGGCAATCCGCCCTCTGTTATCTGCCGAGATTCATTTTAGCGTCCGACTTTGCATTGAATCTGGCAGCATCGATGACGAACCTGTCATGCGTCCCTTCGGAAATCGTGTCAATACCGTCATCGGCGACGAGTGAAAAGGAAAGCTTTCTCCCCTCCACTTCCTCCAATTTTCCCCTCACCGTCACGGTCAGACCGGGCGGCGTGGCCGCCGTGTGGTTCACTTTCACGTCGATCCCCACTGTCTGCTCTTCGGGCCAGTCGATGTGCGGGTTGATCGCCCGGATACAGGCCCACTCGAACAGCCCCACCATAAATCCGGTAGCCAGAACTTTCGGCATGACCTGAAACTCGGGGGATTCCGGAAACAGATGAGGAACGGTCTTGTTTTCAGGGACCTTGAACTTAAAATCAAATGTCAGCAGATCATCGGCTTTTACCATGTGGCCAAACTCGGAAGCTTTACAAAAGCCGCCGAGGCAACGTTTCGCACGCAGTCGGCCCTGAGCCAGCAGGTCGGCAAGCTGGAAGAGGAGCTGGAGTGCCGGCTTCTGGAAAGAATCGGCAGGCGAAGATTGCGACTGACCTCCGCAGGCGAAAGGTTCTTTGAATTTTCAGAGACAATTCTGGAAAGATATGATGCGCTGGTTGAAGAACTCGACACATTGAAAGCCGTGCAAAAGGGGCGGTTGAGAATCGCCGCACCGTTTACGACGCTGTATCACCTTTTCCCGCTCGTGCTGAAAAGGTACATCGAAAAATTCCCGAACGTTGAACTTTCCATCCGTGACCGATCACAGCACGACGTTCTGGATCTCGTACAAAAGGGGGAAATCGATTTCGGCCTGGCGCTGGAATCCAATGTGCCGGCCGGACTCGCCGCTGTTCGCTGGAAAAAGGTGGGAACCGTTTTGATGACACCCCCGGACCACCCTCTGGCAGGTGTCAAGCGCGTGACCCTGCGGCAGGTTGCAAAATACTCGCTTATCTTACCGCCGGAAAGCAACAAATACCCGTACCGCAGGATTCTGGAAGAACGGTTTCAGAAGCAGGGCATCGACTATCATATCCTCATGGAATCTTCCAACGTCGAGTTGAGCGCCACGTATGTGGAAATGGGGCTCGGGATATCCTTTGCCACCATCATCATGGAGCTGCCCGGTTTGAAGCAGCGGAAACTGGCCTTTTTACCGATGGATCATTTATACAAACCCGATTATATCGCCGTGGTTATGCGCAAGGACAAGGCGCTGGCCGGACACAAAAGCGCCTTTATCAATATGCTGTTCACATAATTTTGGATAAAAGCATTTCTTTGAAATTATGCAGCCACCCTTTGTCCGAGTCCCGAATAATACACGCCTGTTGGAGCAGTTTGATAAAATCAGGGTTGATTTTTTTAAAAGCAAGGACCCTGTCCATGGAGAGGATGTTGTCAAGACCCGGCGATTCCAGCCCGATGCCGGACTCCCTGTCAGCGGCTTCCATGACAATGGAAATGGCATAGATTACGATCATTTCGAGCATTTTTTCCATGGAAATATCGACGATATCACCCTGTTTGTATCTCAAAATTTCGTAAACGCAGGTTGACAGCAGCGGGTCCGCCACATCCTGCGGCGACTTGCACTCGTCGAGGCTGAAATTGCCGTCCAGAAATTCGGCGGCACGCCGGTTCAGCGCATTCAGCCATTCGGCGGTTAAATTCTGCGGAAGGACTGCCTGGGGCCCTTTTGACAAAACCTCGTTGCTGAATTTGGACAACATCACCATCTGTCAATTTCCCTTCCCGATTTAGATTTGCATCTTTCGTTGTTGAACCTACCGCATAGCAGGATCGAGCTCAAATTTTAATTTTTTGACGGAGCGGCAAGCCCCACGGCGCTTACGGCACGCTCGATTTGATCGAGCCGTGCCTCGAGGTCGCCCGTGTACCCCACAGCCATTCTCAAAAGCCCGGGCGAAAGCCCCATTCTGGATTGATCCTCCGGTGGAATTTCAGAAGAAGTCGAAGACCCCGAGCAGGACATCAGGGTATCGTAATACCCCAGGGAAACGGCGATGAGACCGAAACGCTCCGTGTTCTGAAGAACGGACAGCAGTTCTTTCGCCTTTTCTTTGGTACCGCAGTCGATGGTGAGCATACCCCCGCAACCGTATCCCGGATTGACGAGGGATTTAATCAGATCGTGCTGGGGGTGGGACGGCAATCCCGGATAAACGACCGGCACTCCGACCTGGTTGAGGCGTTCCGCGATTGCCATGGCCCGCTTGCCGTGCTCTCGCATGCGGATCGCCAGGTGGGGCAGCCGCTGTACAATATCATAGGCGATTCGCGGATCTATGGTGGGCCCCAGAAGCATGACCCGGCCCGTGTGAAGATCCATCAGCTTGTAAATAAAATCCCTGCTGGCACAAATCACACCGGCGATGAGATCGCTGGCGCCGTTGATGAACTTGGTCATGGATGAAACCACGATATCGGCTCCAAAGCGGGTCGGTGTGACGACCATGGGCATAAACGTGTTGTCAATGACCAGGGTCAGCCCCCGACGACGCGCCAGTTCCGACAGCGCGGGGATGTTCGCAACTTTCAGGGTAGGGTTTCCGACGGTTTCTGCGTAAATCACGCGAGTTCTCGGCAAAAGGGCATCCTCAAAAGCCGCTGTGTCCTCAGGATTCACAAACGTTGTGGTGATGCCCATCTCCGGCAGAAGCTCGCCCAGCAGCGCGTGGGTTCCGCCGTATACGGTGTCGCTGGAAACAATATGATCGCCGCTTCTACAGAGCTGCAAGAGGGTGCAGGAGATGGCAGACATGCCGCTTGCCGTACAGACGGCGAATTCTGTTTTTTCGATGGCGGACAGATACCGGGCCAGAACGTCCACCGTCGGATTAAAATGCCGGCTGTAGAGAAAACACCCTCCCTTGTCCGGTCCCCTGAGGCCCTGGAAAATTTCCGGCATAACCGCCGGATCCATAACCGTAAAGGTCGAGGATCTCGAAATGGAAGGGGTAACGCCGCCGTGTTCACCGAACTCCCGGCGGGTTTCCCACAATTCCTGCTCCGGGTTGAATGGTTTCATTTTTGTCCTCCCCGTTTGATTTGGATTCAACGTTATTTCAAGGATCGGCGAAGGCGATCCCGGATTACTTCGCGGGCCGCGTTTCGCCCGCAGGCGCCGATAACGCCGCCGCCCGGATGCGCCCCCGCACCGCACAGGTATAGACCTTTTACAGGGGTTCGATACCTTGCCCACCCGCCCAGCGGCCGCTGGAAATAAAGCTGATGGAGGTTCATGGCGCCGTGAAAGATGTTGCCCCCGGTGAGGGAGAATTCCCGCTCCAGATCCAGCGGCGAGATGGGGTCTCTGGCAATGACGGAGGCTTTAAAGTTCGGGGCGAATTCGTTCATAAGATCGACGCACCTGTCGGCAAAGGCTTCTTTTTCGTCATCCCAGTTCCCTTCCGCCAAATCATACGGTGCGTATTGAACGAAGAGGCTCGCGACGTGCCGCCCGTCCGGTGCCAGACTGTCATCCACCACGGAAGGAATCGTACACTCGATCACCGGTCGTCTGGAGGGGTAGCCGCGCAGTGCGTCCCGGTACGCGGCTTCTATCCATTCCATCGTCGGTGAAATGTGAATGGTGCCCCGGTGCTGCGGCCCGGGTTTCTTTCCGGGCAGGGCCGTGAAATCCGGCAGTTCGGAGAGTGCGAGGTTCAGCTTGAACGTTGCGCTTGAAAAATCAAGAGACCCGATACGCCGCAGAAAGTCTTTCGAAAGTGCATGGGCAGGAACGAGCTTTGTAAAGGTTACCCTGGGGTCTGCGTTGGAAAGCACGATTCCGGCGCTGATTTCCTCGCCGGTTTCGGTTACGGCACCCCGAACCGACCCTCCCTCGACCACGATTTTAGACACGGGACATTCTGTTCGCAGCTCCACACCCATGTCGCGCGCCGCGGCGGCAACAGCGCCGCTCAGGGCGCCCATCCCCCCCCGGACATAGGCCCAGACTCCTTGAACACCGTCGGTTTCCCCCATGACATGATGAAAAAGGATGTAGGCCGTTCCCTGACTTGAGGGGGCGGCCATGGCACCGATGATGGCGTCCGTGGCCAGCGTCGCTTTGAGTTCATCGCTTTCAAACCATTCGTCCAGAAAGACGGAAGCCGGTCCGGTCAGCATGGCCGCGAGTCGATAGGCATCCTTCCCCAGCCGGCGGGCTCGCAGGCCGAGCGTGACGAGATCGACCCATGAACGGATGTCAAATGAAAGCGGATCCGGGGGTGTTTGGTCGATGGTCGGTTCAATGGCCGCCGCCAGCCGTTCCAGCGTTTTTTCATACCGTGGAAAAGCCTCGGCATCTTTTCTGCTGAACTTTGCGATCTCACGCAGGGTGGCCTGCCGGTCTGGACCCATAGTCAGGTAGCGGCCGTCGGGAAAAGGCGTAAAAGAAGAGGGGTTTCTCGGCAGCAGTCGGAAACCGTATGCTTTGAGGCGCAGGTCGCGTATGATTTCTGGCCGGAACAACGAGTTGACATAAGCAAGCCGCGAAAATTTGAAGCCGGGCACGATCTCCTCGGTTACGGCAGACCCGCCGACGATGTGCCTTCGCTCGAGGACGAGGATCTTCATGCCGGCTTTGGCGAGATAGCATGCCGCAACAAGTCCGTTGTGACCCGCACCCACAATCACAGCGTCGTATTTTTTCACTTCGATCCGCTCCTTGTTCGCTTTTACGCGATAGTGTTTACGGGTTTTTGCCGATTAAAATGAAATTGTCCGGCCGGTTGAAACACAACGATATTTTGCGAACCGCTATAGATAGCGCTGAACAACGGAGGCAACCCCTGACAGGGGTCCCTTAAAATCCGGCTCCGGGATACTTCCCAGTCGAAGTTTTTTCAGCACCTCTCCGGCGTCCGCCCGCATTCTCCAGGTATTTTTGCTGTCGTCAGTCAGATAGGTTTTCATTCCGGCATGTGAGGCGGTCATGTCATTTATCGGGTCGTTACCGATCATTATACAGGCTTCGGGAGGCACGTTGATTTTTCGACAGATTTCCAGGTAATACTCGGTTCTCGGCTTGCAAAACGACATATTTTCGATGTGCGTCACCAGTTCAAAGGGGACTTGCGGCAGACCGGTCCATGCAAGACGCTTCATCTGGACGTTCCGGGGAAAGAGCGGGTTGGAAGCCAGAACCAGTTTCAAACCGGTCGCAACGATTTTACCCATGGTTTCATTCAGGCGTTTCGGCAGGGTTACCGTTACCGCCAGGTTATCGTATTCGGTTTCGTAAAAACACATAAACCGTTTCCACAGGTCATCCCGCCGGTCCACGTGTTCCTGTGCGAATGTGTTTATAAAATGTTCGGCATTTGTCATTTCGCCGTTATTTCGAATCAAGGCCCGAATCGCGGCAATGAGTCGGTCCCGGAACTCATCCGGAGGAATGACATCCGAAAACAGGGGGGTTATTCTGTGAAAATACCCCTGATAGAACTCTGTTTCATCAAACAGAATCAAGGTGTTGTCCAGATCGAACAGGATTGCATCCAGCATAATATCTATCGGTAATACACTATCGTTCCCCGGAAAGAACTTGCAAAATTCAACTTTTTTATCCGTTTCAACTATCATAGCTTTCACTCGATGACCACCCCAAAATACGGGATTGCACCCCGTGGCGACACGCACGTTGTTCCATGTTTTGACAGCAAGCCGGGTTTGCTATATACTGAGTCAACAGTTCGTAAAATTCCTGGTTGCGGATCGGAAATCCGTACGTTATCCGGAGGCGCAGATGAAACATGCCGGCATTGCCGCGGTCTTTTTGATTTTACTGTTATCCTGTGCAATCCTGAGCGCCGGTGAAATTTACACATGGAAGGGTGAAGACGGGACCGTTACGATTACGGACCGCCCCCCGCCTGAAGATGCCATGGTCCATGATGTTATTCGCTTTAAGGAAAAGAGCGTGTCGGAAATAAAAGAAGAAGAGCGCGAGTCGGAAAGAAACCGCCAGGAAAGCCTTCAGGAACAGGTGATAGAGGATGCCGGGGCTGCCAAACACAAAGCCGAGGACGCAAGAAAAGAAGCCGAAGAAGCCATAAGCCGCGCGCAGGAAGCCAAAAAAGAGCTCGAGTACAATATCGACAAGTACAGCCGCAGTAAAAGCAAAAGAAAACAGTTCCGGTCAAAGGTCCAACGGCTGTCCGACGAGGCGCAAGCGGAAAAAGCCCGTGCGGATGCAGCGGTAGATCGGGCGAATCAGGCAGTGGAGGCGGCCAGGGACGCCGAACAGAACACCCCGGAGCTCGAACCGCAATCACGACAATAATTTCCTAAATTAAGATTCGGTATTTCATTGAACAAACCCATATGGAGAGGTGAGTTATGAAGAAAAAAGAAAAAGATTATTTTTCCGCGCTCTATGAGGTTGTAAAGGTCGTCAATGCCTCCCTGAAACCTTCCCGGGTGATGGAGGAAATCGTATCCTGCGTGGCCGACACCATGAAGGTCAAGGCCAGCTCCTTAAGGCTTCTCGATTCCCGCAAAAAAAGGTTGCTGATGGGAGCATTTCACGGACTGTCTGACGGCTACATCCGAAAAGGCCCTGTGGTGGTCAAGGAAAGCGGTTTGGATCAGAAAGCCTTGAAGGGAAAAACAATCTGGCTCAAAAATGCCCAGACGGATAAAAATTTTCAATACAAAGAAAAGGCCCGGGCCGAGGGGATAAAATCGGTTCTGGTGGTCCCTTTAATGGTGGAAAAAAAGGCGGTCGGGGTCCTGAGGGTCTATTCGGCGGAAGAAAGAAGCTTCGAAGAAGACGAGAAAAAGTTTCTGGAGGCGGTGGCGAACTTGAGCGCCATCGCGCTGGAGAATGCTCGGCTCCATCAGGCCCTTCGGCAGGACTACGATCTCCTGGTCGCTCACAAGTACCGGCTGGACGACAATTAAGCATTGCCCAAAATTTACAACCCACCGCAACAGGAAAAGTGTGAATTGTTTTTGCTGTGTGCCGTCTCACCCGCCTCTCAGCAGACAAACATGCTCTTGCCGCGGCAGGATGAACGCAGCAGATGTGATTGAAAGGAGGATACTATGGTTCGGATCGGAATCAACGGTTTCGGGCGCATTGGGCGACAGGTGTTCAAGGCTGTATTGGATAGACATCCCCAAAAACTGGAAGTGGTGGCGGTCAACGATCTTTTCGACGTCAAGACCAACGCCGCACTCTTCAAGTATGATACGAATTACGGTCGGTTCCCCGGCGAGGTCGACGTCACCGCAGATTGCATCGTGGTGAACGGCAGCAGTGTCAAAAGCTTTTCTTTTCGCGATCCCGCGGCCATTCCCTGGTACGATGAGGGGGTGGATATCGTCGTGGAGTGCACGGGACTCTTCAGAACCGGTCCCAAGGCGGCTGCTCACATTGACGCCGGGGCCAAAAAAGTCATCATCTCCGCGCCGGCCTCGGAAGAAGATCTCACCGTGGTAATGGGGGTCAACCACAAAAATTACCGGCCTGAAGAGCACCAGATCGTCTCGAATGCCTCCTGTACCACCAATTGCCTGGCCCCGCCGGCCCTGGTGATTCACCGGGCTTTTGGTATTGAAAAGGCCCTCATGACCACCGTGCACGCCTATACGGCCGACCAGCGTCTCCTTGATCTGGCCCACAAGGACATTCGACGGGCCCGGTGCGCGGCCATGAACATCATCCCCACCACCACCGGCGCCGCCAAAGCCATTTCCCTGGTTATCCCGGAACTGGCAGGCCGATTTGACGGATATTCCTTGCGGGTCCCCACCCCGACCGTGTCTGTGGTCGATTTTGTAGCCCTTCTGGAGAAAGAAACGGATACGGAATCTCTCCGGAACGTACTTCGAAAGGCAGCCGAAACAGAACTCAAGGGCATCATGGCCTGTGAGGAAGAACGTCTCGTTTCCATGGACTTCAAGGGAAATCCGCATTCGTCCATCGTGGACATCGAGTTTACCCAGGTATTACAGAACAACATGGCCAAAGTGGTGGCCTGGTATGACAATGAATGGGGGTATTCATGCCGGATAGCGGACCTGGCGGCATTCATGGCAGAAAAGGGACTCTAATTCTTATCGGTAAAAAGGCATGATTGAAATGCCGAAACAGGAGGACAGACACGATGAAAGTTGTTGCCTTTAACGGAAGTGCTCGAAAGGATGGAAATACCGCTTTTTTATCGGAGAGATGATCGTTCCCGGTTCCGTTTACTGGGATATGGGTTTCGGACTGGACAAGGGCTAGGTGGAAACCGACGACGAAGGGCTCAATACCATGAAGGTCCTCGGGGAAAATATGGCCTGGCTGCTGAAAAAAATTCATGGGTAGAAAACCGTTATGAATGATTCGTTTCTTGAGGCCCTGGCCAGCCCGGAACAGCCGGTTCCGGGTGGTGGCGCGGCCGCGGCCCATACGGCACTCGTGGGCCTTTCGTTACTGCAAAAAATTGTCGGCGTAGAGCGTCTCCGCCACAGCGGCAACGAGGTCATGGGCTCTTTCTGGGAAAATTTGTCGGCCGGAGTCACAAATTCAAGCCGACTGCTCCATGGACTTCGCAATGAGGACGGTAAGAGCTACCTCCGTCTTGCGGCTGCAAAATCCGCCGGTAAAAACGATGCGGCCATTTCGGAAGCCATTGCCCAGGCCATTGAGTGCCCCGCGAAAATCATGGAAGCGGCCGGCGAAGCCATGGATCTTGTTCTGCCGGCCGCGGAACACTGCAAAAACCACATGCTTTCAGACCTGCTGGTCGCCGCCGAACTCCTTGGCGCTGCAAGGCGGGGAGCGTGCCGTATCGCGCAGGCGAATCTGCGTCTTTGTGCCGATCCCATCCTGACAGCCGAATACCGGGAAAGGCTGACTCAGATTGATTCCCGTGGGCGCGACGCATTCGATCGCGTGGAGGGCGCCATACGGAACCGGTTGAACGTCAGGTGAAACCTCAAGACGGCCTGAAGATATTGCCGACCTTGACAAAACCCAAATCGGCCATAGTTTTCCTCACCGCCGATGGAATCGCCGAAGCGGAACTGCTGGGCGCCTCGCTCGATATGAAAGGTGACAGCGACGCTGCGCTCGGAGACGCGCCGGTTCCGGACGAAACCGGTTCTCATGCCGCAGGGCAAATCGCTTCGGGATTGAAAAGTCAACTGGGAGAGTAAATGGGAATATTATCGTCATCCGTATCCATCACGCGATACAGGGTTGAAGGCGATCTGGAAAAACCGGTTACCGAAACCGTTGCCGCGGCACTTAAACAAAACGCCGTTTCGGAAATCGATGAGAATGCTGCCGAGGTGACCGCCGGGTGGACGTCATCTGTCAACCCGTACCAGCCGAACTTTGAGGGATCTTCGTTTGTCTTCGGAACCCATCTGCTCTTTTCGCTTCGGATCGACAAAAAATCAATCCCGTTAAAAACCGTTCATAAATACTGCGCCATGGAGACGGCAAAGAAATTGAAATCCGCCGGCCGGGCTCACCTGTCTAAAAATGAAAAACAGATGATAAAGGACCATGTCATAAACATCCTGAGCCTGCGTATCCCGGCGACACCGAACGTCTATGATGTGTTATGGAATTATGAAGAAGGGTCGCTGTGGTTCTTTTCAAATTTGAAGGCCGCTAACGAAGCGCTGGAATCGTTGTTTTCGAGATCCTTCAGACTGACGCTGATACGGCTTTTTCCCTACACCGCCGCCCGGCTCACTGCGGGGCTGACGCATCCGGAGCTCGATGCCCTGGACAGACTTACCCCTACAAAGTTTACGGAGTGATCCATGCTGGATGTTGCTGTCGCCTATAACCGTTTCAAATTTATCGGTGACGAATTCTTGACCTGGCTGTGGTTTGCCATTGAAAACGATCCCAAGTCCCTTGAAAAGCTGTCGCCGGGCCTGTTGTCGCTTGAAACGGGAAATCGAATTGTTCTGGAGAACCGTCACGGGGAGTCCCCCGAGCGCGTTACGATCAAAGGTGAGGATGCGAATCTTGAAGAAGGCATCCTGGCCTTGCGAAAAGGCGCGGTCGTCACCGAAATAAACCTCTGCTTCAAATCCGGTGATCAGGAATGGCGGTTCACCATCAAGGGAGAAAGCCTGAACCTCTCCAGCGTTAAAACACCCGCTTCAGGTCCCATTGAAACAGCCGAAGATATAGAGGGCGCTGTCATCGAAAAAGCCTACCTGTACGACCAGGCAATTCAACTGGCGGACAATCTCTTTAAACATTTCATAAAAATGAGAGTCTCAACCGACTGGCAGGACAAGGTCGTCCCCAGGATGAGAAAATGGATCAACAGTTCACAAAAATATTAATTTCAAGACGGATTAATTAATTTAGTCAATCGATTACGATAATAACCCTGCATTTTTTCAGAAAGGAAAGGTGCTCGGAAGCGCTCCGGATTTTGGATGCATCCGCATTGCTGATAACGATGTTGGAATTGCCGATCCCTTGTGTTCGCAATCCTTTCACGGTCAGGGGATTGTCCGCAACCCGTGAGTCGGATTGCGCTGTCGCAAGATCTTTTAAATATCCGCTCATCCCTTCTTGAACGGCAAATTCCCGGCTGACAAAAGCGGAACCATACACTTCCTGCCCGTTTTCATCGAATATTTTGAGAGACATGGCCGGTCTGGCGTCAAGCCCCCTGGCATCCACAATCAATCCGGTGTAAATGGGAGACACATGATTTTCCGATGACGCTTTTAGTTCGGGAGCAGTGGAGGGGGGCGTTTTTTGAACCGGCGTCATGGGCTTGATGGTTTCCACCTGTTTGATATCCTGCGGTAAAATAAGTTGAGCAAAACCGCCGCGAAGACTCATTTGCATTGTAAGGACCACTGTTCCGTCAGAGAGATATTCATTTTTCACCTCTTGAGCTTTTCTCACCATTTCTTCAATTTCGGCCATGATAACATCGTTTTCAAGTGCGATATCTTTGACCGTCGCCGTTGCATCGACTTGAATCTGCTGTATTTCATCAAGAATATTTCGGGAAGCATCCCGTCTGGCATCCCTTAATGCCGTAGAATCTTCACCTGATATTTTACGGGACGTGTTCTCCGGGGCGCTTATTCCCTTTCCTTGAACAAGCCCCAACGTCCAGTTTATGAATCCTTTTTCCGATATTTTTATAACCTGCTGCTCGCCGGAAGCGTATGCGGAGGCGACAGCGATAAGGAGAGCCAAAGGCAGCAGAACCGGAATTGAACGTATATTCATATGATTTCCTTGATGAAATACAATTATTTATCTTGCACCTGCCCGATCACTCTCCGGGCGAACATTTACACCAGATTTTGAACTACAGATACAGCACTTTGAAAATCATCATCCGCCAAAAATTGCAATACTGAAACAAGATCGAGCGCGCTTTTAGTTTCCGCCATCAAAAGCCTCTGTGCCGGCCACGTGGCTTTTTATGACTGAATCCATGTTTGAGCTTACAATGGAAAGGATATGTTCCTTTGAGTAGTGAGATCCGCGGCCAATTCCCGCACATTCTTTGGCAACGCGACGCCACCTTTTGAGGGAACGCAAATTTTCAAACCAGAAAGGATATGTCGAGCACTGGCCGGGGCGAACAGGATAAACTGTGCATCGGTCTTCATATAACAGGCATTTCCCGGTTGAATCTTCAAGGACGCTGAAACCGTTCCCGTAGGGGTAGAGGTACTGCTTGATGAAGCTGGAAGCCGGAAGGTCAAGGAATTGCGCTATCCGTAAAACATCATCATCATCGACATAAATAATTCCCGGCTCTCCCGTGCAGCAGGCGCCGCACCGCCGGCACTCGAAGAAAATTCCTTCATCGAAAAAGTAGGTACGATCAATCAACCGGTTCATAAAATCATCCAAAAAGGTGTTGACAACGGAACATAGCATACAGTAAAGGCGGTTTCAATTTTTCCTGGCCGTAAACGAACCTGAACCTTTAACTTGATACATCAAAAAAATGTATTACAGTATAGGGCAATTGTTTCGTTTCGGCGAGGTATATTTTTGGAATGCGCCGGTGCTTCGCAGGAAAATTCGGATTAACTACAATATATGGTAGATTTTATTGCTTGACACCCAATATGTATTGATTTATACTACTAAAACCTTTTGTTGTTATGCTGCTGCTTTCTCAAAACAATTTATGGTTAAAGCGGCTATCCGTTAAAGGAGGTCATTAATGGATGACGAGTTACCTAATCATCTGTATAAAACGGTTCTATTGCGAAAACTGATTGCAATTGCTGTTATTTCGTATGTATTTTTTCCCGGCATTCAGACGGGACAACTGGGAATCCTGCAGGTGACTGACACGCCGATGATATCCGAGGCCAGGCCATCCCCTTCCATAAATGAGATAGAGTTCGATTCCTTCCCCGAAGACAGCCCGATGACCACGTATACCAGAAAAGGAGAGCGGTCCTTCCATCCAATCATCGTTCGGGTTGCAGATCGTCATGAGATCGATCCCGCCCTCATAAAAGCGATAATTATGGCAGAGTCCGGATATAATCCCAGAGCGATTTCCAAAAAGGGGGCAAAAGGCCTCATGCAGCTGATGCCCACGACTGCGGAAGCGCTCGGTGTCGAGGACAGCTTTAACCCCGAGCAAAATATTAAAGGCGGCGTCAAGTACTTTAAGCAGCTCGTGATTCAATTTGAGGGAGATGTGAAACTGGCGCTTGCCGCATACAATGCCGGCAGCAAAAAAGTCAGGCATTATCAGGGCATTCCGCCTTTTAAAACCACACAGTGCTATATTGATAAAGTTTTCAAGTATTTTCAAATCTACAAGAAACAATCGGGACACGGTGCGGACAAGGTTTAAACCGCTATTCTCCTGAAAATATCCCTGGCGTTTCGACAACATCTCTCTTTCTCTTTAACCCTGATACTTTCTGTGAAACACTGTTTTTGGGAAGCGTTTCATAGAAAGTTCCCGGTGTGAGGCTCCGCACAGCCGCTTTCTCATCCCGCGGCTGGGCTACAAGGACGTGTATCATGGAATCTCAAAGTATTATTCTTGGCACGATCAATGGTATTTCAAAAAAAGATTTTGATATCCTCAAAAAGGATCTGCAAAACAATTTCGACAAAGTGGCGTGGAAAGACGACGCGATATTCATCAAAAGCGAAAGAAAACACCTTCGAATGAAAAGCATGTTTACGAGGATTTCAAAATTCATTTCCCAGGGCAAATACGGTTCTCTATTATATGTCGGCAATGAAAAGGTCGCCTGCATTTATTTGGGTCACAAGAAATATGAGGGGAGAATGTTCATGGAGCCCAAACCGCCGGAGTGGTGGGATTCAAACCAGGGGAAAAAATAGTGAAGCTGGGAATTGTCGGGCTTGCAGGATCGGGAAAGTCGACGGTTTTTGAGGCATTGGCCCAAACGGTTGCCGAAGCCGGATTCACGGGAGAAGAACGTATCGCTACCGTGCAGGTTCCCGACAAACGCGTGTCGATTTTAAACGACATGTATAAACGGAAGAAAACGATTTATGCCCGGGTAGAATACTTTTTCCCGGGGAAGACCGGCCAGAAAACAGATCATGTCATATGGAACAGAGTGAGAGACTGTGATGCCTTGATCCACGTGGTTCGCAACTTCGCCGGATACGGTTTTCAAGCGCAGACTCCATACGATGATGTTCTCGCGCTTGAACAGGAATTGATTCTCGCAGATCTTATGGTGGTTGAAAAGCGTCTTGATCGTATTCAAATGGACAGGGGCCGCAGCAAATCGATTGTTGAGCAGGAAGTTGCGTTTTTGAACGAATGCTTGAAAAATTTGGAAAGCGAAATTCCGATAAGGCAGAATACCGATCTTGCAGCGGCACCTTTTCTTAGAGGGTTTTCTTTTGTTTCAGCCAAGCCCATGCTGGTTCTGTTCAACAACGATGACGATGACGAGGACATTCCCGGAGGAGGCAATTTGACTTCCGGTCAGGACTGCATGGTCATCAGAGGAAAGCTCGAACAGGAACTCGCCCAGATGGCTCCCGAGGAAGCCGGGAGCTTTCTGGCCGAGTTTGGTATTGGCGCCTCCGCCAAGGACAGAGTGATAAAAAAATCTTATGAACTTTTGGGGGTGATCTCCTTTTTTACGGTGGAAGGAGACGAGGTCAAGGCCTGGACGGTGAAAAAGGATACCTGCGCGGTTGATGCCGCCGAGGTTATTCATTCGGACATAAAAAGAGGGTTTATCCGTGCCGAGGTCGTTTCCTTCGAAGATCTGATTGAAGCCGGCACCTACAATGAGGCCAGAAAGAAGGGAACCGTAAGGCTCGAAGGCAAGACCTACCCGGTTCGGGACGGAGATATTATCAAGTTTCGTTTTAACGTGTGAACAAAACCGGAAGCTGTCTCAAAAAATGTTTCTGGGGACCGTTATTACCCGGATATTGCATATAAGAATACTGCTGCACTGATGCCTCTTAGACGCAAAACAATCGTTTTCAGCTTCGTATTGCTCATTGTAACGCTTGTTTTATTTTTAGCGCTCGACGTCGTTTATCTCTACCTGCCGACCTATATAGAATCTAAAATTCTGCCTGAAATGGCCCGCAAAGCCGGAATTTCAGAATATGCCTGTGACATGCGAAGAATCGATTTTTCAGGTCTTGACCTGGGTCCTCTCAGAATCGGCGATGCTGAGAAGCCCGCGATCTCGATAGATTCTATTCAGATCGATTACACTTACTCAGGGCTTTACCGAAACGAAATAGAACGGGTTGCGTTAAGCGGAATCGAGCTGTTCTGTGAATACAAAAATGGAAAATTCAGCATCCGTGGGTTCGATTTAACAGCCTTTTTAGCCCCCTTTCAATCATCAAGAAAAGCAGACCCCGGATCACTCGGCGCTCCACGACCGATGGGAATAAGACGCCTGGAGGCCCATAACGCTGTTGTTGTTTTCAATTGGGAAGGAAACCGTCTCAGACTTCCCGTCGAACTCGAGGTTGTTCCTGAAGAACAAGACCGGAGCACCGCCGCCCGGAAAGATTTCAACTGTACCCTGCGGCTCTACCCCCGGGGACAGGAAATCGTTTTCACTTCAAAACTTCATCTTCCAGAAAAAGGAATTCATCTTGGATTTGAAGCAAACAACATTCATTTTGAAAGATTTTCTGATTTTTCAGCGTTGATCCCGGGACTGACCTTGTCCGGAGAAGCCGACATAAAGGGTACGGCCACCTTTCAATTTGAACCTTTTTCCGTGCCTTCTGCATCGGCAACCAGCCGGATTCAACGAATCGAGACGGTGTATAACAATATCAGGCTGAAATATTCACACGATCAGGCAAAAGGAGCGCACCCGATCAGAATTGAGATGAGCGGAAGGCAAGGAAAAGAAGGAATGATCACCGCAGAATACAAAGTTGTTGCGCCCTTTGTCAGCGTCTCAACGGACTCGGTCGGAATTCAATTGCCGGCAGTCTCCCTTGACGGTGAGGCGCGATTCGAGCGTCTGGAAAATAATTATGGCGCAACGACAACGTACAAACTATCAGCGTCCGAAATAAAAGGGACGGTACAATCAGCGGCAATTGAACTGGCCGCCATCACCATAAACGGTGAGAGCGAGTTCGGGTATCCGGAGAAATCACCTGATGTTTCAGCAAATTGCAATATTACGGCCGACGACATTAAGATCCTGGCAGATTCCACGACCATTCAAATACCCTCCATGTCCCTGAACGGCAAGGCCGGTTTGGACATTTCAACGAGCAAAGGCACAAAATTTGCGTCTTATGAGATCAACGCATCGGATATTGAATTAACCACAGCTTCCGCGAGTATAAAAATACCCGGCGCGTCATTTTCAGGGAAAGCGAGTGCGGAAAAAGATCGTCCCCTGGAACTCGGCGGTCTTTTAGAAATACAGGAAGCCGGTGTGACAACGTTGAGCCCGAAAACAAAAATCGTCGGAATCCACGGGATTATACCTTTAAGGTGGCCGTTTGAAGGTAGCGGAAAAACCGGGGAATATTCCTTCAAGGGAATTGAGTGGAAAAAGATGCGTCTGGGTTCCGTAAACGGTACGGTTCGACAAAAAGGTTCCGGTGTGGCTTTCAGAGGGGTGCACGCCAGCACTTTTTTACCGGATCTGGCGCTGGATTTTTCCGGAAATGCCGGCGTATCATCTTCCCAGAGCTATCACGCCGATGTCCATTTTGAGTTGAACTCCTACCAGACAAAAGGCGATATTGATCTTGGGCGATTTCATCCAACGGCCGGCGGTGTCACTGTAAGCGGGGAATTCGGAGTGAAGGGTGATTTGAATATCGATCCCGCCGGACCGAAGGGTTCGCTGAGTCTGAACGTACAAAATGCAAACGTCATGTTCAACGAAAAGAAAGCAGCGGTTGAGGGGATACGGACGACACTGGTTCTGACGGATCTGTTCGGGATTCGCAGTGCGCCAAGGCAGGAGCTTTATTTTCAAAAGGCTTCCCTGGGTGCGCTGAGCATCGACAACGGGAACATTGATTTTCAAATCGAGTCTGAACGGTCTCTTTTCATCGAAAAAAGTCGTTTCAGATGGTGCAAGGGAAATGTGAACTTTCAGGCAATGAGATTTTCCAGCGGGGTCGATGATTACGACCTGATTTTATACTGCGATCGGCTGGACCTGGCAACACTTCTCAAACAATTCGGCGGGGTGAACGCAGACGGCGCCGGGTCCGTGAACGGCAGGCTGCCGCTGAGAATTAACAACGGAAAAGTGCGCATCGATGACGGTTTTCTGTTTTCCACACCCGGGGAAGGGGGAGCGATTCACATAACAGGAACAGAAATACTGACCAGTGGCATCCCGCCGGACACCGTTCAATATGCCCAGATAGAACTTGCCAGAGAAGCCCTGAAGGATTATGTTTATGACTGGGTTAAACTGAACGTGATGTCGGAAGGGGAAGACCTTGTCCTGCGATTGCAGTTCGACGGAAAACCCGCCAGGGCGTTGCCTTTTGTCTATAAAAAAGAGGTGGGCGGGTTCGCCAAGGTGGAGACAAGCAGCGAAGGATCGATATTTCAGGGCATAAGTCTTGATGTGAATTTCAAGGTTCCTTTGGACAGAATTCTTCAATACAAGGGTTTGCTGGACATGATACACAAAACTTCCAAATGAAACCACCTCGAATCCGGGCAAAAGAAGGAGCAATGCCATGTCAAGAATACCGGTTATATTGTTAGGGGCAGTCCTTATTTTTATTTCTCAGGCCTGCACACAGCACAGGGTGGAAGTCGCGCCGGTTGAAGTGAAGCCGATCCATATCACAATTGACGTCAACGTGAAAGTGGACAAGGCGCTGGACAACTTCTTCGGGGACATCGACAAAGCGCAATAAACGGCGCGGTAAACATTTTCCGGAAAAACCGTTACTTGTTTTCCGGCAGATATTACAGGAGATCGATAGATGAGAACAAACTTTTTTGTAATGACGATTTCGCTTCTGTTAACGGTATCATTTTGTGCGGGTGTTTCCGCGTTTGCCGGCTCTGCGGAGATCAAGGACAGAATGCAGGCGCGCCTGCCGGTGATTAAAACACTTAAAGCGGGCGGCATCGTCGGGGAAAACAACAGCGGGTACCTGGAATTTGTCGGCGGCAACCGGAAAGATGCAGAGGTGGTGAATGCCGAAAACATCGACCGCAAGTCGGTTTATGAGGCTATTGCCAAACAGCAGGGGGCTGCTGCCGATCTGGTGGGGAGACGGCGTGCAATGCAAATCAGAGAGATTGCCGGCCCCGGCGATTGGCTTCAGGACGGCAACGGGAAATGGTATCAAAAATGAAGCTACAGGTTAACAGATCTGGTACGCAATGCGGTCAAGACGTTCGCCCTTGCAGCGGGGGCAACGGCCAGGGGGTGTAAAACGCTTTCGATCCTTGAATACATATCCGCATGCGTGGCACGTTGCGGGGCGGATCGTCAGCTTTTTTTTAAGGGTTTTTGCCGACCGGGCGACATGGGGAAGATGTTCGTAGACTTCCTTCTCCCTGATCCCTATGGCCTGGGAGAGATCCCGGGCGCTCATCTCTTTTTCACTCAACAGTAAAAGTATCCGCTGCCGAATCGTCTCCACGTGTCACAGCCCTCTATGCGTTGACATAAATACCCCTTCCCGTGCGTTTTATTTTGCCTCTTTTTGTTGCCAGATACAGTATGCCGCGAATTTTTTTGTCATCAAAGCCTGTTTTTTCTTTCAGCTTTGAACAGTCGACACCCTTTTTGTGGCGTTTAATTACCTTGAGAACCCTGTCTGTCGCTGACGGACCTTTTGTTTTAGAGGCAACCGTTTTCTTCGAAACCGCTTTTCTTTTTGACGGTGTCCCGGCCAGGACCTTGCTTGTCGATTTACGGGATACATGAGCCTTTTCGAATTCGGCAACTTTTCGGGTGAGTTGTCTGGTCTCCTCTGACATGACCTTTATCGCGTCGGATAAAAATAACAAGGTTGTCTTGAATTTGGGCAGCGTGGCCCCGTGTCCGGCCTTTTTCTGGAGCAAAATGGGAAGCAGACGGTCTTCCGTGGCCTCGAAAGTGGTGAACCTGAGGGAGCAGGAGAGGCACCGGCGGCGGCGCCGGATGGAGATTCCATCTCTGCCCAGCCTCGAATCAATGACCTGGCTGTTTAAAAATCCACATTTGGGACATTCCATGAGGTCCTCTTTTTATTTTAGGTTTTGCAGCCACTTCTAATCAAATCTTAATATTTCCGGATGGTGTGCAACATAAGCATCCGGCGGAAGCGGGGTTACCCGCTGATTTCTTCCTTTAGCATGCAGCATGCGATTTTATATTCCGGGTCGCCGTCCGCATTGTAACTCAGGTTATCCGGCTGGATCAGCCGGTTCATGACACATCCTTCAGGGATATTCAGCTCGAAGAGATCCCGCTCGTTAATCTTGCTGGTTTTGATGAGCTCGTCCCGTTGGAAAGCCATGCTGTGCATGGGATAATCCTCGCACAGCGGACATTGATAGACCCTGCCGTTGGGGAAGATAAAATAGTTTTCCGCCACCAGGCCGGCGCACTCAAACGGTTCTTCCAGGTTTAAAAACACTTTCGGATATGTAACCGTTATCCCTTTCCGGGCTATTGATTGTGCGGCGCCGGGAACGATATTCATCCACTCGCTTCTTGAGACCTGTAATTTCTTCCGACCGCTTTTGGCGGACCGTCCCCGAATCCCGATGATCTGTATGAAAAATCGATTTATTCCCAGATCCGCCAAAAGAGGCGCCATCCGTTCAAGTTCGTGGATATTGGCCTTGCTTACCGTGTAGATGAGGCTGGTGTTAAATCCCCGGGAGACGGTTTGACGAATACCCTCGATACATTTATCATAGGAGCCTTTCCCCCGGATCACATCGTTGGTCTGTCGGGTGGCACCGTCCAGGCTGAAGCTGAAAAAGTCAACATCGTCGGGTGTGATTTTTGATAGAATGTCGTTAAAAAGGTATCCGTTTGTATCTATGGTTATGGAAGTGTACCCGAAATTCCTGGCCTGCTTTACGATAACCCCGAGGTCAGAATGCAGCGTGGGTTCTCCGCCGAGGAATATGACATTGGTATCCTTGTTTTTTTGGGGAAAGACCTTGAGCCATGACGTTATGGTCGATGCGGGGAGCGTGTCTTTTCCATGCTGTTCAGGATTTATGTAGCAGTGCCGGCACTTGAGATTGCAGTGTGTAAGGATGTGAAAGAAAACATTCGTCGAGTTTTTAGAAAAGGCGACGGTTTTTTTTCTCCTCATCTACTTTTTCCCGGTCAGTTCTTTGATCTGCTTTTTGGCCTTGACCAGTTCCTCGTTAGACAGCCGCAGCCGCACCGAGACATACTCGGCGAGTACCCGGTACAGCAAAATTAAAAAGTTGGTGTTTTCATCCTGAGAAGGGAGGCGGTCGTCGGCCGCGATGTTCACGGCAAGGCAAGCGGTCTTTCCTACCGAGAAAACCGATGCGGACCTGCTCAAACTGTCCAGCAATCTCATTTCTCCGAAGATGTCGCCTATTTGGTTTAATGTGATTATGTCTTCGTCTTTTTTTTGTACACGCACCTCTCCGGAAAGCAGAAAATAAAGCCAGGGGTCCGTGTCACCTTCCGTGATAATCGGTTCGCCGTCCTCGTACTTCCTGATTTTGCTCAGTCGGAGCATTTTTCCGAGATTTTTGGTTTCAAAATTTTTCAGGGCGGGAATTGAAAAAAGCTGTTGTATATTTTGAACCGTATCTTGCAGATATTTTGATTCGATCATATTTACCTCCAGAACGTCTGATTCGTTTCAATCCTCATCCCGGACATACAGTGAAACGTTTTTCGGGCCGGGGTTCGGTTCCGTGTTTTTCGTCGTCGACAAGCAAAATGTTCATCTTTGAATATACATGTCTTTTGGGCCACCGTCAAATTTGAAGACAGTTTTTCCTGCTTTTTGTTCACCTGCCCCGCGTGGAGCTTCTTCAAGAAACAGGCGTAACCTCTTGATATGAAAGATAATCGATTGTTATCCGCGGTTGTTCTTGACCCTGTGTTCCCTGGCGCTAAACAATTTTATTTTAAAAATTTTCAGGTCTTTTGACAATAAGCTTGCATCCTCATGCACTTTTCGAATAAACTCGGCACAGTAGCCGTTACAATGCGAATGGACCCCTGCCACTTTCCACTTTGTAAAGGAGAACGGAATGCTGAAAAAAAACTATACAAAGACCGGGGCATTCTGCCGGGTTACGTTCAAACTGGCAGCTGAACTCAACGCGGAGACGGCCGCTCTCTGCGGTGATTTCAACAATTGGAACCCGGATGCCCACCCGATGAAACGCCTGAAAGGCGGCGGCTTCAGCGCCACTGTTTCCCTGCCTGCCGGCCAGTCGAATCGCTTCCGTTACTTTTTGGACGGGAAGCACTGGGAGAACGATTGGGAGGCGGACGCCTATGCTCCCAATAAATACGGCACCGACGATTCTGTGGTTGAGACATGACATAAAGGCAGCCAATTGCTCGAGCAGGCCGCGCCTGCCGCTGAAATGCGGCTTGGCGGCGGTTTAATGACAGGATTGCCTCGGCCCTGAAATCGCAAGCCTTACATCCAAACATTTCTTCCCCACGAAAGAAAATGCCGACATTTTGCCTGTGTAAAGGAGGCTTGGCAATGACCGCCCCGAACAACCATCTTCACGAAAGACTTCGCGTGCTGGCCCAGAATCTCTGGTGGACGTGGCACCCGGATGTTATTCGATTTTTCTCCGACCTGGACCCGCATCTCTGGCGCCAGGTGAGCCACAACCCGATTGCCTTTCTGAATATGATCACACCCGAAGAAGTCGAGGAACGAGCGTCCGAACTGGTGCTCCACAGCCGGATCAATTACGCATTTCGACGGCTGAACGAGTATATGGTGAAGCATAAGACATGGGGAAGTGTGCATTGCGGCAATCTCCACAACCGGCAGGTCGTCTATTTTTCCGCCGAGTTCGGCCTGCATGAATCGGTACCCATCTACTCCGGCGGTCTGGGCATTCTGGCGGGTGATCATCTGAAAAGCGCCTCTGATCTGGGGATTCCCCTGATGGGAATCGGGCTTCTTTACCAGCAGGGATATTTTGGCCAGCACCTGAACAAGGACGGCTGGCAAGAAGAAGATTACACGAACCTCGACATCAACACGCTGCCCGTGAAATCCGTTACAGATTCAAAGGGGCAGCCTTTGATTATTCGGGTCGACACCCGGACCGGCTTTCTTCAGGCCCAGGTCTGGCAACTGCAGGTAGGACGGGTTCGTCTGATGCTGCTCGATTCCAACGTTAAGGGCAATTCATCCGAGGACCGCGAACTGACCTCGCGGCTCTACGGCGGTGATGACAGGTTGCGTATCCGGCAGGAACTGCTGATGGGGATAGGCGGCGCTCGCATCCTGCAGGCGCTGAATACTTTCCCGGGAGTGCTGCATTTAAACGAGGGGCACAGCGCCTTTGCCATCCTCGAAGAGATACGCCGGGTTATGGAATACGATCAGATTCCATTTCACCGTGCTCGCCGACGCGTGTCGCTGTATACCGTGTATACGACGCATACCCCCGTTTCCGCCGGCCACGACCGGTTCTCTCCGGCTCTGGTTGAGGAACATCTCGGCATATTCCGCGAAAAAGTGGGGCTCTCTCACGATGAGTTTATGGCCCTGGGCCGCGTCAACCCGGGAGATTCGGCAGAACCTTTTTGTATGACGGTCCTGGCGTTGAAGAACTCGGTCCGGGCAAACGGCGTCTCGGCGATACACGCGGATGTCAGTCGCCGGATGTGGCATTCCCTCTGGCCGGAGCGGCGCGAGACAGAAGTGCCCATCGGTCACATTACAAACGGGGTTCACGTGTTGTCGTGGCTGGCGCCCCAAATGCACCAGTTGCTGGAAACACGCCTGTCGCAGGACTGGCCGACCCGGATGGTGCATCCCGATGCCTGGGAAAAAGTTGCGGAAATTGATGACGGAGAGCTGTGGGAGACGCATCAGAATCTGAAGATGAATCTCATTCGATTTGTCCGCCGACGGTTGCTCGTCCAGGCGGAGCGGTTGGGACACCGGAAAACAACCCAGGAAATCGAGCAGGTTCTTGACCCGAATGTTCTCACCATCGGTTTCGCACGCAGGTTCGCAACCTACAAGAGAGGGGATATGATTCTGTCCCAGCCCAAGCGTCTGGCGAAATTGATCGGAGACGCTCACCGACCCATGCAGATCATCTTTGCCGGCAAAGCCCATCCCCGGGATGACGAAGGGAAGCGGATTTTACAGCGGGTCGCGCAGTTCAGCTTCGACCCCGCGTACATGAAGCGAATCGTTTTCATCGAGAATTACGATTACAACGTCGCCCGTCATCTGGTGCAAGGCGTGGATGTGTGGTTGAACAACCCCAAACGGCCCCTGGAAGCCTGCGGCACCAGCGGTCAGAAGGTCATTCTCAACGGGGGCCTGAACCTTTCGGTACTTGACGGCTGGTGGAATGAAGCATATGACGGCAAAAACGGCTTTGCCATCGGGGACGGCGGCATGCACAACGATCCGAACGTTCAGTATGAGCGGGACGCCGACTCTCTTTATGAAACACTCGAGAAAGAAGTGATCCCGATCTATTACGATCGAGACACAAGTGGAATCCCGCATCTCTGGGTTCAGCGGATGAAGAGAGCCATCCAGAGTCTCGGCTGGTGCTTCAATGCAGACCGTATGGTCAAGGATTATACCCAGCGGTGTTATCTGCCGGCGGCAGGTGCCACCTCTGCTGAAACCGTGTAGACCCAATTATATGCGGTTTTTGCCGCAGGCTTCGTCGGCAAGCAGCGTATCCAGCGGGCTTA
>JBDRPF010000048.1:0-3279 GCA_043827325.1 Pseudomonadota bacterium | reverse complement strand
CTGCTGTTGGTGATGATCAGGGGGTCGACGTCTGCGATGTGATGACACGATTCGATGGCATGATTGAGGACCTCTTTCCCCCGCCGTGTCTCCACTATGACGAGGAAATCTTCCTGAACCGCTTCCAGCACCGTGCTCATGGCGCTTGCCACGCCCTTTGCGTAGAAAAAGTAGTCATCCGACTTGAAGAAACTGACAGGGGATCCGTCCGCCTCGGTTAACTTGACCAGGTTTTCTTCACAGCTTCCCAGAAGGTCTTCGTATGCCATAAGCAGCGGGATCAGGTTGTCGGTTCTGGTATGAAACTGCGCCTCCCCTTTTTCGAGTTTTTCTTTGTACGCCTTTAATTCTTTCAGCCCGGCCTTGTATTTTGATTCCGGAGTCGGAAACCAGTAGCTTTTCGCTTTGATCATAAACCAGTTCATGGCGTTTTCCAGGTTTGGATTAAAGGAGGCCGTGGCGCCGGTGCGGGACAACCGTTCCGTCAGGATGACGACGGTCCTCCGGGTGACTTCGAGAACCCCCAGCTGGAAGTTGTTCACGTTATCCGTAAAGTTCAGGATGTCGTTGGGGCGCCAACCCCAGAACCTTTCGTTTAATTCATAATCCATCGGCTTGATGGCGGCTTCCACAAAGGCCGCTCCTTTGGGTCTATATGTTTGCGCTGTGACCGTGACCTCGCCGTGGGCCGCCTCGCGATCGGCAGCGGTCTTGACCGGATGGGCGGGAGAAACAGGTTCCGCTTCCCGGATGTCCGTTTTTTTGACGGCGGCGTGCCCGGATGTCTTTTCCGCCGGAGCTGCATGCCCGGCAGCCGGTTCCTTTTCGGTTTTATGCTCGACGACCTTGATGGGTGTTTTGTGTTCGAGCAAGATGGGCGCTGCCTTTTCGTCATGTTTTTGAGCGACCTGCGCGGTTTTTGATTTTCCGAATAGTCCGAGGCCGGTCCCGACTACCCACAAGGCGGCAACGGTAACCAGGATCCCAACAATGATATGTTTGGCGGCATAAAGCTTGAATCCGGTTTTTTTCGCATCGGTGTCGTTTTCCATCGTATCTCCTTACAAGACTCAGCCTGTTCCTTTTCTCAGCCTCCGGCTATCGCCGACCCTGAGGGTGATATTTTTAGCGTCGAAATATTCTATCAAGGGTATCAGGTATTTCCGTGACACCCCGACCATGTCCTTAAACTGCGGGGTCGTGATTTCCTCGTGGTTTTCGAGAAAAGACACCAGCCGTTTTTTCAAGCCGTCTATTGCTTCGGTGTGGAAGTAGAGATCTTCTTTGGCTTTAACGATGAGGCCTTCGTCAACTAAAAGCATGAGCACATCTTTTGATTGCGACGGGTTCACGCCTAGGGTTTTACTGAATTCCTTGAAATACGGCGGCGTGAGTCCGCTTTCCCTGTACACATTCAAAATTTTCATTTTAATAGCGGATTGATCGACCGCAAGGGAAATCGTGTGCGAAGCCAAGCGTACCATATTCTCCTCGGCAATGATATGCTTGTCCTTGATCATCTGTGAAAGCGTCATGTTGAAGAGTTTCGAACCCGGTGCGGAAGGGAGCCTGGACTTGAGTTCTTCCTTGGGCATACCGGCTTTGAGGGGATTCGCACCGTGGTACTTTTCCATACACTGCGTAAATTCCTGCTTTAGTTTTTCAAAGCTGCCGTGATGGATAAAAATGCGGTTTTCCTTGTCCACCAGGATGATGCTTCGCTTTGAAAGAAGGTCCTGCAGTGAATTGTCGAGCTGTTTATCCGGCATGTTCGTCATGAGTTTAAGATCGGTAAAGGTTACCCCCCTGTAGAGAGACTCCATGACGTGATATTCGATGATTTCTTCGGATGTGCTTTCCGCAAGACCTTTTAATCCTTTTATAACTTCCGGTTTAAAGCGCTTGTGTTTCGGGGGGATCGGATTGATGACGTGCCCGCCGCCGATGGTGCGTATCGGGGAGTAGCTCCGTATGACGAAACGGTCGTCTTTTACGACGGCGACGGGAGAATCGAGGCGGAGCTGTGCCGGAGTCGACACACCGGGAAGAATCTCTTCGGTGTCGAGCAGCACAAGATTTCCGAGGACTTCGCTGGTCCCGGTGTGAAACCTGACGGGTGTCCGGGTTTTAATCGGTTTTTTATTGCTTTTAAGAAAATGGAAAGAGATATCGACCATGTAGCTTGGCTTGAGGTCTCCCGGTCTGGCCAGGACCTCTCCACGATTTACGGCGGCTTTTTCGAGCCCCTGAAAATTAATGGCCGTGCGCATACCCGCTTCGGCAACGTCCACGCTCAGGTTGTGCACCTGAATGCCCCGGACTTTCGATATAACGCTCGACGGATAGACCCTGACGGTATCTCCTACCTGGACCCGCCCGGAAACCAGTGTGCCCGTAATCACGGTGCCGAAACCTTTCATGGTAAAGACGCGGTCGACGGGGAGGCGGAATATGCCTGCCGAAGATCGCGGCGGGACATCGGCGCTCAGTTCGTCAAGGGTTTTGATGAACTCCGGGATTCCCTGTCCCGTGACGGAGGATACCGGCACGATGGGTTTTTCCTCCAAAAAGGTGCCCCGTGTAAATTCCCGGATGTCTTCGGTTACGAGCTCCAGCCATTCCTCATCGACCATGTCGATCTTGGTCAGGACGACAAATCCGTGATTTATACCCAGGAGGGCGCATATTTCCATATGTTCCCTGGTCTGCGGCATGACGCCTTCATCTGCCGCAATCACCATGCTGACGATGTCGATCCCGGTGGCTCCGGCGACCATGTTTTTCACGTATTTTTCATGCCCCGGGACATCAACGATACCGAGGTGCTGTCCACTGGGAAGATCAAGGGAGGCGAATCCGAGTTCGATGGTTATCCCGCGCAGCTTTTCTTCCTTCAGCCGATCCGTGTCAATGCCGGTGAGCGCTTTGATGAGGCTGGTCTTTCCGTGGTCGATGTGGCCGGCGGTTCCGAGGATGATCTGTTTCAAAAACGAAAAGCTCCTTTTATTCGTTAAATATCATTGAATTTATTCACTTTAGTAAAAAACAAGACAAATTTTTTGTGAGAAATCAATCTGATTGGATTTCTCACGAATCAGAGTGGTGCAGGAACAAGGCATTTCAGCCCGAAGACGTAGTCCTTTACTTCGAGGGTTGAACAACACAGTTACTGTGCTGCACTGGTTCGCCTTTGGTGAAGAATTTATCTTAAATGTATGTAATCCCACAGTGTTTGTAATTAGTTACAGCCTGTTTCAATTTAACCGTTAAATGTCATTG
>JBDRPF010000047.1:0-34108 GCA_043827325.1 Pseudomonadota bacterium | reverse complement strand
GGCCGGAGGTTCAAATCCTCTCGCCCCGACCAGGAATATCAATAGGTTACAATGTATTTTGTAGCCTATTTTTATTGCACAAATCATTTGGGTACAAATTTGGGTACAAGAATTTAAGGCCCTACCCGAAGGCCGTTGGTTCAAATCCAGCCCCCGCTACCAAAATAAAAACAGGGACTTAGGAGAGATTCTGAGTCCCTTTTATTTTTGGAGATATCTAACACCCAACACTATACCCAACAAGCTCGATCAAAATCAGTCCGAAAAGGACATATTTCCCGGCGGGAAATTCGGTCCCGCCAAGATCCATTTCTTGACATTTTTGTTACGCTGGATAATAAAAAATAAGGGCTTCCGGCACCGATCCTCACGTTGCGCTCCCATCCTGCTCTGGCCTCCACATCCAGTACCCGACAGCCCTTTAAGCAAGGAGGATGCTCTGTGTCTGCTTTTCCTCGATTTATGATATTTACCTGCTCTGTATTGCCGGCAACGGTTTTGTTGTTTTCTGTCATGTATTTGATCATAGTGAAAAACTATCTCGATCATCCTTTCAGGAAAACCAGTTTATTTCTGTCATTTGTATTAGCTTGGTTTATATCTTCCGTCCCAGGATTTCTGTATGGCGCTTCAGTATACAATAGCAAATCTTTCTTTTTATGGCCTCTAATTGGTTCAACAATATCGCTATTTGTCTTTTATTGCGCCTCAAGAAATAGTGCAAAGCTATCAGCCCACCATTTCTCGGATGAAGCGCCCAATATCTCGCTACAAAAAAGGAAAGAGGTTGTATGGGGGTATGGGGGTCAAGTCTGCTCTTGACTCTTTCTTAGAGAAATGGACAGCTCGTTTATCTTTTTTCTCAACTTCCGGTCCCTTTGAATTCGTTTTTTCATTCTCTCAATGATGCTGCTTACCGAACTGTATTTATTCATTCGAAAATGCGTACCGATTTGTTCCAAAGTGTCATGCCTCAGTGTCCGGATCAAATAGATTGCCGCATTTCTCGGCTCATTGACCGATCCTCTTCTTGATTTAAACAGATCCTCAACACCGACATCGAAATATTTACATACCTGTTTTATTATTACCTCCTTTTTTGGAGCAAGTTCCTTGTATCGCGGGGTCTCGTCATCAAGCTTGTGTTCATAGAATTTCCCCTTTACCCAATCCATAAAACTTTCCGGACCAAAAATCGACGGCCAAATTTTGCTCTCAAGGATCTTGCATAGATTTTCGTCATCTTCCATTGATACAAACGCTCTGTATCTTTTAATCCAGCCTGCTCGGTTTTCCGTCAGCATTGAGAAAACAACTCCCTTGTGAAGCCATCCCCATTTTCCTGAAACAGAGAGATATCCCCGATGACTGCTCCATGCATAATCAGAGAGCCCTCCTGCCAGCCCTGCCTTCAGCGGGTTTCGGTGTATATACCTGACAAGTTCCAAAAGGTAAGTGTCGCCACTGACAAGAATCGATTTATATCTACCGCGGAATAATTGCCCATCGCAAAAATGGCGGCGGTTAAACCGCTGTGTGTAAACCCCGTTCAAATGACGCATCCCTCTCGACAGGTTGGCATCCGGTGCCTGAAGAAGAATATGATAATGGTTTGGCATCAAACAGTATGCGGATATTCGGATATTCCACATTGCCGAGGTTTGCTCAAGAAGATCGACAAACATCTTATAGTCATGCGTGTCTTTAAAAACCTTCTCACCCCTTCTGCCGCGGTTCATGACATGGTGCCATGCCCCATGAAATTCTATTCTGAGCGGTCGTGCCATGGCAAGAATCATTATGTTATTATCCATCAAGAGTCAAGAGCAGACTTGACCCCTATACGGATGATATTTCCTTTGACATGAAAACCTCCTTATAATACCTATATAAATATAGAATCTCCTAATGAAATCTGGCCTCTATCTCGAATCAGTTTCCATTGTGAAACATTTCTTGCGCTGCTGATCTCATTCTCAACCGAAATCATTCCAAACAGGCAACCAATTTTTTCTCTAATCAGCCATGGAACAAATACTGAGAACAGGCGCTTTGAAATTTCCCGGTTAATGCCTTCAGAGGGTTCCGGATCCTTTTGAAGGCATCAGCGTCATCGCTGACGGAGTGTTTAAATCTCAATAAAGCCAATAACAGGAGGTTGAATAATGGGCAAATATCTTATGATTTGGGAACTAAACCTGGCGCTTATTCCTGTTAATCCAAAAGAACGGGGAGCTGGATATGAATTGTTGATGGCAATGGTTAAACAGGACATGGAAAGAGGTTTGTCAAAAGATTGGGGGAATTTTGTCGGTGAAGGCTCAGGGTATTGCGTAGTTGAAGGAACTGAAGTGGAAATCAACAAAATGGTTCAGCAATATGCCCCATATGTAAGATTCAAAACTCATCCCGTTGCTTCCGTCAAACAAGTCAGTGAGGTGATAAAATCTTTGACCGGATAGAACCATAATTACCGAGACATTTTTTTCGAAAAAGGCAAATCCGTTTCAGGGTTTGCCTTTTTGATTTTTTGGGGGTTTTGGGATATATGTAACCGGTGAGAATGAACCTCGGGTTGCACGTATGGAAAGATATTTCCGATTAAGATCTCTCCATCTTTTCAACAAGATATCCAACCACCACTGCTGCGATATAACATCTATCTGTCTGGAATATAAAAAAATATATCATTTGACACACAAACTTCTTTATAGTATTTTGTCGTTGGATTTCATTCGGAATCGGTCCTTTTTTTCGAATCAGTTTTGATTGTGAAACATCACTCGCGAAACTGATCTGACTCAAAAACCTAAAATCATTTAGGGAGATTTGGCATTTTAAATATTGAAACCAGAATTTTTTAGAAAAAGTGCGGAAAACCATTAAACAACCAAGGAGGAAAAATGAAAAGAAAATATTTAATTGTTCTCTGTTGCATGTTTCTTGTCCTGTTCTCTTCAGCTGTCTATGCCAGTGAACCGGGCCCTTATTTGAGCGTTCAGGGCGGCGTTACTTTTCTGGATGACATAACATTCTCGGGACCCGGTACCGGCGGGGTGGATGTTAATGTTGAATCTAACACGGGTTTTGGTATCCTGGGAGCTGTCGGTTATGATTTCGGAATGTATCGTCTTGAAGGAGAATTGGGATATCGCAAAAATGATTATGACACAATGACAAATCCAACAGGAAGTGCCGCGGCTGAAGGCGATCAGACGGTTTGGAGCTTCATGGTTAACGGCATTGTTGACATTGAAAATGATACGCCCTTTACGCCGTATTTCTTATTGGGTTTAGGTTGGGCCTCTCTTGATGTAAACGAGATAAAAGCCGCAGGAGATCCAACGGCTAGCAACTATGATGATTCCACGTTTGCTTACCAGTTTGGAGTCGGTGTCGGGTATGCGGTTACTGAGTCTGTAACTCTGGACCTCAGTTATCGATATTTTGCGACATCAGACCCGAGCTATGATGATCCCGCCGGCGCTGTTGACGGAGAATACTCAACCCATAATATTTTCTTTGGAGCCAGGTTTGCTTTCTAAGTAAACCTGTTCAAAAGCGAAATCAGGAATTGTTCAGGGCAGAGTCGACTCGATTCTGCCCTTTTATTTGGAAAGGCCATAAAGTATTTATCACATGGACCGCCAACCTGCAGCCGTGTGCGTTCATATAATTTTAAGGAAACCTTGAACCCCATGCAGCCTTATGTTAGAAAAACAGTGTGCTCCATCCAGGCTTAATGAGCAAAGATATCTGTAATCCGGAGGTTCACAAAAGGATTTTTTAAAATATATAACAACGTGAAGGTGTAAACTATGACTGATCTTAAAGGAAAAAAGCTGCCTACGGTTGAGCAGGTTGAAGAGATAATGAAAGAATGGGGTAAATATTCAGTTGAGGAATTTGCAGACCGCTTTCAACTGGACAAAGAGGTTATAGAGGCCACCGCAGCGTATCTTCGCAAATTAAAAAAAACGTCCGACAAACGTGAAATTTCAGTGATGGCCTGTTATCGAAACGACCACCTGGAATCCATTGTCAGGTGTGCCGGCGCACAACATGGTTACGTGTGATCGGAAGAACCGGTTTCTCCTAAGTCCATCGATTCATAAATTCGGTAACGAATTTATTTTACTCAGGACTTAGTGCTGAGTGAGCATTTGATCGATTCTGTTCATTAAAATTATGTGACCGTAATTGCGAATCGAAGTACTAAGTTTTAACTTTTTAACACAAAATGAATACAGCCGCTTGTGACCAAGCGGCTGTGTTCGTTTTACGACTGAAGTTTATAGAACATGTCCGGTTTTGTGTCACATCCGGGACATTATCGGGCACGAAAGTGAACGTGGTTGAACCTCGAAGCCGTATTATGAATCAAGTTTTTTTGAAAATTGTTTTTCACTGCGTTCTTTCCAATATTTTCGATGATACACATACCCAACAATCATTGGAAACGCTAAGGTTGCTTCGGCAAACACCATCTGCTCATAGGTTGTGTCCACCTTTCCCCAGGAGCAAGCTTCTTTGAGTGTAGAACCGGAAAGCGCGCCGTCCCTTTCATCTGCAACTGTTATTTGTACGGCATATTTATGCATCGGGGTGTCAAACCCCAAAACTTCTCCGGCGATTACCGTATCCTGGATGAAATTTTTCGGCACGCCTCCTCCGACCAAAAAGATTCCGCTGTTTTTTGAATCCAGCTTGATCTTTGTCAACTCCAGAAAATCCTTCACCGAATCAATTCTAACAACATCTTCTTTTGCATTCCATTGGTGGTGTATTAATCCAAATCCGGCAGAACTGTCAGAGAACGCGGGGCAAAAGATAGGAATGTTCTTCTTATAACAGGCGTAAACAATGGAATTTTCGCCTTTAGAATTTAATTCAAGCCAACGGCCCATTTCCCGAATAAATTCTCGTGAGCTGTACGCTCCGGGTTTTATGGAATTGGCGATTTCCGATATTGTCATATCGCATATTTTCAGTTGATCTTCATCGATAAATGTATCGTAAATGCGGTCGATGGATAATTGACGAAGTTCGTTATCGTCCACATACTTGCTGCCAATGTAGTGGCTGAAACCGAGAGCTTCAAAGAAGTCTTGATCGACGATATTCGCGCCTGTTGAAACAATCACATCGACCATATTGCATTCCACCATGTCGATGATGACTTTTTTCAGACCGGCACTTATGAGACTTCCGGCCAGTCCTAACATGATCGTGCAATCCTTATCGATAACCATCTGTTCCAGGTATTTGGCAGCGCGAAAAAGATCCCTAGCCGTAAATGCCATATGCTGCATTGACTCTACATACTCCGAAATGTTAAATTTCTTAATGTCAATATGTTCGATCGGCTGCGCCAAGTATTGGGATTTTTTATTGTTCATCATTTTCTTCCTTAAATAGTTATGGTGTCATTTCCTGAAATTTTCGAAGTGTCCTGCCAACGGGATTATAGGATGTCCCCTTACACTTTACGGGTGAAAACCACAAGTTGTAATTTTATGAAAAGTGGTTACTTTAACCTGAATTGAGCGATTGTCGAAACTTGTCCGGGATGCAAAGATAGCGTTCAAAAATATAAATTTCAGATTTTTGTCCGTTTAGTAATACGGGGCCGGGATAAAAACCGTATCCCCCTTCTTGACTGCATAAGAAATATGATTAAATTATTTTCAACTCGTTGATATAACTGAAACTTAACTTATTTTTCACACAGAGTTCGCCTGGAGGAGGATGAAAAATGCCGGTTTACGAATATGAACACGTGGGTGAACCCTGTGATCTGGGAAAAATGTTTGACGTTGAGCAGTCAATCCACGACAACCAGCTGAAAAAATGCCCAAACTGCGCCGGACTGATACGCAAGCTCATATCAAGAACCTATATCAGCACGCCGAAAACCAACAGCGAGTTGCGGGACCTCGGTTTCACGAAACTGGTGAAACGCGACGACGGCGTCTATGAAAATGTCACCGCCAGGAATGGAGACAGCCGTTACATGGAGCGCGGCAAGCCCGAAACCATACCGAACGTAAAAAAGACAATCAAAGATTAGCCTATGAAATTCTTGTTCCTGGAGCCCTTCTACGGCGGTTCGCACCGGGATTTTGCCGAAGGCCTCATCGCTCACTCAAGACACGAAATAGACCTTCATACCCTGCCCGCCCGTTTCTGGAAGTGGCGGATGAGGGGCGCCGCCTTATATTTTATTAAAAAAATTTCCTTTCTCGAAGCTTATGACGGCATAATCGCCACCGATCTCATGAGCCTATCCGACTTCAAAACGCTCTGCGGACCGTCCTGCCCTCCCGCCCTTGTCTATTTCCATGAGAACCAGATAACCTATCCCCTGGCACCCGGGGAGAGTATGGATGTTCAATTCGGTTTCACCGATATCACATCGGCACTCGCGGCGGAACGGGTGCTCTTTAATTCTCGATTCCATTGCGACGCCTTTTTCTCGGAACTGCCTGTTTTTCTCGACATGATGCCTGAATTTCGGCCCAAATGGGTCGTGGACACAATCCGCGTCAAATCCGGATATATCTATCCGGGCTGCCAATTCCCGGCCAAAGCGGAACCGTTGATCCGCCCGGACACTTCGCCCCCCCTGATCGTCTGGAATCACCGATGGGAGTTTGATAAAAACCCTTCAGATTTTTTTGACGCGCTGGACAGAATAAGTGAACAGGGAATCGACTTCCGCCTTGCGCTTCTCGGTGAAAATTTTCAGGCGGTCCCTGAAGATTTTATTTCGGCCCGCAGCCGCTACCCGAACAGAATCGTTCAGTACGGATACGTCGAGTCCAGAGCTGAATATCTTGAATGGCTCGCGCAAGGAGCAATTGTAATCAGCACCGCAACACAGGAGAACTTCGGCATATCGGTGATCGAAGCCGTCCGCCATGGCTGCATCCCCCTTCTGCCCGACCGGCTGGTCTACCCGGAGATCCTCCCGGCGGATTTTCACTCCGATTTTTTGTACAGGACCCCTGAGGAACTGGCCGAAAAACTGTCTTTTCTGATTTCAAATTATTCCCTGTTTGAAACCCGGCGCCAAAACCTTTCAAAAGCCATGGGGGCTTTTGCGTGGGAAAACCGTATCTCTGCTTTTGATGAAGCGCTGGAATCGCTGGCCCGTTCCACGAAATAACGCCCTGTTTTGAAAACAGGATCAGGGGAGTGCACTGAAAAAGTTAGGGATAGCCAATCGTATCAAAATCATGTTAAAGGGTTCAAAGATGAAAACCGGCCATTTATGTGAAGCCTCATTGCCTGTTGAGGAAAAAACTTGAACAGAATGACCCGATCCTTTTTTCCAGTCGGGGTGCTTTCCCTGGGGCTCCTGACCGCCCAGGTGCTCTCCGCCCTGTTCATCTATCTTTCAAATGTCCGCATCTATGCGTCACTCACGGCCGTAAATTATGCGGGCTATCTTGCCGTCCCGAACCTGCGAGTTATGGCAGGCCTCCGTGAATTCGCCCCCGCCTTCTACGGCGGCCTCTTTTTTACGTTTACTCTGGGCGCCGGAATTTCGCTGATTACAATGGGTTCGGTCTGGATCTGGGATCGCCTGTTCTCCCGGAACAAACGCCTCTCCCTGCTGTTTCTGCTGCCCTGGGCCGGAAGCATTGTCGGCGCAAACTGGCAGGGCTTTAACCCCATGGCGACATCCTTTTTCATCCTCGTTCCCGCGGTCGTCCTTCCGGCATCCCTGAAATGGCGGACCGTTCAAAACGATAACGGCCTGCTGTTCAGCAGCATGGTCTTCTGGATCCCGTTCGTCCTCCTTCTTGTCCTGTGGCTCGTTAAGATAGACAGCCAAATGCTGCTGAGCTTCAGAGACAATATACTTATGTCCAATTCTATCGGCATCAGAATCAATGATTTTTATTACGCACACTCCCTCTACCCGGCTGAAGTTCTAAAATCCCTTGACCAGAAACTGATTCGAACATGCGATCTCGATTCCGTGGGAGACGATCCGGTTAAAGACGCCCTGGGAAAAGTACTGCTGTCCAACGATTACATCGATGTGGGAAACCGCGCCGAGACGGACCTGAAAATTCTTGTCAACGGCGATGTGCTTATTTTTGAAAATAGTGGAAAGACAATTCTTGGAACGCAACTCAAAGATTTTCTATCAAATCCGGGACCCGATTTGACGAAAATCTCCGTGAAGAGTGACCGATTCGTCCTTTTCCGTCACTTAACCTTTTTGTCCCTTATGATCGGGTTGCCCATTGCGGCGTACATCGTGCTTCAAGCGACATTCTGTTCTATTTCATCCTGTTTCTTGAGTTCCGGAATTTCCCGGGTGGCCGCCTCGATCATATGTTTTGCAATCGGCGCGGTTCTCCTGGTGCCGGCGTTTATTGAAAAAGAAAAAATAATCCCCGTAAAAGAACTCAGCGCTGTCCTTGGATCCGAAGACTGGCAGGACAGGGTTGCTGCGTTGAAAGTGTTGCTCCAAAACAATATGGAAATAGGCGATTTCACGCCCGGCCGAAAGATAATGAAAAGCCCCCACATCCCTGAACGGTACTGGCTGGTGCGCGTTTTAGGAATCAGCCGGAAACCTGAAACGTATAAGGAACTTCTAAGTTTTCTTGACGATCTCCATCCCAATGTGGTCTGTATGGCCTACCGATCGCTGGGGCTTCGGCAAGACAGAAATGCTGTCGGGGAGATTATAAAACGGCTTGAAACATCCGATGACTGGTACGAACAATGGTACGCTTACAAGGCGTTAAGAGCGCTTGGATGGAAGCAAACGAAATCAAATTGAAAACTTTGCTGCTGTCGCTTTTGGCCATTATTTCCGTCGAGGCCGCCGCCGTTTTTATGACGACGGGGAACCGGCATTCCCCGATGGCCGTTCTGGGCGTTGCTCGCCTTGTCGAAACGATTCTGATCCTGCTGATCGTTGTCATCCTGGGCAAGGGGGTGTCTTCCATCGGCCTTTCCTTCGACACACTGTTTTCCGGCCTCAAAAAGGGATTGCTGTGGTCGGCGGCCGTGGGGCTGGTTGTCGCCGTCGCTTTCGCATTGCTGTTCGCCGTCGGAGTCAACCCGATCAAACTCATATACGTGCGAATTCCGACAAAACAGAGTGCCATGATACTCTTTTTTTTTACGGCCGGCGTGATGGGGCCCATAGCGGAAGAGGTTTTTTTCGGGGTATTCTCTACGGGTTCTTTCGAAGATGGGGCGTCTGGATTGCACTGGTTTTGAGCACAGTGATCTTTGTGCTTGCCCATCCCGGTCTTTCCGGTTTTCCCCTGCCCCAACTGGCGGGCGGTATTCTTTTTGCAGCGGCCTATGAGATGGGGGAAAGCCTGGTGGTTCCGATCACGATCCATGTTCTGGGGAACATGGCCATTTTTACGGTTTCGCTGATGACATCGTAATAAAGAAATTCACCGTTAACTGGAGGAATCCACAAATGAAAGGACCACTCACATGGACGCTGTTGCTCTTTCTGACCGGCATTTTGTGTCTTTCCACCCGGCCCGTATTTGCCGGCTGGGAATGGAAAGACAAATTGACTCTGAATTTTGACGCGCCGGTACTGGACGTGTCGGAAGTACCCGACGGAACTATGTTGTTTATCCTGACGCCGAAAGAGGTTCTGCTGTACTCCGTTCCCGGGAAAAAGATAGAAAAGCGCATCCCGCTGGATAAGACGTACGACAATCTCATACATTCTCCCGGAAACAACACCCTCATTTTGACGAGCCGGTCCGAAAAAGCGCTAAAAATAATCCAGCTCGAAATCGTTTATGCGATCAATACGTCCGAACTTCCCTTTCTGGGATCGAAAAATGCGCCTGTGACGCTGGTTGTCTTCAGCGACTACCAGTGACCCTCCTGCGCCCGGCTCGAGCCGCTACTCCAGCAGTTGCTGGAGAAATATCCCGGAAAGATCAAGATTTTTTTTAAAAATTTTCCCCTCTCCAGTCACAAATTCGCCCAACAGGCCGCGGTGGCGGCCCTGGCAGCCGAAAGACAGGGTAAATTCGAGAAGTTTCATTTCACGCTCTTTCAAAATTATTCCAAACTCAGCGATGACAAGATTCAGGAGATTGCCAACTCGCTGGGTCTCAATATGGAGCAATTCAATAAAGACGTGCAGGACCCCGCGATTGCAAGGGTGATCGCCAGGGACAGGACGGAAGGCGAACAGATGGGGATCCGGGCGGTTCCGTCATTGTTTGTCAACGGTAAATTCTTTACACGGGGAAGCAATCTGAATCAGATGATTGAAGATGAAATAAAGCTTGGCAAATAAAAATACAATCATAATTAAACCATCGCCCGTGTTTTAAAGGGGCCTTGGTTAAGAGATTAATTTTCCTCTATGAAAAGCCCGTCAGACAGAACGCCGTCATCTTCTTCAAGACCCGTCCCCCTGTCTGACAGACCTTTGAAAATTTGCCTGTTGAGTTACCGGAGCAATCCTCACAGCGGCGGACAGGGGGTCTATCTCAAAAACCTGAGCCGGGCACTGGTCGACCTCGGACACCATGCAGAAGTTGTTTCAGGGCCGCCGGACCCCCGCCTTGATCCCGATGTTCCTTTGGTCCGCCTGCCGAGCCTCGACCTGTACAACCCTGAAAACCTGTTCCGGATGCCCACGTTCGGGGAACTTTGCCATCCCGTAAATCTCTTGGAATGGCTGGGCGTTTCGACCATGGGATTCCCTGAACCGTTTACCTTCGGTATCCGGGCCTACCGCTTTCTAAGGGACAAATTCCGCAGGTACGACATCGTTCACGACAACCAGAGTCTTTCCTACGGGATATGGGCCATCAGCAGATGTGTGCCGACCGTTGCCACCATTCATCACCCCATCACCGTCGACCGGGACATAGAGATCCGATCGGCCGCAACGGTGTGGAAAAAACTGAAAGCCATGCGGTGGTATTCTTTTATAGGGATGCAGAAAAGGGTGTCCAGAACCCTTTCGCACATCATCACCGTTTCAGAATACGCAAAAAAGGATATCAGCAAACGCTTCAGGATACCCGCAAAGCGATTCAGCGTCGTACCCAACGGGATCGACACGGGTCTTTTTTTCCCCATTCCGGAGATCAAAAGGGAAAAAGACCGGATTATCGTGACAAACAGCGCGGACACCCCTTTAAAGGGGCTCGGTTTTCTTTTAAAGGCGGTGGCTGAAATATCGAGAACCCGAAAAATCCGGCTCATTGTTATCGGCACCGCGAAAAAAGACGGGGATATCGTCCGGTCCGTTCAAGAGCTCGGTGTCGGGAAAATCGTCAATTTTACGGGGAGAATCGACCACGAGGAGTTCGTCCGACACTACGCAAGGGCTGCCGTTGCGGTCGTTCCCTCACTATATGAAGGTTTTGGTCTCCCGGCCGGAGAAGCCATGGCGTGCGGTGTTCCGGTCGTCAGCACCACCGGAGGCGCGCTGCCCGAAGTAGTGGGCAGTGCCGGTCTTCTTGTCCCGCCCGCGGATCACAAGGCACTCGCCGATGCAATTACAACGCTGCTCGACAATCCCGATCGGGCCACGAAACTGGGCCAGGCCGGTTACAGAAGGGTCAGGGAAAACTTCACGTGGCAGCGGGCCGCGGGAATGACCGTCGCGTGTTACAGGGAGGCCATCCGTGATCACCGTTGATTTTAATCGTCCCCCCATGAAACCCGGCTGCCGGGTGCTAAACGTGGGCGGAAATGACCGTCGCGTGTTACAGGGAGGCCATCCGTGATCACCGTTGATTTTAAACGGATCAGCATGAAACCCGGCTGCCGGGTACTGGATGTGGGGTGCGGGACCGGACGGCACACCGGTGCTGTTTATCGGTTCAAGGACGTGACGGTCATCTGCGCCGACATCAGCTATGACGACGTGCTCGAAGCCAGAAAGAGACTGGTGTACCAGGACAAACTGGGAGAAGGCCTCGGGTCGTATGAAATTTTGCTGGCCGACATCGTCGCCCTTCCCTTCCCGGACAAATTTTTCGATCTCGTCATCTGTTCGGAAGTCCTCGAGCACATCCGGGACCAGAATACCGCGGCAAGTGAAATCGTCAGGGTTTTGAAACCGGGCGGGAATCTTGTCGTGAGCGTCCCGAGGTTTTTTCCCGAACGCATCTGCTGGGCGCTTTCCGATGATTATGGAAGCACGGACAAGGGGCACATCCGGATTTACCGAAAGAAGGAATTGATCAACCTCCTGGAAAACGCAGGCGTCAAGACCAGGGCGGTCCGTTTTGCCCACAGTCTGCACACGCCCTACTGGTGGCTGAAATGCATTGTCGGGCCCTCGCGGGACGATTCGCGGCCGGTGAACCTGTATCACCGTTTCCTGACCTGGGACATCATGAAACGCCCGCGGGTTACGCGCGTTCTGGAAACCATTCTCAATCCCGTCCTGGGTAAAAGCATCGTTCTTTATTTACGTAAAGAAAAGAATCCCGGCCCAAAGAACCAGGTTTTTCAGGACTAAACAAAATGATGTGCTATCTTTTTTGAAGCACCCCCAGCGTCTTAATCATCGAAAGTTCCCGAAACAGTCCGGATCCAAGCGCGAGCTGATACACCTGATACGGTGCCTGACCGCCCGCTTCGGGGTTTTTAAAGATATCGTGAATCAGCAGATAGCCTTCCGTCACGATGTGCCCGCACCAGGACATGTAGTCCGTGCAAGCGGCCTCGTATGAGTGCCCGCCGTCAATAAAAACCAGTCCCAAAGGCGTTTTCCACGAACGCGCAGCAACCTCGGACCGGCAAACAATGGGAACCACCGTATCCTCAAGCCCGGCCGTTTCCATGTTCTTTCTGAATTCTCCAAACGTATCCACCCGGCAGGCGACAGGATCATACAGGTCGGGATCAAAATATTCCTCCCCGGGTTGCTGCTCCTCCGACCCCCGGTGATGATCGATGGAAAAAAGGATGCTCCTGTTCGCCCTGCAGGCGGCGCCCAGATATATGGCCGATTTCCCGCAATAGCTCCCGATCTCCAAACAGGGCCCCAGCCGGCCGGCTGCCAGCGCAAATCGATAGAGGCCGCTCCCCTCCGCGTCATCCAGGAAGCCCTTTACGCTGTTTAACAATTGACGATCGATCTCCATAAGAATACATATCCGCTGATAAGTGGCATCCAATTGACACCTGAAATATAGTCAAATGAAACTCCGGTGCCGGGACGAGCCTGCCGGAGGTTTAACCGCCTTCGGCGGTCGGATAAAGCGCAAAAACGCCGTATTGGGACAAAAGGTGCCGTTTCCGGACGAAAACTACGGGAGGTCATCGTACCCCCGCACCAGCACCTCCCTCGGCTTGACGCCGTCTGGAGGGCCGACGACCCCTTCTCTCTCCATCACCTCGACGATACGGGCTGCCCTGTTGTACCCGATGCGCAGGTGGCGCTGAATCATGGAAATGGAGGCCTGGCGGGTCTTTGTAACCAGTGCCACGGCCTCGTCATATTTTTCGTCATGCATCTCCTCGTCCGCCGCCGTCTTTTCCGCCACGGGTGTTTTCGTCACATCCTCATCGTACTCCGGCTTTCTCTGGCCTTTTAAAAATTCCGTGATTCTTGCAAGCTCGGCTTCCGATATAAATGCGCCGTGGATCCGCTGGAGTTTTGAAGTCCCCGGCGGCAACAGAAGCATGTCCCCGCTCCCCAGCAGGTTTTCCGCACCATTGGAGTCGATGATTGTTCTCGAGTCTGTCCGTGACGAAACCTGGAATGTCAGACGGGTGGGGAAGTTCGCCTTTATGATACCGGTCAGAACGTCCACCGAAGGCCTCTGGGTGGCGAGTATCAGATGTATCCCGGCGGCCCTTGCCATCTGTGCGAGCCGCGTCAGCGAAACCTCCACATCCCGGGAAGCGACCATCATCAGGTCGGCAAGCTCGTCAATAACGATAACAATAAACGGAAGCCGTTCCGGGACGTTTCCGTCCGTATCTTTTTCTTCCCTGTCTACCTTCTGGTTGTACTGCTTGATGTTTCTGGCTTTCATGCCCGAAAGCGATTCATACCTTCTTTCCATCTCCCGTACGGCCCAGTAAAGGGCATGCGTCGCCTTTTTCACATCCGTCACCACGGGAGCTATCAAGTGCGGAATGCCGTCATACTGGGAAAGCTCGATTCTTTTGGGATCGATCATCAGCAGCTTTACTTCGTCCGGCGTCGATTTGTACAGTATGCTGCATATCATTGAATTTAAACCCACACTCTTCCCTGTTCCCGTCGCACCGGCAATTAAAAAATGGGGCATCTTGTCCAGTTCTGTAACCACTGGATTTCCGACGATATCCTTGCCGAGACACAGGGTGAGCCTTGACTTGGATTTTTCAAAAGCGCTGGAAACGACAACCTCTTTGAATCTAACGACCTCTCTCTCATCGTTCGGAATCTCGATTCCAATGACGGCCTTTCCCGGAATCGGCGCTACAATCCGGATGCTTGTGGCCCGCAGGGCAAGCGCAAGATCATCCGACAGGTTGACGATTTTGTTTATCTTCACTCCCGGTGCAGGTTCGTATTCAAAGGTTGTGATCACAGGTCCGGGCAAAACGGTGGCGACCTTTCCATCGACCCCGAAATCATTCAGTTTCTTTTCAAGCAGTTTCGACTGCATTCTCAAGCTTTCATTATCAACGGAAGAAGGTCTGGCCGGAGGGTCATCGAGCAGATTTACGGAAGGGAGATGATAGCCTGTCGCGGCGCGCATAAATTCGAACACGTCTTGTTTGGGGACCGGTAACTCTTTGATGGGCTTAGGCTTGGATGCTTCGATCTTTATTTCTCGATCTTTTGTTTTGGCGGCCGTTTTTTTCGTTTCCGAAAGCTTTTTCGCTTTCTTCCTGCGTTCCTTCCACATGACGAACCACCGGTTTAAACGGCTCATGGCATTTATCGCCGTATGCCGGCACTGTCTCGCGAATCTTACCAGGGAAAAACCCGTTGCCAGAATAAACCCGATGATCCACACCAGCAGCAGTATAATCGTTCCGCCGGTGGCATTGGAATACGTGATAAGAAATGACCTGAGAGGGATACCGAGGATACCCCCGGATAAAAATTTGGTTCCGAAAATGGTATAGTGATCCTGCGTAAATGCCAGAAGGCTGCCGGTGCTGACGACGAGAAGAATACCACCCAAAAAGGTTAAAATAAGCGCTTTGTTGTCGTGGGCTCCCAGCAAATGAATACTCGACAGAAGGAGCAAGACCGGAATCCAGAATGAACCGAGCCCGAAAAGACCGATGAGAATTCCCGCCAGATGGGCGCCGAACAGGCCGAACAGATTATGAACCTGGCCCGCGGCCCTTGCGTTGTTGATCGAAGGGTCCATGGGACTGTACGACAGAAGACTGATCAGCGTTAAAATAACGAGAAAAAATAAAACGACCCCGACAATTTCTTTCCGCATATGCACCCGTTTCAATCTAAAATCGAAAATTGATTAATAAATTTTCTGAATACGTCTTTCCTGTTACAATTTAAACTTACTTATCAACCGTCATTCTCAATTCTCAATCCTAAATCCTAAATTCTAAATTCCTACACTTCCAGAATAAACGGCAGTATAACCGGGCGTCGCTTTATGGCAAACGAAAAATACTTCCGCAGCTCGATTTGTATTTTTGATCGAATCTTGTCTGCCCGGTCCGGAGTCTCGGGACCCACCTCTTCCACGATCTCCAGAACGACACACTTTGCATCTTCCACGATGTGCCCCATTTCGGTTTCGAACACAAATCCGCGGGAAACGATTTCAGGCCCGTACACCACGATGCCGGTTTCTTCGTCAAGGGCCATGTTGACCACGACCAGCCCGTCTTCCGATAGGATGCGCCGCTCCTTGAGCACACTCCGGCCCACGTCTCCGACGCCCTTGCCGTCTATGAGGATCCGGCCGGTTGCGACGCTCTCCCGAACGCGCCCGCCGTATTCATCGAATTCAATCGTCTGTCCGTTTTCCGCAATGATTATGTTTTCCTTTGAAATACCGACCTTCTCCGCCAGGCGGGCGTGAAGAACCAGATGTCGATACTCGCCGTGGATCGGAATAAAATACTCCGGTTTCGTCAGGTTTATCATCAGCTTCAATTCTTCCTGGAACGCATGACCGGAAACATGTATGGCCGATATTTTTTCATAAACGACATCGGCGCCCCGTCTGTACAGATTGTTGATGATATTCGCAATGGCCTTTTCGTTGCCGGGAATGAACTTTGACGACAGAAACACCGTGTCCCCTTCTTTGATCTTTATCTGCTTGTGGGCCCCTGCCGCCATGCGGGAGAGGGCGGACATGGGTTCTCCCTGGCTTCCCGTCGTAATGATGACAACTTCGTCAGGCGGATGGTCGTTGATTTCTCTGATATCAATTTCCAATCCATCCGGGACCTGGAGGTATCCGAGGTCCTGCGCGATGTTAACGCTGACCTCGATACTTCTGCCGTCAAAAACAACTTTTCTGTCCAATGATTTCGCGATGTCGACAACCTGCTGTATCCGGGCAATGCTGGAGGCAAAAAGTGCCACGATAATACGTCCTTTTCGCCCTGCGGAAAACCGTGCGAGGGTTTCACCGACTTCCTGATCGGAAATAGTGTACCCTTCCTTCTCTACATTCGTGGAGTCTGACAGCAGTGCCAGGACACCCTCCTCCCCGCACCGGGCAAACCGGTTCACATCCGTCATCATGCCGTCGATGGACGTGTGGCTGATCTTAAAATCCCCGGTGTGAACAATGAGTCCGAGCGGTGTTTTGATGGCGATGCCGACGCCGTCAACGACACTGTGACTGACCCGGATAAACTCGAGTTCGAATTCTCCCAGCCGAAGTTTGCCTCCCGGTGAAATTTCATTCAACGAGGCATTTGAAAGCAGGCCAAACGCCTCGAGCTTGTATCGCAGGACCCCCAGGGTAAACGGCGTTCCGTAGACCGGTATGTTCATCTCTTTGAGCAGGTAAGGCATCGCGCCGATATGATCTTCGTGAGCGTGTGTCAGAACGACCCCGGCGAGACCCGACCGCTTCTGTTTCAGGTAATCCATTCGAGGGATAACGATATCGACGCCGAGCATGTGGTCTTCCGGAAACATCAATCCCGCATCAACTACAAAAAGTGTATCTTTGTATTCAAAAACCATCATGTTCAAGCCGATTTCGCCCAGCCCGCCGAGTGGTATGATCCTCAACATAACATTTCCTTCTTACCCTTCTCAAAAGACTCACGAATAATGCTGTGAACCTTCCTCAGAAGTTCTTCCCGGTTTTCTTGTGTGTAGCCGGTGGTTTCAACCGGCTTTTCGATTTCGACAACAACGTTTCCGGATTTAACACGGAGCCCCGTTTTTTTAGACATAATTGGCCAGGTTCCGTGGAGAATAACCGGGACAATCGGGACGCCGGAATCAATGGCCAGGAAAAAGCCGCCTTTCTTAAAGGGCCGGATATTACCGTCCATGCTGCGGCTGCCTTCCGGAAAAATTAAAACAGATACGCCTTGTCTTATTTTTTCCGTCGCGATTTTGAGACTCTCAATGGCGGATTCCCGATTGGACCGATCAATGCTGATATACCCCGCTCGCTTCAATATCATGCCGAAAAACGGTATCTTGTAAAGCTCCGCCTTTGCAAGCCATTTGAAATGACTGGAAAGATGCGCTTGAAGAACAGGAATGTCGAAATTGCTCTGGTGATTGGCCATAAAGATATACGTACCGGAAAGTTCTATATTGGAACACCCTCTCACATGGACCGTTACACGGCACGCCGAGAGCAGGCACCTCCCCCAAACCCGCGCGATTTTATGCTGCAATTCACCCCTGTTATCAATGAGGGAGGCAAAAATTACGCCGATCCCAAAAAAACCGGTCAAGAACAGAGCGCATAAAACCGCAAATAGCGTTCGTATCATTTCGATCAATCACCGAATGCCACAAACCCGAATCCTGACAACGGAAACTATACGAAAATTGGACTTTTTACGAAGCCGTCAAGTTTTGATCTCCAGCTTTTCAAATATGGCGTCGACAATCTCTATGATCCGGTTTCGCTGCCGCTCTGTCGCATACTCTATGCAGCTGCATCGCATTTTGTTTCGGGTGCGCACCAGAAACTCACACGCCATAAGATTCGGTTCAAGATCGATTGCAAAACAGAACGGCTGGCAATCGGTATGCGAAGTCTGTACGTCGGTAAGCATGTCGGGAGCCAGCGGTATCCAGTAAACGTCACCCAACGCGGAGGAACCGAAATTCTCGTCCATGTATGTCTTGATTTTGTCGTATTCTTCAGGCCTTAGCTCGTCAATAACGTATTGTTTCATGAAAAATTAATTACCACAGTTTGTTGCAGCGCGCAAGGTGAATGTCGGAATAGCCCGGACCTGCACGAGTTCGAGGTAAAACCGCATTGACGCGGCACGTGTATGGATCGGATATATCGTAAGCGGAAAAACGATAGGTGAGAGTATTGAAGGAACTTGCGGATGAAAGTTTCCGCAGGGCGGGCGGTGTAATTGTGTCGTCCCCGGGCCCGAAACAGGGGCCGGGGACGGGGATCATAACATTTTGTGCTGACTATATCTCTTCGACGGTAATTGCGCCGGGTTCACACACTTCAACACAGCTTTCGCAGCCCAGGCACTCATCAGCGTTTACGGGTACGGATTTGTCATTTTCCATTTCAAACACTTCAACGGGACAAACGTCCACACATTCTTCGCACCCTTCACATTTTTCGTCATCTACGGTAACAGTAAAACCCATGTATAGAGCCTCCTTTCATAAAATTATAACGTCAGATCTTATCAACCGCTTAACAGCATCGGGCAAAGTCCATATATCAATTACCAGGGCGAGTCAAGCCTTCTTATGACTATAACCCGGATTTTTTGTATGTCAGGACTGAACGAGCCCGACGACGGTATTTTTTATCCTGCCACCTTCACCCTTTTTCGGGGTTTGGGACATGGCATGTTTCACAAAACGACCGAAAAATTCTTGCGGGGATACCCCCGGCACAATGTAAATTGTCAGGGACACCTTTTTGTCGCAAACCCCGTCAGGGCAGGGTTCAAGAACGGCGTCAGCCGACAGCGGCCACGGATTTTCTACCAGCATTTCAAGGTGTTCCATCAATCGGCCCTGCCATCCTTCCATTTCCTCCGTTCGGCTTTCGTACACCGGCACGTTGCCAACTTCGAACGCCGTCTGCATCGCGGGGTCCATCTCCATCAATTGATCCACAATCGACCGGCTGGTGGTGACCAGAAGGCCTGAAACCCCTGAACCCGTTCGGGCAAGATCATGCAGCATGAGAAGGGTCCAGGCCGCGATACGCTCGCGCGTCATCAGGCTGCCCGGATCATCCGCCTGGTATCTTGCCGATTCCGAACGGCTCATATGCGGAACCGCGGCCTCCCCACTGAGGTTCTCGAACAGTTTTTTCTCCATCGCTTCGAGCTTCAAAAGGTCCTGTATTACAGATGACTTCTGCATATCCATTTCCTGGGCAATCCGCAAAAACAGTCTTGCTTGAAAAAGGGGGGCCTGCTGCTCCGAATCCGCTTTTTTTCCGGCAACTCCCTCCGTCATTTTTCTTCTGATGTCCGATTGAATCTGAGCGGTCGAAGATTCGTCGAAAAATGGGACCGCATCTCCAAGCGACCTGAGAAAGGCCGTTTCGCTCCCCTGGTGTAAAACAAGCCAATCCGTGTACTCTCTCAATAACGCATCAATTTTTTCTTCATCTCCTTCCGCCGGCACGCGGGTTTTCAGGATATCGCTCTCAATCCACTTCCGCATCTGCTCGGGAACGTTACGGGCTGAAGGTTGATACACGAGAATCTGTCCGAAACAGGCGGACACCGCCTCGGCAGCCGGTTCGGAAACGTATGTAAATGGAAAATATACCGGGGTCATTTTAACTCCTAAAGCTTGTTGTCTCGAATCGAAACCCCCCGGGAGTTCAGATCGTCCCGGATCCTGTCGGCAAGGTCCCAGTTTTTCTCGGATCTGGCTTTGTCCCGTAATGTGATAAGCCGCCGGATTTCCGGCTCGGAAAGTTTGTCTCCAAAGTCAAATACATTCAACGCCGAATCGACACCTCGAAAGGCCTCTAAAATACTTGAAGCGTTTTCCCGATCAATCCGTTTTTCGAGGATCAGTCCGTTTACCTTCCTGATAATTTTGAATATGGATGCCATTGCCGCGGAGGTGTTCAGATCATCATCCATTGCGCTCACAAACCCTTGTTTGATGTCGTACAGAAGCTGGTCCAGATCGGGATAGGGTGAAACGCTCTCGCCGCAGTCGAACAGCGAGTGAATGCAGGTGTCGATCCGCTTCAAGGAATTTCTAGCGTACGCGAGTCTCTCTCTCGAAAACGCCACGGGTTTCCGGTAATGGCTCGAAAGGAGCCAATATCTCATCTCTCTGCCTGAATAGTTCATGTCCGTCAGGTCTTGAAGGGTGAGTCCGGTGCCATCCGCATCCACCTTCTTCCCGTCAACCATCACCCTGTCACAGTGAATCCAGTATTTGGCCAGGGGTTTCCCGGTCACGGCACCGGCGATGGCGATCTCGTTTTCATGATGCGGAAAAACGAGTTCCCGGCTGCTGGTATGGATGTCGTAGCTGTCACCCAGGTGTTTCATGGACATGGCCGCACACTGTATGTGCCAGGAAGGACGAACGTTCCCCCATTCGGTTTTGGTGTATATGCCTCTTTTCAGTTCGGAAAGTTTGGATCTTTTAAATAGCGTGAAATCCCGGGGGTTGTCCTTTTCATACTCGTCCAGATCCACGGTGGCGCCCAGCTTTATCTTGTTGATATCGACGCCGGACAGCCGGCCGTAATCGGAAAACCGGGAAATGTCGAAATAAAGGGATCGAAGTTTCTCATACGCGAATCCCTTCTTCACGAGCTTTTCCGCCAGTGAAACCATCTCATCCACGTGCTCGCTCGCTCTCGGATACGCCGAAGCGGGAAGAATCCCCAGAAGATCCAAGTCTTTCTTAAACCACTCGATATATTTTTGGGTGAATTCGGACAGATCCTGACCGGCCTTTTCAGAACCGTTGATGGTTTTATCGTCAAGGTCCGTTATGTTCATAATGTGTTTTACGGAATACCCCCTGTACGCGAGATAGCGGCACAGCAGGTCGGAAAACACAAATCGCCTGCCTTCTCCCAGATGCATCCTGGCATGTACTGTGGGGCCGCATGAATAGATGGAAACCTTGCCCGGCAAAAGCGGCTCAAAGGGTTCCTTTTTCCGGCTCATCGTGTTGAATAATTTCAGGTCAACCTTTTCCCGAACGGCAAAAAGCGGTGTGCTCAGATAGCGCTCTCCGCCGTCCGGCAGAACAACGACGACAATACCTTCGGGCATGGTTTCTGCTTCCTTCAGCGCAATGGCCATGGCCGCACCGCTGCTCATCCCCACAAAGATGCCCTCTTCTTTTGCAAGGCGCCGTGTCATTTCAAAGGCCTCTTCGTCGTCAATATTAACTTTTTTATCAAGGCGGTCCTTTTCAAAAATCTCCGGCCGATAGGCCTCTTTCATATTTTTCAGCCCCTGGATCTTGTGACCGAGGTACGGTTCGACACCGACGATCCGGATGTCGGGGTTAAGTTCTTTTAACCGCCGCGAAACGCCCATACAGGTACCTGCCGTTCCCAGGGTGGCAACCAGCGTGGTTATGGAACCGCCGGTCTGCCGCCATATCTCCTCGGCAGTTCCGTAGTAGTGCGCTTGCCAGTTGGCTTCATTGTTGAACTGATCGGTCATGAAATAGGTTTCGGGATTTTCCCGCGCCAGGCGATAGGCCTCTTCGATTGCACCGTCCGTTCCGAGATGACCGGGTGTCAGAAGAATGTCGGCGCCGCGGGCTTTCAGTATCTTCTGTCTTTCCTCGCTCACAGCCTCGGACATGGTCAAAAGCAGCTTATAGCCTTTTATGGAACATACCAGGGCAAGACCGATCCCCGTGTTTCCGCTCGTCGCTTCGATCACGGTTTTATCCGGCGTCAGTTCCCCGGATTTTTCACCGGCCTCTATCATGTAAAGTGCGGGCCTGTCCTTTATGGAACCGCCCGGGTTCATGTACTCCAGTTTTGCAAGAACCGTTACGCCCGGGTTCGGGTTGAGCTTCTTTATTTCAGCAAGCGGCGTGTTGCCGATGGCATCTAAAATAGAATGAGGCATGATGTGCTATCCTGGTCTGAGTAAAAATTCTGGCCCGCAGTCTCAGGCTTTGGTTTGCCCCTAAAAGGGGCTGGTTTCCTGCAATCCCGACAAGTCAAAAGAGAGGCGTCACCGACAACACCTTTATGATTTCACTCCGGACCTGATCTTCATTCCCGGACGCATCGACGACCCGATAGCGCCCGGGGTCTTTTCGCGCAAGTGCGAGGTATCCCGCCCGAACCTTTTCGTGAAACAGAAGGGTCTCTTTTTCGAATCGGGTTTCACCGGCCGATCTCGCGCCGCTGTTTATTTGCTTCCATGCCCGGGAAAGGCCGACCTCGGGGAAAAGATCGAGCAGGAGGGTGATGTCAGGCATCAAACCTTCCAGCACCAATTGGTGCAACCGGTGGATCAATTCCATGTCCACACCCCTCGCATAGCCTTGATATGCCAGGGTGGCATCAAAATAGCGGTCGCACAAAACCGTTTTCCCCGCGGCCAATGCCGGATTTACCAGCGCGTTTATATGCTGGGCCCGATCTGCCGCATAGAGGAGCAGCTCCGTCACCGGATCCATGTTTTTGCTCCCGGGATCCAGAAGCAGCGCACGAATCCGTTCCCCGATAATCGTGCCGCCGGGCTCCCGGGTCATAACGCAATCATGCCCTTTTTTTCGCAGGAATTCGGCAATGTGCTTTATCTGGGTCGTCTTTCCCGAGCCTTCAATCCCCTCGATCGTGATGAACATGTATTCCCCACTTCTTAAGATCTTCGAGCATGGTGTAATCGGTCATATCGCACTTTATCGGCGTAATTGAAATATAATTTTCCTCAAGAGCGGTCACGTCGATATCCGGATTGTTGCAGGGGACTCGAGCCTCGAATCCGTGCCAGTAGTATGTCCGGTTTCGGGGATCGACCCTTTTCTCGATAAACTCGTCATAAATCACGGTTCCCTGACTGCTGATCCGGACACCTTTTATCCTGTCCATGGGCGTGTCCGGAACATTGACATTCAGGCTTGTTCCGTTTGGCAATCCTCTCTTGAAAACGTCATCTGCCAGCGTCGTAATGAATAAAGCAACATCGTCAAAATTGTTTCTCTGTTGACCCTGCATGGAAACGGCGATGGCCGGCACCCGGTACAGTGCGGCCTCCCTTGCGGCGGCCACGGTTCCTGAATAGTGGAGATTCACCCCGACATTCGCACCCGGATTAATGCCTGAAATCACCAGTTCCGGCATGGCATGAAGTATCTCCATCAGGCCGATCTTCACGCAGTCTGCCGGTGTTCCGTTTACCGCGTAACCCTGATAGCCGCTGTTCACTTCGACAACATTCGCACGCAGCGGTTCATGGAGCGTTATGCCGTGGCCGACGGCACTGCGCTCTCGATCGGGTGCCACGACGGTCACCGAATGCTTCTCTGAAAAGCGTTTGTACAGGGCCCACAGGCCTTCGGCGTAAATACCGTCATCGTTTGTTAAAAGAATTTTCATTTTCTGTAGGGAAACCAAGTATATCTTGACTTTTTTTGATTATTTTGGCGTTATACTCGAAATTTTATCTGTGTTCAAGATGTTATATCGTCAACGGGTCGTTATGCATCATTCTGAAGGTACAAAGGCATATCGTAAAATGGAACGCGATACGAATCGCTCCGGCGCCCCATCTTCGGGACCGTTTCACAGCCGCTTCCGCATTGCCTCAAATCTGCTGGCCGTTCTCGCCCTGTTCGTTATGATTCCGCTCAACACCTCGGCGTTCTCTCCGCCGGGACTCGCGGCAGAGGATCCGAACGAACCGTGGCACATTTCCGCGGACAAGATAGATTACGACCAAAAGACGTCAACGTACACGGGAACAGGCAATGTGATTATTTCCAAAACCGGCAAGCGGCTTACCGCTGATTTTGTCCAGTTTGACGACAAAACCATGAAGGCGTCCGCGGTGGGCCACGTGATGATGACGGCGGGAGAAGACCTCCTGATGGGAAGCCGCATAGACATAGACCTGAAAGCGGAAACCGGGACCGTGTACGATGGGTCGCTCTTTTTTAAAAAAAATCATTTTTACATAAAGGGGGACACCCTCCAGAAGACCGGAGAGCATACCTACACGGCCGACAGGGCCAGCATCACCACCTGCGACGGAGACACCCCGGCCTGGAAAATTACGGGAAAGAATCTCAAGGTGACCATAGAAGGATACGGCACGGTTCAGCATGCCGCGCTGTGGGCGAAAAAAGTACCCGTGATGTATTCGCCGTATCTGATCTTTCCGGCAAAATCGAAACGGCAGAGCGGTTTGCTTCCGCCACAGGTCGGCTATTCGGATAACAAAGGCGCACAGTTCTTTCAGCCCCTGTACTGGGCCATAAACGAAAGTTCCGACGCAACCCTCTACTGGAATCACATGGAACTCCGCGGTGAAATGATCGGTGCGGAATACCGCTATGTTTTGGACACCCGTTCAAAAGGCACCCTGATGGTTGATTTTTTGGACGACAGGAAGGTGGACGACGGCTCTCCCGACTCGGGCGATTACGGTTATGAAGGCGACAATGTCCTGCGGCCCAATTCGGATCGATACTGGTTCAGGGCGAAAGCGGATCAGGCAATGCCCTGGGGCGTTACCGCAAAGCTCGACCTGGACATCGTCAGCGACCAGGACTACCTGTATGAATTCAATAGCGGTTATACCGGATTCAACCGAACAGCGGAAAACTTTCTCGACGATTTCGGCAGAGAGCTCGACACATATGATAATGCGGTCCGGCTGAACAAGCTGAATTTCAACAGGCTGTGGGACCGCTTCAGTCTGAACGCCGAAGCCCGCTATCTCGACAATGTCATCGCCCGGCGCCAGGGGGTTGCCGATCCAACGATTCAGCGGCTGCCGAGCGTTACCTTTGACGCCTCAAAACAGCAGATTTCAAGAACCCCGCTCTTTTTCGAACTCGATTCCGGGTACAACTACTTCTACATTGAAGACGGCGACAGGGCGAACCGGCTGGACGCCTATCCCCGGTTTTATCTGCCGTACCGTTTTAAAAACTATTTTGCCGTCGAACCCTCTTTCAGTGTGCGTGAAACGGTCTGGCGTTACGATCAAAATCAATACGGGTATTCGAATAAAGACACCCTTTCCAGGGAAATGGTCAACACCCGGCTGGACCTGTATTCTGAAATCTCTCGCGTATTCACGGTAAACGGCAAACAGATTGAAAAAATCAGGCATGCAGCGAAAGCGCAGGTTGTTTACGATTATATACCCTTTAAGGATCAGCATAAATATCCATACTTTGACGCCGTCGACCGCATCAACAGCGCGAACCTGCTGACCTATTCACTGACAAACACCTTTACGTCAAAATCAAAAATTTTCGCCGCCGAAAAGGAAGGGGCCCGGGCAGAAAAAACGACCGGACTCCCCGCTTACGACTACCGGGAGGTCTGCCGGTTCAGGCTGGAACAGAGTTACGACATCAACAAAGAAAAGGATGATGACCCGGAACCTTTTTCTCCCATTTTCGCGAGGTTAGATCTTGTCCCGGGCGGGCTTGTCTCTCTGGGCGCGGATGCCGGATGGTCTCCGTATGAATCCCGCTTTGTTTCCCATAACATCGCAGCCGACATATCGGACAGACGGGGCGACCGGCTGTACCTCGAGCACCGGTACACGCGGAAGGACGCCGTTTCACCGATCTACGGCGACTGGCCGTACCTTGAGCACTTGCACACGCAGGACGCCATTGAATCGATCTACGGCGACCTGCTCCTGAAACTGACCGACAGCGTTTCGGCATACACCGAATACGAGAGAAATTTAAAGGACGACCGGAACATCATGTCCGGCGTCGCCATGGTCTACACCGCCCAATGCTGGGCAATAGAAATCGGTTACGCATATGAAGGTGGCAAACAATTCGGGTTTATGATACACTTGTTCGGATTTGGAGAGTTTGGACAGCCATCCATCATCCAGCGTCGGATACAATACGCCTCGAAAAGAATTTGATGCAATAAAATATGGAAACAGACAGACTGACATACGGGTGGTACGCGCTGCACACAAAAAGCAGGTTTGAAAATGTGGTCTTTGAGGGCTTGAACAAAAAATCATTGGAGGCGTTCCTGCCAAAGATTCTGGTCCGGAGCAGGCGTCGTGACAGAAGGGTCATGATTCGAGTACCGCTGTTCCCCGGGTACCTGTTCGTAAAAACCGACCTAACCCCCGGTGAACACATCGAAATCGTAAAAACAACCGGCGTTGTTCGATTTATCGGCAACACAGGTGGACCCATTTCCGTTCCCCGCGAGACCATCGAATCCCTTAAAGTCATGGTCGCCAGCGATCAGGAGATTACGACCGGCCACCGTTTCAAGGCAGGAGACCGGGTTGCGGTGGTGTCCGGACCCTTTACGAGCGTGACAGGCATCTTTGCCAGATACAAGGGAAAGGGCCGCGTGATTGTGAACATTGAAGCACTGGGTCAATACGCCGGTGTGGATGTGAACGAGGAAGATGTTGAAAAACTGCCCGATATATTCACATAACTGCTTGACTTACTATCAATTTATGTTTAAATAGATAAAGAGTATAGTCTGTCTTGACCCGTCATGTGTTGAAGAAGGAGGGCAAATGAACAAATTAGAACTCATTTCCGCTTTGAAAACAGAAGCCAACATTTCCAAAGCGGAAGCTGCAAAAGTTGTCCAGATATTTTTCGATTACATGGCCGATGCCATGGCCCGGGGGGAACGCGTTGAAATTCGCGGACTGTGCAGCTTCTTCGTTAAGGATTACAAGAGCTACACCGGCAGAAATCCAAAAACCGGAGAAAAGGTCGTCATTAAACCCAAAAGATTGCCTTTTTTTAAATCTGGAAAAGAGTTGAAAGAGCGAGTTGACAGTTAAATTTGTGTCCGGGTTTGATTCGATAATAGATCAAAAACAGCCCTTACGAATTTTATCCTCCCTCCTTCGAAGTCAGAACATCCCGCACGCCCTTCTTTTCACAGGGATTGAAGGGGTGGGCAAAAAAACTGCGGCCAGGGCTTTTGCCATGGCATGCAACTGCATCGCCCAAAAACCGGACCCTGCAAACGAAATGCCGGGCGCCGGGGCATTGCGCATTCCGCCCGATCTCCAGGGATCAACCTTACTCCGGGACTCGACCCACCCCTGCGGACGCTGCAAATCCTGCAGAAAAATCGAATCCGGTAATCACCCCGACATCATTCTCGTCGAACCGTCGGGGGCCTTTATCCGGATCGATCAAATTCGCGCGCTTTGCCATACGCTCTCCCTGAAACCGTACGAGGCGAAATTACGTGTAGCGACAATATGTGACGCCCATACCATGAATCCTTCGGCAGGAAACGCCCTGCTCAAGGTACTGGAGGAGCCGCCGGACCGGACGATGCTCATACTCACCGCTCCGCATGCTTCTGATCTTCTCCCCACGGTTGCATCACGATGTCAGCATGTCAGATTTAACCCGATCTCGCGAAAAAAACTGACGGGAATGCTGGTCGAGACGCAGGGCCTTGATCCGGATGGCGCGGCCATCATCGCGTCCATGGCGCACGGAAGTTTTTCCAAAGCCCTTTCCATGGTCACGCACAGGGACCGAAGCGACTGGATCAGTCGAAGGTCCTGGCTCATCAGTGAAATAGATTCTCTTTCTTCGAGATCCATCGTTCTGCGACTCGAATTTGCGTCTCGGCTGGCGAAAAACAAAGACTTTCTCCTGGATTCACTGGAGGTTATCCATTCCTATTTTCGCGACGTTGTGGTCTGGAAATATTCTCCGGAAAAAATTATCAATAAGGACTTGACCGACAGGATTCAATATGCTTCACAAAAGATGTCCGTGGCATCTCTGCTTTCAAAGATAAAAGGTATCCAGACGGCCCGGAGAGACATTCGTGCAAACGCCAATGCCCGATTGACACTGGAAGTGCTGATGATAAAACTGGCAGCACAGGATCCCGGGGCTTGATGCGCGGAGAAAACTTTATAAACGAATCAGGACCAGGTTTTCAAGGACGAAATAAATACATATGAAAAAAGTAGTCGGAATACGATTCAAACCGGCGGGAAAAGTATATGACTTTGACTGCGGCGCATTTGTCCTCAACCAGGGGGATCACGTCATTGTGGAAACCGAACAGGGTCTCGGATTCGGGACGGTGTTCGCAGCCCCTGCTCCCCGTGAGGAATCAGACGGATCCGGATCGGGCAAACCGTTGAAAAAGGTGTTTCGACTGGCAAGCGCGGCGGATTTTCAGCAGCGGGAAAAGAATCTCGAAACTGAAAAAGACGCCCACGCCTATTGCCTTAACTGCATCAAAGAACTTGATTTGCAAATGAATCTCTTTTCTGTGGAAGCCTCTTTTGATGCCGGGAAATTGACATTTTTTTTCACTTCCGAAGGTCGTGTGGACTTCAGGCGGCTCGTTAAGATGCTGGTCAAAAAACTTGGCGCCAGAATTGAGATGCGGCAGGTAGGGATACGCAATCAAGCCAAGATGTGCGGCGGCCTCGGGAGGTGCGGGCGAACAATCTGCTGCTCGTCTTTCATGGATAAATTCGGACCGGTTTCCATACGAATGGCAAAGGAGCAGGGCCTGTCGTTAAATCCGACAAAAATTTCCGGCCAATGCGGACGGCTGATGTGCTGTCTCACGTTTGAGTTTGAAACCTATCAGGCGATCAAGGCAAATTTTCCGAAAATCGGCAAAACCGTGATGACGAAAAGCGGGAAAGGCAAGGTAATCCGGCACAACGCAATGGGTAACTGCATAACAGCACTCCTTGACGAGGGAACGGAGATCGAAGCACGTCTTGATGAAATCATAAAGGAAGAGGGATAAAAAAGATGCCCACCCGTTTTTTCATATCAACACCCATCTATTACGTGAATGCAAGACCGCATCTGGGCCATGCGTACACGACAATCGTCGCGGACGTGACGTGCCGCTTTCATTCCATGGCCGAGGAAGAAACATTTTTCCTTACCGGCACGGACGAACACGGGGATAAAATCGTTCGGGCCGCAAAGAAGGAGAATATGAGTCCGAGGCCTTATGTAAACAGAATCAGCAAGCTCTTCAAGAACCTCTGGCCTGATCTCAATATTAAATACGACGCTTTTATCCGTACCACGGACACGTCCCACATTGCGGTGGTAGAACACGTCCTTCAGAAGATTCACGATTCAGGAGACATCTATTTCAGCGAATACGAGGGGCGCTACTGCTTCGGATGCGAGCGTTTCTACACCGAACGGGAACTGCAGGAAGGTAAATGCCCCGACCACCAAACAACGCCTGAAATAATCAAGGAGTCGAACTATTTTTTCAAGATGAGCCGCTATCAAGACTGGTTGATCGACCACATTCGGCGCAACCCCGGTTTTATACGACCTGAACGCTACAGAAATGAAGTCCTGTCCTTTCTGAGGGATCCCCTGGAAGATCTCTGCATATCCAGGCCCAAAACGCGTCTCAAGTGGGGGATCACACTGCCCTTTGACGACAAATACGTTACATATGTATGGTTCGACGCACTCATAAACTATATCTCGGCCCTGGGATACCCGGGTGGAGACCTCTTCAACAAATTCTGGACATCCGCCCAGCACATTGTGGCCAAGGATATTCTGAAGCCCCACGGTATCTATTGGCCCATCATGCTCAAAGCCGCCGGCATCCCGGTGTACAGGCATTTGAATGTTCACGGCTACTGGAATGTCGAACAGAGCAAGATGTCCAAGAGTATCGGAAATGTGGTGGACCCGCTTCAACTCAAGAACATTTACGGGCTCGACGCGTTCAGATATTTTCTGCTTCGGGAAATGGTCTTCGGACTTGATTCCAGCTTCTCGGAAGAAGCACTGGTACAGCGCATCAACTCGGATCTGGCCAATGACCTTGGCAACCTTTTTTCCAGGGTCCTCGCCATGGCTCACAAATATTTTGCCGGGGTCGTTCCGGAAGTGGACCCTGATATCGAGCAGGAATTACAGCTCGGGCTGGAGTCCGATGCGTTGAGCGCCATTGCCGGGTTCGAAAACGCCATGGGGGCCTTTGACTTCCAGGGGGCACTGAAGGCGATCTGGCAATTTATCAGCAATATGAACAAGTATGTGGATGTTACCGCTCCCTGGATTCTTGCAAAGAAAAAATCGACGAAAAAACAGCTCGGGGTTGTGATTTACAACCTCCTGGAAGGGCTCAGGATCATATCCGGCCTCATTTACCCTGTAATGCCGGTTACGGCGGCAACCATGCAGGAGCATCTTGGCCTTGACCCTGAAGCACCGTTTTATCTCCTTGACACCCTGAAAAGGTGGAAGACCCTGGCACCGAAAACGGAATTGCGAAAATCGATTACCCTCTTTCCGCGCATCCCGTTCAAAAGTGAGCAGAATTCATCACCGGCAGGCATGCAATCCGAATCTGTGTCCCCGGCCATAAAGCCCGAGATCGACATGGAGACATTCAACACGGTCGATCTGAGGGTCGCGACCGTCATCCATGCGGAAAAAGTTCCGAGAGCCAAAAAACTCCTCAAGCTGGATGTGGATCTGGGAGAAAAGCGGACCATCGTCGCCGGCATATCTGAAAGCTATGATCCCGAGGATCTGGTGGGAAAACAAGTTATTATCGTGGCAAACCTGAAGCCCGCCAAAATAATGGGGATTCTGTCCAACGGGATGCTCATCGCATCGGAAGATAGAACGGGCCACAGTATTGCGACGCCGGACCGGCCAATAAAACCGGGAACGCCATTGGGATGATAAATAAAATGTCGGCCTGTAAAACATATTTGGTTTCCCGCCGATTGCGGGGGAACAGCATTTTCGAGATCTTTATATTATGGCGAACAACAGGCTTCACACGCGTCAAAAGACTGACGACAGGCCGAACTGGAAGGACTACCAGGCGGATCTGAAAAAGACCGCCGCTAAAAATCGGTTCATCAAAACCCTTCCCAAATACGTCATCGTGGTCCTCCTTCTGCCGGTCATCATTTACGGACTCATGGACAGCGTCGGACAGAACCGGGAGCAGTATGCGCCGGCCCTCGAAAATCAGACGTTTGAAAAGAAAGCGGGCCCCCGGAGTGCCGATGTAATCCATTTCGACAAAAGGGATGTTCGGAATCTGGTAGAACGCAGCGCCTTCTTAAACCTTCAAAATAAAAGTTTCGATTATGACATCAACGGAGAACGCTTCCGGGTGGATACCAGTCTTGACGTCTCCCTGCAGAATTTCATTCTGGAAAAGATGGATCGTTCGACCGCCCGATACATTGCGATTGTGACCATTGATCCGTCCACCGGCAGAATCATATCCATGGCCGGATTTGACAAATCAGACCCCTCCGGAAACCCGTGTGTCGACACCACATTCCCCGCGGCAAGTATCTTCAAAATCGTTACGGCGGCGGCGGCCATAGAAAAGTGCGGCCTGAATCCGGAGTCCAAACTGGCGTACAACGGCGACAAACACACCCTGTACAAATCCCAGCTCAAAGAACTGACAACCCGATACACAAACCGGATCACTTTTCAGGATTCATTTGCCCAGTCGGTCAACCCCGTGTTCGGGAAAATCGGTACCCTCTATCTTGGAAAGCCCATCCTTGAAACGTATGCGTCCTCCTTTGGTTTCAATCGAGAAATCGAATTCGATCTGCCGCTGCCGTCCAGTCTCTTTTCAATCTCCGATGAACCGTATCAGTGGGCTGAAATTGCCAGCGGGTTCAACCGGACAACCACGATAACACCCCTCCACGGAGCACTAATGGTCTCAGCGCTCATTAACCAGGGCAAGCTGATAGAACCCACCATTGTCGATCGAATCACGGATGAAACCGGGAAGCCCGTTTACCGCAGGGGTCTCGTCAAAATCAACCAGGTCATCACACCCCGGACAACCAAAGTGCTGAACCTTCTCATGCAGGAAACCATCCGCTCCGGTACCTGCAAAAAAGCGTTCAGGGGCTTTAGCAAGGACAAAACCCTTTCCATGCTTACCATCGGGGGTAAAACCGGTTCCATCGACAACACCGAACACGACGCCCGTTACGACTGGTTTGTGGGGTTTGCCAAAGAAAAAGATGGGCCGAGAGAAATCGGCCTGTCCGTGTTTGTGGCCCATGAAAAATATATCGGTATTCGGGCAAGTTATTATGCCCGTATGATAATTCAACACTATTTCCAGGATTATTTTGCAAAGAACCGGGATGGTACTTTGGACGGGGAACAGTCATAAACCGAATTTTGCAAGTAAAGAATCCGGGCCCAGAGGACCAGGTTTTCAAGGACTAAATAAAAAAGGAGATTCGTCATGCCGGGATTTGAAATATTCGGCCGGGAGGAACGGAAAGAAGTCCAGGATGTTCTCGACACCGGGGTTTTGTTTCGTTACGGTTTTGACCAGGCAAGAAAAGGGCACTGGAAGGCGAAATCGTTCGAAGCCGAGTTGGCGAAACGCATCGGTGTGGACTATTGCCATCTCTGTTCCAGCGGAACATCGGCCCTCTGCATCGCCCTGGCGGCATGCGGGGTGGGGGCCGGTGATGAAGTCATCGTCCCGCCCTTTACCTTTATCGCGACCATTGAAGCGGTACTGTTCGCCGGGGCCGTCCCGGTATTTGCCGAAATTGACGAGACACTCTGCCTCGACCCCGAAATGATTAAAACGGTCATTACGCCCCGCACCAGGGCTGTCATCCCCGTTCACATGTGTGGGGCCATGGCGCGAATCGATGAAATAAAAAATCTTTGCGACAGGGAGGGCCTCGTCCTGATAGAAGACGCGTGCCAGGCTCTGGGCGGCACCCTGAACGGAAAGGCCCTGGGCACCTTCGGAAAGATGGGTTGTTTTTCATTTGATGCTGTTAAGACCGTCACCTGCGGCGAGGGCGGTGCCGTGGTCACCGGCGACAAGAATCTCTACACCCTTGCCGACGCCTTTTCGGATCACGGTCATGACCACCTCGGCAACGACAGAGGTCTTGAAGACCACCCCGTTCTCGGCAGCAATTACCGTATCAGCGAACTGAATGCTGCCGTGGGGCTGGCTCAGTTGAGAAAGCTCGACCGTATCCTTGAAACACAGCGTTCGAACAAAAAAATCATTAAAGAGGCGCTCTCGCAATTTCCCGAAATCGCATTCCGGAAAATTGCAGATGAAGCGGGGGATTCGGCAACCTTTCTGTCCTTTTTCCTGCCCGATGCGTCCGCCGCGCGAAAGGTTGCCGCAGACCTCGGACGGGCGGGGGTGGACGCCTGTTTCTACTGGTACGACAACAACTGGCATTACCTGCGTCAGTGGGATCACCTTAAACAACTGAAGTCCCCGGCACGGCTGCCGATCCATCTGCTTGAAAATGTACCGGATTATGATATGCTGGCGCTGCCCGAATCCGACAGAATAATGAGCAGGACGATTTCCATGTTGATCAAACTGTCGTGGACCGAAGATGAACTCATGCGGCGGACAGACAAGATCGTTCAAGTAGTAAGGGGAAATGTATAGAATTAAAAGTGAAACGCGCAAGGTATGAGATACAAGGTTTAGGGTATAGGGTGAAGGGTGCAAGGTGAACCATCAACCCTGAACCTTGAACCTTGAACCCTGAACCTTGAACCTTGAACCCTGAACCTTGAACCCTGAACCTTGAACCCTGAACCTTGAACCCTGAACCCTGAACCCTGAACCCTGTACCTTGAACCCTGAACCTTGAACCTTGAACCCTGAACCTTGAACCCTGAACCCTGAACCTTGAACCCAGAACCTTGAACCCTGAACCCTGAAACCTGAACCCTGAACCTTGAACCCTGAACCATGTACAGTGAACCATTAACCCTGAACCT
>JBDRPF010000046.1:0-17261 GCA_043827325.1 Pseudomonadota bacterium | reverse complement strand
GGCTAATAGCTGATCTACAAAATATATTTCAAAGAACTGTCGAACCGATCAGACCCGGAAGAAAATATCCACGGAATCATAAAGTTTCGGCGAGAAAATTCTTCCTATCTTATAAACCGATCTGTTAAGTTAATGACATTGACTTTTAACTTGTACGGCTTTAAGTAAAACAGCCCCTTTCAGGGGGAAACCAAAGCCGGATTTTTCGGGCCCGGATTCTTTACTAAAATGATTGAACATGCGGTTGGAATATATATCGGGCTGTTGTTGATAGCCTGCGTGGTGGCGATTGCGAGCAAGATGGTGACGCAACTGCCGTACACAATATTTTTGACTCTGGTTGGGCTGGCAATCGGCGTGTTAGGCATCGGTCCGGAGATCGGAGAGACAGGGTTTAGCCATGAGTTGATATTTTTCGTGTTTTTGCCGCCGCTGCTTTTCCAGGGGGCGTTTCACATGGATCTGAACTCCCTGTTGAAGCAGTTCTGGCCGATCGTGTGTTTTGCGGTGCCGGGCGTCATCGTGTCGACCCTCGTGGTCGGAGGGGTTGTCGGCTGGCTGGGCGGTATCAGTTCAATGATGGTGGCGATGCTTTTCGGCGCCTTGATCTCTCCAACAGACCCTGTGAGCGTGCTGGCTCTCTTTAAGCAGATGGGGGCGCCGGAAGATTTAAAAACACTTGTCGAAGGAGAGGCGCTCTTTAATGACGCAACCGGAGTCGTCTTGTTTACGATTCTGCTGAAGGCCGTTATGGGCGGTCAGGAATTTGGATTCGGCCAGGCGATAACCGAATTTTTAAAGGTATCGATCGGGGGGCTGGTGCTGGGGGCTGTGTTTGGTTTGATCGTGTTTAAAATCATGCGTCATCTGGAGGACCATCTGCTGGAAAATGCATTGTGTCTTGTTCTGGCATACGGGTCCTTCTGGCTGGCGGAAGTGCTGCACTTTTCGGGCGTAATTGCGGCCGTGATGGCCGGGTTGATGATTGGTAATTACGGCCGGCGGCTTTCGATGAGCGAAAAGACGAAAAAAACGGTTGAAACGTTTTTTGAATCGATAGACTTCGTGATCAATTCGATGCTGTTTATTCTGATCGGATTGGAATTGCGGGAAGTGCCGGAAAATATTATGTGGACGACGGTGTTTGTTGCAATTGCGGCGATGATGATAGGCCGTGCGGCAGTTTCTTACAGCTTCTACTGGTTGTTGAATCAGGTGGGGACCCGGCGGCCGAAGACCTGGAAGCATATTCTGTTCTGGGGAGGCTTAAGGGGCTCGATTCCGATTGCTCTGATGCTTCAATTGCCGAATGCGGGTGTGCTGGAAACGTGGCGCCCGGTATTGTTGGTGTCAGGATTTGGTTGTGTCGCTTTCTCGCTGGTTGTGCAGGGGATCACCATAGGGCCGCTTATGCGCAGGCTCGGCATTGGAGATACAGCAAAAACAACGGTCCATTAGAGCAATTGCCATAATAACGTTTTATTTCAGCCTGCAGGATAATTTCGTTTAAATCCGCTAAGAACTCACAAATAAAAGCGCGTAAAAGCGAACATGGCTCCAGCTTTAAGAATGTCGTGTTGAGATATGATGTTTTTTGCTCACTGAGACATTTTGATGATGTTCGCTTTAACGCGCTCTATTTTGCTCAAACAGCTTAGCGGACTACACGAAATCATCCAGCAGGCGGCTTACCGAATCTTTGTACCGGGAATGATTCAGTCGGAACATATTTTTGGTAATTGCTCTTGACGGAATGTTTTATGTGGTTCTCAAAATAACGTTTCGTTTCAGTCCACCGGATAATTTTGTTTAGGGTGGCAGCAAAAGCGCTTCTCAACCAAAGATGTCTTTATCAGAAGTTGTGTCTATGGTGCTTTCATGGTATGGATCGGTTTACAATATCGCAACTTCTGGTATGCTCAAACGGCGGAGATGGGGGTGGGAGATGATACGAACGGAAATATCGCTGTTTTTGAAAAACGTTCCCGGGGAACTCGGAAAGCTGGCGTCACTTCTGGGTGCGGAAGGTATTAATATCGACGCGTTGACGATACAGGACGCATCAAGCTATGTGCAGAACCTCTTTCAGGCCAGGGGAAAATCTTTAAAGCGGATCGCATCGGTGGCAAGCTACAATTCAATGCGGAAGGACTCTGCGGAATTCGCCCTGATACGACTTCTGGTCGACCAGACGGACAAGACCATCGACCTTCTGTCAAAGAAGGACTATCTCTTCGATATCATGCCGGTAATGGCCCTCGAGATCGAGAACAAACCCGGGGCATTGGCCGCCATCGCAAACAAGTTCGGTGAGGAAGGCGTCAACATCAACTATGTCTACGGTACGGTTTCTTCGCCGGAAGAAAGGTGCCTTTTCGTGTTTTGCCCGGAAGATATCGAGCTGGCGGCCAGGATCTTCAAAAATGATTAAGACGGCTTTGTAAAAAGTCCATTTGCTGTGTTGCGCCGCATCCTTCGTCGTTGCGGCGTACTTTAATGTACGCCTCACTCCTCAGGATTTGCGCGCCTTGCAGATGACGCTTTTTTCTTTGCCGTCTTAATCATTTAATATGTTGCGATTTTATTATGGGGCGCGCTTGTCTTTGAGTATATGGTTGGAGATGACCACACGCTGAATCTCCGAGGTCCCTTCGTATATGGTAAAAACCCGGGCGTCCCGGTAAAATCGCTCCACCGGATATTCCTTGATGAACCCGTACCCGCCGTGGATCTGAAGGGCTTTTGCGGTGACGCGGTTAACCATTTCAGAGGCAAACAATTTTGCCATGGAAGCCTGAGCCGTATATTTTTCTCCCCTGTCTTTTAAAACCGCCGCAGAAAACATCAACTGGCGGGCCGCCTCTATTTCCGTTGCCATGTCCGCGATCATCCAGCGCAACCCTTGGAACTTGGAGATCGGTTGACCGAACTGCTCTCTTGTCTTTGCGTAATCTACGGCGGCATCCAGAGCCGCCTGGGCCACACCAACGGACTGCGCAGCGATGCCGATGCGTCCGCCGTCAAGCGCCTGCATGGCGATTTTGAAACCGTCTCCTTCCCGACCCAGCAGGTCTTCAGCCGGTACACGGCAATCATCGAACATCAGATCCGTCGTATCCGAAGCCCTGAGGCCCATTTTATTTTCCGGGCGGCCCGTGCGGAGCCCGGGGGTGTCTTTTTTTACAAGAAACGCGCTGATACCTTTATGACGACTCGGTTTATCCGTTACGGCCGTGACAATGATTAAACCGGCATTCTTTCCGGTGGTAATAAATCGCTTGGTGCCGTTTAAAATATAATGATCCCCGTTTCGAACGGCGGTGGTCGACTGCATCACAGGATCTGAACCGGCGTGCGGTTCTGTCATGGCAAAGGCGCCGATGATACTGCCGGACGCAAGAAGCTTTAAATATCTCTCTTTTTGTTTTTTAGCACCTAAACGCAATATGCTTTCACAGACGATGGAGTTGTGAACGGACATGACAACGGCGGTCGAAGCGCACGAGTATGCGATCTCGGAAAGGGCCAGCACATAGCTGAGGGTGTCCGCGCCCGAACCGCCGTATTCACCCGGGACCATCATCCCCATGAGTCCCAGCTCCCCCATCATTTTCAGATTTTCCGTTGGAAATTCGCCGGTCAGGTCGCGCTCCGCCGCGGTCGGGGCCACAACCTTTCTTGAAAACTCCCTGACCATGCTTTGAATCATGAGTTGTTCGTCTGTAAGTTTGAAAAACATTTTCACTTCCTTTTTAACATCCGCTGAATGATGGTCTGCCTACCATGAAATAACCTGAATAGTTCAATGACACAACATCAGGGGCCATATATGACGACCAAAAGTTCCGATTTTTCATCGCTGACGTTCCGTATCATGTGCCGTATACCCGAGTTGAAGTGAAGAGATTCTCCTGTACCGAGCGTATTGACATGGTCTCCTACCGTCAGTTCGATTTTTCCGTCCAGCACGTAAACAAATTCTTCGCCTTCGTGTTGATACCCAACCCCCTTGTGATCCTGTCCGGGGTCGATGGTGACTTTGAACGCCTTGAGGTGTTTGTTTTCGGCGCCCGGTGTGAGGGTGGTGTAGGCATAGTTTTCGGTACGCTTGGTGTAGGCCTTGATCCTGTCTTTTAAGCTTGATTCCTGCTCTCGCAGGAAAAACCCCGAATCGATATCCAGGGCGCGGGCAAGCTGCAGGAGGGTTCCCACCGGAGGGATCTCCTTTCCGGCTTCAATTTTTTTGAGATAATCGATGGAAAAACCGGTTTCATTGGCCAATCTGTCGAGGGACATTTTTTTCTTGACCCTTTCCCGCTTAATCTTTTTCCCTAACGGTGGGAGGGCATTCGCCTTTTTTTTAGCCATGACGTCTCCTGAGGTTTTTGATCGTGGATTTTTATCTTCTGTTTCAGAAAGACCGGATTCAATTTTCATTTTAGCTGTACACATAGAATCCCCGACCCGTCTTTTTACCCAGCCAGCCGGCCTCCACATATTTTCGGAGCAGTGGGCAGGGCCGGTACTTTGAATCCTTAAAACCGTCGAACAGGGTGTCCATGATCGCAAGACACGTATCCAGTCCGATGAGATCCGCCAGCGCCAGGGGCCCCATAGGGTGATTCATGCCGAGCTTCATTACCGCATCGATATTTTCACGGGTTCCAACGCTGTGATACAGGCAGTAAATCGCCTCGTTGATCATGGGCATGAGGATTCTGTTGGCGATAAACCCGGGATAGTCGTTTGCCTCTGCGGGTGTTTTGCCGAATTTCATTGCCAGATCCCGGGTGGCAGCGAATGTTTCCTCCGATGTTTCAAGCCCGCGTATAACTTCCACGAGCTTCATGACCGGAACAGGGTTCATAAAATGCATCCCGATGACTTTCTCGGGCCGTTTCGTATGGGCGGCGATCCGTCCGATGGGAATGGAGGACGTGTTGGACGCCAGAATTACATGGGATCCGCAGACCGTGTCCAGATCTTTGAATATCCTGAATTTTATCGGTTCGTTCTCGGTGGCGGCTTCAACGACAAAATCGGCTGCCGACATGTCCGCAATATCCACACTGGGTTTGATCCGTTTCAGAACGGCATCTTTTTCCTCCGGGGAGATTTTATCCTTGTCAACACCGCGCTGCAGAATCTTCTGAATGGTGTTTAGGCCTCGTTCAACCGGTTCTTCTCCAATATCATTCATGATCACTTTGAAACCGCCGACCGCTGCCACCTGAGCGATTCCGTTTCCCATCTGGCCGGCTCCGACGACACCGACTGTTTTAATCTCCATGCAACCTCCTTGCTTCAGGTTTTATAAACGAAAAGTTTTTCCGTTGTGCAAGGCCGCCCCAGTTAAACAGGCTTCGCATTTAACGGGGCAGGCACAAGGGTTTATGCCGGGGCGGACATCATCGTACGCCTCAGGCGAAAAATATCCTGATGATCCTGTCGATCCTGGTTAATAAAAAACCCTTATCGTTTGACAACCAGAGCAACCCCTTCGCCGCCGCCGAGGCAGAGCGACGCCACGCCGATCTTTTTGTTCCGCCGTGCCATCTCATACAACAGGGTGACCAGGAGCCGGCAGCCGCTGGCGCCGATGGGGTGACCCAGCGCGACGCTGCCGCCGTTGACGTTTACTTTCTCCGGGTCCAGCCCCAGTTCCTTGAGAACGGCCGCCGTCGAGCCGCTGAAGGCTTCGTTGATTTCAAAAAGATCCACATCATCCATGGAGATGCCTTCTTTTTTAAGACATTTCGGAATGGCCCAGATCGGTGAAACCAGAAGGTATTTCGCATCCAACCCGAAGGAGGCCTGCGCGCCCACGAATGCCATGATTTCGCATCCCATCTCCTCCGCCTTGTCTCTCGACATGACCACCACCGCCGCGGCGCCGTCGCTGATAATGGATGCGTTGCCGGCGGTCCCCCGACCATCATTTTTAAATGCCGGCTTCATCTTTGACAGGGCGTCATAATCGGTCTCTCTGGGGCATTCGTCTTGATCAAAGATGACGGGGTCGCCTTTCCGCTGCGGGATTTCAACGGGTACGATCTCGTCTTTGAAGCGGCCGGCCTCGATGGCGTCAAGGGTCCGGCGGTAGGACCGGGCCGCGTATCGATCCTGGTCTTCCCGGGTAATATCGTATTTTTCCGAACAGAGTTCATTGGAAATACCCATATGAAAGTCGTTGACGATATCCCATAGCCCGTCGTGAACCATGTGATCTTCCAGCCTGTCCGGTCCCATTCGGTATCCAAAACGGGCTTTTTTAAGAAAATAGGGGGCCTTGCTCATGTTTTCCATGCCGCCCGCGACCACAATCTCCGCATCCCCCACCTGGATGGCCTGGGCAGCCAGCATCACCGCCTTCAGACCGGATCCGCAAACTTTATTGACGGTAATACATTCCGCTTCCCAGGGCATGTTCGCCTTGATCGCGGCCTGACGGGCCGGGTTCTGCCCGTATCCGCACGGGAGTACCATGCCCATTATCACTTCATTGACAGCGTCTTTATTTATGCCGGCGCGCTCGATGGCTGCTTCAATCGCGATGGCGCCCAGCTCGGTTGCATCGATGTCTCCCAGCGAACCGTTGAAATTTCCCAGCGGCGTTCGCACCGCGCTGACGATTACGGGTTCTTTCATTTCATTCTCCTTAATAAAAACATATTATTATAATCGAACTTCTTGGTTTTAACAGTTTACATTTACGTATGGAAACATTTACATGTTACGGCGGTATTGCCCCCCCACATCATACAGCGCCCGGGTAATCTGGCCCAGGGAACAGATCTTGACGGTTTCCATCAGTTCGGCAAAGATATTGCCTCCGGACAACACGACCTTTTGAAGGCGCTCCAGTGCTTCCGGTGCCGTCGCCCCGTTTTGTTTCTTGAATTCTGCAAGTCGCCTGAGTTGGGACTCCTTTTCAGCCTCGGTCGCCCTCGCCAGTTCCACGCTCTCGATAAGCAGCTCCTGATCGGTATCCGGATCGCGGAAGGTGTTGACCCCGATGATGGGCAATTCCCCGGCGTGCTTCAGCATTTCATAATAAATGGATTCCTCCTGAATTTTGCTTCGCTGGTAGCCGGTTTCCATGGCGCCCAGCACGCCGCCGCGTTCCGTGATCCTGTCGAATTCCATGAGCACCGCTTCTTCCACCAGGCGTGTCAGTTTCTCGACGATAAAACTGCCCTGGATCATATTTTCATTTCTGGCAGGGCCCCACTCTCGGTTGATGATGAGCTGTATGGCCAAAGCCCGCCGGACCGATTCGTTGCTCGGTGTCGTAATCGCTTCGTCAAAGGCGTTGGTGTGAAGGCTGTTGCAGTTGTCATAGACGGCACAAAGCGCCTGCAGCGTCGTCCGGATATCATTGAACTGGATATCCTGGCTGTGCAGAGAGCGTCCGGATGTCTGTATATGATATTTCAGCATCTGGGATCGAATCGATCCGCCGTATTTATGCTTCATGGCAACAGACCAGATGCGCCGGGCTACTCTTCCGATGACCGTATATTCAGGGTCCATGCCGTTTGAAAAGAAAAAGGACAGGTTGGGCGCGAAGCTGTCGATGGGCATGTCCCGGGACAGATAATATTCAACATAGGTAAACCCGTTGGCCAGTGTCAGCGCGAGCTGGGTAATCGGATTGGCGCCGGCTTCGGCGATGTGATATCCGGATATGGAAACAGAATAAAAATTCCGGACATTGTTTTCGATGAAATATTCCTGAATGTCCCCCATCATCTTCAGGGCAAATTCGATGGAAAAAATACACGTATTCTGTCCCTGGTCCTCCTTCAGAATGTCCGCCTGAACCGTGCCCCGAATATTGGCAAGCGTTTTTGAACGAAGGTCATTGTATTCCTGTTGCGCAGGCGGCCTTCCTTTTTCAGCCCTGAACGCATCCACCTGCTGGTCAATGGCCGCGTTTAAAAACATGGCAAGCATTATCGGGGCGGGGCCGTTGATGGTCATGGAAACCGATGTGTTGGGTGCGCAGAGTTCAAATCCGTCGTAAAGGACCTTAACATCGTCAAGGGTACATACGCTGACACCCGAAGTGCCGACCTTGCCGTAGATATCCGGACGCCGGTCCGGGTCGTACCCGTATAACGTTACGGAATCGAAGGCCGTGGAGAGACGCTTGGCCTCATAGTTGGCGGACAGCAGCCTGAACCTGCTGTTGGTCCTGGCCGGATCACCCTCGCCGGCGAACATCCGCGTGGGGTCTTCGTCCACACGTTTAAGCGGAAAAACGCCGGCGGTAAAGGGAAAACGCCCGGGAACATTTTCTTCCCTCAACCATGTATATATCTCACCGGGATCCTTGAATTTGGGGAGGACGATCTTCGGGATTTTCGTATGGGATAATGATTTCGTATAAAGCGGAACCCTGACTTCGCGGTCTCGAACCCGGTACACCAGTTCGTCCTTGAGATAGGTCTGTTTGATCTCTTCCCACTCGTCGAGAAGGCGAACCGTCTCCGCGGCCGGTAATGCGCGTGATTTCTCAATTTCCGCTTTGAGCCGTTCGAGAACTTCCGCGGAGCCCTCCCACTGTCCGTCTGCGATCAGGAAAGCGGCCGCTTCTTCGAGGTGCCACACCTTCCGCACGGCTTCCGCCTGGTCTTCTGTTTGCCGATGATATGTTCTGACCGTGTCCGAAATTTCGGAAAGGTAGCGGGTGCGTTCCGGAGGGATAATGATCGTCTTGGAGGTTGATACCCGGGTTTCGGGTCTCAGCATGCTTGACTTAAACTGAACGCCTGTCTTTTCCGTCAGCCCCTCCAGCACGGCATGGTACAGTGCGGTAACACCGTCGTCGTTAAACTTGGAAGCGATTGTCCCGAAGACCGGCATTTCTTCGGCCGGCCGGCCCCAGGCCTTCCTGTTGCGAAGTATCTGTTTTCTCACATCGCGCACCGCATCTTCACCACCCCGCTTTTCAAACTTGTTGACGACGGTAAGATCCGCAAAATCGAGCATGTCGATCTTTTCAAGCTGGGTGGCGGCGCCGAATTCGCTGGTCATTACATAAATCGAAAGGTCGACCAGATCCGTAATTTTTGAATCCCCCTGCCCGATACCCGCTGTTTCTGCAATGACAAGGTCAAATCCCGCTGCCCTGACAACATCTATTGTTTCGGAGAGTGCATCGGGAATTTCCGTGCCTGAGGCGCGGGTCGCAAGGCTGCGCATGTAAACTCTCGAATTTCCTATGGCGTTCATGCGTATCCGGTCTCCCAGAAGCGCACCGCCGGTTTTTCGCCGGGAGGGGTCGCTGCTGATGATCGCCAGCTTTACGTTTTTGAAGTCATTGAGAATTCGCAAAACCAGTTCATCCGTCAAAGAGGATTTTCCGGCCCCTCCGGTCCCGGTAATCCCGATGACCGGGGTTTTGCGGTTGCCGATCTTCTTTTTGAGCTGTGACCTGAGCAGCGCGAGGTGCCCGTTTTCCTGAGCCTTGGCCTGTTCGATGACGGTAATGAGATTTGCAACCAGCCGCTTGTTGTCCGGAGACAGCCGGTCGACGTCAAAAGACGCCTCGTTGACGGTGGAAAAATCCAGTTGCCGAACCATATGGTTGACCATGCCCTGGAGCCCCAGCCTCGCGCCGTCTTCAGGAGAATATATTTTGGTCACCCCGTACGCTTCCAATTCCCGGATTTCCTCGGGTACGATGACCCCGCCGCCGCCGCCGAAAACCTTGATGTGTGAACCGCCGGTTTCATTCAATAGATCCACGATGTATTTGAAAAATTCTACGTGACCGCCCTGATAGCTCGATATGGCCACTCCCTGGACGTCTTCCTGAATGGCGGTATCGACGATCTCCTGAACCGACCGGTTGTGTCCGAGGTGGATGACTTCCACGCCCGTATCCATGAGGATTCGCCGCATGATATTTATGGAGGCGTCATGACCGTCGAAAAGAGATGTGGCCGTAACGACCCGGATGCGGTGTTTCGGTTCGTAAACTTCGACTGCAGCACTCATGCATCCTCCTTTTACATAAATGGCCCCAATATAAATTCGGTTTGAAGCGATATATAATCTTCTATACTGTAATGACGGGAAAGAAACCAGCGCCGAAACGTCCACATATGGCCCATAACGGAGATGTTGTGGGCGAGCAGTTCCATGGATCGTTCGCTCAGGTGTGGCAGGTTGCCGGTTGATACGATCCGTGCCAGCACTTCCATGAAAATACCGGTAATACGGACCTCGTTTTCGAGCACCTTTTTTCGCCATCGGGCCGGCAATGACTGGGTTTCCTGGTATATGAGCAGAATATGGTCACTCATGCGATGACAAACCAGGAAATATTCGCGAATCACCTCGGCCAGAAGATTATGGTCTTCCGCTGCCCTGGCCATCGCGTCCGACACACCGCGTTCCATTTCAGCATGAATCGCATCGCAAACCAGGTACAGGATATCTTCTTTGGAGGCGATGTATTCATACAATGAACCGATTGACAAACCCGCCGAATGTGCGATTTGCCGGGTAGTGGTCTTATGAAATCCGTTTTTGATGAAGAGCTGGACCGCGGCATCCACGATTTGTAAATGCCGGCGTCTGACAAGATCCGGATTTTTTATCTGAGTGGGTATCCCTTTTGTTGCGTCTTTCTGTTCCATGATAAACCATCTTTTCTTGACTATGGGTGGATCAACCCGTTTCCTGACCGAGCGCTCGTTCATAAACGCTAACATGCATTTAATTTCCATGTCAAGTTTTTCCCGGCTGGCGGCCGTTTCCGTTCGCCCATGCGGGGCTATTTAAGATATATATGATGTATTACAACATGTTACAGAGTGTAAACAGGCGTTTGACAGGTCGAATCGTCTGAAGCATAAATATATTGACAATATCGGATCCCGGGGATAAAAATATTACAATTTGTGACCGAGCGCTCGCTCGCATTGGTGGGATTCACGCCGGACATCTCATGTTTTTTCAGGAAATATTCAGGTTAATGTCTGATTTGTAATTTCATCAATTTTTTCCTGCCGGCATTTATGATATGTTACCATACATCCATTGTTTCCGAATGCTGCTGTATCATCAGGACGCACACCGATAAAGGAGGTTGTATCATGGAAAAAGATCCCATTCTTGTTGAAAGGAAAGACCGGGTCGGAATAATCACGCTGAATCGACCCCAGGAGATGAACACGTTCAATGTCCCTTTTGCCGCTGCGTTGAACGCCGCTCTGAGGGACCTGGATCAGGATGACGACGTTCGTGTCGTGGTCATTCGGGCTGCGGGGAAACATTTTTCAACCGGGATCTCCCTGCCGGAGTTCAAAGACAAAAGCCCCAAGGAACTCCGGGAATTCTTGCACAAAATGGATGAGTTTTACCACACGATTCCCCGCATGAAGAAGCCGGTTATCGCCTCGGTCAAGGGGTATGCCCTGGCCAACGGCGCGGGAATCGTTCTGGCAAGCGATCTTGCCGTGGCCGCCGAGGATGCCAAGTTCGGTACGACGGCCATCAACGTGGGTTTGATCTGTCTGGGTCCGGCCGTCCCGCTGGTGCGACATGTCGGCCGAAAAAAGGCCCTCGAAATGGTCCTTACCGGAGACATTCTGTCCGCGCAGGAGGCGGAACGGATCGGTTTGATCAACAAGGTCGTACCTCCTGACGAACTCGAAACCTTTACCATGGAACTTGCCGGCAAAATCGCCCAAAAGAGCCCCCAGGCCGTGCAGACCGGAAAGGTCGGCATCTACGGTATGTCGGAACTTCCGTACCATCAAGCCCTCGACTATATGGATGAATTGTTTGCTTCGCTGTGTGCCACGGAAGATGCCCGGGAAGGGATTGCGGCTTTTGTGGAGAAGCGGAAGCCTGTGTGGAAAAACAAATAACCTGAATTTCTCATGAAGAATTTATCTGGGTTCTAATTAAAATGCATTAGAGGGGGGTTCGAAACGACTTCTATGCACTATGCGCTCTGCGTTTTTCACGAGGAGGTTTGCATTGGATTTCGACCTGACAAAAGAGCAGGAAATGATCCGCAGGGAAGTACGGAGATTTGCCGAGAGTGAAATTGCACCCGTGGCCGGGGAGTTGGATGAAAAAGAGGAGTTTTCCCCCGAACTCACCGGAAAAATGGGAGAGATCGGCCTCTTTGGCATGTTTGTGTCGGAAGAATATGGCGGCCAGGGACTGGACTATCTTTCCTACATCATTGCGGTGGAGGAGATCGCACGGGTGGATGGGTCGCAGGCGGCAACCATTGCAGCCGGAAATTCTCTGGGGATCGGCCCCATATACTATTACGGTTCGGAAGCGCAAAAAAGAAAATATCTTCCCAAGCTTTGCACCGGAGAAGGCCTCTGGGGCTTCGGTCTTACCGAACCGACCGCCGGTTCCGATGCCGGGGGGAGCAAAACCACTGCTGTTCTGGACGGCAACGAGTGGGTTCTCAACGGATCGAAAATATTCATAACCAACGCGTCCTGTGAAATCTCCCTGGGCGTGACGGTTCAGGCGGTGACAGGTTCGAGGCCCAGCGGCAAACCGGAATACAGCTGTTTTCTGGTGGAGCATGGGACACCCGGCTTTAAAGCTGTGCCGATGCACAAAAAAATGATGTGGCGGGCTTCAGACACCGCCGGACTCTTTTTTGACGATGTCAGAATCCCGAAGGACAGTATTCTCGGTGTAAAAGGAGACGGTTTCCATCAGATGCTCGCAACCCTCGACGGCGGGCGGCTTTCCATTGCGGCGATGGGGCTCGGCGGTTCCCAGGGCGCATATGAACTGGCACTGAAATACGCGCAAAAACGGATTCAGTTCGGGCAGCCGATTTGCAAATTCCAGGCCGTGGCCTTTAAACTGGCAGACTGCGCTCTTGAAACTGAGTGCGCACGAAACCTGCTCTACAAAGCGTGCTGGCTGAGAGATCAAGAAAGGCCGTTTGAAAAAGAGGCGGCCATGGCAAAGCTCTACTGTTCCGAGCTTATGGGCAGGGTGGCGAATCATGCCGTCCAGATCCATGGGGGGTACGGTCTCATGAAGGAATACACCGTTGAAAGGTTTTACCGGGATCAAAAACTCCTCGATATCGGTGAAGGTACCTCGGAAGTCCAGAGGATCGTTATTTCCCGGTATGTCGGGTGCTGACCGATTAGTTCTTCCCTAAACCCTCCGTCTTTGGCGGAGGACCTGAAATGGAGAATCACCTTTTTATAAGCGATTCAGGAGTCGGTAATGAATGAGAATGTCCTTCTGGCGGAAGAGCAGGACGGTGTGGCGGTTTTTACACTCAACCGTCCCGAGGTCATGAATGCATTTAATTTCCCCATGCTCCACGCGCTGAAGGCTCAGATCGAGGCGGTTCGATCCAAACGAGATATCCGGGTGCTTATCATCACGGGGTCGGGTGAGAAGGCCTTCTGTGCGGGCGCGGATCTAAAAGAACGCGCGACTCTTGACGAAGTTCAGGTCAGAGAATTTATTTTCACCATACGCGATCTTTTTACCGCTATAGAGTTTTTGAACAAACCGGTTATCGCAGCCGTCAACGGTATCGCTCTGGGCGGCGGGACCGAACTTGCGCTGTCCTGCGATATCCGGATTGCCGCGGAAAATGCGTCCATGGGTCTGACCGAAACCCGACTGGCCATCATTCCGGGTGCCGGCGGAACCCAGCGGCTACCCCGGCTGATCGGGCGTGGAAAAGCCAAAGAACTTATATTTACGGGCCGTCGCGTCGACGCCCGGGAAGCCCTGAGAATCGGTCTTGTTAATTCGGTCTGTGGTAAAAGTGAACTTCTTGACGAATGCAAAAAAATGGCGGCCATGATATGTGAAACCGGCCCCATTGCCATCGAACAGGCCAAGTATGCCATTAATCATGGCCTTGAGACAGACCTGCACACCGGGCTCGCCATTGAATCGGATGCGTATTGGGCAACCATACCCACTGAGGATCGCCTGGAAGGCCTGGCAGCCTTTCACGAAAAGCGAAAACCCGTGTATAAAGGAAAGTAGGGGACATAACATGACGGATATTCGGGCTGAAAATCGTTTGTTCTGGGAGAATGAGGAACGCGGACTTGACAAACGCGTGTACCAGGCCATGTGGCCCGGTGGTGAAAAGGCTGTCGAGAAACTGATCGAACAGGGCAAAGCCCCGGTCAGAGAACTCGTTCAGAAACTGATCGATCCGGACACCGGGTTTTTTGAACTCAGCCGTATCGCGGGATCCGGGATGGGCTACCCCGGGGTAATGGACGTTCCGTGCGGGGGCATCGTGACCGGGCTGGGAAAAATCCACGGCAACTGGACCATGATTCTGGCTAACGACAGCCGTGTCAAAGCCGGCACCTACTTTCCCATCACCCTGAAAAAGCACATGAGGGCCCAGGCCATTGCCGAGCGATGCGGTCTCAACTGCGTCTACATCGCCGATTCCGGAGGGGCATATCTGCCCATGCAGGCCGATGTTTTTCCCGATGATCAACACTTCGGGTCCATGTTCTTCAACATGGCGCGGATGTCGGCCATGGGCCTGAAACAGATCACCCTGAGCACCGGCGGCAATACGGCGGGGGGCGCTTACATCGTCTTCATGGCCTGCCAGTCGGTGATGATCGATAAACTGGCCTACTCTTTTCTGGGGGGACCTCCGCTGGTGAAGATGGCAACCGGCGAGGTTATTTCAGCCGAAGACCTTGGCGGGGCCAGGGTCCACACGCAGGTTTCCGGCGGTGCGGATCATTTTTGTGAGAACCAGGATGAAGCCGCGTCCGCTGTCAGAGAGATTCTCATGCTCGAACCACCCCAGAAACTGCACCTGCACCGCTATGCGGAGACGCTGCCGCGGGTTTCTGATGCGGCTATTTATGAAATCCTGCCCGCGACGGTTCATCAGGGCATCGACGTGCGGGCTTTTCTGGAAGCCGTTGCAGACGACAGCGTTTTCTCCGAATACAAAAAGGATTACGCGCCGGGCCGGGGGGATAACATCGTAACCGGCAAAATGCGCATAAAAGGTCTGAGCGTCGGGGTGGTGGCGGCCAACGGTGTCGGTATTATCTTTGCTGAAGCCGCGCGAAAGGCAACGGAATGGATCGTGCGCTGTTCACAGGAGAAAGTTCCCCTGCTGTTTGTTCAAAGCTCGCCCGGGTACATGGTGGGGTCGGAATCCGAGCATATGGGAATCGGGAAATACGGAGCGGACATGGTGCGGGCGGTCTCGTGCGCCCAGGTTCCCCGCATTCAGCTTGTGATCGGCCCGGATAACGGTGCGGCCAACTACGGGATGTGCGGGAGAGCCTACCGGCCCAATTTTCTTTTCGCCACCATGAGGGCTCGAACGTCGGTAATGAGCGGACGCAGCGCGGCCGGCGTGCTGCTTTCCATCGAGGAGCGCAAGCGTGCTACACTGCAAACGCCCATGACAGACGCCCAAAAGGAGGCCTTCATCCGGGAGATGATTGAAAAATACGACGGCGAGGCACATCCATTTTACTGCGGCGCGCGTCTGTTGAACGACAGGGTTCTCAAATTTTCTGAAATCCGGGATTGGCTGGCCATGGCGTTTGAGGTGAGTCTCCTGAAACCCATCGGCGAGCCGTCTTTCGGCAACTTTCGTTTTTAGTAAAGAATCCGGCCCCAAAAGCCCCGGTTTTTCGGGACTGAATCAATATGAGGGAGCATACAAATGACTTCATTGACATACCCCAAAAAAGTGGTGATCGGCGACATAACCGTTCGTGATGGATTTCAGCACGAAGAAAAATTCATTCCCACTGATGCAAAACTGTGGGTGGCGGAACAACTGATTCTTGCCGGGTTTAAACGGATCGAGGTTACCAATTTCGGCAACCCCATGGGGATGCCTCAATTCAAAGATGCCGACGAACTGATGAAACGGCTTCGGGAAAGCAGGAAGGTCAGGCACCTTATCAAGGGTGTGGAGACGACCGCCATAACCATCCGCGAGAGAGCCGTCGACCGTGCCATTCAGGCGAGGAAAGAGGGATATGGCCCAGACCGGATACTGTTCATGGTTTCGACCAGCGAATCCCACCACCGTAAAAACTCGGGCCTTTCTCTGGACGAATACTGGCGGATGTGTGAAGCATATATTCCAAAGGCGCATGACGCCGGCATGAACGTCTGCGGTACGGTGAGCACCATATGGGGATGCCCCATCGAAGGTCCCACGGAGCTGAAAAAGGCCGTCGAATTCACAAAGAGATGGCTCGATATCGGGGCAGACGATATCGAGCATGCCGATCACGACGGGTCAGCGCCGCCGAACAAGGTCTATGAGTATTATTCCATGATCCTCGATGCCATTCCGGACACGTCCAAACATATCGCTCACTTTCACGTGACCCGCGGCTGGGGGCTTGCCAATGTTCTGGCCGCGCTTCAGGCCGGGATTACGCACTATGAATCCACACTGGGCGGCACCGGCGGGCAGCCCGCCAACTTCATCGACGGGGTGCCGGTTGCCGGTACCGGTGAATACTATTATGAAGACCCCGGCATTGTCGGTCTCGTTTCCACCGAAGACATGGTCGTGATGATGGATGAAATGGGCATCGACACCGGGCTCGATGTGGACGCTGTGCTCGGAATCGGGCGCATGGTTGAAAAAATTGTCGGCAGACGACTCCGGTCGGAATGTGTCCACTCGGGGAGAATACCGAAGGAGTACACGGGACGAGGCTGACCGTATGGGGCAAAGGGCATGGCGCAAAGCGTAAGGTCGAGAACCAGAGAACAGAAGGATGGGATGATATTTATTCCCGATAGGGCGTACGGGGTTTAGGAGCACAAAATGGAAACAAAGAAGCAGAAACCGCACATCAACGTCGATTTCTTTGAAGATCTCACCGGTGATATCGCATTGTCGAAATCCGCCGGCGAAGCAGAGATCGGAGAAAGAATCAAACTATTGAGAGAAGAAAAAGGGCTGTCTCTCGATGAGCTTTCAAACCTGACCGGATTCGATGTAGAACTGTTGTCGAATATCGAAACGAACACGGTTCAGCCCCAGCTCGGTACGATCATCAAGCTTTCAAAGGCCCTTGACAGCGCTTTCAGTCGATTGGTTTCGGGGGTCGGGGACCGGATGTATGCCATAACCCGAAAGGATGAGCAGAAGATCGTATCGAGATCCACATCCCAGAAAGGTAAAAAACAGGTTTACGTTTACAAAAGCCTGGCCCCGGAAGTGAAGGGCCGGCACATGGAAGCCCTGATCGTGAAGCTCGAAGAGA
>JBDRPF010000045.1:0-20635 GCA_043827325.1 Pseudomonadota bacterium | reverse complement strand
GTATTCATTTAGGTGCCAAAAATTGGATTCAACTTCCAACTGCCTAGCGCTTGGGATAACCGGATTGAAAAAGCGTCAGCTTTTTCAATCCGAGTTCATCCCATTGGGGTGTCATTTTGAATCTAATATAGTTGCTATATTGGTTTTAGCTTTTTGACTCTTGGCACAAAAGCTTTCCTGAATCGTTTTACCATGTCAACTAGCCATTCAATTGATGTAGCCCATTCTTCTCGATTCTGAAGATTAACATCTTTAGTGATAGCAATAGTTTTATCACGGTTTTCAGGATTTGGATTCCATTGAAGTTTTGAACCAATTTCGGTTTCAATTTCTTCTTTTTGATCTTCAAGCTGTGGCAGAGCCCAATCCGCAATTTTATTGCCAATATAGACTCGCACTCCAATTCGGTTTTCCCACGTATTAGCGATATTTGACAAAAAAATGTGAGATCGGCCTAAAGCTACGTCAAACCAATATTGAGGACGAGGTGTCTGGGCGCTAGTAACAACTTTTGATTTTAGAAGCTTTTCTCGAAATTCACTCCAAAATTCAAGTTGCAACTTTTTGGTTTCAGATAAAGCCCCCTTTAATTTTCCTGTGGCGTCTTCACGTTTGATTACGGCAGGACGACTAATGACATTGAAACGGACTGCTGGGCGCGATTCATCAATTTGCCATATTTCAAGTAGTACGCCATAAAAGGAAAGTTCATCAGATGTATATTCATTCAACCAATCTAAAGCTCTCTGGTGTTCCTCTGTAAATTCCGTAGCAATCCAGACTACTGTTCCAGCATCAAGAACAGACCCATATGTAATTGCTTTGCCTAAATGATCATGATTTGTTTTGCCCAATTGATTTTCAATAACTACGTATTTCCCTGTGCCAGTGTCTTTCGCAAGGATATCCGCAGAATAAGGCCCAACTGACGCTTCCACTTGGTCAACTTCAAGCTCAAACCCAATTGCTTTGCTTAATTGGGAAATATTTTCATCGCTTGCCAGCCATGGTGTAAAATCAGTAACTTCAGTTTTCCATATCTTGCGTACATCAAGCTTTTTAATTTTCCCCAGAGGTTTTTCGGAAGTTTCAGCCATTTTATTACTCCAATTCTTTTAGCTCTTTATTCGTTAAAATTAACCCCAACACCGCGGTTAAGTGGGCGGCAAAGGAGCGTAGCGGATTTGCCGATCCATCTTCAACCGGTTGTTGTGTGCCGGGAACGGCACGTATTCTTAAGGGTGCGATGAGCATACCCTTTGTTTTAAAGCTCATCAAGTCCCAAACCCAACCAGATGGAGGCGAAGGGTATAGCGGTATGGCAACCGGGTATCCGGTGACGGTGCTTGGAGAGGAAGCCGCCCTGCCGAGGCAGGGTACCGCGAACGCATGGGGCGATAAACAAGAACCGAGTTAGGCGGGCTTGGTGGGACGAGCCGGCAACACACGGTAAAGTCCTCTATCCATTATAGGCCAGGCAGGTAGACTCGGCGCTCGTGTGCGGAAAGATGCGTGTTTACCCCGGGAGATCTGCCGCGTGTCCATAAGGACTGGGCGAACCGAAAGGAGAGACTATCGCGTGGCAGAAGTCAGCAGAGGGCATAGTAGTCGGTGGAAACGAGCTGCGGTGAAATAGACGCGGAGGTCTCACCCCGACGAAGGCCCGAACGGTGCCCAAACCTCGCATCGAATTGTTCAATTGGTGCATAGCGTGGAGTGGCAATCACGTAGAACTCCCCGGCGCGAATCGCGGCCAGATCAATTGCGGCCCCGAAATCTATAAGCACCGGAGAGGAATCTGGCCGGACCAAGATATTGTCCGGCTTGATATGGCGCACTTTTCCAACCACTGCGAATGTTGAAAAACGGTCGGGTCCTTCGATAAACCCTTCGGCAGGCTCAGATCAAGCTCAGATCAAGCTCAGGCTCAGAACCTACCAATCAACCCCTTTTTTCTTCAAAATTTGGCGGGCTGTTTTATGACCCAATCCGGCCGCAGCTTTCATATCGTTTAACCCCTTAATATTATTTCTGATCTTATTATAGGCGACACCGCGATTGAAATATACCGACGCGTTCTGGCCGGAAATAACCAGAGCCCTGTCATAGGCATCAATCGCCTTTTGATACTTTCCAATCTTCAAAAAATTGCCGCCTCTTTTAGACCAGTCCGACGCCGTCATTTCCGGTTTTGCATCCTCCGCAGGGCGCCCGGGGTCCTGCTTTGACCAGATGCGCGTGTTCAGGTTTAAATCTTCGACCAGGCCGACAGCCAGGGCCAGATCTTCAAAATATTCCCGTATGGGCTCAAAATCTAAAATCGTTCTGAATACGCGCGGCTCAAAAAGACTCCGCTTGTAGGATATGGCGACATATATTTTCGACCCCACAAAGGACAGGTGGATCGGCCGGTCGGATTTTTTCTTGAAATCAACGATTCGTTTCATCAAGCTTGTCGTTAAGATGTAGCGCGCTTCAATCTGATCGTCGCCGTAAACGGCAAAAATGTTTTCAAACTCGATGTCTTCCAGCTTGATGAGTTCTCCTCGAGAGACATTCCAGGACTGGAACATCGTGCCGATATGTCCGAAAATACGTTCAGCGGTATCCGGCAGGACAACGGTTCTGCCGTTGAAATTTTTGTTGAAGTCCGCGACAAAAAACAGCCCTCTGAATATCGTGTGCCACTCCGTGCGCCGGTTCCCCTTGCTGTCCGTATGTTCGGATTTCTCTTCGGCGTGAATTTCCGAAAACTGGATTTGCGTGGCGCCGAGTTTTCCCTGCACAAGATCGTCTCCGGTATACCTGTCGGGACGACGGGTGAAGATCCGGCAGCCCTCGAATCGTGATTGCGATATACAGCCTGAAGCGTCGTACGTGAGGTTTTCATCAAAAAAAGAGACGATCCGCCGGAGTATTTTCCCCTTGAACGCCTCAACGTAATCTTTGGAGAGCAAGTGGCCGACACCGATCAATATGGCGACCCCGGCAAAACCGGGGAAAATAAAAAGAGGGACTCTGTCGTCTACCCTGGTATAAAAAACCGCGATGACGAGAATGACGACCCCGAAGATACCCAGACCGGCATAGATAATTTTTTTAACGACTTGCCTGCGTTCCCGTTCAAGGACATCCAGGTCCGGCAGCATCGCCGTTTCGTAGAGGCTCTTCAGCTCTCTCAGCGTTTTCATACTGGCGCCCCCTTATGCGTCAGCCGGCGAAAAGCTTCCCCACGTCGACACTTTTTCGTTCCGCTTCACTGATTTCAAAAAAATCCTTGCGTTCATATCGCATCATGGAGGCCATGAAATTTGAAGGAAACATCTCGAGAGCATTGTTGTAATCCATGACCGACGCGTTGTACGCCCTGCGGGCGGCGGATATCTGTTCCTCGACTTCGTTCAGCGACGCCTGAAGCTGCAGAAAATTCTGATTGGCTTTTAAATCAGGGTAATTCTCCACCGCAACCATAATGCCGCGAAGCAGTCCCGAGATTTGGTTGTCCAGATTGACTTTCTCATCATCTGAAAGCCGCCCTGAGACCGCCCTGGCTCTCATCTCTGTAATTTCGCTCAGCAATTCCCGCTCGTGTTTTGCGTAGGTCTTGACCGTTGATACGAGGTTGGGAATCAGATCATATCTTTTCTTGAGAATGGCGTCTGTGCTGGCAAAGATATTCTTGACCTGATTTTTCTTTGCAACAAGCCGATTGTAGAGAAAGATCACATACAAAACGGCGATAACAAGAATAACCAAAAATATTCCCGTTGCTGTCATGTCTTACCTCCTTTGCTGCAGGGCATCGGACAAAAGCCGAATCTGATATTTAGCGCTTGATCTCGGACCGTCCGGATCATCGTACCTGAATTTTGCGCGAGTATGCAATCTTAAAAATTTGACATCCAAGCCCCGGTATTCTACGGTATCCGGAACAAACATTGAAAAAGGAATTCCCGACATGAACCGTCTGCTGAAACTTCTCCCTGAAAACGTGCTGGCAACCCTTGTACTGCGTTATTTCGGGTTTTTCAAAATCCCCCTGCTGTTTTTTGCCAGGCCGTCTGTCGTCGAACTGTCGGACGACCGAGTGGTGGTGAGAATACCCCTGCGCCGGAGGACAAAAAACCATCTGGGTTCGATGTACTTCGGCGCCCTGGCCATCGGCGCCGACTGTGCGGCAGGGCTCATCGCCATGAAGTTCATACAGATGAGCGGCCGGAAGATATCGCTGATCTTTAAGAGCTTGAACGCGGAGTTTCTCAAGCGGGCGGAGGGGGATGTAAACTTTACCTGTACTCAGGGCCGTGAGATTTCAAGCCTGGTCGACGCTGCCGTCCGGTCAACGGAGAGAGTTGAAACGCCGGTCGATGTCATTGCCACGGTCCCTGCCAAGTTTGGCGAAGAACCGGTTGCCCGGTTCACCCTGATGCTGTCCCTGAAACAGAAGGTTTAGATCGAATGAATTTAAGTAAAAGGAAGAGCTAATTGGCGGCGAGGTCGAACTCCGCCTTCAGAGAGTTTACCAGTTCTTTTACAGACACTATTTCCTTCACCCGGTAAGCGTTTTGACCGGCAAAGGCAAAACCGTGCTTGAATTTGCCCCGGCGCGCGCTTTCAAGTGCCAGGGCGATACAGTAGGGGCTTTTTTCAGGGTCGCAGGTTTTGATGCAGTGGTATGGGCACCGAACCGGTTTTCTTTCGCCGCTGTTGATTTCTTCGATGAATTGATTCTTGATGACCCTGCCCGGAAGCCCCACAGGGCTTTTGATAATCACCAGGTCTTCCTCCCTGGCATTCACATACGTCTCTTTGAAGGCCCTTTCCGCGTCGCATTCATGCGTGGCGACAAAACGGGTGGCCATCTGCACGCCGGAAGCGCCCAGCTGCAAAAAGCGGTGGATATCTCCGCCGTCAAAAATTCCGCCGGCGGGGATCACGGGAATTGTCCTTTTTTCGGCACGCTCAAAGGGTTCGACGGCCTCGATAACTTCCTTTGTCAGTTTTTCCAGGGAAAATTCCGGGTCGTCGAGTTGATCGGCCTTGAACCCGAGATGCCCTCCGGCCATGGGGCCTTCCACCACAAAGGCGTCGGGCAGGTATTTGTACCTGGACAGCCATCGCTGACACAAAATGCTCGCCGCTCTGCCGGAAGATATGATGGGTACCAGTTTGGTCCGATCACCGTTTCGAAGAATACCGGGCAGGGTCAGGGGAAGTCCGGCACCCGAGAAAATAATGTCGATACCTTCGTCCATGGCCGTCCTGGCCGTTTCGGCGAAATTCATCGCAGCGACCATAATGTTCACGCCTAAAATGCCCCGGCTCAATTCTTTGGCCTTTCTGATCTCTCGCTTCAACGCTTTGATGTGAGCATGAGAACTGTTGGTGGAGATATCCGGCTCGTTGATGCCGATCATGATGGTAGCGATGACGCCGATGGCGCCCTCGTTGGCCACGGCGGATGCCAGTCCGGACAACGAAATTCCGACGCCCATTCCTCCCTGGATAATCGGAAGTTTGCTGACAAGATGGCCAATTCGCAATTCAGGCAATTCCATGGATACAACCCTCTAAGATCGGGTTTCGATCTGTATTTATTTTCAGCAGTTGTTCAGCGTACCGTTTTTAGTACACCGGTATCGCAGTTACAAGGACGGGCATGGGTTTTACAATTCTTTTACAAATAAAACCGTGTTCCGATTTATCAAACACGGCGATGCGGCGCTAACATGAATATTTTCTATGAATAAATCAATAAAATTTTATACTATTTTTCGGTTCAAAAAAGCTTGACAGGGAGACCATTAACCCCTATAGACATCGAAAATTTATCATGCGCTTTTGTGGTACCCGATCGGATGTAATAGGGAAACCGGTGAAAATCCGGTACGGACCCGCCGCTGTGACCGGGGACGAACACCGCATTTTGCCACTGTCCTGTTTCAGCAGGATGGGAAGGCGCGGTCAGTAGGACAATCCGGGAGTCAGAAGACCTGCCATAATCGTTCATCTTTGGGGAGAAGGTAAATCCTCAAGCGGATTCCGCTTGGGGATTTTTTTTGCGGTTCAAAACTTTCCGGATGTTTTCGGAGGCGCGCGCAAGCGTTCAATTACTTATGGAAAAATTGTAGAAGGAGAAAATGAAAATGCCCTCAAAGGATATGTCACTCAAAGAGATTTTGGATAGAATCGTCCCGCTGGACCCGAAATGGATCGAAACTGCAAAGGCCCGGACAGCTCAACTCGTGATGCCGACCCGCGCGCTGGGCAGGCTTCATGAGATTTCGGAACGATTGTGCGGAATTCAAAAGACCCTGAAGCCGTCCATAAAACAAAAGGCCATACTGGTAATGGCCGGTGATCACGGCGTCGTGGCCGAAGGTATCAGCGCCTATCCCCAGGAGGTTACCGGCGCCATGATCCGGACGTTTCTTTTGGGAGGTGCGGGTATCAACGCCATCTCACGTCACGTGGGGGCAGACGTCCGGGTCGTCGACTGCGGAATCATTCCCGATCTGGATCCGAATTCTCTGACTGGCGGAGATCGCCTCCGCGTCCGGAAAATCGCAAAAGGAACGAAGAATCTGGCAAAAGGACCGGCCATGTCCCGCCGGCAGGCCGAAGACGCCGTTATGGCCGGGTTTCAACTTGCCGCCGACCTCTTCAAGACGGGTGTCGAAATCCTCGGGACCGGAGATATGGGCATCGGAAACACGACGCCTTCAGCCGCGATCGGGGCGGTCATTACCGGCAGGAGCGTGGAAGAGATGGTGGGCCGGGGAACCGGTATCGATGAGGATGGATTGGCAAGAAAACGAGACGCCGTACAGCGCGGAATCCAGGTGAATCGTCCGGACCCGGAAGACGGCCTGGACGTCTTGTCCAAACTGGGCGGTTTCGAAATCGGCGGCATTGCCGGCTGTGTTCTCGCAGGGGCCTTCCACGGCCGCCCGGTCGTCATCGACGGCTTTATTTCAACGGCAGGCGCCCTTGTGGCGCATGCCCTATGTCCTTTTGTTACCGATTATATTTTTGCCGGACACTGTTCGGAGGAACAGGGCCACAGGCGGATGCTGAATTACCTGAAGCTGGACCCGATTCTGGACCTGGGCATGCGTCTCGGAGAAGGAACGGGCGGCGCCCTGGCCATGAGCGTCATGGAAGGCGCGGTACGGGTCTTCACGGAAGTTCTCACTTTTGAGGAAGCCGGTGTTGCCAATAAAGAATAACAGGTGAACCCCGCGCGCGGCCCCGGCGGCGGGATTTACGCCACACTCCAACAAACTGCGGGGTGTTCGTGTGAAGGTGAGTAAAGAATCCGAATTATTCCAGTTCAACCGAATTCCTTTAAACTATGTGGGAATGTACCATTCCCAAAATTTATAACGCTCAGCTTAGGTATTATTATTGACGCACCCCCGGCATTCTGATAGCAAGAATCGAGTTCTCTGGAGATGGATGCCTTAATATGAAGCTGTACCGGGAAAATTATATCAATGCGGTGCACGGCGAACTGCTGGATCTGGTTGAAAAACACCTGACACCGGTGGCGATTCGTTACGGATACAGTCAGGCGCCTCTTGAATCCAATATCAAATGGCGCCCGCTGGTTCTGGTTCTGGGAAATTACTCTTCCGGAAAATCTGCGCTGATCAACGAGTTTCTGGAAGCCGAGATACAAAAAACCGGCCAGGCCCCGACCGACGATTCCTTCACGATTTTAACGTATGATCCCAGGCCCGAACCCGGGGAGGTCATCAGGGTCACCGAAGAACGCGATGGAAAATTTTTGCTCAACGATCCGGAATTCCCGTTCGAATCACTCAAAAAGCACGGCCAGCGCTTTAACGCCCATTTTCGTCTTAAAAAAGTCAACTCGCCATTTTTAAAAAGCCTGGCCATTATCGACACCCCCGGCATGCTGGACAGTGTCACGGAACGAGACCGGGGCTATGACTACCAGGATGTAATCGGAGACCTGGCCCAGATCGCGGATCTGATTCTGGTGCTTTTTGATCCGCACAAGGCCGGAACCATCCGTGAGGCGCATACCAGCCTGCGGGACACGCTGCCGACCCGCACCTTTGAAGACCGGGTCCTGTTTGTGCTGAATCGCATTGACGAGTGCGGCAGCCTGAGCGACCTGCTTCGGGTTTACGGCACCCTGTGCTGGAACCTGTCTCAAATTACGGGCCGTAAAGACATTCCCATGATTCATCTCACCTATTCGCCGCGCGCGGCTCAGGATTCCAAGAAGCGTCTCGAACGCGATACCAGTTATCTGCAATATCTGGAAAACCAGCGCGAAGAACTGAAAAAGGCCGTCATGGAAGCGCCGCGTCACCGCCTGGACCACCTGGCAACCTTTGTCGAAACCCACAGCGAACGCATGTCCCATTTGCTGGAGGGGTTGATCAATTATCGTCAACGGTTGTTCGTATTCCGGCTTAAGCAGATTCTCTACGGCGCATTTTGCAGTGTGGTGGGCGCCGTCGCGATCGTGTACGCCGGGGTAACTTTGGGGACGCTGGGAAATATGGATATCAGGACGCTTTTGTCCGCCGGCGTCATCGGAACCGTCATTCTGCTGCTGTTGTGGATCCTGCTGATCATGCCGTTTACAACCCGGCGTTTCTTTCGAAAACAGATCAAAAATCTCAACAGCCTCACCTCGCTGGAAAACCAGACACGCCGGGACAACTGGGAAACCATTCGTGAGCTGGTGTCACAATATTTAAACAAAACCGGCGGAAAATATTCCAGTAGAAAAGTCCAGCGGGACCATGAAGCGGTACTGGCCGTTTCTGAAAAAGGTTCCAGGGAAATTCGCGAAGCTCTCCATGAACTGGCAGCGCTCAAGCCGGGTGTGCCGGTTACCGACCCGCCCGGCCCGTTTCTGTCGGCGCTGACTCAGGAGCTGAAAGAAAATAACAATCGATAACCAGAGATCTCGCCGATTACAAATACCATGATCCCGGCGAACGGAGGAACGCAATGGACGGAGACGGGCAGGAGCAGAAAATAGATTTCACATTTGACAGAACCAATCTTCATCGCGAAGCGTCGATTACCGACCTCAAAGTGGGCTCCATCCGCATGCTGGTACCCGTAACCCCCGACGGGACAGAGGACAAGAGCCGAACGGCCCTGTATATCGGTCACACGCAACTGATGTCGCCTGAAGGGCCGATCCCCATTCAAGCCTCCTTGCCCGCGAACAGTCTTGTTGAAGCCATGGACGCATTTCCGGCAGCCATGCAGACGGCCCTGTCCGCAATGATAGAAAAGCTTCAACACATGCAGCAGGAGCGGCAGACGCAGAAAAAGGACAAATCACGGATTATCGTACCCGGCAGGTAACCGGACCTGTTGTTCTACTTTGCGGCCCTGCCGATTCGTGATAGCTTCTAAACAAGACCCGAAAGCCCGAGGGCCTCAAGGGTTTCCGGCTTTTGCAGGCCCGACTCGACCTCCCATCCCCGGAGGCCGTAGAATTCCTTCCGCATGGCCTCGAATTCGGCCCGATCAAGGGTTTTGCCCTTTCGGCTGACCACCTCCTCGCCGGGTCCGGGGACGATCACTTCCGGATTCATAAAGACGTATTGAACCGGATCCGTGAAATTGAATTCTTTCGGAACATCGTCCGTTTTGGGCTGCCGTCCCTCCCGCAAAAGGATCATCCGCTGAAGATTGAATATTCTTTCGCCGTATCGATTCAGCCCATTCTCGTCCGTTTCAATACCGGTTACCGCGGAAAAAATCCGACTCTCGAGACCCGGGTCGCCGACACGGTCCGGCGTATTCCAGGAAACCATCATGGGCCATGCGGAATCGCACAGTAGAAGGCTGTCTTTCGTGTAGGTTCGGTCGATGATTTTTGTTGCCGCCACTGCCTTTCCTTCATGAGTATTCAGGTCCCACGCCTTTTCGTCGCCCCAAAATTTGAGGGCCGCTGCCCGAAAAACATCGGATGTCACCGGTGAAGATTCGGGATCGGCCTGATTCATGACCCACAGACCCGTGAGCCAGCTTATCTCGTGAAGCATGGCGATCGGCTGCCGGGGCTCCAGGGCGTACAACAGCCCGTTCGTCAGATATTCCCGCGCGGAATATGTGGCGCCGTCCCCGACGCCGGACACTTCATTTGCAAAACAGCCCTTTGCCTTATCTCCGAGCTTTTCTCCGGCTCGAAGAAGGCCTTCTGCCAGAATGTCGCCAAACCCTTCCCGGCGCGCAATCATATGGGCGAGTTTTTCAAAGAACGCTAAAGAACCCAATTGTGAGATGTCGAGCCCGGTGTCCCTTTCGGTGAGAAAGCCGGATGCGTGACAGCTCACCATCCACTCAATGACATTGTACATCTCCATTGTGCAGATCGACAGGTCATTACAGATGCCTGTGGCATTGACCGCGGTCTCCGCCGGTTCTCCGGGCCTTCCCATCACCCAGGGAAAATAAACGAACATGGACTGGCATTTTCTGACAACGGTCTTTCCGGACGCCGTCCGGAAGGAATTTCTGTACTTGCAGTCAAGGCCGCACTGGTAGCAGGACGATTTTCCAATCCGCCGCACCTGGTCTTCAGGATACGGGGAACGCAGCGGATCGCGTTCGTTCAAACGGGCCGCCAGTTGACTGAGTTCTTTCAATTCGGTCGGATGCGCCACCGCCGGACTTCCCGTTCCGAGAACCGCCACGGCTTTGAGGTTTTTCGAACCCATCACCGCGCCGAACCCCCCGGTGGCGCTCCCTTCGTTATCCGTCATAAGGTTGGCGCTGCGGCACATGTTTTCACCGGCCCCCCCCGTTGTTACGAATCGCACGTTTTTTCCATGGGTTTTTCTGAGGATGTCCCGTACCGCATAAACCCCCTTGCCCCAGAGAAAAGACGCATCAAGAATTTGGACCGTTTTGTCATGAATCCAGATGTAAACCGGTTTTTCGGAACGCCCCGACAGCACAACGCCGTCGTAACCCGCCCGCTTCAGGTAGGGCCCGAAGAACCCGCCGAGATTCCCGTAGCAGAATCCTTCCGGCATTAACATGGGCGACTTCCCCACCACCTCGAACCGGGACGCCCCCTGCGCGCCGGTGGCCCCCAGCGGGCCGGTCATGAGGATCAGGCGATTCTCCGGGTCAAACGCCTTCACATCGGGTTTAACCGTCTCCCAATAGATTCGCGTGGCGATACCGCGACCGCCGAGAAAACGATCCGCGTAGTCCATGGTATCCCGTTCGGTCGTTTGTGAGTTCGAAAGATCGACATAGAGTATCTTTCCGCACCACCCGTATATGTTAGACGTCATTTCTCGTTGCCTCCTTTTGATGCCACACCCACGCTGTTTTGATAATTGTTTCCAGGTCCTCATACCGGGGTTTCCAGCCCAGCTCTTTACGGATTTTGTCGGAACTCGCCACCAGCACGGCAGGGTCCCCTGCCCGCCTGCCCGTCTCCACCGCCGGAATCGCTTTTCCCGTCACTTGCCGTGCCGTCTCGATGACATCGCGAACCGAATGCCCCTTGCTGTTTCCAAGGTTGTAAACGGCGCTTTCCCCACGGTCCATAAGCGCTTCCAGGGCCAGCAAATGGGCACCGGCCAAATCGCTGACATGAATGTAGTCTCTGATACAGGTTCCGTCCGGTGTGGGATAATCCGTCCCGAAAACACGGATGTTCGCACGCTCTCCCGCGGCCGCTTTGAGGACCAGAGGGATCAGATGCGTTTCGGGATCATGCCGTTCTCCGATTTCGCCCGACGCATCCGCGCCGGCAGCGTTAAAATAGCGAAGACTCACATACTTGAGACCGTAGGCCGAATCGCAGTCCCGCAGCATCCATTCCACGGCGATCTTGGTCGCACCGTAGGGATTGGTGGGGTTACACGGGTGATCTTCGATGATAGGGACTTTGGCGGGTTCGCCGTAAACAGCGGCGGTGGACGAAAAAATAAACCGCCGGACATCGTGCCGCACCATTGCGCTCAGAAGTTCCACGGTATTTGAAATGTTGTTCCGGTAATACGCCAGCGGATTCTCCACGGATTCGCCTACCAGCGCCAGGGCCGCAAAATGCATGACCGCATCAATCCGATAGTCCGCAAACAGGTTGTCGAGCAACAACCTGTCGCCGAAGTCGCCTTCGATGAATTCTCCGCCGCGGACCATTTCACGATGTCCTTTGGAAAGGTCGTCCAGCGTAATCACCCGGCACCCGGCGTGCAGCAGTTCCTTAATCATATGGGACCCGATGTATCCTGCCCCTCCGACCACAAGAACGGTACATTTTCCCGTGTCATGCAATTGGATTTCCCCCCTGTTCGGAAATGATCTCCATGAGGTACTGCCCGTAATCGTTTTGTATCATGTCCGATGCCAGGCGCTTGACCTGTTCTCTGTCGATATAGCCCATGCGGTACGCAATCTCTTCAATGCATGAAATCTTCAGGCCCTGCCGTTCCTGAATGACCTGAACGTAGCTGGCCGCCTGTTGCAGGGCCTGATGGGTGCCGGTGTCGAGCCATGCATACCCCCTTCCCAGCAGCTCGACCCGAAGCTCGCCCCTTCTCAAATACGCCATATTGACGTCCGTAATCTCCAGCTCTCCGCGTTCGGACGGCTTCAGGCCGGAAGCGATGTTCACTACATCGTTATCATAAAAATAGAGTCCGGGGACCGCATAACTCGACTTGGGCATTTTCGGCTTTTCCTCAATGCTGATCACCTTGCCGTCCGGATCGAACTCCACCACACCGTAACGCTCCGGATCCCGAACCATGTACCCGAAAATGATGCCGCCTTTTTTCAGTTGAACCGCTTTTTTAAATATGCCGGACAGGTTATGGCCGAAAAATATATTGTCCCCCAGTATGAGACCGACGGTGTCATTCCCGATAAAGGATTTGCCGATGATAAACGCCTGTGCCAGTCCTTCCGGCCGCGGCTGTTCCGCGTAAGACAGGGACAGACCCAGCTGTGACCCGTCGCCAAAGAGTTTTTTGAACAGCGGCAGGTCCCCGGGTGTCGAAATCAACAGTATTTCACGGATTCCCGTCAGCATCAGAACGGAGAGCGGGTAGTAAACCATGGGTTTGTCAAAAACAGGCAAGAGCTGCTTGCTCACCACGCGGGTGATCGGGTATTGGCGGGTTCCCGAACCTCCGGCCAGTATTATTCCTTTCATAGTCTATAATCCTTTCGTTTACGCCATAATGACATTTCCACGGTGCGGTTTAATTCCCTTTGTCGCATTTCGGGTATCGATGACCAGTGCGGCGTGCCTGACAATCATATCAAAGTCATAGGCGCTGTGGTCCGTGACAATGATGACGGCATCCGTTTCCGCAAGCATCTTTTTGGACAACGGGGTTGAATCCATCCGGAAGTTGTATTTCCGTGACGCCCGCAAACGGGGTATCCAGGGATCGTTGTAACTCACCTTCGCGCCCTTTTCCAAAAGCATTTTCATAATGGCGTAACCCGGGGATTCCCTGTCGTCGTCTACGTCTTTTTTATAGGCCACCCCGAGAATCAGAATGCGGCTTCCATTGAGGCTTTTGCGCTGCTCGTTTAGCGCGGTCACGGTTTTTTCGATCACGTAATTGGGCATGGACACATTGATCTCACCTGCCAGTTGAATAAAACGTGTGGCGAAGTCATATTCTCTTGCTTTCCATGACAGGTAAAAAGGATCAATGGGAATGCAGTGCCCGCCCAGGCCGGGACCGGGATAAAAGGGCATATAACCGAACGGCTTGGTGGCAGCCGCGTCGATAACCTCGAAAAGATCGATTCCCATTCTGTGTGCCAGAATTTTCAGTTCGTTCACCAGGGCAATGTTCACCGAGCGAAATGTGTTTTCCAGGAGCTTGGTCAGTTCGGCCGCGCGGGTCGATGACACGGGGATCACCCGGGTAATGCAGCTGTACAGGGCGGCTGCGACTTCCAGACATGAATTGGTAACGCCGCCGACAACCTTTGGCGTATTTGTGGCGATGAATTTCTTGTTTCCCGGATCCTCCCTTTCCGGGGAATACGCAAGAAAAAAGTCCTGCCCCACCTTCAACCCTCTTGACTCCAGCCGGGGAAGAAGCAGCTCTTCGGTGGTGCCGGGATAGGTTGTACTCTCCAACACGATGAGTTGTCCTTTGCGAAGCTTTTCGGAAATGGTTTCCGTGGTCTGTATAATATAGCTCAAATCGGGTTCCATTTTGTCCGTGAGCGGCGTGGGAACACAGATCAGAACACAATCCGTCTCTCCCAGACGACTGAAATCATGGGTCGCGTCAAATGCTTTTTTATCAATCAGCGTTTTTACCGTCCCGGCGGAAACGTGCCTGATATACGATTCTCCCTGAACAAGCTGGTCGATTTTCTGTGTGTCCAGATCAAACCCGATAACCCTGAGACCTTTCTCGGCAAAATGAATTGACAGCGGCAGCCCGACATAACCGAGCCCGATAATTCCCACAACAGCAGACTTTTCCTCGATCATTTGCAGCATTCTTGAGCGCATCGATTTTTTCTCTTTTTCACTCATATCGCATTTCCCGAATGCACTATATAACAACTATATGATAATATTCTATTTTTGTTTTTAAAAATCACTCCAGTTCCCTCATCAGACGGTCGCCAAATTCGGATATGTACTGATTCAGATCGGTTTTCCAAGGTGCCATGAGGTCGATGCCCTTCTCCTTGAGACGCCGGTTTTCCAAAATGGAGTTTCGCGGTCGTGTTGCGGCTGCAGGATAGTCATCACTGGTACATGGCGTGACCGTGTGAAAAACGCCCATCTTTTCGAGAAAATAAACGGCCAATTCATGCCATGAGCAATACCCCTCCGAAGTCGCGTGATAGGTTCCCTGCAAATTCTCTCCAATCATTTTGGAAATCTGAATCGCAAGGCTGCGGGACCATGTCGGCGAACCGAACTGGTCGTTTACCACCTTGATCTGTTTTCCGGATTCTTTCAAGGCCAGTCCCAGAATGGTTTTCAGGAAATTGCGGCCGTTGATGCCATACAGCCAGGCCGTCCGGAGTATCGTGTAGCGTGCGGTTGCCCGTCTGATCGCATCTTCACCCTCGAGCTTGCTCTTTCCGTACACGGAAAGCGGATTGGGCGAATCTTCTTCCACGTACGGTTCGGGGAACGGTTTTTTACCGTCAAAGACATAGTCGCTGGAAATGTGTATCAATCTTCCGCCGTACGTTTCCACACTCGAGGCCAGATTCCGAGGCCCGATCACATTGACTTCCCTGCACCGCCGGGACTCGGTTTCACATGCATCCACATTGGTAAATGCAGCACAATTGATGATGATATCCGGCGCGACATGTCGAACTGTCTTTTCCACGTCCGAAAGACGTGAAATGTCCACGTCTTTCGAGCCCACGGCAACAACGTCACCGATCCGTTGAAGCACCTGTTCGCAGTCCCTGCCCAGTTGTCCGGTGCCGCCGGTAATCAGGATTTTCATTTCCGGTTGATCCCGCTCTCTCCGACACGTCACTGACGTGCGGTTCGTGCGACAGAATTTAAATTCGTATTGCTTCCGTAAAACACTTGATGGTAAACATGTAACCACAAAAGGTTCAAAATGTGAATAAATATATTTTTTATGAAACACCTTTGAAAAAAAGGTGTTTCATAAAAAATATTCGAATTAAAGGAGCGTTTACACATGCATAGATACCGGCCGGACAAAAAGGCTGTCGAAAAAAGGATTGAGCGGCTCAGAAAATCCCTTTACGAAAACAATATGGATGCGCTGCTGGTTCTCGTGGAAGAGAATCGGCGATATCTGAGCGGATTTACCGGTGCAGATACGCGGTACGATGAATCTTCGGGCGCGCTCATTATCACCGGCAGCAACCTTGTTCTTGCCACGGATTCACGCTTTGAATTGCAGGCTGAAAACGAGGCGCCCCTTTACGAGGCTATCTGTTACAAGGAAGGGCTGGCCAAAGCACTCCCCGAAATAGTGCGGAGATTGAATGTGCGGCGGCTCGGCTTCGAAAGTGTCCGCGTGTCGTATTACCAATACCGGAAGATCGCAGAAAACCTCACATCGGATGCCAATCAAGTCGAGCTTGTGGAAACCACGGAAATGGTGGAAAATTTGAGGGTGATAAAAGAAGAGGCCGAAATCGAAGCCACCCGCAATGCACTTGCCGTGGCAGAACAGGTTTTCAGGAATATAACAGGAACCCTTGCACCGGGCATGACAGAGAGAGAAGCGGCCTGGGCAATGGAAAAAGGGATGCGTGAAGCCGGCGCCGACGAGCTCTCCTTTCCCTGCATCGTGGCATCCGGTCCCAACAGCGCGCTGCCCCATGCCATCCCCGGAGATCGAGAGATCCATGAGGGGGAGCCGATTCTGTTTGACTGGGGGGCGCGGTTAAGCGGCTACTGTTCCGATATCTCCAGGACCATCGTCATGGGTTCACCGGACGACACTTTCAAAACCGTATTCACCGCCGCGTTGGATGCGCAGCAGAAGGCCATCGATGCCATCAGGCCCGGTGTCAGTTCAAAAGCGGTGGATGAAATCGCGAGAAACCACATTGACGCCATGGGATACAAAGGCAAATTCGGCCACGGACTGGGACACGGCACCGGTCTTGCCGTCCATGAAGCGCCCAGGCTCAGCCCGCTCAAGGATACCCGGCTCGAGGCCGGGATGATCTTTACCGTTGAACCGGGAATCTACATACCGAGCTGGGGCGGTATCCGGCTCGAGAATCAGGTTGTTGTCAGGGAAGACGGCGTTGAGGTCCTGAACAGTCTCGATGTTTCGTATTCGCCTGCAGATTTTTAAAGAATCCGCGTGTATGGACTCTCCAGATCAAAATCCGAAACCGGAAGCGCACGGGAGTTCTCCCCTTGATATCCTGTCGGACAGGTATCTGGACTTTCTCCTCATCGAAAAAGGACTTTCCGGCAAAACCATTGAATCCTACAGCCGGGATCTTTCCAGATATCTTTTATTTCTGCATCAGGAGGATATAACGGAAATCACCGATGCGGATACGCCGTATATTCTGAAACACCTGATCGCGCTGAGAGAAGCGGGCCTGGGGGCGAGATCAAGAGCGAGACACCTCGTCACCTTAAGAGGATTTTACAGGTTCCTCGTGCAGGAAAAAGTGATCCGCAACGACCCCTCACGCCTCGTTGATCTTCCCAAAAGCGGCCTGAAACTTCCGGACGTCCTGTCGGTCGAGGATGTAAAACAGCTTTTAGCGCGTCCGGACACGGAGACATCCATCGGCTCAAGGGATGCGGCGATGATCGAACTCCTTTACGCGGCCGGTCTCCGGGTTTCTGAACTCGTGAACACGAAACTTTTGAATATAAATCTGGAAGCGGGTTTTGTCCGGGTTTTTGGCAAGGGATCAAAGGAAAGGGTCGTCCCCATCGGCCGGCACGCCATCGAAAAAATCGCTCGATACATCAAGATTGCCAGACCACAGCTCTTGAAACATCGGGTCAGCCCGTACCTCTTCGTTACCAAAACGGCCAAACCCATGACGCGCCAGGGGTTCTGGAAACTGCTCCGCAACTATGCCCTGAAGGCGGGAATCCGGAAAAAAATTACACCTCACAGCCTGAGACACTCATTTGCCAGTCACCTGCTGGAAGGGGGGGCGGACTTGAGGGCGGTCCAGATCATGCTGGGGCACGTTGACATTTCCACGACGCAGATTTACACCCATGTCGCCCGGGAGCATCTCAAGAAAATACACGACAAATATCATCCCAGGGGATAGGCGGAGAACCCTTCCCCGGATGCAGGTTTTAGGTTATCTCAGATGAAGACAGGTTGTTTCTCTACGATTTTTTATGGTGTGTGTATAGCCGCTCTGTTTCTTTTTAACGGATGTACAGCGCTGAAAGCCGAGAGAAAAGTTGAAAACAATATATTCTATTCTTCCTATCCGGTGTTGAAAATACGGATCCGCCCCGAATTTACCTATCTGGGGAATATGACGCCTTTTCTCGACGGCACTTCCATGGATGGTTCCAGAGAGTTGAGAAATTATTTTGACGGTTACGTTTTCATGCAGCACGAGGACCATGCGGTAAATAAAACGATTTTAATACTGTTTGAAACCATAGAAACGGGCTTTATCGATGACTTCTGGAAAGATGTAAACGGAAAATTGGAATCCGGAAAAATTGAGCTGAACGACGAAATGTATACCTATTACACCCGAATGATATATCCTTCCGCCGACACCCGCATAGCAAAGTTTATGCTCGACCACGGTGGCTATGTTATGCCGGCGTGTGCGTTGAGTAAAGTCGTTGGAAGGATTGACAGCTTAAGAGAAAACGTGCTTTTTCAAATCATCTATATCGAAGCTGCGGGGGACGCGGACCTTCCATGCGATGCATGGGGTGCTGACCGCCCCCTCGCTGATGAACAAAAAAAATCGTTGAACCGTTTCCATGAAAGGTTTAATTCCTGCTTTCAGTTTCTTGACGCAGAAGAGGAATTACCGCGAAAGGAACCTTTTGAAATCCTTTGGGACACGGTTATCGCTCTTGACACAAAACGTTGCTTTGATAGAGTCAGGTGCTTTAAGTAAAGAATCCTGGCATAGAGGGCCAGGCTTTGGGCTACCCTTGGAAGGGGCTGTTTTACTTAAAGCCGTGAAAGTTAAAAGTGCCTAAAGCCTGCCCTGGCGCGAGGCCCTTTATTCAAAAGTATTCATGTTGAAGTTGTTGCGGATTGCATTTACGCTAAAAAGTATCGAGCCAGTTCTGGGCCAGGGTTATGGAGTCGCTACGCTCCACTAATTTTATATAATTGCAGAATTCCTTAACTTTATCCGCCACCGTACTTTGGCGGATTTAGCTCACTTCAAACTCTTTCAGCAATTCTTTAGGCATAGCCGGATATTTCTGACCGGGTCCAAAGGACCAGGTTTTCAAGGACTAATTAAAAAAATCGGTACAGGCTTATGACACACTCATCATTAAAGGATAAAAAACCGCTCGGCTGGTGGGCGGAAAGCGATTCACCGCCGGAAAAGGGAAACCATGCAATCCGGTCGTCGATCCTGAAAGTCACGCGCCCGGTTCATTTACTGAATTTGAACGGGGAGATGGGTATCGGCCGGGGAGGAACCGTTACCATCGGGGAGGCCGTCCCGTCTGATAAAACGGGGTTGCCTCTGCTGGCCTATGCGCCGCCCCTTCATCCCGAAAAGCTCGGCGATCCGTATTTCAAGAAGAACCACAATCTACGCTATCCCTATATTGCCGGTGCCATGGCAAACGGAATCACATCGGTTGAAATGGTCGAGGCGATGGGACGCGCGGGAATGGTTGGATTTTTCGGCGCCGCAGGGCTCCCTCCCCATGAAATAGAAGCTGCCGTCGTAAAGCTCAAGCACCTTTTACATCGCCTCCCCTTCGGCTTTAACCTGATCAACAGCCCGAATGATCCCGAACTCGAAAGGACGACAGTCGATCTGTATTTAAAACACGAGATAAGACTGATCAGCGCCTCCGCCTATCTGGATCTCACACTGCCGCTGGTGTATTTCCGCGTTAAGGGAATCCGCCGCGACCCCGAAGGGAACATCACCTGCCCCAATAAAGTCATTGCAAAAGTTTCAAGAGTGGAGGTCGCCAGAAAATTCTTTTCTCCGCCGCCGGATAAACTTCTGGCACAGCTGATAGATAAAAAAATGATCACCGAAGAAGAGGCCGCCCTTTCGCGGTCGATTCCCGTTGCGGAAGACATGACGGCGGAAGCCGATTCCGGCGGTCACACCGACAACCGCCCGGCCCTGACCTTGCTGCCGACCATGCTTTCGCTGCGCAATGAAATGGTCGATAAATTCAAATATCACACACCGCTGAATGTCGGACTCGGCGGTGGAATTGCCACTCCCGATTCCGCGGCTGCAGCATTTGCCATGGGTGCGGCCTACATACTGACCGGCTCAATCAATCAGTCGTGCGTTGAAGCGGGAACCTCTGCGGCGGTCCGGCAAATGCTGGCCGAGGCCGGCCAGGCGGATGTGACCATGGCGCCTGCTGCGGACATGTTTGAAATGGGCGTGAAGGTCCAGGTGTTGAAGCGCGGAACCCTGTTTCCGTTTCGCGCCGCAAAACTCTACGACCTTTACTGCGCTTTTGACAATTATGACGGTATTCCTCAAAAAGAAAGAACGATCCTGGAGCGGGATTTTTTCCGAAGCAGTTTCCAGGAAGTGTGGGAAAATACCAAAACCTTTTTTGAAACTTGCGATCCCAGGCAGATCGGCCTGGCCGAAAAAGACCCCAAGCATAAGATGGCCCTTGTCTTTCGTTCTTATCTCGGCCGATCCTCAACCTGGGCAAAAACAGGCGACCCTTCACGAAGAATCGATTATCAAATATGGTGCGGCCCTGCGATCGGCGCCTTTAACGAGTGGATAAAGGGATCGTTCCTGGAAAAGCCGGAAAACCGCAAAACCGTTACCGTGGCGATGAATCTTCTCTGCGGCGCCGCTGTTGCGACGCGCGCAAACTGGCTGCGAAGCCAGGGGGTCGAGCTTCCACCGGGCGCCGGCGCCTTTTCTCCCATGGAGCTGGCAGATATAGCAAAGCTGCTGGATGAGTAAAGAATCCTGGACCGGA
>JBDRPF010000044.1:0-5312 GCA_043827325.1 Pseudomonadota bacterium | reverse complement strand
CCCTCCATGGCTTTTTTGAACATTTCACGGGTATTCACAAAACCCAAGTCTTTATAGCTTATTGGCATGATTTTCTCTTCCCCCTTTCTTGTAAATTGGGCACAATAAAACTTATGAAATAATATGAAAAATTTCACAATTACTCAAGAACTACTTATTGCGCACAAATCCCGACAGCGTCAACGACCACCCGCATAGCGGTGGCTTGAATTTTCGGCCATAGGCCGAAAATTCAAAAGTACGTCAGTACGTTAATCGTTGCGTTTGCAACCGGGTGCTAAGCACCCGGTTTGTTCACAAACAATCAAAAGCTTTTTAGAATTTTGGTGGAATCTCGGGGCATTCGTGATATACTAAATAAACTCGGCGCGTTGCTTATTAAACCACAATAAAACATACGAATTTAAGGATACGTGCACTAACAAACTGTGCCTGCCACCATGTTCCTTCCCACCACCCGACAAGAATTTTCCCGGCTCGGCTGGAAATCACTGGACGTCATTCTGGTTACCGGCGACGCTTACATCGACTCGCCCCATGTGGGCGTGGCCGTCATCGGCAAGGTGCTGCTCAGCGCCGGTTACCGGGTCGGTATAATTTCCCAACCGGATATTCACAGCGGCCTTGATATTTGTCGTCTGGGAGAGCCGGCACTGTTCTGGGGCGTTACCGCCGGATGTATGGACTCGATGATCGCCAATTATACGCCCATGCGGAAACGCCGCCGCACGGACGACCTGACCCCCGGAGGGCAAAACACCAAACGGCCGGACATGGCCGCAATTGTCTATTCAAATTTGATTCGAAAATATTTCAAGAACACCAGGCCCATTGTCCTTGGCGGCATTGAAGCCAGCCTGCGTCGCATCTCTCATTATGATTACGGATCCGATTCCGTGCGGCGCTCGATTCTTTTTGACGCCAGAGCCGATATTCTGGTTTACGGAATGGGTGAAGAGACGATTCTCGATTTGGCTCGAAAATTATTAGAAAACCGGCCGGTTGCCGACACTCGCGGAATTTGTCATATCGCCTCCGAAAAGCCCAAAGGGTATATCGAACTTCCTTCCCATGAGGAAGTTGCCCGGGACAAAAACAAATTTGAACACATGTTCCGGGTCTTTTATGAAAACAGCGATCCCTTTAGCGCCGCAGGGCTTTGCCAGAAGCAGGACACCCGCTATCTGATCCAGAATCCGCCCCGATTGCCGCCGAGCCGGGCAGCGCTGGATCGGATCTATGAGTTGGATTATGAGCGGGATGTCCATCCCTTCCACCAAGCCGCCGGCCGGGTTCGGGCCCTGGAAACCATCCGTTTTTCCATAACCACCCATCGGGGCTGCTATGGAGAATGCCGTTTCTGTTCCATTTCGGTTCACCAGGGCCGGATCGTGATTTCACGCAGCGAGGCATCGATCCTGAAAGAAGCGGCCCGGATGACCCGGCATCCCGAATTCAAAGGGATCGTCCCGGATGTCGGCGGCCCCACCGCCAATATGTACGGCATCGAATGCAGCCGCAAGGCCAAACATGGGGCCTGCCGGAATAAAGCCTGCCTGACCCCGGTGATTTGCGAAGATCTGCCCGTCAGCCATCAGCACCAAATCCATCTTTTGAAAAGCCTGCGGCAACTGCCTGGAATCAAAAAGATTTTTATCGGTTCCGGGATCCGCCACGACATGGTCCTCAAGGATGAAAAATACGGGCAGCGCTTTCTGGAAGAACTTGTCCGGCACCACGTTTCCGGGCAGCTCAAGGTCGCGCCGGAGCATTCCGAGGAACATATTCTGCACTTGATGGGAAAGCCGGGCTTTAAGGATCTTCTGGAATTCAAGCGCCGTTTTGACCAATTGAGCCGCCAACTTGACAAAAAACAGTATCTCACCTATTATTTCATCGCCGCCTATCCCGGCTGTACCCTTGAAGACATGACGAAATTACGCCGGATCATTCGCCGCCGACTTGGTCTCCGACCTCAGCAGGTCCAGATCTTTACACCGTCTCCGGCTACGGTTGCCACCCTGATGTATTATACTGAAACTGACCCGGATACCAGCCGGTCACTTTTCGTCGAAAAAAATATTGGGCAAAAAGAAGCCCAGAAAAAAGCTCTGGTGTCCCACGGCTCCAACGTTCTTCGGACAGCCGCTGAAAGGTGCGGCCGCAAGGTTCGTACCGGAGAACAAGATTCATGAAAATTGCATTAATCTATCCGCCTTCGGCCAATCCGACGGCCCCCTATCTCTCCGTTCCCGCTTTGACCGGCTACCTGCGATCGAACGGCGTGGAAGTCGTCCCCATCGACGCCAACATCGATGCCTACGACCGTCTTTTGCAACCTCCCGTTTTAAAAGCCTTGGACCAACGGGTGCAAGCGCGTCTGGCAAAACTCCAACAAAAACCGTGCCTCAACCATATTGATCAGCTTCTTTTTGGCCGGTTATGGCGGGGACGCGCAGCCGGCCGAACCGCCATCAAAGAAATCCGGACCGCCCTTGAAATTCTGCGGGGCCGGTCCAAAGATCTGTTCTTTGATCCGGCTTGCTATGAATCGGCCCTGATCACCGTCGAAGCGGCCCTGAGCCTGATCAGCGCGGCTTATGCTCCCCTGAACATGGATTTCATTACCTTTCGGACGCCCTTTGCCCTTTTGAACGCATCCGAAATCCAAAAAGACGCCCGGCCGAAAAGAAACCCTTTTCACGACTATTTCTGCGAATTAGGGGAGCGTCTGGCCCGGGAACAAGTTCGGCTGGCGGGGATTTCCATCGCCTTTCCCGGCCAGATTCAACCGGCTTACGCGCTGGCCTATCTTCTCAAGCACCGACTGCCCGACCTGCACTTAACGGTCGGCGGCCCGGCCATTACCCAGCTCCTGGTCCGTCTGAACCCTGACGAACGGGTCCGGGGACTGGCACCGTTTGATACAGCGGTGCTGTTTGAAGGCGAACAGGCGCTGCTTAAACTCAGCCGGGCAGTTGAAAAAGGAGAACGCCCGGCCGGTATCCTCCGGGGTGAAATCTGTCAGGATCTTAAAGCCCTGCCGGCTCCGGATTTCGACGGGCTGCCCCTGGACCGCTACCTGTCCCCCGGCCTGGTTCTGCCCTATGATCCGACCCGGGGGTGTTACTGGGGCAAATGCGCCTTTTGCCATTACGGGCTGGCCGAAGTCGGAACCGCCCGCTATCGGGAACGACCGATTGCGCGGATCTGCGAGCACCTGAAGCTGTTGATGGAAAAATACGACTGCCGCATATTTCACTTTTCACAGGACACCCTGGCACCAGGAACCGCCCAAAAGATGGCCCGCGCGTTTGTTGCCGCGAATCTCTCCATCCAATGGGCTTCGGATATGCGGCCTGAGCCAGCACTGTCGCCGGCGTGTTGCCGGGATCTAGCCGACGGGGGCGCCCTGGCACTGTCCCTAGGCATTGAATCGGGGGCGCCCAGGATTCTCGATCTGATGAAAAAAGGCATCGATCCGGCGGATATCCGGGCCGCCCTGTCCCATCTGACCGAGGCCGGAATCGCAACCGAAGCCATGTGCTTTACCGATTTTCCGGGAGAAACCTACAAGGAAGCCATGGCCACGATTCGACTCCTGCGGACTTTCCGCAACCGGATTGCCCTGTTTATTTGCGGCGAGTTCAGTCTGACGCCGGGTGCCCGGACGGCCAGATATCCTAAAGACTTCGGACTGGCGGAAGTCTGGCAGGTGTCCGGGGACGAATTTTTCAAATCCCTTTTCTTTCGGGAGAAAACCCCTTCCAAAAGCCCCCGGCAACAGGTCAACATCGATGAGGCCGTTGCGGAACTGTCGGCGTCCTATTGGCTGCACAACTACCCCTGGGCCGGGTCCCTGTCCACCGCCCACACCCTTTTGTGGTACGCGCGATACGGACCGGCCGTCTTCCGCCACATGGCCGGGGTACGCAAATCCGGCCGGGGTTCGTCTGCATCCGGCCGCCGGTCGTTCTCCGGCTATAATCCGGCTGAAATCATTCCTTTGTCGGAAACCCGGGAAATCGACATATGGGAAACCCTGAACTACGACCGGCGCGCAGTCAGTCGCTCGGCTTACCATGAACTGGCGGATCAGATTCCGCCCGTCTTCAAACGGCGGGGAAACCGCAGATAACGATTCCTTCCGAGCTTTAACCCGGATTTTTCATCCCGCTTTCAGCGGGATTCATTTGCCTCGTTAACGGGATCCTCCAGAGGCGGATAAATTTACGCCTGAGGTGCACAAGTCTACCCGAGGCGGATAAATTTACGCTGCGCTCCAATCGGCGCCTGGGAGTTAGAACCTCTCCGATCCGCATACCGCCTCTGGCCATAAGTTCAAGCATCAGCCGGTTGCTGGGATTGTCGGTTTTGAAAATGATTTCATCCACGACATCCTTTTCCAGGATCGTCCACTGCCTGCCTTTGGCAAGTCTGAAAGTTTTGCTTAGAATCGTTGACTCACATGGATTGACAAAGGTTTGACCGATGGCGTTTTTAAAGAAATTAAAGAATGTTTTTAAGAGGGTATACTTGAAACGTTTAGTGGTTTGTTTTTGTCCTTCGCTGTTTTCGATCAAAAATGACAGAATTTCATCAGATGTGCTGGTCTCGATTTCATGGTTATCAAAACGAACCTTAAATTTGTTAAGAAACAGACTGTAATTCTTGACCGTATTTTTTTCCGGAGTTCATTTTCTGAAAATCCATAAAATTGGTAATCGCCTGTGATACTTTCATGAGCAGCCTCCTTTCTGTTTTGGATTAATAAATTTGACAATAAAAACCGGAACCTGCTAAATATGTATCCTATCATTTGCATTGTTCAAAGTTTTATTGCGCTGCACTTGTGACGGTTCTGGCAAGAAATCCACACCTTTAATAATTGAACCTTTTTAGACTATATTGAATTTCTTTGATTATTAATAAAATAGCTGATTCGTTTAGTCATTATAGCAGAGGGAGTCAAAATGAAAATAGCTGTTTTTGGTACAGGAGCCGTGGGAGGCTACTTCGGCGGTAGGTTGGCCCAGTCTGGAGAAGAAGTCATCTTTATCGCACGAGGAAAACATCTACAGGCTATGAAGGATAATGGCTTAAAAATTGATAGTATTAATGGTGATTTTATTGTTCAACCCGTCCAGGCAGCTGATAATCCTGAAGAGGTAGGCATTGTGGATATGGTCCTGGTCGGTGTCAAAGCATGGCAGGTTTCAGATGCAGCAGTAGCTATGAAGCCTATGGTTGGGCCGCAGACCTTTGTGCTTCCGCTTCAAAATGGAGTTGAAGCACCTTCTCAACTGGTAGCC
>JBDRPF010000043.1:0-28932 GCA_043827325.1 Pseudomonadota bacterium | reverse complement strand
TATAATGAAAAGGAACTTATCCCGGATGCAACTATTCGGAAATTCCGAATAGTTCAGAAAGAAGGGCGACGAAATGTCACGCGCATGGTTGATTTTTACAACCTGGACATGATTATTTCAGTAGGCTACCGGGTAAAAAGTCATGTGGCGACCCGTTTCCGCATCTGGGCCACCCAGCGCCTGCGCGAATATATCATCAAAGGTTTCGTGTTGGATGATGAGCGCCTGAAAAACCCGGATCAGCCCTTCGACTATTTTGACGAACTGATTCGCCGCATCCAGGATATCAGGACCTCGGAAAGACGCTTTTATCAAAAAATCACAGACATTTACGCTACCAGCATAGACTATGACCCGACTCTGGAAATCAGCATCGAGTTTTTTAAGACAGTCCAGAACAAGATGCACTGGGCCATTACCGGAAGGACGGCAGCGGAAATCATCCATGAACGGGCCAATAGTCGCAAAACCAATATGGGGCTGACCAGTTGGCGCGGCGCCAAGGTTCGAAAACAGGACGTAACCATCGCTAAAAACTATTTCACCGAACATGAACTGCTCGCCCTGAATAACTTGGTGGAACAGTACCTGATATTCGCCGAAGGTCAGGCCATGCGTCGCATCCCCATGCACATGGCCGACTGGATTAAAAAGTTGGATGCCTTTCTGTCTCTCAATGAACGGGAGATTCTCACTCATGCCGGTAGAATTTCACACGACATGGCTAAAGAAGCGGCTGACGCTGAATACGAGAAATTTAACCGAAGGCGGATTCGGCATAAAGACCGCCTGGACAATGATTTTGAAAAAACGGTCAAGCAGTTGAGGGACTGCAAAAGAGGAAAGAAAGAACCTGTCCGGTGAGGACAAACAACTTTTAGCGGAGCTTTGCGGGCAAAACAACGTGAGTCGGGGCAAGGTGCTCAAACTGTTTCAAACGGTCTAAGAATACGAATTCAAGGATCGACTCACCGGGGATAGGACGCCTACGGGAAATTCTGAAAAGCAGGAATGTAAACCAATGCCGAAAAAGAAAACTCGACTGGATCGGTTTTCCGATCTGACCTGGAACGATATCGAAGCATGGGCCGGCGGGAAAATTGTCTCCCGGGGCAAAAGTTATCAGCGCCAGGGACGTGTTTCCCATCTGGCCGTAACGGAAGACGACGCTCTGATTGCCTGGGTGGACGGTACGGAGCGCTATGCCACCCGGGTGGTCATGGATGAAAACGGCCTGCCGGATTCGATCTGCACGTGCCCTTACGAATTGGACTGCAAGCACGGGGTTGCTGTGGTGATCGAGTACCTTAAGCGGGTCGAAAACAACCAGAGCGTTCCCAAAGCAAAGCAGGATGACGATCGCCTGGAACTATTGGAAGATGAAAACCGGGATGATGAACCGAATGATGATGAAAACGCCATGCCCGAGGACATGCGACAGGATATCGACGGTTTTCTTAAGGGCAAGACCAAAGCCCAGCTCATCGACCTGATCCATGAGTTTGCAGAGCAGTACCCGGAAATAGCAAGGGATCTGTCCGACCGCAAACAACTGATCTCCGGTAACACTAAAACTCTGGTGGCGCGTCTGCGTAGAGAGATTCGTGACATTGGCGATGAGCCCGGCTGGCAGAATTACTGGCAGGGTGAGGGCCATACACCGGATTATTCCGGGATTCGCAAAAAGCTCGAGACGCTGCTCAAGGCGGGGCACGCCGACGAAGTGCTGACCCTGGGCCGGGAGCTGGTGACGACGAGCACCCGCCAGGTGGAAGAGAGCCACGACGAGGGCGAAACCGCCGTGGAGATTGCCGTCTGTATGCCGATAATCGTCAAGGCCCTGGACCGGTCGTCCCTTGATTCCGTTGACAAGCTGAACTGGGCTATAGATGCCGTGCTCGCGGATCAGTTCGAGGTGTGTGAAGCCTTTGCCGAATATTTATACCGTAAACACCCCAAAGCAGCATGGCACGCCCTGGCGGACCGATTATCGGCGCAACTCAAAACATTGAAAACTATCAAAAGTGGCGATGATTTCCACAGGTCTTACGAGCGGGACCGATTATGCGACTGGGTCATCCATGCCCTGGAGCGTGCCGGTCGCGAGAAAGAGATAATCCCTTTGTGCGAAGCCGAGGCCCGTAGGACGGCAAGCTATGACCGTCTGGTCAAACGGTTGATTACGGCGCAGCGCTACGAAGACGCCGAACGGTGGATTCAAGAGGGAATTAAGGCTACGAAAAAAAAATGGCCCGGCATCGCCACCGGCCTGCGCGATAAACTGCGGGAAATTCGCACGGTTGAAAAGAACTGGCCTGTGGTGGCGGCGATGCAGGTGGAAGAATTTGTGCGGCATCCTTCGCGACAGACCTTTATGGAATGCAAGAAATCCTGCGAAAAAGTCAAGGCTTGGCCCGATGTGCGCGAATATCTCTTGGATCATCTCGAAAAAGGTGATCTGCCCTGGAAGCAGAAGGACTGGCCCCTTCCGGAGTCCGGCCTGGACCGGCCCGATGCGGATCAGCGGCAACGATTTCCCTTGATCGGCAATTTGATTGACATCGCTATCCTTGAGAAAAAGCCCGACCAGGTACTAAAATGGTACGATCAGCGCCCTAAAGATCGTCTCGGGTGGTACGGAATTGACGAGGACAAAATCGCCACGGTCGTTCAGAGTCATGCGCCGGAACGGGCAGTTGCCATCTGGAAAAACAAGGCAGAACGACTGATTGAACAGGTCAAGCCCAGCGCATACCAGGAGGCAGCCCAATACCTGCGAAAAGCCGCCAAGGTTATGACCCAGGCAGAAAAACAAGCGGAATGGGAGCGATACCTGAAAGAACTGAGAGAAAAACATATCCGCAAAAGCCGTTTGATGGAAATCCTGGATGGCCTGGACGGCAAGCCGATAATAAAGAAGGGACGGGTACGATGAAAATCGGACGCAACGCACCCTGCCCCTGCGGCAGCGGGAAAAAACACAAAAAATGCTGTATGGGCAAACATGCCGTACCTTCCCAAGCGCTGTACTATCGGCGATTATCGGAGGCACATGATCGCCTTGTGGATCGGTTGCTTCCCTATGCCACCCGGACCTTCGGAGAGGAAGCCGTTCATGTGGCTATGCACGAGTTTTTGCTCTGGCCCGACCCGGAAGATGATATCGATGAAGACACCCTTGACCGGGCCGGCCCCTTGTTTTGGCCCTGGTTTTTATTCAACTGGGAGTACGATTCATTTGATGCCGGTTTGGAACTTCCGGGGCCGGAGGGTCGAACCGTGGCCGAACTTTATGCCGAAGAGCGCGGGAACCGGCTCGATCCGCTGGAACGCAGACTGATCGAAACCGTCAACCGTCAACCTTACAGTTTCTATGAGGCACTTCGCGTTGACAGGGGAAAGGGGATGCGGTTGCAGGATGTTTTAGAGGGCACCCGTATCGAGGTCCAGGAACGGTCCGGATCAGAATATGTGCAGCCCGGAGACCTGCTTTATGGCCGTGCGGTTTTTGTAGACGGCGTGGGAATGCTCATGGGACTTGGCCCCACCATTATTCCTCCCGGCCGCAAACCGGATATTATTCAATTGAGAAAAAAATTGCGTCGCGGCATATCTTCCGTAACCGATGACACGTTGCATGAATGGGATACTGAAATCCGGGACCTGTATTTCCACATCGACCATACTTTGCATTCCCGGCCGAAACTCTGCAACACGGACGGCGACCCAATGGAATTTCACCGGCTGATTTACGAGGTGTCTTCAGCAGAAGAGGCTTTCGAAAAACTCTGCGGCCTTTGTGTTACCGCAGACCCTGGTGAGCTTCGTGCCGATGCTAAACAAGATGATACCGGCCGGATCATTCGGGCCGAAATTCCGTGGGACCGCCAGGGTCATAAGCTCAGTCCCGGAATGCCCAATACAGTATTGGGCCGTATCATGATCGACGAACGCCGTCTGACCGCGGAGGTCAACTCGGCCGAGAGGGCTGAGATCCTACGCCGTGAGATCGAAGTTAGGATGGGCGCCGGTGCTCATTTCAAAATTGATGAAATTCAGGACATTGATTCGATGATGAATGAACGTACGGCAGGGAGGATCGAGAAGAAAGATACCGAAGAACATAACGAACTGATGAAGCATCCTGAGGTTAGGGAACAGTTATCAGACTTAATATGCCGGCATTGGGAAAGCTGGATTAAGCAAAAGATACCGGCTCTGGGAGGAAAAACCCCAAAAGCGGCCGTAAAATCCCCAGACGGGCGTGAAGCCGTTGAAGCGCTTCTTCGAGACGCAGAAAGGGATCGGGGCCAGGATCCTTTTACAACCGAAGCCAACCGCAAAGGCACGCGACGGGCAAGAGAATTGCTTGGGTTGAATGATCAGTAAACGCGGGACATTTTTACTGGTAGTTGGCTTGGAACATATTGAATGTTGAGAGGGAGTTCATCTCTCTATAAGAAATTATTTTCGGTAAACATATTGAAAAGCCCCGGGAAAAGATCCGCCCGGGGTTTTTTGTTTTGATATGAGCCTCACTGCTTCGATTCGCAACTACGGTCACGTATTTTGATGAAAAGAGTTAGTCAAATGCTCACTCCATTCGGCCCCAAGTTCATGGCCGAGGGCAGCACTAAGTCCTGAGTAAATAAATTCGTTACAGAATTTATGAATCGATGGACTAAGCTCCTAATAATCAAGCGAACTCCCCATCCAAAGTTCACCCTATCGTCCGGGAACCGTCGTGCGCACCCTCCCGTGGAAAAGTCCGCTATCGCCTGCTAGACGGATGGTAAATTTTGTGCTTGCAATTTTGCATTTGAAATGCATAATTACAGAAAAAGAGGTGCGCCATGGTTCCTAACTACATCAGAAGATCCCTGGAAACGGTACTCAAGAAGGCCGTATCCGAGTTTCCCGCCGTTGTACTGACCGGTCCCCGGCAGTCAGGCAAGACGACGCTTCTTAAGGCGCTCTTCGGCGAGGAATACGGCTATGTCTCCCTCGAGCCTCCGGATGTCCGGGCGGCCGCCATGGAAGACCCCCGCAGTTTTCTCGAAATGTACACGCCTCCGGTCATTTTCGACGAGGTGCAATACGCACCCGATCTACTGCCTTACGTCAAGGAAAGGATCGATGCCTTCCGCGATCGGCCCGGGCAATACCTCCTTACAGGCTCCCAGAACCTCCTTATCGTGGAAAAAATTACCGAGTCGCTGGCAGGGCGTACGGCGATGCTCCGCCTGCTGCCTTTATCGCGCCGGGAGGCTGAGGGAAATTACCAAGCTTGTCTGCCATGGGAGACCGGTAAATCCTATAGCGCGGGAGTCAAGGCTTCATACCATGACATGTGGAAAGACTTTTTACGCGGCAGCTACCCGGAACTCGTTGCCAATCCCGGGCGTGACATCAACTTGTGGCATGCCGGATACGTCCAGACTTACCTTGAACGCGACGTTCGCATGCTGCGCCAGGTGGGCGACCTGTTCCAATTCCAGAGTTTCCTCAGGGCTCTGGCAGCGCGTACTGCGCAACTCCTCAGTCTGACCGATCTGGCCGGAGACCTCGGCGTAGCCGTGAACACGGTCAAGGCTTGGCTTTCCGTTTTGGAGGCCACCTATCAGGTGATCGTGCTGCGACCCTATTTCGCCAACGTGGGGAAGCGGCTCGTCAAGACGCCGAAGGTCTATTTTACCGATGTTGGAACGCTTTGTTATCTGACCGGCCTGAAAAATCCGGAGCACGCCGCCTCTGGCCCCATGGGCGGTCCGATCATGGAAACGGCCGTGCTGTCGGAAATAGTCAAGACTCTCACCCATCGTGGCCAGAACCCGCAGATCTATTTCTGGAGGACTTCGGCCGGAACAGAGGTGGACATTGTGATCGAGACCGGCAATAAACTCGTCCCCATCGAGGTGAAGCTTTCCGCGACACCGCGCCCGTCCATGGCAGCCTCCATCAAGACATTCCGGGAGGATTTCGGCGACAAAGTCGTGCCGGGCTATGTGGTTCATCCGGGGGATATTCGACTGCCCCTGGGGTCGAATGTGACGGCCCTGCCATTCGGCGAACTGTAACGTCTCGTAAACTCCAATCCGGCCAAGCCCACCAGAGGTTTATCCGTCTCAGGCGGGCGGATAAACCGGAACCAAAAAGATCTCTCGCAAAGACGCCAAGAACGCCAATAAATTTTTTATCCGTTTTAATACTGCAGCGTCACTTTTTAACGTCATGCCAGCGAATGCGGGCATCCAGTGCCTCAGATTTAACATCCCACTCCCAGCCGCCGGCCCCGGATACTTTCTGTGTGGCAGTCAATAGTTCCTTGCTTTTTCGGACTTAGCTTTTAATGATTCTCAAATAGAGTTCATCCAGCTGGGCCTTCGTGGGTTCGGAAGGTGCGTTGGTCAGGAGGCAGGCGGCCTTCTGTGTCTTGGGGAAGGCAATCACCTCGCGTATCGAGGATTCTCCGCAGAGGATCGTAACGATCCTGTCGAAACCGAAGGCGATGCCGCCGTGGGGCGGCGCGCCCGATTCCAGCGCGGAAAGCAGGAACCCGAACTTTTTTTCGTAGGTTTCCCGGTTCATGCCCAGGGCTTCGAAGACCTTCTCCTGGATCTCCTTCTGGTGGTTGCGGATACTCCCGCCGCCGATTTCAGAGCCGTTTAACACAAGATCGTAGGCGCGGGATTTTACGGACAGGGGATCGTTCTTGAGCAGTTCGTAGTCTTCTTCAAGCGGGGCCGTAAACGGGTGATGAAGGGCCTGATACCGTTTTTCGGTGTCGTCGTATTCCAGAAGGGGGAAACGGGTCACCCACAAAAAGTTGAATTCATCTTCTTTTATGAGCCCCAGTTTTTTCCCGAGCAGGTTTCTCAGATGCCCGAGGGACTCGTTGGCCACTTTGGGCTGATCCGCGACAAAAAACACGAGATCTCCGGGGTCCATCTCCAGGCGTTGGGTGAGCGCCTCTTTTTCGCTGTCGCTAAAAAATTTGGCGATGGGGGACTGCCAGTCGTTATCCCTGACTTTTATCCAGGCGAGTCCCTTTGCCCTGTACACCGTGACAAATTCCGTGAAGTCGTCGATTTCTTTACGCGAGAAATGGGTACACCCTTTGGCGTTCAGCGCCTTGACGACCCCGCCCTTTTTGACGGCCTCGGAAAAGAGCTTGAAGCCTGCGTTTTCGACAATGTCGGACACATCCTTCAGTTCGAGGCTGAAACGGGTGTCCGGCTTGTCAAGACCGAAGCGCCCGACGGCCTCCGTGTAGGGCAGGCGCGGAAAGGGCGTTTTGAGATCGATGCCCAGAACATCCGTGAAGAGTTTTTTCATCATGCCTTCGGTCATGGCGATGACGTCGTCTTCACCCGCAAAGGACATCTCGATGTCTATCTGTGTGAATTCGGGCTGACGATCCGCCCGTAAATCTTCATCCCTGTAGCAGCGGACAATCTGATAATACCGATCGAAACCGGATATCATCAGAAGCTGTTTAAAGATTTGCGGAGACTGGGGGAGGGCATAAAACTGGCCCGGATTTACCCGGCTGGGCACGAGATAGTCCCTTGCCCCCTCAGGGGTGCTGCCTGTCAGGACCGGCGTTTCGATGTCGAGAAACCCGAGCCGGTTCAGATATGTCCGGACGGATTCTGCGGCCCTGTGCCGTGCGATGATATTTTTTTGCAGCTTGGGCCTGCGGAGGTCGATGTGGCGGTGCAGAAGCCGTATGTTTTCGGACACCTCGATCGTGTCCTCGACCAGAAAGGGAGGGGTCTTGGCGGCATTCAGAATTTTTAGCTCCATCGCCATGATCTCTATCTGGCCGGTGGTCAGGTTGGGATTTGTCATGCCGTCAGGCCTTCCGTTCACACGTCCCCTGACACCGAGAACGTACTCGCTTCGAATCGCCTGGGCCTTTTCATGGACTTTTTTATCGACCGTGGGGTTGAAAACCACCTGGGTGAGGCCTTCCCTGTCCCGCAGGTCCACAAAGATGACCCCGCCGTGATCCCTCCGGCGTTGTACCCATCCCATGAGCACCACTTCTTTGCCGACGTCGTTTATTCCAAGCTCACAGCACGTGTGGGTCTTTCTCATTTCTCCGAGGTTGTCTGACAATGTATTATTTCCTTTCAACCTAACCCGGGCCAGCCCCGAAAAAGGGGCTGCCTGTGACTAAAAAATATTCGAATAAAAACCGGTTTTTCATAGAATCTACGAAATTATTTGTCCAATTGTTTTTTGACACTTTCAACCAGGTTTTCCAGCGGAATGGATGTCTGCGCTTTTGTTTCCATGTTCCGCAGAACGGCAGAGCCGTCTTCAATCTCCTGTTCGCCGACGATCAACACGTAGGGCGCGTTCAGCCTGTTCGCCTGTTTCATCTGGCTTTTTAAATTTTTGTCGCCAAAATCCATTTCAGCTGCGATACCCTCAAGACCCAGGCCGCACTTCCATTCAAATGCCAGCGCCTGGCTTTTTTCGCCGAGCGCGGCAAGAAAAATGTCCGGTGCTTTGACGTAATCAGCGCTGCTCAGCTCCGTGACTTCCGCCAATCTGTCAAACCCGATGGCAAAACCGGTTCCGGGCAGATCCGGTCCGCCAAGTGCTTCGATCAGGCCGTCATACCGCCCGCCGCCGGCAACAGCACTCTGCGCGCCCAAAGATCCTGTCTGGATCTCAAACGTTGTTCGTACGTAGTAGTCCAGTCCCCGGACCAGCTGCTTGTCAACGATAAACGGGATGCCGAGGGTGGAAAGCTCTCTTTGAACAGTTTCAAAATCCAGGGTGCATGCCGGACACAGATGATCCAGGATGGACGGGGCATCCGTCATCGCCGTGCGGCAGGCGGGCACCTTGCAGTCCAGCACCCGGAGTGGATTTCGGTCTTTTCGCCGGAGGCAGTCGGAACAGAGCCCGGCCGCCACGGATGAAAAATACACGGTAAGCGCCGCTTTGAAATCCGGACGGCACCCGGGGCACCCCAGAGAATTGACGTGGGCCTGAATGTCCGGAACAGAGAGTCTTGAAAAGAGCGTCATCAACAGAAGAATCAGTTCGACATCCGCCAGCGGCGAGTCAACACCCAGTATCTCGGCATTGATCTGATAGAACTGTCTGTATCTTCCCTTCTGCGGCCTTTCCCGGCGGAACATGGGGCCAATGGTGTACAATTTTTGGACCGGGCTGCCGGCATACAGCTTGTGCTGGATATAGGCCCGGCAGACAGAGGCGGTGGCTTCCGGCCTCAGCGTGACGAGGTCCCCTTTTCTGTCGGGGAACGTGTACATTTCTTTTTCAACGATATCCGTATCTTCACCGATGCTCCGTGAAAAGAGCTCCGTCTTTTCCATGATGGGAATGCGGATTTCCTTGAAACCGAAGTCCTCAAAGAGAGACCGGGTGACTGCCTCTATGTGCTGCCAGAGTTCCACTTCTCCGGGAAGAATATCTTTAAATCCCCTGATGATCTGTATCATTATTTTTTTTCCCAGCGCAGCAGTTCGGCCACCTTGCTCAAGGTGCTTCCTTCCTTGATTTCTTCCCGGATGCGGTTTTCACGTTCCAGCACATCCATGCTCCGGTTGGCATACTCCACCGCGATGGCCTTGGGGAGTACCACGACTCCGTCGTCGTCGCCCAGCAGCCAGTCGCCCGGCTCCACCCGCATATTGCCGACCGTAATCGGCACCCCGATTTCTCCGAACCCTTTGGGCTCGCCGGCATTGGGCATGACGAGCCGGCTGAATGCCGGAAATTTCATGGCCATGATTTCAGGGCTGTCCCTTAAGGCGCCGTCGATAACAACCCCGGCCAGTTTTCTTTGAACAGCCGAATGCGTAGCCAGTTCCCCCCAGATGGCCGGACCCGTGCCGCCGGAATCGATAACGACAATTTCGCCGGGCTGCGCCACGTCAATGGCCTGAACCGGCTTGGCCCAGTCTCCGGGATACGTTCTCACGGTGACCGCTCTCCCGATCATGCGGATGCCCGGAAAAAGCGGTCGAATTCCCTGCAGAACCCCCCCGCGGTGGAGGGCGTCGGAAAGATTCGGGGCAGACACCTGTTCCAGGATTTTACGGATATCAGCTTCGCCTCTGCGCTTAAAGAGGGTGGTACTGATTTTTTCTCCCGTGTCGAGACCTTTTCGAATTTCCCGGGTGGCGCGCTCCGGATCCATGGCCTTGGTGATGGCCCCGCCGACAATGACGATGGCGGCGCCGGCTTCCACCGCGCTGGCCGCCGTCTCGGAATTGATGCCGCCTGCCACTGCCACCGGGATGGACACCGCCGCGGCGACCTGTCTCAGGGTGTCAAAAGGGTCCTTGCCTTCCATCTGCTCGTCCACCGAACAGTGAACCGTCACAATGTCGGCGCCTGAATCTTCCGCGAATTTTGCCCTGGACACCACATCATCCACCGCAATCATATCCACCACGATTTTTGCACCGTAGTTCTTTCCCGCCTGGATGCACTCCCGGATGGTGGCGTCACTGGCCGCGCCGAGGACATCGACAATATTTGCCCCTGCCTTGGCCGCGGTTTCCACCTCCACCCGTCCGGTATCCATAATCTTCATATCAGCGACAAGGGTGGTATTGGGAAAAAGCCTTCTCAGTTCCCTTACGGCGTTGAGCCCCTCGCTTTTAATCAGGGGCGTTCCCGCCTCTATCCAATCGACCCCGCCGGCGATTCCGGCCTTTGCGCTTTTAAGCGCCCGTTTCAGATCCACGAAATCCAAGGCCAACTGTAGGATTGGTACCATTTTTCCTCCTTTATTCAATAGTGGTGTGACGGTGTGACAGACGGCCAACCTGTGCTTTTCTTTCCCGGTAAAGAATCAAAACAACGGCTTCCAGGAAAAGAAAGGCGGCTTGTTCGAATAAAGAGCCGGCCATCTGGAGTGAGTCCGGCTCGGTTTTCCGGCACAGTTTTGTGGTTCCCGGAAGATGAATAATTTTGTCCACCTGTGCGGCAATTCCGGATTCCGTATTCCCCAGAATACCGCAGGTCATCGCTTTCTGCTTCTTTGCGCTTTTGACGGATTCGAGCGTTGCAGGGGTCTCTCCGGACCCGCTGAGAACGACGAGCAGGTCTTCGCTTCCGATGGCGGGGGTGATGGTTTCCCCGCAGAAGTACACCTGAAAGCCCAGATGCATCAGCCGCATGCAAAAAGTGCGGAGGATAAAGCCGGATCTTCCCTGGGCAAAAAAGAAAATGGCACCGGCACCGGTGATCCGGCGGATAAAATCCTCAACGGCTTCATCATTCACGCCTTGCAGCAGGAGACGATTTTCTTTCAGGACGGCATCGGCCAGTTCCTGAAAGGTGAGCTTTTGTCTTTTGATTTCCATAGACGGCTTTTTATGTCGCACCGGATGACCGTTCGGCAAAAAACAACCTGTTGTTAAAATGTTAAAATTATGACGAATGTGGCTGGCATGTCAAGGTAATATTCGCCCGGTAATTCACTTGATTTTTCGATAGAATCGGGATGTCTCTTTGGATCGCAAAGGTCTTTGGGACCGTATGAAGGAAATTTGAGTTTATAAAACCGGAAAAAGCTGGTAAGGGCAGCTACCCTGGAAATCTTGGGAACGAAAAAATTGATCAGGTTATGAAAGGAGAATAATTTAAAGATCATGCGGAACGTGAAAAAAGTGTTGTACGTGGCGATTATCGGTCTCGTTTGTTGGGGAATCGGCCCCGGATACTGTTTGGCAGGTGAATCCGGACATTATGTGAACGGTGTTGAGGGGATCAAGGCCGCGACCCTGCCGCCCCCGGGTTTCTACTACCGCATGTATAATGTGTTTTACACTGCGGATACGCTTGCCGACCAAGACGGAAACGCGTTGAATGTGAACTTCGATGCCGGAATCTATGCGCTGGTCAATCGATTCATCTGGATTACGGATTTTAAACTCCTTGGTGGGAATTTTTTTGTAGATATGGTAATTCCGCTGGTGAACACGGATATTGAAATCGGAGCGCTGGGCATCAGCGAAAACCGGTTCGGACTCGCGGATATCAATATCGAGCCGTTCGGCATTTCCTGGCACGGTCTGCGTTATGATGCGGCCATGGGCCTGTCCGTTTATATGCCGACCGGCGATTATGACCGAACAGAACCGGCGTCGCCGGGAAAGGGCTTCTGGACCGGAATGTTTACCCTGGGCGGAACCGTTTATTTTGATGCCGCAAAGACCTGGGCCGCCTCGATCCTTTCCCGGTACGAAATTCACAGTGACAAGGAAAGCCAGGACATACGGCCCGGAGACGATTTTCATTTCGAGTGGGGGCTGAGCAAAACGCTGGCAAAGTTTTGGGATGTCGGACTCACCGGATACTGCCAATGGCAGGTAACCGATGACAGCGGGTCGGACGCCGTGAACGCGGATGTGCACGATCGCGTATATGCTGCCGGTCCTGAAGCCAGCGCTTTCTGCCCGGGGATCAAGGCAATTTTTTCGTTGAGAAGTCAATGGGAGTTCGATGCACGGGACCGTTCCGAGGGTAACGTGACAACCCTGACAATTACCAAAATATTTTAACCTGAACCGAGTATTATAAATTTTGGGAGTCTGATATGAAACCGTCTTTTGCAATTGTCGGATGCGGAAAGGTCGGCACGGCCCTTGGCGTATTTCTGGCACGGGCCGGATACAGGGCGGTCGGATTTACCAGCAGAAGCCTTTCATCGGCGAAACAGGCCGCGAAACTCGTCCGATCCGATCGGTACAGCGATGTTCCCTGGGAAGTAACGCGAGATGCGGATGTCGTGATTATAACAACACCCGACGGCGCCATAAAAGAGACGTGCGACAGACTTTCGCAACATAACGGTATTGCCGATAATACCATCGTTCTCCACTGCAGCGGAGCACTCCCGTCAACTGTTTTGTCCGTTGCGAAAAAGCGCGGGGTGTTTACCGGGTCCATGCATCCCTTGCAGAGTTTTGCCGCCATTGATGTCGATGTCAATCCGTTTGCGGGTATTATTATTTCCGTAGAAGGTGAGAGACAGGCGGTTGAAACAGCCGGAGAGCTTGCGGCAGATCTTGGCGGGACCTGCGTGACGATAGACACGGCCTCCAAAACACTTTATCACGCATCGGCTGTAACTGCGTCAAACTATCTGGTCACGCTGCTCGATCTCGCATTAAGGCTCATCAGGGAGGCGGGGATACCGGAGCAGGACGCGTTTAAAGCTTTGAAGCCCTTAATAGAGGGTACGTTGTCCAATATCGAAAAGGTTGGTGTTATCCAAGCGCTTACCGGCCCCATCGTGAGAGGAGACGTGGAAACCGTTGAAAAGCATATCGAAGAAATCGAATTGAGAGTGCCCGAGCTTCTTGCACTGTATAAAACGCTCGGTTCCTGCACCGTCGACATTGCAACAAAGCGGGGAACGATTTCCCGGACCTGTGCCGAAACATTGAAAAAAATTACATCGCCATAAAATATCAGCGCGATTTTTCCCAAGTTGGCTTTTGGTGAAGCCTTTGATAATTACGTTCTACTCTCCGCTGACCATGTGGATGGCCCGGCTGGTTGCAAAGTAGAGAATCCGGACCCGGAAGACCAGGTTTTTCAGGACTAAATACGTCCGGGGCTATTTTTTCGGATCCAGCCACACCGAATGCACTTCACCTACGATATCTTTTACGGATTGCAGCGCACTGGAAATCCGGGAATGCATCATGGCCATGCCGATAATTTCAGCGAGAACGGACAGGGTGTCGAGGTCCGGTTCCGAGATGTCCCAAACATCGGAGTGATACAACCGCAGGAGGCCGATTCTTTTCCCGGAGAAGGTGATGGGGATGGAGACGATCGCCCTGATGCCCTCTTTCCTGGCATGTTCCGGGTACTGTATCGTGTCGGTCTGTGTTATGTCTTTGATGGCGATGGGCGTTTTTTGCGATGCCCACCCCTTGCTTTTGGTAATTTTAACCGGCCCTTTGTTCAAATAATCGATGCTCAAGCCGAAACTGGCCAGGTGTTCGAGCTCCTCCGTCTCGGGATTCAGGGCAAATATCGCGCTGGCCTTTATTTCCAGAGATCCCACCAGAAGCTGGGCCGATTGATTGCCCATGATTTCCAGGTTTTCCGACTCCGCGATAAACCGGATGATTATTTTGAATATATCCAAGTACATAATATCTTTTGCAGCCATGGAGCTCCTCCCTTTTCACAGAAGATCAGTTGACGATGCACACGGTAACATCTTTGATTGACGATACGACTTTCATGAAAATACTTCGGGTGAAAAGCCGGGCGATTTTAGCCGGTTTGCGGTTGAGCACAACCACATCGAATTTTCCTTTTTCAATTTGATCAACAATATCAACGGCGATGTCCTTTTTGATGGGTTCGAAAATGTGGTTAACCCGGTCTTTTCCAAAACCGCTTTGCAGTAAATTCTGCTTGGCGCCTTTGAGGGCGGCCTCGAGTTCATAAACCTTCTTTGCAAGCTGATCCATCTGCCCCTTGATTTTTTCCATAACCGGGCTGCCTTTAATATCAATTACAGGCACAGGGATATAGGCATTGAACAAGGTGATCTCAACATCTTTTCCCTTTGGAAAGGTGCGGATGACAAAATCCAGCGCTTTCCTGTCGTTGGGCGTGAAATTGTAAGGCAATAATATTTTTTGTTGCGCCATGCTCTACCCCCTTTCTCCAATGTTATGGTTTAACAACAGCATATCTTTTATGAAATGGTCGAAGAAGTGGTTTCGCTCTGCGCAGTAGAGAAGAACAATTGAGAAATGTGAGGGTCGCGAGGCAGAATCAGTCTGTTGAGCGAAATTTAGCCTGAATATTTTCTACGAAACACGCTTTTCCGAAGGTGTTTCATCATGGTTTTCGGACGGGAGGTCATGTTCGTTTATGAAAAACGAATTCGTGAATTATTCGTACGATAATAAAAAATCTACCACAATGTGAGAAATCATGTCAAGGGAATAGCCTCGGATTAAATTCGATGCAGCTCGAGCGGGTTTTCCGAAAGTTTTTCGTTTGCCAGTTTTAATTTTTCTTCACCTGAAATAACCGCGACCGCCCGGTCCCCGTTTTTTTCATGGAAATATTTTTCTGCGGCCTGAATCACCTGACGACGGGTTAATTCGAGGAGTTTTTCTTTGAACTGTTTGCGCATATCATCGCTGAGCGAGATAATTTTCCTGAAAAACGCTTTTTTTGAAGCGGCGCCCGGTGTGTCCGGCTTGTCGATTTCAGAGCATACCTGCAGAATTGCCTCTTTGATGTCTTCATCGGTGTAGTTGCCGGACCTTATAAATATAGACGCATTATCAAAAGCTTTCAGGGTTGAGATGATGTGAGGGTCCCTGTATGACCCGAAAGAGAACAGCCCGCTTTCAAAACTGTAAATGGAAAACCCCCCATAGGCGCCGCCTTTTTCACGAATTTCGCGATGCAGATACATGGATCGGATTATCTTGCTTATTACGGACAGGGCAGGGGCGTCTTCATGGGCCATTCGAACGGTTTCAAAGCTTTGGGCGACAAATGAAACCGCTGAGGAAGTGCTCCAGCCTTCTCTTGGAATCCCTTCGACAACGTGGATCTCCGGAGGTGAAAAAACATCGGATAAAGCGGCGGGACTATGCCTTGGTTCCAGGTTGTTTTTGATGGATGCCGCCAATGGAGAAGCCGTGGAAAGGGCCTTGCCTTCACCGATTAACGCCAATTTCAAATTTTTTTTGGTCAGCAGGGTTTTTCCGATAACAGAAAGATATCGTGAAACGGATTCCAGCTTATCGCTTGTCAGGTCATCGGTGATCGCTTTAATAACCAGCAGTTGATGAACACCTTTCCAGGTTTCGCTGAGCGAAGCGGCCGGCGAAAAGTTTCTCGAAGCAAGGGAAATCGCCAGCTGATGGCCGTTTTTTACGACCATGGATTCCAGCCCCGCACGGTACTCCAGAAGGAGATTTTTCAGACGGACCTGATCTGAAAAATCGATTTTGCACAAAAGCTCTTGAATGGTTTCAAACATCTTGCCCTGGTTCCGGACAAGGCACTTCCCGTCAATTGAAACAAAAGGGATACAGTCTCCCGCACCGGTAAAGGCGGTGCGGACGTGGGGAGACATATTGATTCCGCCGGTATATGCGTCAATTCGGCGTGCCATCTCCGTGTAGTCGGATATTTCCGTACCGATTCTGGAAAAGGCGTAACAGAAAAAGGGGACCATGGGAATAAGATGTTTTTCGAGAGATCCAACGCCGGCAGCCCCTGAAAAATAAAAAATACCGGATGTCGGTTGTTCGTAACACACGGCGGGTTCGGTGCCGAAAGACGTTGCTTCTTTTACGATCTGAACCGACGGCGGAATGTCTTCGATCGCCAGGGTGGGGAGAAGTGAAGTATCCTCGTTACCTTCCTGGAGCTGTTTCAAGGCTTCAGCATCTTCAACGATCTTTTTGAGGTCGGACGGTTTCATGCCGGAACGGATTCGATCGAGTTGTGCGGCAACCTGCTCGTTTTTCTGCTGTTCCATGAGCGGATCGGGGGCAAGCGTCAGGAGCACCCGGTGGGGGTTGTCCAGAAAATATTTTTTTATCCGGTTTTCAAAAAACGGGCCCTTTGAAAGCTCTATGCGAAGCCGTTCGAGATCGGAATCGAATCGCAGAATTCTATCCGGATGGCCGCCGTGAAACCAGCTTCCGGAAAAAGACAGCAGCAGTTTCAGCCCGTAAGGATACGGCGTGTTCGTGATCTCCTTTTGGTGAAACTCGATTTGATGAATGGCGGATTCGATAAGCTGTTTGTCGATCCCTTTTTCCGAGAGGTTTTTCAAAACATCGAAAACGATCGCCTCGATTTTATCTGTTGAATCCGCCTCCGTATCCTTCAGTCCGCAGACGAAAAGGGTATCTCTGTTTCCGGAGTCATATCCGGTACCGTCGCATAGGGCTGTTCCAAGCCCGGAGTCAATGAGCGCTCTACGCAAAGGAGAAGCGGGGTTCCCCAGAAGAATTTGTTCGAGGAGCGTAAGAATCAGAACCTCAAAGTTGTCCCGGATGTCTGCGGTGAGCCAGGCGACACACACCTGACATTTTTCCCCCGGGTCCTCATTTTTTCCAAAAGGGTAATGATAGGTTTTCTTTTCGGGTTTGTTCCATCGGGGTTGGATCGGCACATCCGTCTCGGGATCGATTCGCTCAAAACGATTCAGAATTTTATCACTGATAAAATTCAAGTGGTCGTTTAAAGACAGGTTGCCGTATGTATAGAAAAAGGCATTGCTGGGATGATAGTGCCGCCCGTGGAAGGCCAAAAGCCGGTCGTAAGTCAAATCGGGAATCCGGTCAGGATCTCCGCCGGAGTTGTAGTGGTAGGTCGTCGAAGGATAAAGGGCATTCAATATGGAACGTGCCATCACCTGGTCCGGCGAAGACATGGCGCCTTTCATCTCGTTGTACACAACACCTTTAATCGTTAACTTTGAAGACTCGGGGTTCTCAGGACCACCCTCAAATTCCAGGCGATGTCCTTCTTGCTTGAAACTCAATTCTTCCAGGTTGGGGAAAAAGGCGGAATCGAGATAAACGTCCATGAGATTGTAGAAGTCTTTTCGGTTTTGCGTTGAAAAGGGATACATGGTCCAGTCCGATGCAGTAAAGGCGTTCATAAAAGTGCTCAAACTCCTTTTCAACATGGAAAAAAAAGGATCTCTCACGGGAAATTTTTTTGAACCGCACAAGGCGGTGTGCTCCAGGATGTGGGCTACCCCTGTTGAATCGGCCGGAACGGTCTTGAAGGCAACGCTGAAGGTGTTTTCCTTGTCCTGGTTGTGGATGTGTATATGCCTGGAACCGGTAGCGGAATGCTCAAGCTCATAATATATTGAATCGATTTCATCGAGATCTGCGACTTTTATGATCTGATAGCCGGAAAAACTGTCGCCCTCTTTAAAATCGCTACGGATGCGGTTTCCGGACGAGCTCATGGCGTCACCTTTTATTTTGTCCTTGAAAACCTGGTCCTCTGGACCAGGCCTGTCCCGTTTATCACGGGATAAATAGGCACTTCATATCACTTCACACGTTTAGCTTGTCCGGACGGCTTGCCGAATATTTATCGCGGAAACGATTTAAGTAAAACAGTCGGATCAGGAAGCAATGTACACGCCCCGGCTCTTTCGAACGATCTTTTTTTCTTTGTTCAGCCGAAAAATAATATTCCGCAATTTTTTTTCACCAAAACCCGTTATGGCCTGTATCTCAGAAAATCCCACGCCTTTTCTGAAACGCTTTATAACATCCAGTGCCATATCCGTGGCTGTCGTGGCGGATTTTCCGGATGCGGCGGTGCCCAGGGCGGGGCCGGCAACGGTGCGCCTGCCTTTGCCGGCAGCTCTGATGAGTTGCTCCAGACGATCCATTCTTTCCAGCAGTTTATCAATGTCCTTTTTGGTGGGGATTTGATAATACTGCATGAAGAACTTTACCATTGCATCGAAACTTATCTGCTTACCTCTCCGCTTTGCCATGGTACCCTCCTTTTCTGGCTCGTTATGAGAAATCTAGTACAAAAATTACTTAAAAGCAGGAGAAAAGTCAAGTTAAAGACCTGAAAACCGATATCGAACGGCCGGGAGGTCAACTTCCACCCCGCTCAAAGAGCGGGGTGGCTTGAACTTGCAACAGGCCGCAAAGCACCTAATAATCATCGGTAAACCCCCAGTTCTGCTAAGGAGACTCCCGGAGTTTGACAGTTCCGGGAATAGCCGACCTTTGTAGACGATGATTATTAATAGCGGTTTACAAACCATTCCTCCTCCTTTGCCGGAGGTCATTGAATTGTTGGCAAGAATCAAAGCATTGATAATTAACACCATCCGTGCTAATTTTTTCAACACCCTGCTTTTTATTGCGGGTTTCCGTTTGGTGTCATGAACGCATTCCATCACGGCTGCGGCTCGAAAAAGACGGCGAAGCCGGTGAGAAATAATTATTACCTCTTGAAGATAAGGGATTATGGCATTTAAGCTGAATTACAGGGACTTTGCAGAACGCTTTAAAACACTCCAGGGCGATCCCCATTATATCGCCGTGGGCATGGCTGCAGGCGTGTTCGTCAGCATAACCCCGACCATTCCATTTCATACCGTCATCGCAATTGCCATGGCATTTATTCTGAGAGGAAGCAAACCGGCCGCCGCTATCGGCGCCTGGCTCTGCAATCCGGTTACGCTGCCTCTTTTCTATTTGGCGAGCTATAAGACAGGAATGTTCCTTTTAGGGAAAACAGTATCCTCAAATATTGATTTCAAACATATCGAAGAGCTGATGAAGCTGGGGATGGATGTCTCCATTGCCATGGTCGTGGGCGGTGTCATTTTGGGTATTGTTCCGGGTATTGCCGCATACTTTATAACACGGAAAGCGGTTGAAATCGTCCGTTCACGGAAACAGGAATGATACCACCCAGAATACTCCTTGCCGCAAGCGATCTCCGCCCGAAGAAACGGCTGGGCCAGCATTTTTTGGCAGACCCTTCGATTGCTGAAATGATCGTGACTCGCTCCGGAATCTCGTCGGAATCCGTCGTTCTTGAAATCGGCGCGGGCCTTGGCGCCCTCACTTTGCCTCTGGCGCGTGCGGCGGAAAAAGTTTATGCGGTTGAAAAAGACCGTGAGATTATTAAAATATTGAAAACGCAACTTCTCACAGGCAACCTTTCCAATGTAGAGTTGATGGAAGAAGACATACTGCGGGTGAACATAGAGGCGATTGCCGAGAAGGCCGGATGCAGGCTCGTTGTCATGGGGAATCTTCCCTATAATATATCTTCCCAGGTTCTTGTCCAACTCATACGGTTCAGAAGTGTCGTGAGTCGAGCTGTTCTGATGTTTCAGAAGGAATTGGCACAGCGCATTACGGCACAGCCGGGGTCGAAAGCCTACGGCCGGCTCACGGTGATGCTCCGGTCCTGTGCGGAAGTCGAGAAACTTGCCGATATCAAGGCCGTTCATTTTTTTCCAAGACCTAAAATCGATTCGGAAGTCCTTCAGGTCATATTCCCTAAAGCGACGAAACATTCAATAGATGACGAAGCATTCTTTTTTCGTGTCATCAAAGCCGCATTCGGCAAAAGGCGAAAAACCCTCAAAAACGCTCTTGCCGGAACCATACTCGGCATTGACACCGGGGACGCTCTGGCCGGATTGGAAAATGCGGGCATCGATCCAACCCGGCGTGCGGAGACATTGAGCGTAACGGAGTTTGTGGTACTGAGTAAAACCTTGTATAATTTCAAGCGAGAGTCATAGTGCAGAAGGATGGGATGATGTTTTATATAAAGATTCACATGATTTGTGTGAATCTTTATTCGGGTTTGATTACAATTGTTACCGCCCGGTCATTGTTAAGATATTCTTTTGCAAGAATTGATAACTCCTCCGTCGTAATCGAAGCATAATCTTCCTGTATCGTCCGGCTCCACTCGAGCTGCTCTGGATGTCTCACGGATCCTGACAGAACCGTTTTTAACCAGTACCCGTTGGTTCGAAGCATGTCCTTTATGCCGGTGAGTGTCGGTTTGAGGGCCCGGTTCATTTCATCCTTTTCGACACCTTTATCCGAGAGATCGGATACGACGTCCCTGACGTCCCTGACGACCCTGTCCGCTTCTTCAGGATCGATGTAAACTCTTGCCTCCAGGACACCATATCCGGGATAGGCCCTGCTGGCCTTGTTAAACGCGAAGGTTGTGTAAGCTGCGCCCAGTTTCTCCCGTATTTTTTCACGGAGCCTGTCTGAAAGAACTCCGGCCAGCAAAGCAATACGGCGGGTCCTGTGGATATCCCACATGTCTTCGGTGGGGTATGCAACAATTATCAATCCTTTGGGGATCTCGGTCGGCACCTTAATTTCCATGGATTGACCACGGGGAAATTCAATTAATCCGGACCTTTTTTTTGAGAGAACCGGTGCTCTTTTTGGGAGACCCCCCACATATTTCAAGGCGAGCTCCAGGGTTGAATCAATTTCAAAGTCCCCGACAATGGAGACCTCGAGGGGGCTATTTTTTAATGGAGAATCGATCCATGAATGAACCTGATCAAGGGTCAACCCGGTAAACGCCTCATAGGACGGCAACCCGAAACGGCTGTCTTCCCCTGCCAGAAAGCGGTTCGCTTTGAGTGTCAGGGCGCCGTCGACGGAGCGGGAAAACTCCTGGTATTCCTGCCTGAAACGTTCCATTGAAAGCGTGTAGGCATCTTTCCGGTATCCGGGGTCCACCAGATGGGCATAAAGGAGTTGAAAGAGAAGGGGAAGTTCATTCGAGACGGTTTTTCCCCCGAAGGCGAAATGGTCTTCGGCAACGTTGAAAAAAACCTCTGACTTTTTCCCTGCCAGTGCACGCTCGAGTTCATCCTTGTTCAGTGTGCCCAGCCCGCTCTCATTGATCACTTTTTGGCTCAGCGCGGAAAGCCCGGGGAGATCTTCCGGTTCATTAGATCTTCCAAGCCCGAAGGAAATGTAAACCTGAATTTCGTCTGCTTCAAAATCTGTTTTTTTAAGGTTTAGACGGATTCCATTGTCGAAATCGACCTGGACGATTCCCAGGTCATGGATGGTGCTCCTGTATTTGACCTCCCCTTTTGTTGAAGGTTCCCTCAGATAAGGAAAGACCACCGTTTTTGTCTCAACCGGTCTTATCACTTCAACCGTACTGCTCTCTTTGAACACGTCGAATATCTGATTTACGGGAGGGGTGAGATTTCGCGGCAGATCGGCATTTCCCGTTACAAGCACAAGCCTGTGATCGGAGGCCCAGGTTTTCTTAAACGCATCATGAACCTGTTTCACGGTTGCCGATTTTATGAAGGGTGAAAGAAGGGTCCTGTTTTGATCGGGCGAGAGGAAAACCCGGTTGTTATTCAGCGTATGCCGGATTGCCCGTGTCAGAGACTGGCTGTCTCGCGTGGATGCTTTGTTTGCAGCGTTATCAAGATCCGCTAAAAAGTCTTTTTTAACCCTGTCCAATTCCGATCGGGCAAACCCGAATTTTAATCCGCCCCTCAGGGTCTGCTCGAGAAGCGATAAAGATTCTTTCCAGTTTTCAGGACTGCTTTCACCGGAAATTTCAGCATGTTCGATTTCGTTTAGAAAGTATCCCGAACTGATGGAAGCAGAGGTGAACGGGGTACCCGGCTTGCTGACCAACTCATCCAACCGGTTCTGTACGATGCGGTCTGCCAGATCCTTCAAGAGCAATCGTTTACGCAGATCAGCGGAGTCTGATTCCTTTTTGATCTTTTTTACGACTTCTATCGCAACGGTGGTGTTTCCGGCGTCCTTTTCATAGTGATAGAAGGGTTTAATGCCCTTGTGCCGAATTTCACCGATGTCGGGATCGGGTATCGGTGGCGCTCTGGCCGGCAATGCAGAAAAATTTTCCTCGATGAGGGTTGCGGCCGCCTGCAAGTCGAAGTCGCCCACCATGACGAGCGTCATTCGCTCGGGCCGGTACCATGTGTCATAGAATTCTTTGAAGGATTTTTGGTCTGCATTTTTCAGAACGGCTTCGATACCGATGGGAAATCTTTTCGATACTTTGGCTTCAGGAAACTCAAACTGCATAGTGGAAATAAATGTACGGTACGAAGCAGAATCACGGGTTCGTTTTTCTGAAAGAACAACTCCCCGTTCCCGGTCGATTTCCGTTTGAAGCAGCAGTGCTCCCGCCGCATAGTCTTTTATCACCATCAGTCCCTGTTCGAGGCTTTTTCTGTTTCCCTGAGGCAAAAGTATCATATACACCGTGTAGTCAAATCCGGTAAAGGCGTTTGCGTCGGGACCGAACTCCATTCCGATGCTCTGAAAGTACTTTACGAGATCTCCGGGTTTGAAATTTGTCGAACCGTTAAAAAGCATGTGTTCGAGAAAGTGCGCCAGTCCCTGCTGATCGTCCGATTCATTCAGCGATCCTGAATGGATGTTCAGGTGCATGCTCACCCTGTCTCTGGGAGTTTTGTTTTGCATCAACACATATCTGAAGCCGTTCGGCAGGCGTTGGAAAATAACGGACGGATCGGGAAGAAGGTGATTTTTTTCATGAGACCATTCCCGCAACACAGCAGTTTTGTGATCGGCTGCATAGGCGGAGGACGAAAAATAAGGGAAATGTTCGATTGAAAAATTCTCGATCGGGTTGTCATAAGCGGCATTTGCGATCAAAAAAGCTGAACAGGCAATTAAAACGCCGACCCATACCGACACCCCGGCCTTAAAAAATTTCAGACGTCTATTGAACATTGGTGCGCTCCTCAAGCGGCGAGTTGCTTTGCTTCATTGATACGCGGCTAAATGACATGCAAGACGGGCGGCCCGTACCTTTATTTTTGAGACAGCTTCGAAGTAAAAAGTCTTCAGCATGCCTGTTTTTGCAGATCAGGCATACGGAAGACTTTTCAGAAAAGAAAGAGGCAAGGCGTGCAGATTCATATTGTGAAAATCATTTTTTCACATAAACACCGCGCGATTTTTTGGTGATCATATCTTTCTTTGAAAGTTTGTACAACGCATTGCTGAGCTGTTTGGGATTATAACCTGTTTTTTCTTTCAGGGCGGCAATGGTGATGCCCTTTTTGGATTTATTAACGACATTCAACACCGAATCCAGGGCTGTCGAACGTGTGACCGGTGCCTTTTTCTTCGCTGCCGGTTTTTTAGCAGCCGCTTTTCTTTTTGCCACTGTTTTTTTAGCCGGCGCCTTTTTTTTCGGTGCTGCTTTTTTGGCAGATTTCGGTTTTGCGGCTTGAAGTTTTTCTATGCGCGTTGTGGCCTGATCAATCTTTTTGGAAAGGGCCGAAAGGGCTTTGGAGATGGTTTTCAGGTGGTCCTGTAATCTCTTCATTTAAATATTCCTCCTTGCAATGGAAAACGGTTTAGTGATGTGGGCCCGTATGAATGTAATTGGTAATACACAGATTGGGAAATGTCAATAAAATCTAAAAGAACGAATGTTGACAAAGAAACATCCTTGTGAAAGAAGAACTTGTCCAAGTGATCGCTCTGATATAAACATGAACTTAACTTCAGGTTTACTTATGTTTAAAAAAGCACTGAATCCTTCTCAGTTGGAAGCCGTATTTTTTTCGGAAGGGCCGCTTCTTGTCATTGCAGGCGCAGGAAGCGGAAAAACCAGAACACTAACATATCGTGTTGCGCGCCTAGTAAATGAAGACGTTCCACCCGGTTCCATTCTTCTTCTGACGTTTACGCGTAAAGCATCATATGAAATGTTGAAACGCGCTGCACAACTTCTCGACAGTCGATGTGAAAGGGTTTCAGGGGGCACGTTTCACTCTTTTGCCTATTCCGTGATGCAAAAGTATGGAACCCGGTTTGGATATAACAGCGATTTTTCAATACTGGACCGAGCCGATTCGGAAGGCCTCATCGGCATTTTGAGAAAAGAACTGGGGTTTGTTTCGGCATCCCGCGCTTTTCCCCGAAAACAGACACTGATGAACATTTTCAGCAGATCGGTCAACAAAGTGCTGCCGGTGGAGGAAGTTGTTTTCGATGATTATCCACACTTTGTTCCGGAGTTGGATGCAATTGTTTCACTTTTTAATGCGTACAAGAGGCGGAAAGTTGAGGCGAATCTCTTTGATTATGATGATCTTCTGGTGTATTTAAACCTCCTTTTGAGGGAACACGCCGACATACGCGAGAGACTTTCTTTGACCTATCGATATATAATGGTCGATGAATATCAAGATACCAATCAAATACAGGCGGAAATCGTATATCTGCTTGCCGGTGATACCCGGAACGTTATGGCCGTTGGTGACGATTCCCAAAGCATCTATTCTTTCAGGGGCGCACATTTTAAAAATATCATGAGTTTTCCGGATATGTTTTCCGGGACCCGGATTATCCGACTGGAAGAAAACTATCGTAGCGTTCAACCCATATTGAGTCTAGCCAATGCCGTCATAGACAGGGCGAAGGAAAAATATACAAAAGTCCTTTTTACCCGAAAACCGGACGGGTCGATACCCTCGCTTGTCGCCGCAGATACTGAAAACAGCCAATCGTTATTTATCGTTGAGAAAATTCGGGAACTCTACCGGAACGGGATACCTTACAGGCAGATGGCGATTCTTTTTCGAGCAAGCTTTCATGCATTCGATCTTGAAATTGAACTCAACAGGGAAGAGATTCCCTATATAAAGGTGGGCGGTTTCAAATTCATTGAATCCGCGCATATAAAGGATTTGCTTGCACATCTAAAGGTTATTTTAAACCCTTCGGATCGATTGAGCTGGTATAGAATACTCCTGCTTTTAGACAAAGTTGGCCCCAAAACCGCCGGAGAAATCTATAAAGCCATTTTGGAAGAAAAAGCCGGATATACCGGAATTTTTTCCGGCAACGTAAAATCGGGGAAATCAAAGGGATTCAATCGGCTAAAATCGCTTTTCTCTCAGATCGATACGGGAGATTTTTCGGTTTCTCAGATGGGCGAGACGGTTTTGAAGTACTATCTAACCGTTTTAAAGGAAAGATACGACGACTACCCAAAGCGGGCAAGAGATCTCGAACAACTGGTTTCAATTATGGAGCGATACAGCAGTCTCGCTGAATTCTTAGCCGATATGGCACTTGAACCCCCCAACACTGTCATCAATGATACCCTGACTGCGAGTGGCTCGGAGGAAGACCGTCTGATCCTTTCCACCGTGCACTCTGCAAAAGGATTGGAGTGGCACACGGTCTTTATCATCTGGTGTCTTGACGGACGTTTTCCGTCCATACATGCGCTGGACAAGGAAGCGGAACTCGAAGAAGAACGAAGGCTCATGTATGTTGCCGCTACCCGGGCCATGGAGAATCTGTTCTTTATCTACCCCGAGGAAATATATGACAGGAGTTCGAGAAGAATACTGAGCCGGCCCTCACGATTTATCGACATGATACCGGATCATATACTTCGAAAGGAATCCGCGGACAGATGGTAAATCTAAAGCGGTTGTTATATTTATTTTTCTCGAAAGAAGGCCCACCACATATAGAGACCGAATATCGTCCACATTGAGATTGCTCTAATATATGACACCCAGTTTATCGGTCTCAGGGCAATTCCATCCTTGCCGATTTTACCGACCCTGGTTTTGCATGAATGGCATACTTTGTCGTCAATCGCGATATAGGTAAAACACTCCGGGCATTTTTTCATTTTGCGAATCGGGGATTTCCCATCGGCAGAATTCGATTTGCCCATTTTCTTCCTCCTGTATTTCAATAAATGCTCGTAATTTTATCCTAGTCTAAAAAATCCTTCTCAATTGATATTTCATTTTTATTTCGCAGTTCCGACAACCGTGCAGTAAACACCGAAGCCTTCTTTTGCTGAAGCAACATTCCTTCTATTTTTCTTTTATCTTTGTCAAATTCTTTCAGATCGGGCTTTTTTCTCTCTCTGAGCTGAATGACATAATACCCTTTTTCACCCTTTATGACATCGTCCGGAAGCTTTTTGCTGTTTGACAGCTGGAAAGCTGCCGCGACAACCTCCCTGCCGAAATCGATTTTCGGAGGGGAATCATCGCGCTTAAAAAAGCCGCTTGCCGCCGCTTTTAAATTAAATTTCTGCGCCGCCGGCTCCATGGGAATGCCGGTCTTCAGGACCACCAGGAGTTCATTTGCGTCTTTTTTTGCCTGTTCAGACTGCTTCTCCTTCACCAAATCAGCCGTAACCCTTTCTTTGACTTTTTCAAGATCGGGTATTTTTTCCGGGATTTTGTCGATCGCCTGGAGAATGTAATACCCGTCTCCCAAGTCCTGGACGTCGCTGATCTCCATCGGCAGAAGAGTGAAAGCAGCTTCAGAAAACTTTTTACTGTTTTGTATTTCTTTGACAGGGCCTTCTCGCGTGAAAAAGTCTGTTGTCATCGTCTTGAGTTTTCTTTTTTCAGCAGATTTAACCAGATCATCTTCTTTAAAAGAAGCATCGTAAACCGTTTCCGCCTCGTCGTAGGCCATGTTTCTGGCGCGAATATCAGTCAGTTTCTTCCGGATTTCGGCTTCTGATTCTTCAAAGGATCGGCTGCCGCCTTCATTCACCTTTTCTACCTTGATAATATGCCACCCGAACGGCGTGCGAACCGGTTCGCTGATCTCTCCGGCTTCCATGGAAAAAGCCTTGTCGGAAAAAGGGGCGACCATGTCTTCCCTTTTGAACGTGCCGAGATATCCCCCTTTGTTTTTGGTCGGTCCCTGGGAAAAACGTTTCGCCAGTTCGGAAAAGTCTTCCCCCGATTTGGCCATCTGCATGATCTCAAGGGTTGTTGCTCTTGCCTTTTCAACATCTTCCGGACCTGCATCCTGACTGACCGTTCGTAATATGTGTCGCGCTTCAACCGTTTTCGGTGTGTTAAATTCTTCCCTGTTTTCGTCGTAAAACGCCTTTATTTCGTCATCCGCAATCTTAACCCTGCCGGTATATGCCTCATGCTCAAAAAACAGATAACGTACCTTTACCATGGGATCTGTTTTATAGGCGGATTTGTGGTCGTTGAAATACACACTTGTTTCTTCGGGGGTGCACGGGATGTCTTTATATTTTTCTGGCGCAAAAAGAACAAAATCGATGTCAAGGGATGTGTTTGCCCAGTTGAACCATTCCATGATTTCCTGATCGGAAACTTTGACACTGCCCGTTATGAACGATCTCAATTTTTCCATCAACATCGATTCCCGCTGGACGGTTTCGAATTCTTCAGCGGTTAATCGGTTCAGGTTCAATACTCTTTGATAAAGACGAGAGTCAAACACACCGGCGTTTTGAAACGCGCCTATGCTTCGGATCGCATTGGCCAGTTCTTTTTCGGAAACGCGAAAATTGAGCTGTGATGCCTCGCCCAGCAGAAGCTTTTTGTCTATAATCCGGTCCAGGGCCTGTTTTTTTACCTGAAGCATCTTGAGTGTGTCTTCATTCAAATTGTTTCCGAAGCTCTTCCGCAACTGTTCCATCAGTTCGTTGTATGACTTTCTGTATTCGGCCATGGTTATTGTTTCCCCGTTTACACTAGCGACTTTGCCGCCGCCCCTTTCGCGAAAACTTCCAACACCCCAGAAAATAAATACGATTACAATTGCACCCAGTAGGATCTTGATTACCCAGTTGCCGGCTTTATCACGCATTAATCGGAGCATAAAATTTCCTTTGATTTTTTTTTATTCGGCTGTTTTGTTGGAGACCCGTTCAAAAGATCAATTTTACTTGTTCTCCATGTCGATTCGTTTTTGTACCCACATGCCCGGAACAAAATGCGCACAAATATTCGTACTTGTCACCTCCAGGAAGCACCAGGAGGAGACGTTTCCGAACCGGTACCGCCCGCTGGCACCGTGGACAATAAAGCTCTGTCGCATCAAATTCTTCGAATGTTCCCGATCGGGGTGTTTGTCGAGAAAATGCGCCGGAGTGATTCATAAAATTTTTCGGCTTCATTTTTCAAACCTCAGCAAATCCGGAATGTCCGTTCATTTCGAACACAAACGAAAATTAAAGAAAATCCAGTATGTTCAATGTGTTGTAATTCTATAAACATATAACAATATTTTTTATCTGCCATTTTGTCAACAAATTCTGTAGAATGAATTGAAAACAGAATTATTGGAAATGATCACAAGACATCCGGGATGGCTGTTATCCGAAAACAAAAAAAGATTGACACCAACAGCATTTTTGTTTACTGGAAGGCGTATCTTTGGGGCTGTAGCTCAGCTGGGAGAGCGCATGACTGGCAGTCATGAGGTCAGGGGTTCGATCCCCCTCAGCTCCACCAATGATTAGAAGGGGTTAGCCGATTCGTCTAACCCATTTTCATTGGCCCTTTCCATGATTGGGTGCAGAAAAATTATTAAAGAATCA
>JBDRPF010000042.1:0-35565 GCA_043827325.1 Pseudomonadota bacterium | reverse complement strand
TGACAAACAGGCCGGCCCTCTGAAATTCTCCGAGGAGCAGATGGCATGGTTGCGCATGATCAAGGATCACATCATCAGTTCCGCGCATATTGGAAAGGACGATCTGGATTATGCCCCCTTTGACGGCAAGGGCGGCGTTGGAAAGATGGTTCAGTTATTCGGCGATGAGATGGAGCCGATTATTGATGAAATGAATGAGGCGTTGGCAGGGTGTAGTGGAAAAATACAAACATAGCCTCAAAGAACCGGCCAGGGCATTACGAAAAAGCATGACCGATGCGGAACAGGCGCTATGGGCAAAAGTCCGACGCAAGCAGGTTCACGGATTGCAGTTTTACCGGCAAAAGCCCTTGCTGTCGTTTATTGTTGATTTTTATTGTCCAAAGGCGAAACTGGTGATTGAGTTGGATGGCGCTCAGCATTTCAAACCTGATCATCATGGAAAGGACCAGGCCCGGGATGCGCAATTGGCTGAATTGGGATTGCGGGTGCTGCGTTTTGATAACCGGCAGGTGCTAAAAGAAATGGATGCGGTAATGGTCGTGATTTGGCGGGAGGTTGAAGCGGTTGTGGAAATCCCCCCTGGCCCCCCTTTTTCAAAGGGGGGAAAGTGAAGCCTGCGATATGGCGACAGATGGGTTTATACATGGGAAGTCGTCCGGAATATTAAGTGCGAAGTCTGCTGATCAAGGCATTAACAAAATGAAAGTCCCCCTTTGAAAAAGGGGGACTTAGGGGGATTTTGTAAAATAATGAAAGGATTTCTCGGAGTAAGATGATTGGTAATATATTCAAGAATGATCAGCTACCCAAGGGCTGGGTCCCCACGACTATTGGTGACCTCTTATATTTTGAATATGGAAAGGGGCTTACAAAAAAAAAGCGGAATGAAAACGGCAAATTTCCAGTATATGGTTCAAATGGCATCGTAGGTTATCATACCAATTTTCTTATAGAAGCACCGGCATTGATTATAGGAAGAAAAGGGGCTGCTGGCGAAGTTTCTTATTCAGATAAAAATTGCTGGCCCATTGATACAACTTACTTTATAAATAATTTAAACTATTTAAACATTAAATTTGTATTCTACGTTCTTAAATCACTAAGGCTTAATCAGTATGATAGGTCAACTGCTATACCAGGATTAAATAGAAATGATGCATACGGACTAAGCTTTAATCTTCCCCCCCTCCCTGAACAAAACCACATCGTCGCCAAAATCGAAGAACTCTTTTCCGAACTCGACAACGGCATCGAAAACCTGAAAAAAGCCCGGGAACAACTGAAAACCTACCGCCAGGCCGTGCTGAAATATGCCTTTGAAGGCAAGCTGACCAAAGAATGGCGCAGTCGGCAGATTGTGGCGGGAAACCCTCCGGAACCTGCGGAAAAACTGCTGGAACAGATCAAGACAGAGCGGGAAAAACATTACCAAAAGCAGTTGGAAGATTGGAAAAAGGCTTGTGGACAAGCAAAAAAAGAAGGCAAAAAGAAACCCGTAAAACCAAAAAAGCCAAAGGAACTGCAGCCGCTTAAAGAAATGGAACTGGCTGATTTTCCAGAGTTGCCGGAGGGGTGGTGTTGGTGTAAGTTAGAAGAAATCTCATATAAAATCACTGACGGTGAGCATTTTCGTCCAAAAACCATTGAAAATGGCATTTATTTTCTCTCTGCAAAAGATATTAGAGATAGTGGTGTTTCGTTTGAAGACCCACTTTATGTTTCTGAAGAAACTGCTTATAAAGCAAGACTTCGTTGTGGCCCTGAAAGAGGAGATATCCTCATCGTTAGTAGAGGTGCGACAGTTGGCAGGATGTGTGTTGTGAATACAGACAAAACATTTTGTCTGTTGGGCAGTGTAATATTGATTAAAGTAAATAAACATGTAAACAGTAATTATTTGAGTTATATAATTAAATCACCTTTTATTCAGAAAAACTTATTTGATATATCAGGATCAACTGCTCAACAAGCTATTTATTTAAGGGACATAAAAAATGTTCCAATATCGATACCATCATATCTCGAACAAAATCAAATCGTCTCAGGAATCGAATCCCGCCTGTCCGTCTGCGACAAGCTTGAGCAAACCATTGAAGACAGCCTTAAAAAGGCGGAAGCCCTGCGGCAGAGCATTTTAAAAAAGGCATTCGAAGGGAATCTGACAAGAGACTGGCGGGCAAAACACCCGGAGTTGATTACCGGTGAAAACTCGGCGGAAAAACTGCTGGAGCGCATCAAGGCGGAAAAAGAAAAAACCCGTAAGGATTCACCTCAGCGCCGCAAAGAAAAACGAAAAAAAGTGGAATATTCTGATTGAGAAGAAAATCTTGGAATTTGTAGTCATAAACGCGTATTTTCTGTTATGACGATAAGAACTCAACAGGGAGGAGCCGTAATGAAATATAAATACAGAGTAATAATTGAACAAGACGAAGACGGAGTATTTGTTGCAGAGGTTCCGACTTTGCCTGGATGCATCTCACAGGGAGTTACAAGGGCGGAGGCGCTGAAAAATATTCAAGAAGCCATAGAAGCATATTTGGAAAGCTTAAAAGCACACGATGAGCCTATTCCTCCATCAATAACCGAGGAAATAGTCGAGGTGGCGATATGAACGTTCTACCTCGGATCTCAGGCCGGGAAGTAGTTGCGGCTTTAGCTAAGTTTGGCTTTGAAAAGGATCGACAGAAGGGCAGCCACATAGTTCTGAGACAGGAGGCGTATCCCCACCGCCGCCTTGTGATTCCGGATCATAAAGAAGTCGCAAAGGGGACCCTGCGCGCAATTATCAAACAGGCGGGGTTAACAGTTGAAGAGTTCAATGAATTGTTGAAATGAACACCACTGCAAGCATCGTTTCAAAAGTCTGGAGTTTCTGCCACACGCTGCGGGATGACGGCGTCAGTTACGGCGATTATCTGGAGCAACTCACCTACCTGCTGTTTCTCAAGATGGCCGATGAATACAGCAGGATTTACAAAAAGGATGTCGGCATCCCGGCTGAATACAACTGGGATAGTTTGATAACCGGAAAAGGGGCGGAACTCGAATCCCATTACATCAAACTGCTCAGAGCCTTAGGCCGGCAGAAAGGGATGATCGGCCAGATTTTTGTTAAATCCCAGAACCAGATCCAGGACCCGGCCAAGCTTTATAAAATCATACACATGATCGATGCAGAAAACTGGGTCATGATGGGCGCGGACGTCAAGGGAGATATCTATGAAGGCCTGCTTGAAAAAAATGCCGAAGACGTCAAGAGCGGCGCCGGGCAGTATTTTACCCCAAGATCGCTGATCAGGGCCATGGTGGAATGTGTCCGGCCCGAACCTGACAAAACCATAGCCGACCCTGCCTGCGGTACCGGCGGCTTTTTCCTGGCAGCATATGATTTTTTCATCAATAATTACAACCTGGACAAGGGCCAGAAAATCTTTTTGAAAAATAAAACCTTTTTCGGCAACGAAATCGTGGCCAATGCCCGCCGCCTGGCATTGATGAACATGTTTCTGCATAATATCGGAGAGATTACCGGCGAATCCACCATTTCACCCAATGATTCCCTTATTGCCGATACCGGTGACCGGTACGACTATGTCCTGACCAATCCACCCTTCGGGAAAAAAAGCAGCATCACGATCACCAATGGCGCGGGCAAACAGGAAAAGGAAGATTTAAGATACAACCGGCAGGACTTCTGGGCAACCACCTCGAACAAGCAGCTCAATTTTGTCCAGCACGTCCGCACCATGCTCAAAACCACCGGCCAGGCAGCCGTGGTCGTTCCGGACAATGTGCTGTTTGAAGGCGGGGCCGGTGAAACGGTTCGACGAAAACTCCTTCAAAATACCGATCTGCACACCATCCTGAGGTTGCCCACCGGCATATTTTATGCCCAGGGGGTCAAGGCAAACGTGATTTTTTTCGAAAACAAACCTGCCAGCAAATACCCCTGGACAAAAGAGGTCTGGTTCTATGACTTCAGGATCAATATCCATTTTACGAAAAAGAAAAACCCGATGACCTATAACGATCTAAAGGATTTCAGCACTTGCTACAAGCCTGAAAACCGTCACAAACGCAAGGAAACCTGGTCGGAAGACAATCCCGACGGCAGATGGCGCAAACTCACCTATGAAGACATCATGGCCCGTGACAAGACCAGCCTGGACATCTTCTGGATCAGAGACAAAAGCCTGGCAGATCTGGACAACCTCCCTGATCCGGATGTGCTTGCTGAAGAGATCATCGAAAACCTTGAAGCAGGTGTCGAGAGTTTTAAGCAAATCATGGAATCGATCAATGGGCAATAAGGCGTGAATTAGGGTTCAAACATTGATTAGCATGCTAAAACAGCAAATCTTAGCGACAAACAAATAATTATGCCAATCAATGTTTGCCTCCATTTTTGAATGTTAATAAGCGGAAAAGACCGAGAATGAATATTCCGTATTTTTTATGAATTATGAAGGCGAAGACGAAAGAACAAAAGAAAGAAAAATCTATCCGTCACCCGATACGGTTCAAGATCTTTCTGGTGAGCCTGGTGCCGACGCTGGCCTTGCTGGCTGCGGCGTTGCTCAACAATCAATACTTGGATTCGCTGGGAGACAGCGCTGAGCAGATCCTTTCCAAAAATTACAAAAGTATCCGGGCTGCCCAGCAGGCGCGCAAAACGCTGGAAGAAACGCGCAACCTGTTGTTGGAGCAGATTTCACAAAGACAAAGCGCTGAAGGGATACCCGCAGAAGCGCTTAGCAGCCTGTCATCCAATCTGGACATTTGCCGCGAAAATATCACTGAATCCGGTGAGCGTGAACTGACCGATCAGTTATTGGATAATTACCATCGATACGAACGGCTTGTCCAGTCGCTGACCGAGGCAGACACAGGCCATTGGGCGAACGAGCGTTTTTCCGCGTTTCTGGTGCTTTCCGCTGATATGGTAGCACTCCTTGACAACCTGGTGTCCATCAACGAAGAAGCCATGGAACGCGCAGAACAACGGACACGGCTTCTTGCCAGCCGTGCCCAGCGTAATGCCGCGATACTTTTTGTTGTGATTATCATAGCCATTTTGGCATTGAGCTATTTTCTATCCTATCGTATCGCTCGCCCGATCATGACGCTTGCCAGTCATCTTTCAAACGCACAGGAAGGCAGAGGTATTTATCCAACGGTTCGTATCCAGTCGAACGATGAGATCGGGTTTTTGATAAATTCGTTCAACCGTTTGTTTAGCCGCTTAGAGCAGTATGACCTTTACCGGGATGATATCCTGTCGGCCGAAAAGGAAAAAGTCCGTCGTGGTGAAGAAGCCAAAGGACGGTTCATTGCTGAGATTTCTCACCAACTGAAAACGCCGATGACATCGCTGGCCATGAGCGTGGGAATGCTTCATAGAGGCGGGGAAGGACTCAGCTCCGAAAAACGGGGTAAAATGGTTGCCACTGCCAATGAAGACTGCATCCGGCTGGCGGCCTTGATTAATGAACTGGTGGACATATCACGTCTTGAAGCGATGTCTCGACCGCGACTCAAAGAGACTCTCGATATCGCCGTGGTGATTCGGGAGTGCCTTGCACCGCTGATAAAACAGGCCGACGATGAGGATATTTCCGTTGACATCGACATATCGGAAAACCTGCCACAGGTGACCATTGATTCTTTCCGGTTTCCATGGGTCATCACGAACCTTGTAGGTAATGCGCTGCGTTACACCGATCGCCGTGGTCGCATTAAACTGAAAATCTACAAGCAGGGACAGCGATTCTATTTCCAGTGCACCGACACCGGCAGCGGTATCGACCCTCAATACCTGCCGCAGATTTTTGACCGGTTCACACAGTTTTCAGAGCGCGGCAAAAGCGGCACTGTCGGTCTGGGACTTGCGATCGTTAAGGATATCATCGAGCAGCATGGCGGTGACATCGAGGTTCAAAGTCGGCTGGGGGAAGGCACCACCTTCACTTTCTGGATACCGGCCCTAAAGGAGGAAAAGGGTGAAAAAAGCACTGATCATTGATGATGACCGAAACATTTTGACCACGTTGGAGATGTATCTCGAAGATAAAGGGTTCGAAACGGTCACGGCGGCTTCAGGTGATGAAGGCCTTCTGTGTTTCAGTAACAAACCGCCTGATCTGGTGCTACTGGACATGAAGCTGCCGGACCGGGACGGACTGGATGTACTCAAAGAAATCGTTACAAGCGGTATCAAAACCCATGTTCTGATGATTACCGCTTATGCCACTATCGAGACTGCAGTCAGCGCCGTTAAGATGGGCGCGTTCGACTATCTCCCCAAGCCGTTCGTCCCGGGTCAGCTCGATCTTCTCTTGGAGAGGCTAAAACGATTTCATCAAATGGAGACGGAAATCTTCACCCTAAAAGGTATTTTTTCCGAGGGTGATATTCTGACACGCAACAAAAGGATGCGAAAAATACTGCAAATGGCGCGTCAAGCGGCCGATTCCAACGCAATTGTCTTGATCAGCGGTGAAAGCGGAACCGGCAAGGGGCTGCTGGCGCGTCTGATTCACGATTGGAGTCCGAGAGCCGATCGCCCTTTCGTCATAGTGGATTGCGCAGCAATGCAAGAGAATCTTCTGGAAAGCGATCTGTTTGGTCATGTTAGAGGGGCGTTCACGGGTGCTCTGCGCAACAAGGAGGGCAAGCTTAAAATGGCCGATGGCGGCACCGTTTTCCTGGATGAAGTATCGGAGATTCCACATGCCGTTCAAGGAAAGCTTCTTCGTTTCATACAGCACCACGAATATGAGTGTCTGGGAGATCCTAAACCGCGTACGGTTGATGTGCGTATCATCGCTGCTACCAACAAGGATTTGGAGGAGTTGGTTAGTGAGGAAGCCTTTCGAGAAGACCTGTATTTCCGTCTCACTGGGTTGGAGCTGTTTCTGCCCCCTCGACGGGAGCGCCCGGAAGATATTCCACTACTGGCGGAACATTATCTGAAACGCTTGACACGGTTGAACGACAAAGCGGTTCAACGCATCGCACCCGATGTCATGCAACGCCTGCAAGATTATCCCTGGCCGGGAAATATCCGGGAGCTGATCAACACCATTGAACGTTCGGTGATCATGGCGCATGACATTGAGCTCAAAATAGTCGACCTGTCCTCCAACATTGCAAATTTCAATCCATCCGCCGCCTCCGCCACCCCGCTCGAAAGTCTGGCGGAAGTGGAAAAGCGACATATCCAAAACGTTATTTTGCATACCACCTCTCTTGAAGAAGCTGCCAGGGTGCTGGGAATTGACCCGGTCACCTTATGGCGCAAGCGCAAGAAATACCAACTGGATTGATCCTTGCATGTTGCAAGGTCGTTTTCTTGCAAAATTCAAGATATAACGGGAAACCCTCCTTTCTCTTCCTACCCGATTCCACTAAACATCAATAAATACTGATACATAAAACATTTGGCATCCATTTTGCTGTCCAATTGCACAGCGCCGGGTTGAAGTGCGTATTTATTGCATTCAAGGCATTGAATGGAGGCTGAATGGCTCTGTCATTACAATCAGCGATTTTGGTTTGTCAGCTTTTTGAAGAACTGGAGATTGTGAAATCTGAAGAGACGACCCTTACCCGCAGCCGGTTGACCTGCCTGGGCGAGGCGACCACAAGGGCTTTCGAATTAATCATGATCTGTTTTTCAACACGAAATATATCCGCCCGGGGCGGCATCATTGAACTGTGCACCTGTCTGAAAAACCATCCTTTGACAAAAGAAACGCCGCTCTTTGCCTCGATGGACCATTGGCACCGGGATGTGACCCTGCAGATGCAAAATGCCGGGGTGGATTTTGTGGAGATTCGCCGGCCTGAAGCGGTCATTGATCCCGGGCATGTCGCCACTCTTGTTCGGAATGGGGGAACCCTGATTCGCACCGACCGAGTCTTGTCTCAATTATGTCCTTTTCTCAATTATGCACCCATTGACGACCGAAGCGAGTTAATCACCTGCCGGGCTTACCGAAACCATTTGGTATTGGGAGGAAGGCGGCTGCTTGAAGTCTGTGAGACCGGCAGTCATTTACATTGTGAATACTTCTTGAATCCGAGGCTTAAATCATGATGCTTCGCAGCCGAATTCTCAAAGCACATCCAACAAGCCTTGTGCTGGCGAGTTTTCTCTTGGCCATCGCCGTTGGGGCAGTGTTGCTGATGCTGCCGGTCTCCACGAAGGTCGGGTCGATCCCGTTGATTGATGCGCTGTTCACGGCCACGTCTGCCGTATGCGTCACCGGTCTGGTGGTGGTGGATACGGGGAGCTATTTCACCGTGTTCGGACAGTGCGTGATCCTCGCGCTTATTCAGATCGGCGGTCTTGGCGTAATGACCATTTCCGTGGCCTTGTTTCGCTGGATCGGCCGAAGTATCTCTTTTCGTCAGCGCATGGCCATGCAGGATCTTTTCGCCCATACGCCGCGCGAGGATATATTCGGCCTCGTTAAAAGCATTGTCCTGTTCACGCTCGGCGCGGAAATTATAGGGGCCGTCTTCCTGTCCATCCATTGGAGTCAGGAGCTCCCGTTTTTGCGCGCTGTCTATACGGCGATCTTTCACTCGGTTTCGGCTTTCTGCAATGCCGGGTTTTCCCTGTTCTCCGACAGCATGATGCGTTACAGAGATGATCTCCTTCTCAACATTGTCATGTGTTCGTTGATCATTTTCGGCGGCATCGGGTTTCCGGTGCTTTACGACCTGCAATCCTGGATTGTCAGTCGAAAGGAAAAACGGGTTCGCCTGTCGATACAAACCAAGACGGTTCTGAGCACAACCTTGATCTTGATCGTGTCCGGGGCTTTGCTGTTTGCATTCTTGGAGCAACAGGCCCTGATGGAAGCGCAGTCACTTCCGCACCGCATTTTAGCCCCGGTCTTTCAATCCATAACCTGTCGCACTGCCGGATTCAACACGGTGGATATCGCTTCCCTGAAGGACGCCACGCTTGTCATGATGATCTTTCTCATGTTTTTCGGTGCCTCACCGGGTTCCTGCGGCGGCGGGGTCAAGACCACGACACTGGCCCTGATCGCAGTGTTTACCCTTAGTAGAATAAGAAAAAGACACCGCGTTAACATGTTCAGGAAGAGCATCCCTGCCGAGACCGTAACTCGAAGCGTATCGCTAATACTCGTCTCCATCGGTATCATCGGCGCGGTACTGTTCCTGCTCCTCGTGGGGGACTCGGCAAACAATCGCGGGGTACAGGGACATCATGGCTTTTTCCTTGCGTATCTTTATGAAACAGTATCAGCTTTCGGTACAGTCGGGTTGTCAATGGGTGTGACGTCGAAGCTAAGCGCATGGGGAAAATTCTGGATTATCTTCATGATGATCATCGGACGGGTGGGAGTTCTCACCTTCTCCTACATTATCGTAGGGACCGGTACAAACAACGGTATTGAATACTCCGAAGAGAATCTCATGATCGGATAAAAGGAGAGCAAACATGAAAAGGTTTGCAGTCATAGGACTTGGAAATTTTGGTTTTCATGCGGCCAAGGCTTTGTATGAAGATGGTAATGAGGTTGTGGCCATTGATTCGGACAAAGCCCGGGTACAGGCGATAGACCCCTATTCTACGGAAGCCATCGTTATGGATGCCACGGATAAGGACTCTCTGAAAGCCCTCGGGCTGGAAAACATGAATGGGGTCATTGTTTCAACCGGCACAAAGATCGGCATTAGCATTCTGATTTGTTTGTATCTAAAAGAAATAGGGGTTAAACAGATCCTCGCCAAAGCATTGGATGAGGACCATGGAAAGATCCTTAAGCTTGTCGGCGCCACGGAAATCATTCACCCGGAACGCGACATGGCCTTGCGGGTGTCTCGGGGATTGTCCCAGCCCAATGTGCTGGACTTCATCCCTTTGGCAGAGGGTTTCGATTTGGTCCAGGTCGGCCCTCCCAGGGAATTCATCGGCAGGAGTCTCAAGGAATTGAATCTGCGTGCCAAGTACAATGTGCATATTATCGCCATTAAAGAACTGGTGCCGGAGAACTTCCTTCTGGTACCACCGGCAAGCTTTGTTATAAAAGACAGCGACATACTGGTCATGCTGGGCAAATCCCTGGATATCAACAAGATCAAAGCGTTGAAATAGGTGCATGGACGTGTCTCAGGAAAACTATGTTGATATCGTTCTCGTTTATCGATAGCCCGGATATTTCATGAAAATTTTTAAGAAATATATTTTATGTCATCAATTTTTTTTAAAAAATAAATAATTAGTTTGCTTTCGGCACAAAGAGTGTTATTATTATCTTATTCAACAAGGCATCACCTTCAATTGGTGGGGCGGTTTTTTTCTGAAGGAACAATTCATTTTTTTAATGTGGCATCCTCCAGTTCAAGATTTTGAAAATTTTTAGAAAGGAGGATGTTATCATGACCAACGGAACTGTTAAGTGGTTTAACGACCAAAAAGGGTTCGGATTTATTGAGCGGGAAGATGGGCAGGATGTGTTTGTTCATCATTCAGCAATCAGCGCAACCGGTTTTCGATCCCTCAATGAAGGCGACAGAGTTTCCTTTGACATTGAGCAAGGACAGAAAGGTCCTGCTGCCACAAATGTCACTGTGATTTAACTTGCTGTTTCTGAGTAAAAAGGGCATTCCTTCTAATGTTGAGGGGGTGCCCTTTTGTTTTGTTTGAATTTATACCTGCACGATTCGCTATTATCAGATTTTAAACTGCAGAAAGTCCGGTCCAAGATTTTTTCTTTTGCTATTATCAAGAATAACAGCCAAGGAAGTGACGAATTGGCAAAATCAAATTATCAATTAAAAAAACGTCAGAAAGAATTAGCAAGGAAAAAAAAGAAAGATCAAAAAAGACACCGCAAACAGGATAAAGACACTATAAACCCCGAAGAGAATCCGGATCAGGCTGATCAAGGTTAGGCCGCATACACTTAAACGTTCATCCCCTTTACCGGAAAGACCATTTTTTCGTCATCAAGCAATTAAAACGGCTTTGAAATAAAAAGGCCCCCAAGGGACCTCAAGCAGTCCAAGTTAAACTGCTATAAGCAAACACCGTCAACGCTAATTTGTTTAGGATATATTGTTTTGGGAATAAAACCAGACCGTTTTTTTACGACAGAACTATTCATATCTTCCCTTTATCGATTTAACCGAATTTATTCAGGGACATTTCGTCTGAATATTGAAAATGAGAAAGAATGGATGGATTATTTAAAAAATGGCGGAGCGGTGTTGCTTTGCACTTGGCATCAACAGTTTTTTTCTGCTATCCATCATTTTCAAAATTATAAAGTCTTCATGCCGAGTATCATGATTAGCCAAAGTAACGATGGAAAAATTATATCCGGTGTGGCTGAACGTACCGGCTGGAATCCAGTTCGCGGTTCTTCTTCAAAAGGCGGGAGGGAAGCTTTAAAAAATATGATTGCTGATTTCAAGGAATCAAAACTTGCCGCTCATATTGTAGATGGACCAAGGGGGCCTTCAGGTATTGTTAAGGCGGGTGTAATCCGTTTGGCACATGTTGCCAATGCCGTGATTGTTCCTTTTTATGTTTCTGCAGAAAATGGATGGCATTTCAACAGTTGGGATAAATTTCTTCTTCCAAAACCCTTTTCCAAGGTGTCGCTTCGTTTTGGAAAAATGATCAGGTTTGAAAGAGTAAAAGATAAAGAGAGCTTTGAAAAGCAAAGAAAGCAACTTGAAGATATTATGCTTCCTGCGTTAAAAGTTTAATCGTCGCTATCAGAAATCGATTTGTGGATATCCGCTATTTTCCGTTTTGAAAAGGAATCGAAAATTGTGATATCGAACTCCGGACATTTAGCTGCGAAGTGACATCATTTCAATTCTGTATCTGATCCCTGGCTTCTGACTTTGTCACTTTTTTCGTTTCTTGTCAGTCGGTGTCACCCAGATGTAATCCGCAAAATCGCGTTCGACTTCGCTTCCCCCGGGTGCCAGATAAATGGTTCGAAACGATGCGCCTGTCCGCTGGAAGGTCCTGTCCGGTATCCCGAATTTTCGGACAATGTGACCGTTTCCGGCCAGGACGATCATTGTCTTCTCTTTCAGATTCCGGGCGATGGATTCGGCCATGGTGTCTTCCCAGACACATTGTGCCATGTAGAAATAGTCGAAGTTAACCCGTTTCGAGAAATGATGGGTTTTAAAGATGGTTTCCACATAGGCTTTGTGAGCGGCGTCCGAGGCGTCTATTTTTCCCGGAAGATATTTTTTGTCGTCTCCGGAGAGGTTTTCAATGCCCCCTTCACGGATCCTGGGCGGGATGTGAAACGGTATGTTCAGTCCAACCAGCTTGATTTTCTTTTCCTTTATAAAGTTCAGTATGTCAGCGTACAGATCGTAATCGAATTTCCAGTTCGCGTACCAGTGGACCTTCTCCAAAAATTCCTTCCGGTCGAGCTTGCCTGCAGACCACTGGTCCAGGATTTCCTGGTACGAGACATCGAACATCTCCATGCCAATGGAGATATCCGGATGTTTTTTGTAGATGGCTTTGATGACGGTGAGCTGAATTTCGTGATGCGCCGCACTGGTGTGCTGCTCTCCGACATAAACGATGCGGACCCCGGCCAGGTCGGTCGTCAGGTTCTCGAAGGACACGGGCACCCCGTTTGCGGTTTCAACAATCGAGCCTTCCGAAAACGGTGTCGGAATGTCCTTTATAGAAAGGCTTTTTGGCGTCACTGCGCACCCCCCCATACTGTTTAAGAACGTACAGCAAAATAAAATTGTCCACAGCCATCTGTTGCGGTGTTGTTTTATCTCGATATTTCCTGTCCGCTTCATCTCTCTCTTGATCCTGTTCAGGGTTGCGTGTTAGAAGTGGTTTCAAAACCCCCTCTAATGCCCGATGGCGGTGTCCGCCAGAGGCGGATAAATTGCGAGTCGGCTCAAAATGCTCACATACTCCCGTGTATGCTCCGCTTTTTCGTCGGCCGGCGCCTTGCCATTGAACGTGATCTACTGTTTTTGAGATAGCTTCTTGACAAAACGTATCTCAACCGGGAAATTTGCCGTGGGCCAAGATCAAGACCCTTTGTTTAGAAAAGAAATCGTTCGCTGGTATAACTCCAACGCCGCATGTTTTTTCATCATCTTTTCCATGGTGCTTGTTTTTCTGTTTGGAATTGCGGGCATTTCGGTAGCAAATGAAAACGCGGAATATCAGGACTATGCCTGGGTGGCTGTCCTGCTTGCGGCCATGAGCGGCGTGGTGGTTGTTTCGACGTCAATCCGTCTGTTGAAGCGATATTCAGATCGTTTTCAAAACAGGTAACAAAATAAAGAGAGAAGATTATCCCCCCGAAATCATGGGCAGCAGAAACACGTCAGCATTGTCCGGAATTACGGTCTTTTCAAAATTCGGCCGGGAGACGTGTTTGGTGTTGATGCGCACCACCGCACAGTGGCCGGTGTCGTTCAACTCCCTGAGCAGGTCGGCAATGGTTATTCCCTCGCGCCAGTCAGATTTTTCCCCGTTGACCCGGATCATTGTTAAGTCCCGTGCGCCTTGAGCAGTTCCAGAACCTCGGGAAAATCGATCCCGAGACGTTTCACGGTTTCAGGCGTCGGGATGCCGTTTCGGTTCCATCCCCTGCGTTCGTACACCGCATCTTTCAGTTTTTCATAAAGCGCTTCGCGGAAACCGCGCAGGAGCGCAATTTTTTCTTCCGTGGATTTCCCTGTAATGTCGGCGCCATGTTTCTCGATGAGCTGTTGGTCGTAGCGCTCCTGCCTCGATTCGTATTCCGCCGCTGTCACCGGGCCCATCGCCCGGTAGGGGATGTCGTCGTGTTCGCGTTTTCCAAAACCCATTTTCAGGTTGAATAAGCGCTGAAAATTGTAAACCGCTTCACTCATACGGATAATTCCCTCAGGCGCTGTCTCTTTACCCGTGACCGCACTGTAATATTCCGCGTACCACTCAACATGTTTCATGACTTTTGCAGGCTCGGGTGTGGCCTTGTTGTCTTCAGGGACAACATCGTTCCACGGCAGTTTGCACAGCCCGCAGAGTCCAAACCAGGTTCGAAACATGGGGAACCAGTGCAACGCTTCCGCCTTCTGTTCAAATGTCGGCATAAAGTTATGCACCATGTCCAGGAAAATCAGCCAGGCTTCATCATGCTGCGGTCCCTTGAGGGCAAGGCCGTAACCGCCCTGCTGGGCGAGTGACTCCTTGGTCATGTACTCGGAAAACTCGAGCCCTTTTGCTTCCATTCCGATATCCTGCATGATGACGGGGTCCGCGCCGTAATCCCGGGCGAATATTCTCTTCATCTCGCGAACGCCCTGCCCCACGATCCGGCCGAAATCTTCTCCCGCGGCCATTTGATGGAGGAGTTCAAGCGCGGCAAGCCGGTTGCCGAACGAAAGATTCATTCCGCCGGTGTGCGTTTTATTGATCAGCCCTGTTTCAAAACACTCCATGGCAAACGCCGCACCTGTTCCGACGGATATCGTGTCAAGGCCATAGGTGTCGCAGTAAAAATTCATTTCGATAATCGTGTGCGGGTCAAAGATGCCGAGGTTCGACCCGCAGCCGGCAATGGTTTCATACTCGGGTCCGTCCACGAAAACCTTGGTGCCCTTGTAAGGCCCTGTGATAGGAACAAAATCCTTGACGCCGTGGGAGCAGGCCAGGGTGCACCCCATCCAGCAACCGTCGTAGCCGGCGTCGAATATGCGCCGGTAAACCTCCTGCCCCACATTGACCGCTTCGGGGTGCTGGCCGTACTGAAAGTTGTTGACGGGCAGCAGGTCGAAGTCATTCATGATGGTGACCAGGTGGGTGGTTCCGATTGTGGCCATTTCATTTTGCTTCGGATCCAGTTCGACAACTTCCCTGGAGTGTTTTCTTCCAACCTCTTTTAATGCGGGCATGTCCGCCGGGTTATTTGTGCGTGCCGTAACCGCATCCCAGCGGGCGACGATGGCCCTGATGCCTTTGTCCGAGAAAACGGTGCCGATTCCGCCCCGCCCCGCTTGCTTATACCGGGCGCGTTTTCGTTTTAAATCGTACCAGGTAAAGTTCAGACATCCAATACGCGTGTGTCTTGCACCGGGACCGGTGGAGACCACCGAAATATGGCGGGGCTTTCCCTGGCCGAAGCGGTCGGTTAAAACGGCTGAAAGGTCATAGGAATCTTCCGGCAGTCCTGTTGCCGATAAGATCTGGATTTTTCCGTCAATGCCGTCGATAAAAATCACAACGTCTTTAGATGCTTTCCCTTTGACCGCCATGGCATCAAAGCCCGAGAATTTAAGAAACGGACCGAAATATCCGCCGACATTGGAGTCTATCACCGACCCTGTTAAGGGAGAAATCGTTGTCACAATACTTTTTCCGGAACCCGGATACAGGGGTGTTCCGCCCATGGGGCCGGACGCGATACAGATTGCGTTGTCCGGGTCATTCCACCGGGTAGAGCCGCTTACGGCGTTCCACAGCAACCAGAGATCAAAGCCCTTGCCGCCGACAAAGGTGTTTTTCATCTGCTCCGTAACCGGTTTTATTGAGATGTCGTAATCAGAAATGTCAATGTCGAGGGTCTGATGGGCATAACCCCTTTTGATTTCCGGCCGTTCATACTCCAGCGACTTCAGTATTTCCAGTTTCAGTTCCGACATAATATCATCCCGTTATTTTTCAGGTTTCAGTGAGTTGTTTGCAAAATTCTGGATCACGATCTCTCCCAGTTCCCTGGACCGTTGCGTTGCGGCCTCCACGGCATTGATCAGGGTTGTGCGAAGACCGCCTTTTTCCAGGGTATGTATGCCGGCAATGGCGGTGCCGCCGGGGGAGGTGACCATATCCTTCAATTTCCCGGGATGTTCTTTTGTCTCCATCAGCAGTTTTGCAGAACCCAGAATCGTCTGGGTGGACAGGAAAAGCGCGTCCTGTCTCGATAGGCCAACCTTTACACCGGCATCGGCCAGCGCGTCGACAATCAGGAAAATGTAGGCGGGACCGCTCCCGCTCAATCCGGTGACGGCATCCATAAGGCTGTTTTCTTTGATAAAAATGCTCTTTCCCATGGAATTGAAAATGGCCATGGCCAGATCGATGTCGTCCTTTGTGGCATTGCCGCCGGCCGCAAGAACAGAGGCACTCTCCTTGACAAATGCAGCAATGTTGGGCATGACCCGAATCAGGCGCAATTCCTTGTTCAGGCACGACTCTATCGCGGCCAGCGGAACGCCGGCCGCAATGGAGATGACGAGCTTGGACATGTCCAGGCATGGCGCGGTTTCCTTCAGCACCGCGGCGATGATCTGAGGTTTGACCGAATATATAACAATTTCGGAAGCCTTAACCGCCTCTACGTTGTCGGTCATTGTCACAACGCCGTATTTTTCTTTTACAGCCCCGAGCTGATCCTCCCGAACATCCGTACAGATGATGTTTTTCGGGTCGGTCGACCCGGACGAAACGAGCCCGCTGACCAGGGCTTCGCCCATGTTTCCTGTTCCGAGTATGCAGATCTTTTTACCTTGCAACATGAATTTCAATCCTCCTTGAGAACTTCGTGCTTAAAATGTTCACATAAAATACCACCACCGGAGGCGCCAGTTTGATCGGATGAACAATATGGGGTCCTTTTATCGCCTGGATGTGCGGTATGTCAATCATTTTACCTGAAATATCTTGACTTATCTTAAAGAATATATTTAATTTTCAAAGGACAAAGCCGAACGGCCCGAAAAGCGTATTTTTTTAATAATCAAAAAAATGAGACACTTTTGTTTGTATGTTTATACTCGGAAATTTTATACGGGCAGTTGCAGTGGTCCTCCACTATGCCCTCACGCTCTATATGTGGATTATTATCGCTCGAGCCGTACTGTCCTGGGTGAATCCCGATCCCTATAATCCGATAGTCCGCATTATCCATAACCTTACGGAGCCGGTACTGTATCGAATTCGTTCCCGGATCCCGGCCGACCTTGGCGGGATCGATTTTTCTCCGATCATCGTGATTCTGGGCGTTGTGTTTTTGCAGAATTTCGTCGTGAATAGCCTTTTCAGATTGTCCGCAACTTTTATGTAACAGACGAAAACAGGTGATATCCCATGAAAATTACATCCCTTGACATTCAGCAACAGCGGTTCAGAACAAGATTCAGAGGTTTTGATATCCAGGAGGTGGATGCATTTCTGGACCGGATGGCCGACACTTTTGAAGCGTCACAATCTGAAATCGAACGGCTGCAGGAAGAAATACGCAGACTCAAATTCGAAAGCCAGGGTTATCGGGAGCGTGAAGAAACCTTCAAGCGCGCCATGCTCAATTCACAGAAGGTTTTGGAACAGATGAAGGAGAACGCCCGGAAATCAGCGGAGCTGATCATTGCCGATGCCGAGGTCAGGGCTGAAAAACTCATCAACAGAGCCCATAACCGGTTGGCTCAACTTCATGAAGACATTGCGGAATTAAAACGGCAGCGCATGCAGATCGAGGTTCAGGTTCGCTCAATTCTCGAAAGCCATACCAAACTCCTCGAAATCGGAAAAGAGGAGATGAAAATCATGGACGAGGAAGATGCCAAACTGAAGTTATTAAAACAATCTAAGTAACCCGGGGGCAATCAATGGCAAAGATAGATGCGTTTTTCAAGTTAATGAATGAACAGGGTGCTTCAGACCTCCATCTCGTTTCCGGGCAGCCGCCCGCACTCAGGATCCGGGGCGACGTGGAAAGAATCAAGTACAAGATTCTGACAGACGATGAACTGAGATCCATGCTTTATGAAATTGCACCCGAAGACAAGGTCAAGGTTTTTGAAGAGACAGGAGACGTTGACTTTGGGTATGAAATACCCGGCATTGCCAGGTACCGGGCAAATTTCTTTATGCAGAAATATGGCTGTGCCGCGGTTTTCAGGCAGATTCCCGAGGAAATAATAACAGCCCAGCAGCTCGGACTTCCGCCGGTGGTATCCAAGCTGGCCTCGCTTCCAAGAGGTCTTGTCCTTGTGACAGGCCCCACGGGGAGCGGCAAATCGACCACCCTTGCGGCAATTATTGACGAGGCCAACAAGACCCGGAAGGATCATATCATAACGGTTGAAGATCCCGTGGAATTTGTCCATAGGAGCCAGAGCTGTATTATAAACCACCGCGAAGTGGGGCTGCACACCAAATCGTTTACCGCTGCCCTGAAAGGCGCCCTGCGGGAGGATCCGGATATTATCCTGGTGGGTGAAATGCGGGACCTCGAGACCATATCCCTTGCCATAGAGGCCGCGGCCACCGGGCATCTTGTTTTCGGCACGCTGCACACATCGAGTGCACCCAAAACCGTTGACCGTGTTATCGAAGTTTTCCCTTCAAGCGAACAGGCGCAGATCCGATCGACCTTGGCTGACGGGCTCCGGGCCGTGATCGCGCAGGTTCTTTTCAAGCGGGTCGATAAAAAGGGACGCTGTGCCGCGCTCGAGATCATGATCGCGAATCCCGCGGTCCGAAACCTCATCCGGGAAGCAAAAACCCACCAGATCAACTCCATGATCCAGACCGGTAAAAAATACGGTATGCAACTTCTGGATGACGCCATTATGGATCTGCTGAACAAGGGGTGGATCAGCGGCGACGAAGCCTATATGAAGGCCAATGACAAGGGGAAATTCAGGCCCTTTTTGAAGAGTCCGCCGAGCGATTTTACCGATGCATAACAATCTTGTGAGGTGACGGTATGAGAAAACAGGAAGTTGATCATATACTTGCCAGGATGCTCGACTCGCATGACAATGTTTCCGACCTGAATATCACCGTGGGAAAGCCGTTCCAGGTAGAAAGTTCGGGACAGCTTACCGGAGTGGAAATGAACCCGCCGCTGGTCGAACTGACGCCGTTTCAAACTGAAATTTTTTCCCTCAATCTGGTCAACCAGGACAGAAGACTCACCGAGACGCTTCTGAAAGAAGGGTCGTGCGATTCATCCTACGAGCTTCTCGGAAAGGCGCGTTTCAGGGTGAACATCTTTTCACAACGCAGCAATTACTCCATTGTCCTGCGAAAACTGGAAACCAAGATTCCCACCCTGCAGGAGATGAATCTGCCCGGGGCGTTCATGAAAATGGCCTTGGAAAAGAACGGCATTATTTTTGTTACCGGCGCCACCGGCAGTGGAAAATCAACCTCGCTGGCGGCGGTCCTCAACGAAATTAACGAGCAAAAATCGGTTCACGTGGTCACCCTTGAAGACCCGGTGGAATACCAGCACCCGCACAAAAAATCCACCTTCAACCAGCGGGAAATGGGGAAGGATTTCGACCATTTTTCAAGCGGACTCAGGGCCGCCCTCCGCCAGGCACCCAAGGTGATTCTGGTGGGTGAAATGCGTGACAGGGAGACGGTCGAGATCGGGCTCAGTGCCGCCGAAACCGGGCACCTGGTGGTCAGTACCCTGCACACGGTGGATGCGGGGTCGACCATCAACCGCATCCTCGGTATGTTCAGTATCGAAGAAGAAAACCAGATACGTATTCGGCTTGCCGATACGGTCAGGTGGATCGCCTGCCAGCGACTTCTCCCCAAGGTGGGCGGCGGACGTGTTGCCGCTTTTGAAATCATGGGGACCAACCTCCGGGTCAAGGACACGATCCTCCAGGGAGAGTCCGAGGGGAAGACCTACTATGAAATCATTCAGCAGGGAACCGCATTCGGTATGACCACCTTTGACGATTATATCATAAAACTGTATGAAAAGGGCCTCATTACCGAAGAGACGGCCATGGCGTACGCTTCACGAAAGGGGAATGTGGGCCGCGGGATGGACATGGTCAAGAGTAAACGGGGCGAGGCCACCACGGATATCGAAGAATTGAGCCTTGACAGCGGTTACGGAAAGAAGGGAAAAAAGCCCGGCGGATTTAGCTAGTGCTTATCCACGAATCGTTATAAAAACAGCGGGCACTGGCATAGTTACCCAATACCAGCGGAATACATAACAAGGAGAAGATTCATGGATGTTGCATGCAAGCATTGCCAGGCGAATTTCAAGATCCCGGATGAAAAAGTCCCCAAGGGGCAGGTCTTTTCTCTGGCCTGTCCCAAGTGCAAGCAGAAAATCTCCATCGACACCCGTTCCGATGCGCCGGCGGCACCTGAAGCTGCTGCGCCGGCGGCCAAACCGGAACCTGCCCCGGAAAAGACCGTAATGGATGAAGTTTCTGCCGGCGCTTACGATGCGTCGGAAAAGCCGTTTGATTTCGTGGAAGAAGGTACGGAGACCGCCCTGCTGTGCGAGTCCGACCCCGCGGTTCGCGCGAAAATCAGAGCGGCGCTGGATGCCATGGAGTACCACACCACCGAACCCCAGACGGCCAGGGATACCCTGAAGCAGATGCGCTTTCATGATTTTGACCTTATCGTATTGAACGAAAATTTCGACACCCGGGACCCGGATCAAAACAATATACTCAGATACCTGGACCGGCTTCCGATGGATGTGCGGCGGAACATATTCCTTGTGCTCGTCACCGATCGCTTTCGCACCATGGACAACATGTCCGCATTCTACAAAAGCGTCAACATTACCATCAATCTGACAAATATCGATGATTTCGAAAAGATCCTCAGGCGCGGCGTCGCCGAAAATGTGGCGTTTTACCGCGTCTACAAAGAGTCTCTCGTCAAAATGGGCAGGGCGTGACAGGATACGGCATGAATATGAAATACACCTGTGCCGATTACCGAACAGAAATGACCCTGCTGGGTCTCAAGAGACGTCTGCACCAGGAATCGCTGAGCGAAGAAGAAAAGAGCGCCATACGCTCACAGATTGAAGAACTGGAAGCGGCAATGGCGTTCGACTAGAGGTGGTTTCAAAACCACTTCTAAAGAGACGCACCCTAATCCGGACTAAGCCGGTACACCCGCATGCATCTGTTTGAGGTTGCACCAGAACTATATCTTATTCCACTTGATCAGAACCTTCCCGGATTCAATGCCTTTGTCGGCGCCTGGCTCTACAAGGCCGAAAAAAATATTTTAATAGATGTCGGGACCGCAGCCACCCTTCCCATGCTTTTGGGAGCACTGGAGAAAGTGGGGGTGGGGCGCCTTGACGCGGTTCTCCTCACGCACATCCACATCGATCACGCGGGCGGGGCCGGAGACATTGCCGATCATTTTCCAGACACCCCGGTTGTCTGCCACGATTCCGCCATCCGTCATCTTGCCGACCCGACCCGCCTGTGGGAAGGAAGCCTCAAAACGCTCGGCCATACCGCCCTGGCCTACGGGCCGATCCGGCCTGTTCCCCGAAACCTGCTTTTCGATGCGGCGCAATTTCGCGAGCATGGGATAGAACCCGTTATGACGCCCGGACATGCCGCCCATCATGTGAGCTATATTCTGGGCCCTTATCTTTTTGCCGGTGAAGCCGGCGGGGTGTTTCTGAATCTTCCAGACGGGGGATTTTATCTGAGGCCGGCCACGCCGCCCAGGTTTTTTCTGGAAACTTATATGAAAAGCTTAAATTCCCTGATGGAGAAAACGCCGTCGATCATATGCTACAGTCATTTTGGAATGCATAAAGACGCTGTGGAGATGTTAAAAATCCATCAGAAGCAACTTTTGCTGTGGGAAAAAGTGATTCGTGATGAAATCGAGGGTTCGCGGAGCGAAGATCTGTTTGAGGCATGCCTTGACAGGCTTCTGGCGGAAGATCGGCTGATGGCGGGCTTTTCACGGATGGAAAGGCCTGTTCAGGAACGGGAGAAGGGCTTTCTGCTAAACAGTATAAAAGGATTTGCCGGTTATTTGGCCGGTCGGAATACGGTGTGAACCGATATATATTTTCTATGAAACACCTGCATCAGCAAGGTGTTTCATAGAAAATATTCTGTTTATAAGCAGTCGCTGATAATTCTGAGTCCTTCAAGGGTCAAGTTCGGTTCGACCGCTTCAATGGTCTCTGAAACTTTGTGCATCAGGGTTGCCAGACCTCCTGTAGCAATCACGCCGGGGTTCGTTCCCATCTCGGCCTTCATTCGCTTTACCATTCCATCCACAAGGCCTGCGTACCCGAATATAATTCCCGATTTGATACTGCTTGCCGTGTCTTTGCCGATGACGTTTTCAGGAGGGATGAAAATTTCGACTCTGGGGAGTTTGGATGCTTTCATGAAAAGCGCTTCCGCGGCAATCATGATGCCGGGGCTGATCGCTCCGCCGAGATATTCGCCTTTGGACGAAATGGAATCGAATGTCGTTGCGGTTCCGAAATCGATGACGATAAGACTGGTTTTATACTTGTGATACGCACCGACAGCATTGACAATCCTGTCCGCCCCGACTTCCTTAGGATTGCCGTAACGAATCGGCATTTCCGTAGCGGTCGTCGCGTCGACCCAGCGGGGTTTGTGCCCCATATATTTTCGGCAGAAAACGTCTAAAATTGTTACCATGGGCGGAACAACGCAGGAAATAATGGTTTTATCTATGTCCTTTGAGTTGATTCCACCGATGGCAAAAAGACTGGTGACAAGGATGTTGAATTCATCCTCGGTTGTGTTCTGTTCCGTTCGCGTGCGCCAGTTTTGAACCAGACGTTTCCCATCGAAAATGCCCATTACGGTATTGGTATTGCCGACATCAATAACAAGGAGCATGATTTAAATTTCCTTTCCAGTATTGTTTTCATTACGCGTACCCAACAGGAAATTATGGATGGGCACCGATTAATTTTACCGTAAATATCTCAGGACTTACCCGAACAAGGGTCGTTTTAACCGGCAGCGATATGGCAGCGCGCCTTACGTAAACACCGGGTTTTAATTTCCCGAGATCAACATATACCTTAATACCGCCATCGGATTCCAGCTGCTCGAGCACATTGACCGGTCCCTTTACTTCAATACTTATTGCGGGGGGTGAAATGTCGTAAGTGTATGAGGTGTTTTTCCCCTCAACGGGAATGGCCGCAAATTTTTTCGTGACGATTTTTTCCTGGATAGATATTTCAGCGAGAACGATGCTCGTAGGGGGAACGACACCTATTCCTTCTGGAAGATCGATGGCGATTTCTTTTTTAAAGGATTCAGACAACCCGTTGACGTCAATGGTTTTTGTCAACGCTTCCTGGATGGGGTCAAGTACGCTTTCAGGCCCTCGCAGGGTTATTGAGGACGGTTTCGCTGCGACATCCGCAATAAAAAAACCGGACGCCGGTTTTCCGGAATGCGAAATTTCGACAGGCAATTCTTTTTTTATTTCATTTTCGACCCTCACGGTAAAGAAAGACGGCGTTATTTTTATAATCGAGACGTCTCCGGGAAGTGAAATTCGGTCCGCTTGAATTTTAATGGTGTTAACGCCGGCAGTTGCGTTGGCCAGGTCTATCGGATATGTAAGTTTCCGGCCGGAAAGCCCTTCGATGACGGATTTCGGACCGCTGACGCGAACTTCTATCCCTTTTATTCGGGGACCTGTGATTGTCAGACCTTCAGAGATGTTTCCGGGATGTACGGGGACATAAATATCGGCTTCATGTAACGATGAGCGGGGCCACATGAAAAAGATACCGATTCCGATAAGCACGCATGCCGCAAACCATTTTAACCCGGATATTTCATGAAAATTTTGTTGAATTTTTAATTGCATCGATAATTTTAACCGTAGCAGATGTATTGGCGACATTGTGAGCCCTGACGATATGCGCACCGTTTAAAACTGAAGCGGCGATAGCCGCCTGAGTGCCGATCTCCACTACGGGCAGGTCGGGCTGGATATCTTTACTGGCCGGATCTTTTAAAATGTTGCGTATGAACGCTTTTCTGGATGGTCCGATGAGAACCGGAACCCCCAGCAATGTCAATTCATGCAAATGTTGAATTAACGACAGGTTGTGTTCCACGGTTTTTCCAAAACCGATGCCCGGATCAATGATGACTTTTCCCCTCTCAATTCCTGCTTTTTCAGCACGATTTATTGCGTCTTCGAGAAAGAATTTAACATCTGCGATGACATTGCCATATACCGGGGAAACCTGCATGGTTTTGGGTGTTCCGAGCATGTGCATCAGAACGATGGGCACACCGTATTCCGCCGCAACGGCAGACAAATTGCCGTCGAGCCGCAGCGCACTTATATCATTGATGATGGAGGCCCCCGCCTCCAGGGATTTTCTGGCAACAACGGCCCTGGTTGTATCAATGGAGATCGGGATTGAAACACTTTTCGCGAGTGTTTCAATAACGGGCAGAACGCGGCGAAGCTCCTCTTCAACAGAAACCGGTTCCGAAAACGGTCGCGAGGACTCTCCTCCGATGTCAAGGATGTCCGCGCCATCCGCAGCCAGTTTCCGGCCCTGGGCCACAGCAGCCTCGAACGAGAAAAATTTCCCGCCGTCTGAAAATGAATCCGGGGTCACATTCACGATGCCCATAATACAGGTACGCTCGCCAAGTTCAAGGCTGTGTGAACCCCACGCGATTTTATATGTTTTCATGTGTGCGAATTTCGTTTAGAAGACTCAAAAAATCCACGACCTTCGGGCGTGGATTTTTATGGTTAAGCCGTAATGGATATCGAAGTAAGATCTATAAATCAGGATGTCGGCGTTTGCGGTTCGAGTTTTTCATCACCGTCAACTTCTCTATGGCGCTCTGAAGGAAGCACCATCCCGGGCCTCATTTCAAGAATGAGTTTGTCGAGTTCGGCGCCAAGCACGGTTTCCTTTTCAAGAAGAAGTTCGGACAGTTTGTGAAGAATATCCACATTGTCTTTCAAAACCTGTTTTGCCTGTTTATAACACTTATCGACCAGGCGATTTATCTCTTCGTCAATTTTTCTTGCCGTGTTGTCGGAGTAGTCCCTGTGCTGCGCGATTTCCCGCCCGAGGAAAATATGCTCTTCGTTTTTTGCGTAGGAAAGCGGGCCGAGTGTTTCGCTCATGCCCCAGCTTCGCACCATTTTCTGAGCGATATCTGTTGCCTGCTTGATATCGTTTGCCGCGCCGGTGCTGATGCGGTTGAAAATGATTTCTTCGGCCGCGCGCCCGCCAAAGGTCACAGACAACTCACTTTCAAGCTGGTCTTTGAATTTAAAATCTCTTTCTTCAGGCAGAAACCAGGTGATGCCGGCCGCGCGCCCCCTGGGGATAATGGTGATTTTGTTGACCTTGTCTGTTTCGGGAAGAAGCCGGGCCACGAGAGCGTGGCCGGCCTCGTGATATGCCGTGATTTTTCTGTCCTCTTCCTTGATGACTTTTGACTTTCGTTCCAGCCCCATGTAAACCTTGTCCTTGGAATCTTCCAGATCAACCATGTCGATTTTTTCTTTGTTTCTCTTGGCGGCGAGAAGGGCTGCTTCATTCACCAGGTTTTCCAAATCCGCGCCGGAAAAACCGGGAGTTCCCTTTGCCAATATAAGGGGATCGACATCAGGCCCCGTGGGGGTTTTTTTCAGGTGAACTTTCAATATACCCTCACGGCCCTTGATATCCGGAAGCGGAACAACGACCTGGCGATCGAAACGCCCGGGGCGCATAAGGGCCGGGTCAAGCACATCGGGGCGGTTTGTTGCGGATATGAGTATCACCCCTTCATTGGATTCAAATCCGTCCATTTCCACGAGCAGCTGGTTTAAGGTCTGTTCTCTTTCGTCATGACCGCCGCCGAGCCCTGCTCCCCGATGCCGTCCAACCGCATCGATTTCATCGATGAAAATGATACAGGGCGCATTTTTTTTGCCCTGGACAAACAGATCCCTTACGCGGGATGCGCCGACACCGACAAACATTTCAACGAAATCCGAACCGCTGATACTGAAAAACGGGACCTCAGCCTCGCCCGCAATGGCACGTGCGAGAAGGGTTTTTCCGGTCCCGGGAGACCCCATCAGCAGGACGCCTTTGGGAATTCGCCCACCGAGACGGGTGAATTTTTTAGGATCTTTGAGAAACTCTATAATTTCACCGAGTTCCTCTTTGGCCTCATCGATTCCGGCGACATCTTCAAAGGTGACCTTTTTCGACTGGTCTGATTGAAGGCGGGCCCTGCTTTTACCGAAGGACATGGCCTTTCCGCCGCCGGACTGCATTTGCCGCATGAAGAAGATCCACACCGCGATGAGCACGATCATCGGGAACCACGAAACAAGAACAGACATGTACCAGGGAGACTCGGAAGGCGGTTTTGCGTTGATGGCCACGCCCTTTGCCCGAAGCGTCTTTATCAAGTCAGGATCCTGAGGGGCATACACCTTGAAGCGATTTCGGCTCGAATCTGTGACAAAAAGCTCCTGCCCCTGTATGACGACCTCGCTAATTTTCTCATTGGCCACCATGGAAAGAAATTCGGAATAGTTGATACTGGTTTCGGCAAGCTGCTGCTGATTGAAAAGGTTGTAAAGCATGATCATCATCAGAGTGATGACGATCCATAAAGCCAGATTTTTGTAAAACGGGTTCAAAATATATTACCCTCCTGAAAAATTTGTAAGAACACTTAAATATTAATCATAATTTGTCATTAGGCAAGTAAAAGTTCCGCTTTTAACACATTTCGGGTCGAAGCATTTAATTTAACCGATTCATCAATTCTGTGGCCGGCAACCCAGATTATCCTGTTACGGCTGAGAAGGATTGGGCATTTTAATCGTTCCGCGACAGGGACTTTGGTGTCTATAAAATACTTTTTGACTTTTTTCGTACCGCTTAGTCCCAGGGGCGCAAAACGATCGCCCGGGCGGAAATTCCTCAGCACCAGGGGAAACGTCAATGCCGCCATATCCATAAAACCTGTGCCGGGTCCGACGTTTCGAAAAGAGGTTACATCTTCAGCCCCGATTTCGGAAAGCGCGACACGGGCGTTTATCTCTTTTATGAAGATTGATCCGGGCTTCTTGATTTCGTATTCAAAGAAATTCACCGCATTATTGTCTGAATTCGCATCAAGAGTGCGCAACGCGACATGTTCTTGTGAAAAAACAATGCGGTCTCCTTTCAAGGAAACCCGGACACGACCGGGCAAATCAAGGCGCTTAGGCGGCCGTGCGTCTTGCAAAAGATCCATCACCGAATTTATGTGGGCGTATGTAATCGATCTCAGATTCCCTTTGACCTTTGATACGGCCTTCCGTATCAGCCTTCTCCGGGCGGCGATATGAATTTTGCCCAGCCGTTCGGCAGAGAAGGCGATGCTGTTATCTTTCTCTTCGACGATTGATGTTTTGAAATCACGTTCGATTATGCTTTCAATCCATTCCTCTTCAGACCTTAAAATAGAAGAAAGCCGGTCCAGGGTTTCGACGATTCTGGGGTTAAAGGATGATTTTATAACGGGCATCAAATGGTGCCGTATTCTGTTTCGAAGATATTTTATTTCCCTGTTGGTTTCGTCCGATACGTATTTCAAAGCGCTTGTATTTAAAAATTCCATAATTTCAGATCGTTTCACCCGTATGAGCGGGCGGACGATGCTTCCGTTTCTTACCGGCGGAATCCCGGAAATACCCAGGGGACCACTACCCCTCATGAGATTCATCAATACAAGCTCTGCATTGTCATCAGCGTGATGGCCGAGTGCAATCTTGCTGAAACGGTTTTCCCGTGCCGTACGACGATAAAATGCGTATCGAACGTGTCTGGCGGCTTCTTCTAAAGAGAGCCCCGCCCCTGCCTGGTATTTCCGGACATCCGCTTTCTCGAGAAAAAACGGCAAGGCCATGTTTTCGGAAAGGGACGCGACGAATTCAGCTTCACTGTCCGAGATGTGTTGACGGAGACCATGGTTCAAGTGGGCGACCCCGAGCCTGAGCGAGAATCGGGACGCCAATGCGGATAGAACATGAAGAAGCGCAACAGAGTCCGGCCCTCCCGAAACCCCCACAAGAACCGAATCTTGCGGTTGGAACATCCGGTGGTCCATGATGGTCCGTTCTACGGTTTTAAATAGATTGGAATCTGTGTAAATTTTCAATTTTTATGTGATATCGGTATGTTGTGAGAGTTAGTTTTTGTTCCGTTACTGGAACACTAAAATGCTGGAGTATTGTCACGCCGCAGATAATAAAAGGATATTTCTCGAGTGCAATTTCCTTCCGTGACAGTAAAATAACACGACAGGGGTACAAAAAGCAAAAGTTTTTGGGGAGTGAACCGGTCTTTATTTCTATTCAAAAACCTGCCCTTATTTTGTGATGTTGCGGCGGGGCCGAATTTTTTCTCTTGAAAAAAATTGATACAGACGATATTTTTTAAACGGTTGTGCTAGGCGGGGAGCTAGCGGTGCCCTTGTCCCGAAATCCGCTTCATGCGGGGCTGAATTCCCTCTTTAGGGTTTTGAACGGGTAGCTGTTCGTTATTCCGATCGGCCGCCGCGCAACAGACGGTCACGAACCTCGTCAGGTCCGGAAGGAAGCAGCGATAAGTGATGCAGTCTGTGTCGTGGATCGATACCGATCAATTTTGTAACGTACACTATTCCAGAGAGAGACTCGACAGGGGGTGCACAACCGACTCCATCCCTCACGGCCGTCGAACCGGTCTGCCCCCGGCATTTTCTCTGAAACACCTTCGAAAACAGCGTTCTAAATAAAAGATCGAAAAGAATTTTATCATCGATCCGGATGCGCGAATTGTCCGGATCAACAGACAAGACGCCGCTGATGTCAAACTTACGGTTACCGCCTTGACATTGTTGTATATAGTATTATTTTTGAGCATTATTTATTCACTTGAGAATACGGATTTTAAAATAGCTTCTAAACAGGAGACGGCACCGGCGAATGACAGCAAAAAAGAAAGTCAAGATTCGAACCCAAAATGACAAAACCGGCGCGGAGGAGACCCCCGTCAATCCGGATGAAGCCGGTGCGGCAGGGATCGATGGGCAAGAAAATGATTCTGAAAAAACAGATGCCGAAGAACTCGTTGATCCTTCGGAGAAAACGGCGTCGCGGGTTGAAGCCCTGGCACAGGAGGCCAAAGAAACCTACGATCGTTTGTTGAGGGTTTCCGCGGAGTTCGAAAACTACAAGAAACGCGCGGCACGTGAAATGAGTGACCTTCGAAAGTATGCCAATGAAAATATCGCAAAAGCAATGCTCCCCGTGATAGACAACCTGGGCCGCGCCATTGAATCCTCAGACAATGACGGACACGGCAACCGCTCTCTGGTGGAAGGGGTCGATATGACCCTTAAAGAAATCCTGAAGGTATTGGAACAATTCGGCGTGAAGCCGTTCGAATCTGTCGGGGAAGCGTTTGATCCCGCTTTTCACCAGGCCGTCATGCAGGAAGAGACGGAAGAACACCCCGACAACATTGTCTTAACGGAACTCCAAAAAGGGTACATGATGAATGACAGGCTCCTCAGGCCGGCCATGGTCATTGTTTCCAGAAAAAAGCAATCGGGCGGCAACAATGAAGAGAAAGAAGGATAAAATTCACACGATCGGAATTTAAACCGAAAGAAATAAGATGGTTATACATAATGTAAGGAGGAGTTCAAATGGGTAAAGTCATCGGAATAGATCTGGGCACCACGAATTCGTGTGTGGCGATTATGGAGGGGGGTGAAGTAAAAGTCATCACAAATCCCGAGGGAGGACGTACCACACCTTCCATTGTGGCTATTTCAAGCAGCGGTGAAAGGTTGGTCGGTCAGATTGCGAAGCGGCAGGCAATCACAAACCCCGAGAATACGGTCTTTGCGGTCAAGAGGCTCATCGGTCGAAAATTTTCATCAAAAGAGGTGCAGAGTGACAAGCAGATACTGCCCTACAAAATAGAACAGGCAGAAAATGGCGACGTTCGCATTAACCTCCAGGGTAAACGGCACAGTCCCGCTGAAATTTCATCCTTTATACTGGCAGACATTAAACACACCGCCGAAGAGTATCTCGGAGAGAAAGTCACCGATGCCGTCATAACGGTGCCCGCCTATTTTGATGACAACCAGCGACAGGCAACCAAGGATGCCGGAAAAATCGCCGGTCTCAATGTCCTGAGAATCATCAATGAACCCACAGCCGCAGCGCTGGCGTATGGTCTCGACAAAAAGAAAGAAGAAAAGATCGCCGTCTTTGACCTGGGCGGCGGCACCTTTGACATATCCATCCTTGAAATCGGCGAAGGGGTCTTCGAGGTTAAATCGACAAATGGCGACACCCATCTCGGCGGTGAAGATTTTGACCTTCGGCTCATCGATTATCTGGCGGATGAATTCAGAAAAGATCAGGGGATTGATATCAGAAAGGACAAAATGGCCTTGCAGCGGCTCAAGGAAGCTGCCGAAAAGGCAAAAATGGAACTGTCGACAGCCATGGAAACGGATGTAAACCTTCCATTTATTACCGCCGATGCCAGCGGTCCCAAACACCTTAATATAAAGATAACCAGGGCCAAGCTGGAGGGCCTCATCAGTGATCTGCTCGACAACCTGGAGCAACCCTGCCGGATCGCCCTCAAGGACGCGGGCATGAATCCCAAAGATATCGATGAAGTCATTCTCGTGGGGGGCATGACCCGAATGCCTGCGGTTCAGGACCGCGTCAAAAAACTCTTCGGCCAGGAACCCCACAAGGGTGTCAACCCGGACGAAGTTGTCGCCATCGGCGCCGGCATTCAGGGCGGCGTCCTCAAAGGGGATGTCAAGGACGTTCTTCTGCTTGACGTTACGCCGCTGTCCCTGGGCATCGAAACCCTGGGCGGTGTGATGACCCGGCTCATCGAAAAGAATACGACCATTCCCACCAAGAAAAGCCAGACTTTTTCAACAGCGGCAGACAGCCAGCCCGCTGTTTCCATCCATGTGCTTCAGGGGGAACGGGAGATGGCCGCAGGCAACAAAACACTGGGACGCTTTGAGCTTGTCGGCATACCGCCCGCACCACGAGGTGTGCCCCAAATAGAGGTGGCGTTTGACATTGATGCCAACGGCATCGTAAACGTTTCCGCCAAGGATATGGCCACCGGCAAGGAGCAGTCTATCCAGATCACCGCTTCCAGCGGGTTGCCCAAGGAAGAGATCGACAGGCTGATCAAGGATGCGGAGCTTCATGCCGAAGAGGATAAAAAGAAAAAAGAGCTGGTGGAAGCTCGAAACACGGCCGATTCGCTGATCTATTCAACTGAAAAATCAATAAAGGATCTCGGTGACAAAGTCAATGCCGACACCAAAAGTAAAGTGGAAGCGGCCATCGAACCGCTTAAAAAAGCCATGGAGGGGGATAATACGGAGGAGATCAGAAGACTGAGCGAGGAGTTGACCCAGGTTTCGCACAAATTGGCCGAAGCCATGTACCAGCAGGCTTCCCAGGCGGATCAGGAGCAGAACGGTCCGGGGGAAGGGGCGGGACAGTCCGGGTCTTCCACGGCACCGGATGAAGACGTGGTTGACGCGGATTTCGAAGAGGTAAAAGACGGAGACAAAAAGTAATCACCTAACCGGTTTTATCATAAAAAATCCCGCGGGAACGTTTGTGCCGCGGGATTTTTTATGATACGGAGATTGCCATGATTCTCGATCCCACGGAGAAGGCACTGCGCTACCGCTGGATCATATTCTGGATACTGGCTTTTGCATACGTGCTCGTTTTTTTCCACCGGATGTGTCCGGCCGTGGTTGCCGTGGACATGATGGCAGACCTCAATGCCGGCGGTGGCCTGATCGGATTTCTGGGGTCGGCTTACTTTTATCCGTACGCGTTGATGCAGCTTCCGGCCGGCCTCCTGTCCGACTCCTGGGGGCCCCGGAAAACCATCACACTCTTTTTTTTCATGGCATTTGCGGGAAGCATTCTGCTGGGACTGGCCCCGAACATGTTCTGGGCCATTCTGGGGCGAACGCTGACCGGTTTGGGTGTGGCCATGCTTTTTGTTCCCACTATGAAGGTGCTTTCCGAATGGTTCCGGCCTCTGGAATTTGCCACCATGACGGGAATCCTTTTGGCCATGGGCGGCATCGGATCACTCGCGGCGACAACCCCGCTGGCGGTGGTAAGCTCCTGGATAGGGTGGCGAATGTCTTTTGTCGCCGTGGGAATATTAACACTGGTGATCGCCCTTCTCATCTGGGCGGTTGTCCGTGATCGTCCTTCAGATATGGGCTGGCCGTCTCTCTCCGGCCCGCTTGAAAGTCAGCCGTCGTCCGTCAGTCTGAAGCAGGGCCTTAAGATGGTTGTTACCCGCCGTTCATTCTGGCCCGTGGCCATATGGTTTTTTTTCACCAGCGGCGTGTTTTTTTCCTTCGGGGGGCTCTGGGGCGGCCCTTACCTGATGCAGGTTTACGGGCTCGGAAAATCCCAGGTCGGCCATATCCTTTCCATGCTGGCTGTCGGGCTCATCATCGGAGGCCCTTTGCTGAGTTACCTTTCCAACAGATTTTTCAAGGCGCGCAAGCCTGTTCTGATCATATCCAGTGTTGTCCTGATTATTATAACGGCTGTTCTGGCTTTTTATACGGAGAGGATACCCGTAACGGGCCTGTACCTGGTTTGCCTCGGGTTGGGAATTTTCTCGTGCGGCGTCGTGGTCATCGGTTTCACCACAACAAAAGAGCTCTTTCCCGTTCAAATCGCCGGTACCGCGACCGGCCTCATCAACCTTTTTCCGTTTGCGGGAGGGGCCGTTCTGCAACCGTTGCTGGGATATATCCTGGAAGGGCATACCCGGTTCCAGGGAGGCTTTGCCCTGGCCGGCTACCAGCAGGCGTTTCTCGTTCTATTCATTTGCGGAATTGTATCATTCCTTTCCAGTCTGTTTGTTGAAGAAACCATGCAGAAAATCTAAAAAAAAGACAACATTGTTCAATTTAGTCCTATATTTTAAAGCTTTCAGCCACTCCGGCGTACTGTTTTCGCAGTTTCGGTTTCTCTATCTTGCCTGTGGGATTGCGCGGCACTTCCCCAAAAATAATTCTGCGGGGACGCTTGTAGCGGGGAAGATCCAGGCAGAAGTCATCGACCGCTTCTTTAGAAAGGGTTTCCCCGGGTTTTACCTGAATGATTGCCGTGGCAATTTCTCCGAGACGGAGACTGGGAAGGCCGATGACCGCCACATCCTGAATCTTGGGATGGGCCTGTAAAAAGTCTTCGATTTCCACCGGATAGATATTTTCACCGCCGGTAATGACAACATCCTTTTTACGATCCACCAGCCAGATAAAACCATCTTCGTCCTGCCGGGCGATATCCCCGGTCAAAAGCCAGCCGTCGACCAGCGTTTTTTCGGTTTCCTCCGGGTTTTTATAATACTCCTTCATATTCCCAGGACCCTTGACCATCAACTCGCCCGGTTCTCCCCGAACGACGGGGTTAAGCTGATCGTCGGTAATCTTGACCTCCCAGTCAAAGCCCGGCAGGCCGATTGCTCCGACCTTGTGCATATTCTCCATGCCTAAATGCACGCACCCCGGACCCGTGCATTCGGTCAGACCGTAGTTTGTGTCATATTGATGGCCGGGGAAAACTTTTTTCCATTCCTTTATTAGACTGGGCGGTACGGGTTGCGCGCCGATGTGCATCAGCCGCCATTGATCCAGTTTGTAGTCTTCTAATTTTATTTCTCCACCCTGAATGTTGAAAAGTATGTCGAGTGCCCAGGGGACCAGCAGCCACACCACCGTTACCTTTTCCTCGGAAACGGCTTCCATTATCCATCGGGCTTCAACACCTTTTAAAATTACGGCTTTGGCCCCCACTATAAAATTGCCGAACCAGTGCATTTTTGCGCCCGTGTGATAAAGTGGCGGAATGCAAAGGAAATTGTCCTGGTGGGTCAGTTGATGATGAAGGTTTTCCACGACACAGGAAAATTCAAGGTTCCGGTGGGTCAACAACGTCGCCTTGGGGGTTCCCGTGGTTCCGGAGGTAAAATAGAGGGCGGCTTCGTCGATGATGTCGATGTCGATCAGAGGATCGATCGGCGCCTGGTTTGACATGACCGCTCTGAGGGGTTCGGCGTAGTCGGGGCAGCGGTCTTCGGGACCCACAAAAATGAAATTCCTAACGGTTTTATCCAGGTCGTTCTTAACGGCATTGATTCGGTCAATGAACTCCTCGCCGAAAATAAACACCTTGGCTTCCGCGGTTTCCGCGCATTGTTGAATGGTTCTGGAGACGAAACGAAAATTAAGGGGAACCGCCCAGGCGCCTGTCCGAAGTATCCCGAAATAGATGGGCAGCCATTCGATACAGTTCATCATCAGGTGTACCACCCGGTCTCCTTTTCGGACTCCCCGGGCCAGCAGGGCCTGGGCCAGCCGATTTGCCTGATCGTCGAATTCCTTCCAGGTAATTTCCACCCGCCTGTTTTTAGCCGGTTCCCGTTCGATCAGGGCTGTTTTCGCCGGGTACATTCGGGCATTTCGGGCAAGTATTTCGGTAATCAGCATGGTTTTTCCTTTCGGCCGGAGCACTATTTACTTAGCACAAAGTCTTGTATTGTCGAAAGCGCATATCAGAGTCATCGCAAATGGTCAAGCCGTCTCAATTTTGACTTTTTACGAGTTCGTCAATTTTAGGCAGAAAAGATCCTGGATATGTGAACCAGAGACACACCGGAATGCGCGAGGTTTCTTGAAAACGCCGCAATGGCTCGAATGGTTTCCGGGAAAGGATGGCCGATTCCGACGGCGTGTCCGAATCTGCGTGCGTGGTTTTCAAGACAGTGGAGCTGGGCGAGAATGGCAATTTCGTCTGCGACGTTATCGAGAAAAACATTCCGGTAAGTCGTGGTCATACGGAAGCTTCGGGCAATCGTGAAGGCTTTGGAGCGGCATGATGTAAGGCTGTCCACGAAAAAGAGCCCTTTTATCTTGATGATGTTCAGCGTTTCACTGATCTCCTTTTGACTTTCCGTGAATCTTGAGCCCATATGATTGTTCACACCGGTGACCGGTGGCAGACTGGATAAATTATCTTCCATGATTTTCGTGATTTTATCTTTGGCGAATCCCGTGTAAAGGGCACCCGGACCCGGGTCAACGCCGGCGCCGTGAGGCTCCATGGGCTGATGAAGCATGATTTCATGTCCGTTCGCGTGGATTTCAAGGGCCAGATTTCGGGAATCGGGGAGTTTGGGTAAAATGGAAAATGTCAGGGGAACGCCGATGTCGAGAAATTGCCGCGCAACGGAAAAGCTGAATCCAATATCATCTATTATCAGGGCGATGCGGGGCTGACGCACGAGGTTCCTTTTCTGTGTTTCCTGTGCGAAGGCTCTTGAAAAACTGTTGAAACCAAATAGGCTTCCGGCAAGAAAAGCGGCGCTTTTGAATAGAAAATTCCTTCTGTCCATGGTTCTCCGGCCCAAAATTTTCATGATCGCGGAAGGTTTTCAGGGAAAAGAATTGAACCGGAACACCTTTTTGGAAATCGTTGCCCTACTTTAGAAAAGCGTACCACACAAAGCAGCCCAGTGCAACGAGAGCCAGAAAGAGCGATACATAGGAAACCCAGTCAACCGGTTTTTTTGCGATACCGGACGGGGTGGCCTCTCCGACTTTTTGACCGCATGCGGTGCATTTTGTAGCTGCCGCCGGAAGGTGGGTGCGGCATTC
>JBDRPF010000041.1:0-4346 GCA_043827325.1 Pseudomonadota bacterium | reverse complement strand
CATCCCCGTCGTGAACGTAGAAGGCGTCTTCAAACCGGCGAACCGGAACCGCTTTGAATTCGGACAAAAAGGTTTTAACCGTCTCCACGGCATCGTTCCGGTGCCGTGTCGTCAAAAGCACTTCGACACGGTTGCACGTGGAAAAAAGGATAACCTCCTCGATGGACGCGGCAATTTTTAACGATTCAAGGGAAGTGTCCGTCTCTTCCTTTGAAAAGGCGAGGCACTCCCTGAGTTCCACCGGGGCGGTGTTATGATTCATTCCCAGCAATACGATATCCGGGACGACCTTATCTGATTTGGTATTTTCTGTTTTCAATTCCCCTGTTTCGCATTACCATCGCGTGAACTGGCCGTGGTGTCCCTGAAAAAGGAAGTTGACGCCGAAAAACGTGAATAAAATAACGGCAAACCCGATGATGGACATAATTGCCGACTTCCGGCCGCGCCATCCCAGGGCGAGACGTTGATGAAGCAGGGCCGCGTATAAAAGCCATGTAATGCCGGACCAGACCTCTTTCGGGTCCCAGCTCCAGAATTTTCCCCAGACCGATTTGGCGTAAACAAAACCGGTAATCAGTCCAAAAGAGAGCATGGCAAAGCCGATCACGATGCACGCATACCCCGTTGCATCAAGAAGTTCCAGAGAAGGCAGGCGCCTGAAAAAGAACCCCGGGGTTTTGGTTTTTATTGCATGTTCCTGGACAAGGTACAGAATCCCGACGCCGCAGGCCAGCGCAAGCGCGGCATCCCCGATAAAAATGGTCACGATGTGCAAAATGAGCCAGAAACTCTTGAAGATGTTTTTGGCCTGCGCGGGTTCCCTGGGCAGCAGGGATGCGGCGACCATGATAAGCGTTGCGAGCGGCGCAGCGTAAATTCCCAGGATTTTCAGTTCAAACCTGTACTGGAGAGCAAAAAACACCCCCACGACGGCCAGCCCGGCGATCAGGAGTGTTTCGTGAAGATTCTGCACAGGGATATGCCCGGACCGGACAGCCAGATTGACGACAGTGAGCGCGTGGCATACAAAACCGGCAATCAGCAGGTGGGCGCCCGCGCTGTGGAGATATTTTTTCTGCAAAAAAAGATAGGCAAAATACCCGGCCGTGCTCAGCAGGTAAAAAACAATGGTGGTAAAAAGAAGAATTTCCATGTGTTGCACCTAAACCGGAAAAACCTGAAATTGGCGCGGAAGAGCCCGGAGGGATAACCACGAAAGACGAAATTCGAATCTGTTTTTAGCCATCAATTTCCATCAATTCCGCAAAAATGTATCCCGGACCCAGCGTTTCCGACAGCAGGTTGTCAATATCGTCCGTCCGCCGGTGTTTTACCATTTCGACGAGGTCCCGGCGTATCAGGCGTTCGAACAGATGTTTATGGGCTTCGGATTCGTGCTTTTCCGCTAAAAGTTTTTTTCGTATGGCGCCCATGAGTTTGAGAAAATCGGCATACTCCTCCCCGAGTGTTGCTTCAAACTCTTTTCTCAGTTTTTTGGCAAACGCGGGGCTTTTGCCGGAGGTGGAGATGGCGATGATCAAATCGCCTCGCCGGACAATGGACGGCAGAATAAAATTGCAGGCTTCCGGGCGATCCGCGATGTTGCAGAGGATCCCGCGGCGTTGGGCCTCCGAATATAGGGTCCGGTTTAATTCTTCATTGTCGGTGGCGCCGATGACGAGGAACGTATCTTCAAGATCCATTGCCTGAAAAGATCTTTTTTCCAGCGATATATCACCCCGGTTTGAAAGGTCCAGCAGCTTCGGTGTAACCTCAGGGCTGACGACCGTGACGGCGGCACCGCAGTCGAGTAGCGTTACGACCTTTCGCGTGCCGACGGCACCACCGCCGACCACCAGGCATTTTCGGTTTTTGATGTCAAGATTTACCGGATAATAGCGCATCCTCTATCCCGTGTCTATCGCCATCAGATCTTCCGCCAGAACCAGGGGACCGGCATATGTTTTGCGGCATTCTCCGGCAATGTCCGCGTGGTCGCATTCCGGATAAAAGTGGGTGAGCACCAGCTTGCGAACATTTGCCCGCGTTGCCATCTCGCCCGCCAGGGACGGGGTTAAATGTCCTTTTGCCTTCAGGCCGTCCGGGAGTGCCGATTCGCAGATGAAAATATCGGCATTTTCAGCAAGGGCGATCAGGTTGTCGGTGTAATCGGTGTCGCCGGAATAGACCACCGAAAACCCGCCCGGACCGGTAATCCGGTATGCGATGCTCTCGTCGTTGTGTTGAACCGGCATTGAATCCACGGTAAAATCAGAACACCTGCGCGTATCGTGCGCCGTATTGTCGAGCTCATCGATGTTCAACAGGCCGGGTGCGAGTTCGATCCATTCGCCATAGACGCTTTTCAGTCCCCGGTAAAAGGCTGAAAACCCTTTTCCGGCCAGGATGTTGAGCGGACTTCGGCGGGGCGGGTCGCCCGAATATTTGGTGGCGAACAGAAGAGAAACCAGCTCCCCGGTGTGATCGGGGTGCAGGTGGCTGTAAAAGAGGTGCGTGATGTCGGAAATCTTCGTACGCGTCTCGAGCAGCCGCCGGATGGTCCCTGCCCCGGAATCGAACAGAAGCACCTGGTTTTTTATTTTTACGAGCACGGCGCAGGCGCTTCGGCTAAGCGATGGAACGCAGGTGCCCGAGCCGAGTATGGTCACCGACATTTCCGTGTTCACCGGGCTCATTTTGTCACCGCGCTCTTTTCGACCTGGCCGATAATCCACTTCAACAATTGCGCGTCGTCCTTGGGGTCGGCGTGTCCCTTTAAATTCGCAAAGGAAATCTCGGCTCGCGCCATGCCCTTGTGGCCGCCTGCGGAACCGATATGTCCGAAGCGAAGTTTTGCCATTTTCCCGGCATCGTGACGGCCGTCGTTTCTGAAAATGATAATGAGCTTGGCGTTGTGCAGACCTGAAACTATGCTCCAGTTGACGGTGTCTATCCTCATAAAAAAATCGGCGATGATGACACATATGTCCGGATTCGAAACAGGGCCGAGATGAAGGAAGATCCGCCCTTTGCGCCGCCGCATATCGGAAAGGGCGTTCTTGAAATATTTCAGGAACCCTATGCTCAGATCGGCAAGTTCGATTTTGCGGGCGAGATGAATGTTGGCATGTCGAAAAAGAAACTGGAACGCATTGACATCTTCCATCAGCGTCTGCCCTGCAAAGTTGTTCGTATCCGTTTTTATGGCATAGTACAGTCCGGTAGCCAGTTTTCCGGAAGGTTTTACCTTGGCCGCCCTCAAGTATTCGGTCATGATGCTTGCAGTGGCGCCGTATTTGGGCCGGATGTCCAGAAAAGAGGCCTGGGCACCGGTTTCGGGATGGTGATCGATGATCGCATCCGGTGTTATTTTACCAAAGCATTCATGGTGATTTGGCTGGGAGTCGATGATGACGAAACGGGTATACTGACTTCTGTCTATTTTATTGATGTGAAGGAGGCGGATTCCCAGAAGCCGGATCATGGCGATGTTGTCCGGACGTTTGATGACATTGATGGTGGATATGGTGACACCGGCGACCTTGCGCCAGAGCAGTCTTTTCACGGCCATGGCGCTGGCAATGGAATCCGGGTCGGCATTGATCATTATCAGGACCTGATCCTGACCCGAAAAAAGCGCGTAAAAACGACGCAGCCTTTCAGATGATGAGATTTTCATAAAAGATATATGTTCCTGTTTAGAAGTGGCTTCAAAACCCCTGCTAAATACGACGGCGCATTCAGCGGGCCAGGCATGATGTGAAATTTTGAAGCCGCTTACATGCTCATTTCCGGTACTATCTGCCGAGGATATTACGATGGACCGGAATATATTTCAACACAAATTCTCCCGCGCGAAGCAAGGCAGCATTTCTCGACACATAACTATAAGCATTAATATGATTATTTACAGTGGTTCCCGAAATACCATTATGTTTATCCGGCCGGACAAATTTATTTTTACAGACAAAAATAAAAAAAAATAGATTTTGAAGCGGAAATTCGGGCGAAGCTTGACAACGGTGATATGCCTAAGCTAATAACCGGACGGCGATGGACAAAGAGAAAAAGGAGGATGTACGATGGGTATAAAAGTGCTTTCTGTTGATGATGATCCTGATGTACGGGCATTTGTCGCCACGGTGCTGGAGGAGAACGGGTACACGCCGTTCTCGGCGCAGGATGGCGAGGAGGGCATGAACGCCGTCAAGAAAGAGAGCCCCGGCCTGGTGATCCTCGATGTGCTCATGCCGAGGGGGAGCGGCGTTCGACTGTATCGCGAATTAAAAACCGACGCCGCGTTGAAGCACATTCCGGTGATCGTGCTCTCCGGAATCGCAAAG
>JBDRPF010000040.1:0-2728 GCA_043827325.1 Pseudomonadota bacterium | reverse complement strand
TTCGTGGCTGGATCAGAAGGTAAGGGACGGGTGGAAGTATGGGCCGGTGAAAGACCCGGATAAAAAGGAGCATCCCTGTTGTGTTCCGTTTGCCGAACTCCCGGTGGAGCAGCAGGCAAAGGACTTCATTTTCCGGGCCGTCATTCACGCTTTAAAATAGGGAAAGGAGGTGATGCCACATGGGCGAGGCAACTACGTATCCTCGCATAATACTCAGCGGTGAAAGGGGGTGATAACTATCAGGCAGTAGAAAAACATTCGTGTTTTGAATTTAAAGCGTTAAAAACCGATTTAAACCGTATTAAAGGCCCCCCGCGAACCGTACAACCGCGAGGGGGCCAAGGAGGGGATCAGGGGGAATGATGGAAATAAAATTGAACCGGCTACGGCTGGAAAATTTCAAGGGTGTGAAAAATTTCACACTTGCGCCAAACGGCGAATCGGTCACGATCCGGGGGGATAACGGGACCGGGAAAACAACGACCTCCGACGCCTACTGCTGGCTAACAGACGACCGGGATTCACAAGGGAAATCCGATTTCGCTATTAAAGAATTGGATCAGGACGGCTCGGTTTTTCATAACATCGACCATGCTGTAACCGGGGAACTTTCCTTTGACGGCAAGTCCGTCACCCTAAAAAAAATCCTCAAAGAAAAGTGGACTCGCAAACGGGGAACTGCGACATCGGAATTCACCGGCCATACAACCGACTATTTTATTGACGGCGTACCAGCAAGCCCGTCCGAATTCTTGGACGCGATACCTGTTGAAAAAAAGTTGCTCCGGCTTTTGAGTGATCCGACATGGTTCAACAGCGATAAATTCGAGATGTCACCTCCGGGCAAGAAAAAGATTGCCAAGCCCGCGTGGCAATGGCGGCGCGAAATTCTGTTAAGCATGTGCGGCGACGTTTCCGACGGCGACGTGATCGAATCCGACGGCCAGCTTGCCGACCTGCCGGGGATACTAGGGGCCCGGACCCTCGACGACCACAGGAAAGTTGTAGCGGCCAGCAAGAGCGCGATCAACGACCGGCTGAAAGAGATCCCGGCCCGAATCGATGAAATCAATAAATTGGTTGCCGAGGCGTCCAGGCATGACCCGGTTGCAATCAATGCGGAAATCAAACGGCTTGCCGATGAGATCCGGGCGGCAGGCGACGACACCGGGCTTGCGGCGCTTCGAAAAGAAAAGGCGGAAGCCGGGGCGCTGTTGTCGGAAGCTATCTCGAAACACGCGACCCTGAAACGGGAAGCGGAATTCGCGCATAACACAAAACTGAATGCCATTGAGAATTATATCGCTCTGAACGTGCGCGACCGTCAAACATCCGGATCGAACTTCGTGCGGCTTGACGGCATCATCCGGCGCGACGTGGACGAACTCGACCGGCTCCGGGCTGAATACACGCGGATTGCCGGGGAGAAATACGAGGGGGAGAACGTCTGCCCGACCTGTGGCCAGGACCTGCCCGAGGACCAGATTCAAGCGGCGACGGACCGACACAACACGGAGAAGGCCAGGAGGCTGACGCAGATCAACGAGACCGGCAAGGAACTGAAGGCGGAAGTTGAAAACCACCAGGTGAAAAAGACCGAATCCGAAACCAGAATCGACACCCTCCTGAAAGAATCCAAGAGCCTGAGCGCCGACCTGCAAAAAGCGGAATCCGCAAAAACCGTGGCGCTCGGGAAATTGACCGACACGGCGCGGGATGAGGTTGCCAAGATTCAAGCGGGAATCGCTGACATTTTAGCCAGGATGGACGATCAAGCGGAAACCGATACAACCGCTCTCGAATCAGAGAAAAAGGCCCAGGAAACGAAGCTGGCGGAGATCGCGGCGGCAAAGAAAATGAAAACCCGCATTGCCGAACTGTCGGATGAAGAAAAAAACCTTGCCGGAGAATACGAAGAACTTGAACGGCAAACATTCTTGATGGAGCGGTTTATCGTTGCAAAGGTAGGTTTACTGGAAAGCAAGATCAATTCCCGGTTTGAGCTCGCCCGCTTTAAAATGTTCGACGTCCAGATCAACGGGGGGATATCCGAATGCTGTACGACCCTGTTTAACGGCGTTCCATGGGGCAGCGGGCTGAACACGGGCGCCGAGATCAACGTGGGGCTGGATATCGTCAAAACCCTGTCAGAGCACTACGGGGTTAAGGCGCCCATCTTCATCGACCATGCCGAATCGGTTACCGAGATTTACGATCCGGGAACCCAAACCATAAAACTGCACGTTGATGAGGCGTGCAAAGAATTGACGGTGGAGAAATGAAGCGAGGCGATGATGTTAGGGGTTGAATTAGAAAAAATAATCAAACATTTCAAAAACATTTATGCCGCACACAAAAAGGGTGAGTGCGCTTTTGATTGTCCCTACTGTGAATGGGACGCAGAAATTAACAAAAACAGGGAGGTAGTGAATGACTGAAAATCAGAAAAAGTACGAGGTAGCGAAAAAAGGACCGACCGCGGTTGAAGTGGTAGGGCAGAGAATCAAGGCCCTGCAATCGGAAGGGGAGATCCATTTCCCGCCGGATTACTCCCCTCAAAACGCGCTGCGGTCGGCATGGCTGATCCTGCAAAACACACAGGACCGGAACAAAAAACCCGCCCTCGAAGTATGCACCAAAGCCAGCGTTTACAATGCGCTTTTCGACATGGTGATTACCGGCTTGAACCCGGAAAAGAAGCAGGGATATTTTATCGTTTACGGAAACC
>JBDRPF010000039.1:0-72847 GCA_043827325.1 Pseudomonadota bacterium | reverse complement strand
CAAAACGCAAAAACGCTGATTTCAATCGAAATCAGCGTTGCGTAAATATTTGATTTTATTTGTCGGGGCGAAAGGATTTGAATGCGCCGAAGGCGCACAAGCCTCCTTAGAGGATTGCTTTATCCGCCTCTGGCGGGATCCGACTCGGTTTCAAGTGCATCCAACCGTTTTCGTCCTTGTCGAATTTTAGAAATGCTTTGAGGCGAATGCCCGGCCTGAATGGCTTTTTAGGTATTTTTCAAATGCAGCCGCTTTTTCCCGAGAGCGGAACGCGATGGCCGTTTCAATTTGCCAAGGACGGTATTTGGATGTATGGGGGTTGTTTCCTTGGTTGTGAGACTTCAGGCGGGCCTCCAAGTCATCAGTCAACCCAGTGTAGCGGCGGGTTGCGTCTTTCTCACTCAATAAGACGTAAACATAGGTGAAACCCTTCAATTCTTTCCTCTGGCTTGGGTCTCCGCCTTCGGCTTTGCCCTCACAAGTGCCAAGGCGTATCGTCTTCGTTACACTTCGCCGCATCAAGAGTTCGAAACGAAGATTATGAAAGTAATGTATTTAGCCCGGCTTCGCTTTCAGCTTCAGACTTCGCTCTACGAGCTACGCCGTGACAAGACGCCGTGGCAGTCTTCGTTCTTCACTAAGTTTCGAACGAAGTTTAGACCTGGCTTGCCAAGGCGTAGTTCGAAACGAAGATTATGAAAGGGGGTTTTTGTGCCCGGCTTCGCTTTCAGCTTCAGACTTCGCTCTACGAGCTACGCCGTGACAAGACGCCGTGGCAGTCTCCTTTCTCAACTTCGTTTCGAACGGAGACTGGTCGGGGCGAGAGGATTTGAACCTCCGACTTCCTGCTCCCAAAGCAGGCGCGCTTCCAGGCTGCGCCACGCCCCGATAATGAGTTTTTATCACGCCTTGCAGGTTTTTTGCAATACTTTAATGAAGCAGTATATATTCAGACAGAATGGACAGGATTAGTCTTTGGCTTTTATTCCTTCCCGGATCCTGAATATCCTGTTGATCCTGTCTAAAAACCTATAATTTCTTTAGCAGCTGATTGGCCGCCGTCAGCAGGGGGTCCCACACCGGCCCGAAGGGCGGCGCGTAAGCAAGGTCCGACTGGCTGAACTGCTCGACGGTCATGTGAGCGTGAAGGGCCACGGCCGGGGCGTTGATGCGGTGGGCAACCCCTTCCCTGCCCACCATCTGAACGCCGAGAAGCCGGCCCGACAATTTGTCTCCGACCATCTGGACCCGGATGTCGGATGCACCCGGATGGGCGTGGGCCCGGGAGCGCGCCGAGATCATCACCTCGGCAGGCGTAAAGCCGGCTTCTGACGACTCTTTGCTGCTCAGGCCGGTGCGCGCCACTTCGAGATCGAAAACCTTAAATACGGCCGTCCCCGCGACACCCGGGAGTGTCACTTTTTTTCCGCAAACATTGTCCGCAACGGCCCACCCGGCCCGGTTGGCCCGCAACGCCAGCGGGATCCATGTTTTCTGCCCGGTCACCACGTGAAAGGCGTCCGCGCAATCTCCGGCGGCACAAACATTTTCATCGGAAGTTTTCAGCCCGCTGCTTACCGAAATCGATTGGTTTACGCTGAGCCCGATACCGGCGTCTGCGGCAAGCTTGCTGTTGGGCGTGACACCCACGGCAACGAGAACCATATCGCTGTCGAGCGTCAGGCCTGAACAGACGACCCTCAGGCCGTCGCCGGCTTTTTCAATTCTTTCGATGCCGTGACCCGGATACAGCGTGACGCCGTTGGCTTCGAGTTCTTCCCTGACCGTTTGCGCCATGTTCTGTTCCATCCACGGCAGGAAAACACCGCGCGGTTTGACCATGTCCACGTCAATGTTTCTCGCGCGCAACGCTTCGCTCATTTCAAGGGCGATGTACCCCATACCGAGGATCACCGCCCGCCGGACGGTGTTTGACGCCAGAAACTCCCGGATCTTTCTGCCGTCGTCAAGGGTTTTGAGCGCCAGAATGCCCGGCAGGTTGAACCCGGGGAGATCCGGGACAACGGGAGACGCGCCGGTTGCAATCAACAGGGTGTCGTAGGGTATTTCAAAGGGTTCTCCCGCGCGCGTTTTCCCTGAGACGGTTTTGGCGTTTGCGTCGATCCGGTCGGCCCGATGGCCGGTGAGGAGGTTGATGTCCTGTTTTTCCCGAAAGACAGCAGCCTGCCGCACCACGAGATCTTCGATCTCCCTGGCCGGGTCGGCGATATTGTAGGGCATTCCGCATGCGCTGTAGGAAACGTCCAGGGTTTTTTCCAGAACGGTTACGGCAAGGTCCGGTTTGTTTCGTTTTGCCCGGCTGGCAGCACTCATGCCGGCGGCATCACCGCCGATGATGACGAAATTCATGGGGCGCTCCTTGATATCTATGGCAAAAGGTAAAGGGTACAGGGTAAAAGGTTAATGTTGGATTAATGATATTCTATTGTTGATTTATTTTCAAATGTTATATCTTATTAAATATGAGCGTTAAAAAACATAGGACGGAAAAAACGGATCAAAAGAAAAAGATTTATGTAACAGCTGTCGTCGCCAATGCAGCGGGAGAGGTTTTTGATCTGGAAGGATATGCCGCCGTGGGCATGGCCGGATCATCTTTTACACCGTTGACCCGCGAAGATACCGTCAATATGGCCTATGGCGGGGAGTTGATGATGCTGCCGGACAGGAGACCCGTTCTGTACAATATGCACCGCAACCGGATAGAAATCCTCGAGGAAAATCCTTATGAACCCGGTGAGCCAGTATTTCCGGTGGCCGCCTTTAATTCGCCCGGATACGTCATTTCGCATGTCAGCGCATATACGGAAAACCCGGATGCCGGATATCTGCCTCTTTTTTCGTACGGAGCTGTCGGGTGGAGCAGAGGAAAGTTCAGGTCCGCAGCAATTCGCGTGGACAGGGAACGGCGGCAGGACCTGAGGCTGATGGACCCGAAAGCGGTCGCGGCCGGTGTGCGGCGGATGAAAGAAAAGATGCCCGGCAACAGGTTGAGGGCGCATCTGGAAAAATGCGCGCTGACCTACGGCTGTCCAGCGGCAAAAAATTTCTTTCTGGGCAGATGCGAAGCCCCGCTCCCCACCGCCCGGAGCTGCAACGCAAAATGCTTGGGGTGCCTGTCCCTCCAGCAGGACGACCGGATTCCCGCAACCCAGGAGCGGATTTCGTTTACGCCGTCTCCCGAAGAGATCGCGGAAGTGGCCCTGGCGCATATACAACGGGTTCGGCGGAGCGTTGTCAGTTTCGGGCAGGGATGTGAAGGCGACCCCCTGCTTGCAGCGGAGGTTATCGCGCCTGCCATAAAAATGATCCGTTCCGCTACCCGAAGCGGCACCCTGAACATGAATACCAATGCCGGCCGGCCTGAAATACTGGCCACCCTGTTCGACGCCGGTCTGGACAGCATCCGGGTCAGCCTGAACAGTGTCAGAGAGGCCTGCTACACCGCCTATTTTAAACCCGGAGGCTACGGGTTTTCAGATGTCAAAAAGAGTGTCGAAACCGCCCTCGGCCGCAGAAAATTTGTCTCCATAAATTACCTGAACTGTCCGGGGTTCACCGACACCGCGGAAGAGGTAAACGCATTGATCGCGTTTATCAGAAAATACCCCGTAAACATGATCCAGTGGCGAAACCTGAATTTCGACCCCGTAGTGTACTGGAAAGCAATGGACACCGCCGCAGCGCAGGGTGAATCGATCGGCATGAAGACGCTCCTCGGGCGGGTTCGAACCGCTTTTCCGAATTTAATATATGGGTACTTCAACCCGCCCAAAGAAAAATTTAACAATTGACCACAGATTTATTTTTTTTCTTATAGATATCAACATACTGGTCAATTTATAAATTATGCCGGAACGATACACGGATGAATTTAGAGATAAAAATACATAAATGGATCAAAGCAAAAGTTATCTTCGATTCGGTTGACAGGACACTTGCTCAGGAACTGATTTCAAACCTTTTTTATGAATTGGGATTGCAGGGCGTTGTTATTGAAGAGACGGATCTGAGTCCGGATGCGGACTGGGGGGATGATGCCGAGGCCCCTCCGGAACATGACGCGGTGATCGGATATTTTCTCAAAGACGATCAGGTAAAAGAAAATTGCGGAATTCTCGAGACCCGGCTGTCGGTGCTGGAAAAAGAAACCGGCATGTCCGGCAGGATTGTTTATGAAGAGATGGACGGGGAAGATTGGGCAGAGTCGTGGAAAGCCTACTTCTGGCCGAAGAAGGTCGGCAAAAAAATTGTCGTGAAACCCGCGTGGCGGGACTATGATGCCGGGCCGGATGAAATCGTTCTCGAGATCGACCCCGGAATGGCTTTTGGAACGGGTACGCATCCGACAACGGTGCTTTGTCTCCGGATGATCGAAACCTTCATGAAGCCGGGCGATGCGCTTCTGGACGTGGGGACCGGTTCCGGCATATTGATGATTGCGGCCGCAAAATTAGGTGCGGGAAAAATCCGGGGGACAGACAATGATGACACGGCCGTAACGGTTGCCCGAAAGAATTTGATCCGGAACAATATAGACGACACACGGTTTGACATTATCACCTGTAATCTTGTGGACAGGATATCGGAACGGTTTGATCTTGTCACCGCCAATATTACGACCAAGGCGGTTTTGGCCCTGCTGGACGACATGAAACGGGTGCTGTTCGACGGCGGGTTTTTTTGCTGTTCAGGCATACTTGAAGAAGAAAAAGACGCCGTGATTGAAAAAATGGCGGCTCAGGGCTTTGAGATCGTTGATGTGCGCGGAATGACGGAGTGGGTTTCGATTGCGGGAAAGGTCCGGTTACAGCGGTTATAGCGCCGTTGCCATAATAACAGTCTGTTTCAAGCCGGCCGGGCAATTTTATTTACATCAGCATGCAGCCTTATTCAACGAGAAGCCGGAGTTCGTCGATCTCCTTCCGGGCATGGATTAACTCTTCGGTGGTGACCCTCAGACGATTGGCCAATATTTCGGCAAATCCGCGGAAAACAATGTACCTGAACGCGTGCATGTCCTTTTCCGGTCCTTTTTCAAGTTGGGAAAAATCGATTTCAATGCAGACCGTTTCATCTTCGGCATACACGGACGCTGATCTGGAAGAGCCGTCAATGGGGCCCATTTCACCGAACACATCCCCGGTGCGCTGTAAAACGACGAGTTTTTTGCCGTCTTTAACGACTTTGGCCTGTCCGGAAATCAAATAGTATATCAGGTTCGCGTAACTGCCCTCTTCAAAAATCAAATCCCCGGTCTTGAACACCTTGACCTTGCTCATCTCCAGGATTTTCTGGACAGACTCTTCCGTAAAGGACTTCAGGGCGGGAATTCGCATCAGTTTTTTGATGAGATACTGGTTTTCTTTTAAATAGCTGGAATCGACCATGATGTACAATGCCTCCAGGATGGGGCCCCGGTTCCTCTCATCCTCCGGTGGAAGCAGGGGCCGGTTGTGCCGGAACTACTCGGTTGTCGCTTTTTCTTTGGCCAGTTCATAAGGGTCCATGGCCCAAAAGGGTTTGCCGTCTTTGGTTAAACGGATCTTGAGCACAAAATCTTCGCCTCTGGTTATCTTAGACGCCGCGAAGGCGTCATTGTCGCCGATTTCAATCCAGACCCCTCTTATTTTGACCAGATCGCCCTTTCGGAGTCCCGTGCTTTTCGAATCCATGTACCCGGTGGGGCACAGGTGGACCAGGATGGTTTCATCCTCCGGGGATTCGCGGACAACAAGCGCCACGCCCGGCGACATGCCCGGCAGGGGAACGACTTCTTTGATGTCCTCGATGCGGGCTTTTATGCGATCCAGTTCATTTGCACTGTACAGGCGGTTGTAAGGACTGTCGATTTCCCAGCCCCCCATATCTTTTTGATCTCCGGCGAAACCGACGCCGAAACCCGCAATACCGATGACGGCAATAAGCGCCAGGCGGAAAACAAAGGTTCCAAGCTGATTTTTCATAGGTCCTCCGCAGCAGAGTTGTCGGGCGAATCAATTCACCCGGATTTTAAGGCGGTTTTCATAAATATGTTCAGAATTTTGAGAACCGCTCTGGTCAGGTAGATTATGACACTATTGTCTGTTTGTCAAATGCAGTGAAAAGGACAATGTATTTATTTAGTCTTGGAAAACCGGGGCCTCTGGGCCAGGGCTCATCACATGGGCAGATGGGCATACGCTTCAGGCGGAACCACACTGAAATCCGCGGCGCCGGGGGGCTGCCAGTAGAGTTCGACGGTGGCCGTCCCCTTGCGCTGAAAATACTGGATCATCAGCGGATACCATCCGGCAATATTCATCCGAACCGTGGCCGGCGCCGAGAACCGGTCGGCGTGCACCGTCGGATCGTCAAGGACCATTCGATCGCCGACGAACATCCGGAAGCCGTCGTTGCTCTTCACCTTGAACACGTAATCGCCTGTACGATCGAAGCGGAGCAGTCCGGTCATCTGCATCCCGATACCGCGGTTGTTGCGGCTGTCAAATACATTTGATTCGCCGAATCTGTGGTTCAGGTACGGGATGGGTTTTCCCGGCGTGCCTCTCTTTAACGCTTCTTTGCCGACCGGCAGCTTATTGATGTGGCGCTCAAAGAACTTGTCAAAATAGAGCACGCTCAACCCGGGCCGGAACTGTTCACCGGGCGGCTGGGGCGACACGGGCTGAATGCCGGAGACGGTAACGGATGGGGGCGGTTCGTCGGACCGGGTTTCGAAAAGGGTGCCCTGGCACCCAGCCAAAATACCGGCAGACAAGCCTGCCAGGATAACAACCGACAGGCCGGTCAGCAGAAGGGTCTTCAGGGCGATGACCGGAAGCCGTACAAAAACAAAACGATTCTTCGGCGTCGGGGCGCATATTTTTTTTACCATCCGCTTACTCCTTTAGGCGTTAGTTAGGTGTTATTTTAACGTAAAGTTTACACGGCTTTTCACGCCATCCGCACTTTTCGGCGACGAAAAAGATTCGGGTTCCAGAACAAAGATCCTCTCCGGCGTCACTTTTTCGCTCTTGAGGATGTACTCCTGAACGGAAAAGGCTCTTTTTTGCGCCAGGATCCGCAGCGCGTCATCCGTGATGCGAATATTCGTGCCAATGAGCTTCTCCATCTCCTCGGGGGGAAGTTTTTTGATCCGCCCCTTTTCGTCCCTGGGTTTTGGAAAATCCGCATCTTTGTAAGCCTTTTTCAAATACCGGTCATATTCCTCAGGCGAGAGGATGACCTGATCCGGCGATAGGGTTTCACGCTCCTTTTTGGACAGGCTTTTCAATTTTTCCGCCGTTAAACGGCTTTTCAGTTCAACAGTTGCAAGGGCATCCCGGTCCATCATCGGATCCGCTCCGCCGGCAATGTCCAGCCGAACCGAAGGCCGCTCATAAAGGGCGGCGGTAAGGGTGTCCAGCTTTTCTTTCGCAATATCAGTGATTTGAGTGCTTCCGTAATCGAACTCGATGAAGCTGAGCTCCGTGCCGCCACCGAACATGGAACCGAAGGCGGCAAAGGGTGCGGTGATGACTTTTGCAAACAGGTTGCCGATTATTTTAAAGACAGCCTTGCCGGCGTTAAAGTCGGGATTGTTGATATCTCCGTCCACCGGCAGATCCAGTGAGATGCGGCCGTTGCGGTCCTGTAAAAGAGAAATGCCGAGACGAACCGGCAGGGAAGTCGCATCGGGGCTCTCCACCTTATCTCCCAGTGTCAGCTGATCGACGAAAATCCGGTTTTCTCCGTGCAGTTTGCTGTTCTCCAGCGTGTATGCCAGTTCAACATGGAGGTTTCCTTTTTCAATGATATAACCGATGTATTTTCCGGAATAGGGTGAAAACGGGCTGAGTTGAATATCCCGGATACTCAATTTCACATCGACAAAAGGACTGTCGATCAACGGGTTTATCTTTCCGCTGATTTCCAGCGGGGCCGAGCTTTGATGCACGCCCTTTAGAGAAACGTCCGCTCGCGACGCGCTGTCGGAAGAAATCCCTGAAATCCGGCCGCCGAGTTCCATGAGATCGGTCTCGAAATTCGGCTTGTTGAATCGATCGGCAAAGTGGATCGTGCCGTTTTGCAGGGTTACGGTGTTGATGTTGATTTCCGGTGTGGGCGACGTTTTTGTATCTTTTTCGGCGGCGCCGGCTTTACCGGACACCGGCTTTTCTTCCGGTTTGTCCCGCCGGACAATCCGGTTGGCATTGATCGTTCCGTCCGGGTTGATGACTATTTGTGTGTAATAACCGGTCAGCGCCACCTGATCGATGTCGATCCGAACGGGATTGTTGTTTATATCCATTCCGCGAAAATCCAAAGCGTCCCATTTCACGAAATCATCGCCAGTTGTTTTGCCGACAGATGCCATGGAGCGTATGGCAACCTTGCCCTGGTAACGGATCTTCGGGCCGGTTTTTTCCGTAAAAGACAGGTTGAGCCGGCCCCGCGCGTTGACATTTCCGTCGGTGATATCAATCCGGGCAATATCGGTGATATATGACTGAACGGGGCGGATATTGATGTTGCTTGCCTCGACCTGGATATCTGCATAAAGCGGCTGAACGGCCACGGGGCCACGGACAGATATCGTGCCCTTCTTGTTGTACCGCATGGCGGCGGCGGTATTTCCTTTGGCGTCCTTTTTTGTGGAAAGGTTCTCGGCAGTGAGAGTGATTTTGTCCAGCGTGAAGTCCACGGGTTCCGGCGGTTGAAGGTCATTGAACCTCACCGTATAGTTTTTCACCACAAGGTTTTTGAGATCCGCCTGCCACGGTTTTGATGTTGCAGGTTTTTTTTCTGCCGGCTTCGATTCCGCTGAGCTTTCCGGCAGTACGACCAGATTCTCAAGATTCAGAAGGCCTTTTTTGGACCGCCGGCAGAGCAGAAATCCATCATCGGTGGAGAGGCTGCCGACGGTGATGGTCCGGGCCAGTGAATCCGCTTCCGTGTCGTCGACGGAAAACCGGGGCAGCGTGAAAAATGCTTCGTGCTTTGAGCGGTCTTCAAGTTTCAATGCGTTCAGGGAAAAATGTGTCTGGAAAAGGTTTACGGCCGGTTCGGATTCCGCCAAATGAAACCGGTAGCCGGTTTTAAAATCCATCGTGCCCCCGGCGATGTCGAATTGAACGTAATGTTGATAATAGGGCGCGTATTTTTCCAAAATCATTCCATTCAGGGCAATGACGCCTTCTGATTGCATCGGATTGACGGAAAAAGAGCCCTCCCCCTCGATGGTTTCTTTGTTTCCGGTTGTTGCAGCGAATTTGAATGTCGCCTGCCGGTCCCTTTGGGTGCTGAAATGATCCATCGTAACATCGAACGGGTTCAGTGATGCGGTAAACGGTTGCCCCTGAGATCGATCGGAAAAAAGGATCTGCCCGTTCCCGATTTCCAGATGATCGACAACCACCAGCGGAAGTTTCACGTCGTTGATTTTTTTCTTTGGCGCGATTTTCTTCGGGAATGAGATCTGAGAAGTTGAACCCGTCCGATCCGGTTCGGACGATGCGGAAATACGGACCATGGACGTGGAATGCGTTTAGAACCAATGCTTGTTTGAACAGAGACGAAAGCTGGAGATTTATAAAAATCTCATCAACGGCGGTGAGCGGTTTTCCATCCGTATCCATGACGGTTAGTCCGGTTAATCGGGCGGAGAGGGTGTAAGGATTGATCTTTACACCCGAAACCCGGGTGTCACGATGCAAGGCCAGAGAGAGTTTTTCCGAAACCACGGATTTGACGATGGGGGGCAGCACCAGAAAGCCGGTGATCGTGTAAACCAGAAAAGCAACAAACACGCCCAGCAGAATTTTTCGTGATCGGGATATGGCTTTGAGTTTGTCAATAATTTTCATGAGGCTCTCTGAATGAGTTGCATTTCTTTAAGGGGCGGCAAGTGATTTTCGCAAAAATAATTCCACAAAAAATAAAAAGCCTTCCTTTTCAGGCGGGCTTTTTATTTGATGGCGGTTCAGGTTCGCACGTTAAACGGTTTCACACGGAATCGAACTTGCAGAGATCAGGAATGATCGGAACCCAAAACGATCACGCCGCCGGTCACCGGATTATTTTTCAAGTGTCATCTGAATATAATGACAGGGGCATTCTTTGACGCAAAGGCCGCATCCCTTGCAGAAGTCCAGGTCAAATTCGTACATTCCCGTTTTTTGCGATATCTTTACGGCATTGTCCGGGCAGTACATATAGCAATTGCCGCAATGAAAACAGAGACCGCAGCTGAAACAGCGTTCCGCTTCTTTAATGATCTCCTCTTCATCAAACGCCGGATAAATCTCCCGGAAACCCTTCAGTCGCCGGTGAATGGACACGGCTTCCTTGGTGAATCGTTTTGCGGATTTATAGTAGTACGTATTGAGATCCTTGGAATAGAGCACCGGCGGCTGGGCCAGTCTGCTTTCCACCCTGCCTTCGATGTAATCTTCAATGGCGGACGCGGCCCGGGTGCCCTGTCCGATTGCCGCGGTAACCGTCTCAAGGCCTATCACCGCGTCACCGCCGGCAAATACGCCGTCCATACTGGTCATCAACCTGTCATTTGTTTGAATCCACTGGTTGTCCATTTTCTGGATGTCGATGCCGTCATAATCCACGGCCTGGCCCGTTGCCATAATGACGGTATCCGCCGGATAAACCGCTTCCGAACCTTTGATGGGGACCGGTCTGGCCCGGCCGCTGGCATCCGGTTCTTTCAGTTCCATCTGGACGCAAAGAACGCCGATGGACCGACCTTCATCGTTGAGGATCTTTACCGGGTTGGTGTGATAACGAAACATGATGCGCTCTTCCATGGCTTCATCGATCTCGGCCTTGATGGCAGGCATCTCCATTCGGGTACGCCGGTAAAAGACACTGACATTCGCGCCCAGCCGTTTGGCGACGCGGGCACAGTCCATGGCCGTATTGCCGCCGCCGATGACAACCACGTCACGGCCCAGTTCCACGATCTTTCCGCTGTTGATCTGATTCAGGAACTCCACACCGGTATAAACGTTTTGCACATCTTCACCGGGAAGTCCTATGGATGATCCGATCTGGGCGCCGAGTCCCAAAAAGACCGCGTCATATTCCCGGGTCAACTGATCCATCGGAATGTTGACACCCGCTTTGACATTGCATTCCAGCTCGATGCCGAGCTTGAGAATATTGTCGATTTCCTGTTTCAGGATGTAATTCGGCAGGCGGTAGGACGGGATGCCGTAGCGCATCATCCCGCCGGGTTCGCTGTTCGCTTCGAATATTTTTACCTTAAACCCCCTTTTGGCCAGATGAAACGCGCATGAAAGCCCTGCCGGTCCGGATCCCACCACCGCCACTTTCTCTTTTCGAGGCGAGAGGAGTTTCATGTGTTCCAGCTTTTGCTCCAGACCATAATCCCCCACGGTGCGTTCCGCGCTGTTTATGGCCAGGGGCGTGTCAAAATCCCGGCGGTTACACCCCCCCTCACAGGGATGGGGGCAGACCCTGCCGCAGGTTGCCGGCAGAGGATTGGTGCGGGTCAGAATATGCCAGGCGTCTTCGTAGTCCTGCCGCTCTGCAAGGACTCTCAAGAACCCACGGATGTCGTTGCCCGAAGGGCAATTGTGCGTGCAGGGCGGAATCTGGGTTATGTTCACCGGCATCAGGGTCCGCCATGACCCTGTTTTGTAAGGCACCACTTTACGCAAATCCAGGACTAATCCTAAAGGCAGCTTTTCCATTATAAATTAAACCTCTCTATATTTTGGTTGGCAATTTTTTGAATTTCGGCCACGACTTCCGTCGGCACGCCCTTTTTGAAGAGGTGTCTGAACCGGCCTTGCGGTTTCAGATACTCTTCCACGGGCTTTTTGACGGGAATCTTTCTCACGTTGGTCACCTTGCCGTTGATAATTTCAAAAATGGGAAACAACCCGGTATCCTTGGCCAAACGGCTGATCTCTATGGAGAGTTCTCCGTGATGCCCCCATCCCAACGGGCAGGGCGCGAGGATGTGAATGTATTTGGGTCCTTCGATGGTCAGGGCGAACTTCACCTTGCGCTGAAGATCTCTGAAATCGTCCGTTGTGGCGGTGGCAACATACGGAATCCCGTGAGCGGCGGCAATGGCAGGCATATCTTTCTTCCGGATTTTGTTTCCCATGGGCGTGGTGGTGGTACGGGCGCCAAAGGGTGTAAAACTGGAACGCTGAACACCGGTATTCATGTATGCTTCGTTGTCGTAGCAGACATAGAGCACGTTGTGGCCCCGTTCGAACATGCCGCTGATGCACTGAAACCCGATGTCGGCCGTACTGCCGTCACCGCCCTGGGCGATGATGTTGACCGGTCCTTTTTTCAAGGCCTTGTAGGCGGCTTCCACGCCGGAAGCCACCGCTGCCGCGTTCTCAAACAGGCTGTGCAAGAAAGGAACGCGCCAGGACGGGTCCGGATAGGGTGAACTGAACACTTCCAGACACCCCGTGGCAACGCACGCGATGGTGTTTTCGCCCGAAGCGTCTTGAACCAGACGCGCGGCAAGGGCCTGGGCACAACCGCCGCACGCCCGATGGCCGCTGGTAAACAGGTCTTTTTTTTCTACTCTGTTGAGTTCTTCTTCTGTTATGCTCATTATTACAAATCCTTCTCTGCTATGAGTTCCTTTTTCAACCCTAAAAATTCGATTTCCACGGGTTCTTTCTCCACCTTTTCCACCATGTACCGAAGATCGTCTATCGGTATGTTTCTGCCGCCGAGACCGGCAATGAAACTGCTGATGTTGCGGTCTTTTTTCTCTGCCCGGGGAAAGGACCAGCGCACGTCGCTGGCCAGAATGCCGCCTCTTCCCAGTGAAATCGACTTTTCCAGCACAACAATGTTCATTTTGTCTTTTAAGGCATTGTAAACCGCGTTTCGCGGAAACGGGCGATAGGAACATATTTGTAACAGCCCGACTTTCTTACCCTCTTCTTCCAGCCGGTCGATGAGCTCCTTGATGGTCCCGACCACAGAGCCCATGGAAACAATAACAAGATCGGCATCTTTCAGCTTGTAGGTCTTGATAAAACCGCCGCTGTCCCTGCCGAATGCTTTGGCAAATTCGGCGCTGACATCGTTGATGGTGTCCTCGGATTTTTCCATGGCCCGGTGGAGGATGTAGCGGGTTTCCAGGTAAAACCGGGGGTCCGCAAAAAGGCCGATACCCCTGGGCCAGCGGGGATCGACAATGTTTTTGGGTTTAAACGGGGGCAAAAAGGCATCCACATCTTTTGGATCCGGAACGTCGACCGGCTCGAATGCGTGCGTCAGAATAAATCCGTCCATGCAAACCATGACCGGAAGAAAGGTCTGCTCCGCGATTTTGAACGCCTGGATGTGCAGGTCCGCCGCCTCCTGGTTGTCCTCGGCATGGAGCTGAATCCATCCCGCATCCCTCAGTGCCATGGAGTCCTGCTGATCGTTCCATATACTCAGCGGTGCGGATATGGCCCGGTTGGCACAGGTTAACACAACGGGCAGTCGCATTCCCGCAATGCAGTAAATGACTTCGCTCATGAGCAACAGCCCCTGCGATGATGTTGCCGTGTATGTACGGGCACCCGCGGCACTGGCCCCCAACACAACCGATGCCGCAGCAAATTCACTTTCCACATTGACAAACTCGGCGTCCAGCCGGCCCTCGCCGACAATGGACGCCAGCGCTTCCACAATGTGGGTTTGCGGCGTGATCGGATACGCGGAAATAACGTTGGGGCGGCACATGGCTACCACATCCGCAACAGCATGAGATCCTTCAATTTGTTTCAGCATAAACCTACCTCTTTTGTATGATTTCAGCAGCCCGTTCAAGGGCGGCCACATTGTTTTCTCCGACCCTGCCGGGGAACTTGCCCATAATGGCCTTCTGTACAGCGTCAAGGCTCACCAGACCGGTAATAGCACAGAATGCGCCGATCATCACGGCGTTGGGGATGGGCCTGCCGATGATTTCAAGGGCGATTTCCGTAGCAGGAATGGTTTCAATAGTTGCGGTTGTTTTAATGTTTAAATCCTCGGGGAGCCTGTCTGAATTGATCAGAATTAAACCGTCAGGTTTCAATCCATCCAAAACAGGGACCGTTTCGATCAAGAATTCGTCCTGAATGATCAGATAATCCGGCGTCCGGACATCCTCCCGCGTTCGAATTTTTTTGTCGTCAATTCTTACAAACGCCTGGACAGGGGCGCCGATCCGTTCAGCCCCGAAAGAGGGAAACGCCTGGGAAAATTTTCCGTCTGCAAACGCTGCAATCGACAAAAGCTCTGCAGCCGCAACGTTTCCCTGTCCGCCTCGACCATGTATTCTGATTTCAATCATACGTTTCACCTTGTTGTTAAGTGCCATTTAAGCGTTGAATGGAAACGCCGCACAGACCTTTCATACGAATGCCCTGACATTGTGTTTTAAACGGCATGCGCACGGGTATTCACAGCAATTCCAAGAATAATTTTAGAATGACAACCTCCTGAGAGTTTCGGGCCGGATAACCATCGAAAAAAAAAGCATTTTAAGAATTTAAAGATTATAGGAAGATAGGCTAGCTATAAATGGAAAAGGATATGTGTGTCAATAAAAAACTCTCCATATCCCCGTCTTCGAGCCGGATAACAAAGATTCTTCCCGGTCTGGCCTGTGAGTATTTCATATCAAACTATCCCTATCCCACGATACCATATTCATATCGCTGTTAACATGTTTGGTGCTTTTCTCTCTGTTCTACACGCCATCCTCTCTGCCCTCTGCGCCAAGCTCTATGTCCATTGCCCGGGGATGACGGTCTTGCAGAATTTGCATCGATTTCCGTCCAGGTTGTATGCCGGAATAGAATATCCCACCCGTTCGACCAACATTTTTTTGCAGTTGTGACAGTAGGTGTTGTTTCCCTCGTGGTTGGGGACGTTGCCCACATAGGCATAGCGAATTCCCTCTGCCATGGCCACCTCCCGGAAGCGAATAAGGGTTGACAAAGGGGTCGGGGGCAGCCGGTCGAGCTTGTATTTCGGAAAAAACCGCAAAAAATGCAGGGGATAATCCGGCCCCAGGTTGTCAAGAATCCACTGGCACATCGCCTTGACCATCTCCTCATCATCGACGTAACCGGGGACCACCAGGTTGGTCATCTCAAAATGGATGCCCTGCCGGTGAAGGGTTTTGAAGGTGTCAAGCACCGGCTGAAGACGGCCGCCGTTGAGTTTCCGGTAAATGGCATCATCGAAGGATTTCAAGTTGATATTGGCGGCGTCCAGCACCGTGCAGAGTTCCAGAAGCGGGGTCTGGTTTATGTAACCGTTTGAAATCAAAAGATTGCAAATGCCGGCATCTTTGGCCAACCGGGCAATATCGATCATGTACTCAAAATAGGTAATGGCCTCGGAATACGTATAGGCGATGGAGACGCACCCGGAATTTTTCGCAGCAATTACCGCTTCGGGCGGGAAAAGCTCATGGTGCCGCACCTCATGCGGTTTGACCTGGGAAATCTCCCAGTTCTGGCAGTTCAGGCATCGGAAGTTGCACCCGGTGGTGGCCAGAGAAAAGGCTTTTGACCGGGGTTTGAAATGGTACAGCGGCTTTTTTTCAACAGGATCGACGTTCACGGCACAGGGATTGCCGTATGCCAGGCTGTACAGGGTGCCTGCCATGTTGACCTTGGAGCGGCAGACGCTGCGGTCCCCGGGGGCCAGAACGCAGCGGTTGGGGCAGATGCCGCAGACCACCTTGTCGCCGCCCATCTTTTTGTAGAGAAAGCCTTCTTTGGACCATTTCCACAATTTTTCGGGGGCGTCACCCTTGAATACCGTTCCGCGGATATCGTCAGGGCCGGATGCCTTGCTGCCGGTATCGGGAAAGAGCTGAAACGCGCCGGCCGGCGCGGGCAACGCCAAAAATGCCGCACCGCAGTATAAAAAACGGCGTCTGCTAATTTTTTTCACGACTCACTCCAATCACCGTCAGGCTGATGAGCTTCAGCCCGATCAGTCCGGCCGCCGTCCATAGGATACCGAAATAAGGAATCAGAAGCGTGCTGGTCACCAAGGTTCCGACGGCGGCGCCGATGAGATCCGCGGAAAAGATCCGTGTCACGGCCGACGCGTCTCCGCCCCGCAAAACCAGTGCAACGGGAAATTGAAAGCCGCAGACCAGGGAAACCGCAAAACCGAAACCGAGATAAGCACCCACCGGCACGCGATCTCCACCGTGCTGCAGGGCTATGATCAAAAGCAGCAACAATAAAATAAGCAGCCCGTCGGCAAACATCAAGATTCGTTTTCCCCGGCCGTGCAGTCGGTCGCCGAACCAGGCACCGGGAAGGAGGCCGGCCAGAAACACGGTGACGATCAATCCGATCTGCAGGTAAATATAACCGAAAAAGATCTGAAAAGCAAAAATAACCAGAATCTCGCACCCCATGACGATGCAGCCGGTGGAGAAAAGAACAAATTCTTCACGGGTTACACGTGCCATGTATATGACGAGCAGCACGGCCGACACAATGAAAAATCCGGCAGGCGACGTGGCGAATTTGGCAAACCACTGGGAAAACATCAACCGCATCAACTCCGGGGAATCATCCCGGTTTTTGGGTGCGGCGGGATCCATCAGTTCGTTCAGCTGCGAGATTCTTTCCCGGGTCAGGTTGCCGTAAAAATATCCGCTGATGTAACGCGTTGAAATTCCTTTTTTTTCGAGCAGCTTCGGGATATCCGTCCGGATGGGCTGATCCGAGCAGAGAAAGATGATCTTCTGACCCGGCAGCAGCAGCACGTGCCGGAAGTATCCTTTCACCGTATTGTAAAGGGAGGAAAGCTTCTGTCGCTGTGGTTCGGCAAGGTAATTGTCATATCCCTGCATGGAAAAGCTGAGGATGCCCCGGGAGGAGAGATGACTTCTGGCCAGAGCGAAGAAACGGTCGGTAAAGAACCGGTTGATTTGAAAGGTGTCCGGTTCGGTCAGGTTGATGATTATGGCGTCGTAGCTTTTCCGGGTGGTTGACAGATAGGCCCGGCCGTCCTGATGAATGACGTTCAAACCGGGAATCGATTCGATCAGGCCGAATCTGAATTGGATGGAAGCAACCTGGGGGTCCAGTTCCACATAATCCACCGTATCCGGCCGGTATTTTTGTACTTCTCCCATCATGCCGCTCTCTGCGGAAATCAACAGAATCTGTTTCGCTTCATCGAGTTGCGACAGGGGATAATGGACGGTTTCTTCGGCCATTTCCAGATTCTGGCTGCTGAAAAGCGGGGTGCCGCCGAGAAAAAGCGTGAACTGCTCCCGGTCTTGATGGACGGCAATCCTGCCGTAACGGGATTCGCGATAAAGGACCAGTTTTCCTTCTTTGGGTGCAAGGGAGGCCGGTTCAACGAAAACGGCGGATACAAGGATCAACAGCGCCAGGCCCACCCCCGAAATAACAGACGGACGCCGCCGGGATGCGCCGGGAAAAAGAAAATAGGCTGCGGCCAGCAATGGCAGATTTGCGAGAAGCACGGCTTGAAAGGGGGTGACCAGATAAACAAGGGCAAAGGAGAACAGGGCGCCGCCGGAAACATCTCCGATGTTGTCCGTTATATAAATGCGCGCACCGCGGTAATCGGGAATTTCGGTGCGGATCACAAAGAGGCTGTACGGAAGAACAAACCCCAGCACGAGACAATACGGTGCTATGGTAAAAAACGTATAGGCCAAGGTGGGGTAAAATCCGATGGAGCTCCCGTGAATAAAGAAGACATCACGGAGCACCCGGATGCCCATAATCTGGATGGCGGGAAGAGCGGACATCAGCAGAGAAATCCACCCCAGCCGATGGATCGTCACCTGCCGGAGGCGCCGGGTGACCCATCGTGCAAGAAGTGTACCCGTGCCGCCCAGTATCATCCAATTGAAAAGAATCAGGGCGATGACGAACTCGTTACCCTGAAGCTGTGCCAAAAATTCGCGAATGGTCAACAACTGGGTCACCACGGAAGAAATGCCCGTGGCGATCACCACCCGCGTTACGGCACGATTATTTTTTTTCTTCAAAATATCGAACCTGATAGGTGGAAACTTCCAGTTTGGTATGTTGCCAGGCATCGGACGACAAGCCGGCCTTTCTGCAGAGATGGGACAGAAAATCCTCGGGGCGCGGCAACTGGTCCCAGACCTGAGGCAAAAAAGTGGCGCTTTTTGCGTCTTTGCGGATGATGACACCATCCACCTTCGGGCGAAGTTTGTTCAACAAATCGCCGCTGTCCGCGTATTCGAGCGGTTGCGGTTCGGTCAGGATGCTGACTTCGAAATCAACGCTGTCCAGTTCATCGGCAGCGAGCGGAGGGAAACGGGGATCGTGGAATGCCGCATTGAGGGCATTGTGCTTGACGCTGTCTAAAATGGATTCCCTGGCGGCCAGGCTCCCGATGCAGCCCCGAAGCCGGCCGTCCTTGTGAAGGGTGACAAAGGTGCCGCGGCGGGCCTGAAAATCCATATCCGTAAGGTCGGTCTCAAGGGCTCCCGATTTGGCGTCTTCCGTCTTTTGTCCGAGCCTTTCCGAAACGGTCCTGCGGGCCAGCTTAACCAGCACCTGCCCCTGCGCCGAATTTAATTTCTGTTCGGAATCATTCTGTTGCATAGATGAACCTCCATAGAAGGCGACGGCTGAATAGCCGACAACCCTGTCCCGTCCTCCGGCGGTGTCCCCGCTGTTTGAATAATGGAGAAGAATCGGCTGCCAGGCACGCTGCTGTGCCAGATTCATCAGAACGAGTATCGGCCCCACCCCGCATGCGGAATCTGTGTGTTTTATCAGCTCGCCGCCGTCGAGATTCAGAATCATCCGGATCGTCTCCCGGTCCTTTTCAACAGCATCGGAATAGGGAAGGTAGTGAGACAGGTCCGAGCTTGCCACCACCAGCGTGTTTGTATCAATCAGGGGGTCGAGGGCCGCCGCGATCCGATGGATGTCACACTGGCCGAGGACAATCGGAACAAGTGTGAATTCCCCGATGTAATGCTGCAGGAACGGCAGGATCACCTCCAGCGAGTGCTCGGCCTGGTCGGAAGCCGGAATGGCTTGAAACATATCGAAATCCCGGCGCAATTTCGCGGCATCCGGATGAAGCATGATCCGGCCGAGGGGGGTTTCATAAGCGGATACGTCACTGATGGCGCCGCCGCGAAAGCCCACACGGTGATCCGGTGCCAGCAGAATGACCTTGGAAAACCGGTTTTTTGACAAAACCAGCGAGGCATGGGCGGCAGTCCATCCGGAATAGACATACCCGGCGTGTGGCAAAATCAGGGCTTTAAGTGTTTTATCGGGCGGTGCCTGAACCCGCGTTGCCCTGGCCTTCCGGGAGAGATCGTCAATGGCCTGATTCAGATCGGAGGATTGCGCAGGATAAAATTGTCCGGCCCAAACGCACTTTCGAATGTTTTCCGCATGGCCTTGCGCGATGAAAAAATGACAGATTATGAAGAACATAAAAACGGTGATGAACGGACGAAGCGGCTTTTTCATGAGGTGACCCTGGGCACGGTGTTTTGAAAATCGCTATAAACGCAAAAACGTCTGCAGTGCAGGGAGTATAGAGAAATGATGCTGCCGTGTCAACGTTGTTTCATTATTCGGTGATATGTACGACCTCTGAAGCCGGGACAAGACGGACCTGTCTTTTTATGTCCGCCAGCTGACTCCGCAGCACTTCGTATGTAACCATATGCGGGTGTGCGATGCCGATAGCTTCGCCGTGGCTTCTGGCGATTTCAATCAGGCGCCCTATCTGGCGGCGTATGGATTCGGGATCCGGATTGTGGTCGAGAAATACATTCCTTTCGCCGAATGGAATTTGAAACAACCGGGCAGACGGCCTGCAGATGGTTTTGTGGGTCGATCGGCTGTCGATGAAAAAAAGGTTCCTCTTTTTCAGAACGGAAAAGATCTGGTAGATCTGTGGGGACAGGGTCGTCATCTTAGAGCCCATGTGATTGTTGACACCTTTAATAAACGGAACGGTGTCCAGGTCGTCATTGAGCTGCTTGATGAGCTGGTCCGGAGACATGGCGGTAAGCAACGCACCGAGGCCGGGATCCACGTCAGGATACTCGAAAGGCTCCATAGGCAGATGAAGCATGGTGTCATATCCTTTTTCATGGGCGGCGCGCGCAATTTTTTTCTGAAAGGGGCTGTACGGGAGCACGGAAAACGTGAGAACGGCATCAAGTTCGAGAAATTTTTCCGCAATCCCCCGGTCATACCCCAGATCATCGATGATAATGGCCGCCCTGGGTTGTTTTTCAGGAAGAGGAATTTCGGGCGCCGGTACCGGTTTCGGGAGGGGTGCTTCCTCTTTGGGGAAGATTTCAAAGGCCGGCGGTGGTATCTCTTTTTTGTAGACCGGAGCGGGTTTAACGGCAGGTAACGATTGCTCAGGCATTTTTCGCCGCATCATATAATGCGCAAGAACGCCTGCTGAAACCACCAGAAGAACCAGAATGAACAGTCCGGCAATACTCCTTTTAAGATGCGTTTTAAAGTCAGGGCGCTTCGCGGATTTCCCTGTTTTGGCCGTTCTTTTTTTAACGGGTTTCTGTTGGGCCATTTATTGTCAGGTAATATCCTTGAAAAGTTTGTGACCGACAAGGATTTCAAGCGCACGCATCACCTGGTTGTCGGATTGAAGCGCTTCGAGTTTGAGCTTCCGATATTTGTTTTCTTCTTCAGTGATCTGCAATTTCTTTTTGTCGGTCTCTTTTCTTTCAGCTTGCGTTGGTTCCGCCTCGAGATGATTTTTCAGATCCTTCTCTTTGATTATGCGGCTGTCAGTCCCTGCCGAATCAGACGGGTCTAAGAGTTTGTATTTCACGACGATATCCGGTTCAATGCCCTTTGCCTGTATCGATCGGCCGCTGGGCGTATAATATCTCGCGATGGTTAGTTTAATACCGAAACCGTTTCTCAGGGTTTCTACGGTCTGGACAGATCCTTTTCCGAATGAATTGGTTCCCAGTAAAAGCGCCCGCTTGTTATCCTGCAGCGCTCCGGCAACGATTTCTGATGCGCTGGCGCTCCCGCCGTTAATCAGCACGACGATCGGATAACTCCGCTTGATCGCGTTGGGGTGTGCCGTATAAATTTTTGTATGTTTTTCCACCCGGCCCTTGATGGATAGTATTGTACCACTGTCCAGGAAAATGTCCGAAACTTGAATTGATTGAGGGAGCAGTCCCCCGGGATTTCCACGCAGATCGAGCACGAGACCGGAGAGGGGCGGGTCTCCCGATTCCAGTTCTTTTAGAGCGGCGACGAGATCTTTTGTCGTGCCGTCACTGAAGTTTGTGATCCGGATGTATCCGTACCCCGGTTTCAGGAGAATGGCTTTTACGCTCTCTATGGGTATAACATCTCGAATCAGCGTGAATTCCAACGGTTTTTCAATTTCTTCCCGCTTAATAAAAACAACGACCGTTGTTCCCTTGGGCCCTCTCATCATTTTTACGGCTTCCTGCAAATCTTTGACCGGTTGTCCATCGACCTTGATAATTTTATCACCGGCTTCTATTCCGGCCTTAAAGGCGGGGGTACCTTCTATGGGTGCAATCACCATAACAAAACCATCTCGCATGGTTATGCTGACACCGATTCCGGTAAACTTCCCCTGGGTGTCCATCTGCAGTTCCTCAAAAGCGTCCGGGGGAAGCAGTGCGGAGTGGGGATCGAGGCTGTTCACCATCCCCTGAATGGCATTCTGTATCAATTCCTTTGCATCAACGGGGTCAACGTAGTTTTGCTCGATCAGCTCAATGACGTCGGAAAAAATTTTAAGCTCTTTGTAGGTCTCTTCCGCATCGGCCAGAAGGTCACGGTAAAAACCGGCCGTTAGTGTCATAAATACAGCGACAGATACCGCAACCAGCCATAGTTTTATGTTTCGATTTTTGGGGGTGCGCATTGTTTACTCCTTCTATCCTTCTTTAATCCACACAAGCGGATCTTCGGGTTTTCCGCGATGCCGTATCTCAAAATAGAGTCTCGGACCGTGCATTGAACCGGAATCGCCGACGGTGGCGATAACTTCTCCGATTTCTACCGGATCACCTTTATCCTTGAAGAGTTCTTCAATGTGGGCATAAACCGTGTAGTAACTATCTCCGTGATCTATGATGATCATGTTGCCGTAACCTTTAAACCAGCTGGAATAGATCGTTTTCCCCGTACTTACGGCATGTACGGGTTCTCCACGGTCTGCGTCTATATCAATACCGCTCCGGAAATTTACGACATTGAATTTGGTGTTTTTATACGAACCGAAAAAGGAAACTATTTTACCTTTGACGGGCATTTTAAGCAACCCTTTTAAAGCGTGAAATGGCTTTTGTTGCGTGTCTTCGGCTTTCTTCTCGACGTATTCCGGCTGATCCAGCTTTACGTTTAATGATTTTATGGTTTGATCGAGCGTGATCGCGGCTTGCTTTAAGGATTCGATGGCGGCCAGTTCAAGAGAGCGCTGGTTGCGAATATCAGCGAGAAGCATAGAGCGTTTTGACTTCTCCCGGGTCATAATCTTTATTTGCTCGTTCAAAGCGACATCCAGAGAGAGCTTTTCCTTTTTTTGACTGTTTTGTTTCTCCAGCAGGGCTTCGAGCCTGGCTTTATTTTCTATAAAGTTTCTCCGCATGTTCTCATCATATGCCAGGACCCGTTCGAGGGCCTTTTTACGTAAAATAATTTCGTAAATGGATTCGGCGGAAGCGATAAAATTCAGGGTGCCCAGCCAGTTGAGCCTGTAGAGGGCTGCCAGACGTTTAGCGGCGTAATCTTCGGTGGCTTTTATTTGTATCAGAAGATCTTCAGAGAGCCGGGTTGTCTCCTCGATCTTTTTTTCGAGATCGACAAGTTCGGATTCAAAAGACTGCACACGTCGCCGGGTTTTATTGAGGGTCAGATCGATCTCGTCCAAACTGTTTATGGTGCGGGTTTCCTCTTTGGTGATGGCCATCACCTCAGATCTGGATTTTTCAATTTTGCGACCGATGTCTTCGGCTTCTTTTTTAAAACGCTGTATGTCGTTTTCGTCGAGCGGGGTGCCCGGAACGGTGTCTGGCGGGATGGCGTTGTCTCTGGCGGGCTGGCTGTCCGGATCTTTTATGATGTGCACATAGGATGTTCTGTCCCGGATGTAACCGACCTGTCCTTCATGCATGATTTCGATCCATCCATCAAACCTCTTAAGAATTTTAACCGTTGCTCCCTTGCGAAGTATTTTTATCGGGGCGGTCTGGGTTCCGGGTTCAGGCCGCATATTCAGCCTTGGCGCGGTTATTGTACCGATTTCTTCCGGCGGATCGCCGTAAACCGCTGCGGTGCTCAAAACAAGAAGAACGCCGACGATGGCCAGCAGCCCGCGAACAACGACACCATAAATTTTCATATGCGGTGTTACCCCGTGCACGCAACGGCCGACAGATGAGAGACATGGGTTTTGCATGGGGGTCATCGGTTTGAGAACTGTTTCAGTGAAATAAAAGCACCTGTCCATCCGACGAGCATGCTGCACAGCAATATAAGCAAAAGAACGCCGGGAGAGAAAAATCGGATATGAAAAAGTCCGTATGAAAAATCCTGTTCGACATTTGAAGATACGAACAAAAAGGTAATGTACAATGCGCCCAGCCCCATAGCACTGCCAAATATGCTCTGGATAAGGGCCTGGATGTAGAAGGGCGCCCTGATAAATCTGTCTTCAGCGCCGACAAGACGCATAATCTCTACCTCTTCACGCCGCGAATAAAGAACAAGCCGGGTTGTATTGGCCACGATAAATACGGAGGCCATAAAGAAGAGGCCGCCCAATGCGTATCCGGTTAGTCGGAACAGGTTGAAAATATTTGTAAACCGCCCGAGCCAGCTCTGACCGTATTCGACTTCGTCCACCTGGGGGATCGACTCGATACGGGTTGCCAGGGGTTCGATATTTTCTCTGTTTTGCGATGAAGCGATCATTCGGACTTCAAAAGCATCCGGAAGCGGATTCTGTTTAAGGTTCTCGATCAGGGATGATTGACGCTTCATCTTTTCCTTCAGCATGGACAGGGCCTGGGCTTTTGATATGAACTCGACACGTTGAACCCCGTACATTCCACTGATTTTACTTTTTATTTCAGAGATCGTTTCTTCTGCGATATCCGGTTTGAGATAGACCATTATTCTCAAGCCCTGTTTCCAGGAACGCATTATTTCATTGGCATTTACAAAAAACAGGGCGAAGGCGCTGACGATAAGGATAGACAAGGCGATGGTGACGACGGTCACCGCGTTCAGGAAGAAGTTGTCCCGGATATCTTGTGTGGCGCGCTTGTAGTAAAGAAACATTTTGAGTTATTGGGCAGTCGGTCTTTGCATGCACCCCTGCGTGAGATGAATGATCCGCCCTCCGGTTTTTCGCATCAGTTCTTTGTCGTGCGTGGCGATAATAACGGTGGCGCCACGGTTGTGAAATCGTTTGAGAAGATCAAAAATGATATCGGCAGACTGTGTATCGAGACTGCCGGTGGGTTCGTCGGCGAGAATTATTTTTGGATCACCGACGACAGCTCTGGCAAACGCAACCCGCTGCTGCTCGCCGCCGGAAAGGCTCGGGGGAAGTGAAACGGCCCTGTCCTCCATTCCCACCGTTCGCAGTACGCTTCTCACCTTTTTCTGGATCAGACGGCGCTTTTTGCCCATGGCCTCGAGTACTACCGCGACGTTGTCATAAACCGTTTTAGTGGATATTAACTTATAATCTTGAAATATGATTCCGATTTTGCGTCTCAGGAAGGGTATTCGTTTGCGGGATATCCTGGAGAGATTCATACCGTCGATCAACACCTGTCCTTCCGATACGGGTTCTCCCAGATAGAGAATCTTGAGCAGGGTGGTTTTGCCCGCGCCGCTGGGACCACTGATGAACAGGAACTCGTTTTTATAGACGTCGAGGGTGATATCTATGAGGGATTTCTTTGGGCCATAATTCTTGTGAACATGGAACATCCGGATGATTGCGTCTTTGTTGCCTCCATCGATCATTTCATGACTTCCTGGCCCATGGCCCTGTACAGAGAAGCTTTTGCCTTTTTAAATTCATACAGTGCGTTGTAATAATTTGTCATTGTTCTCGATAGAAGTGTCTGTGCATTCAGAACATCCGTGGAAGTGGCCATCTGTTCCTTGTAACGCTCTTCGTTGATCCTGAAGTTTTCTTTTGCCTGCTCAATGGCTTTCTCAATGGCGATGATCGCCTTTTCAGCTTCTTGTGTTCTCAAATACGCAGTTTTGACTTCCAGGTGAATATTGTCAAGAATATCTGTTTTTTGCAGCTCTGCCTGGGAAAGACGCGACAGCTTCTCTTTTTTTCCGTAGGTTGTTCGTCCCCATTCCCAGAAATTCCATGAAGCCAGCGCCGTAAGGGTCCATCCTTCGGGGTCGGATATTCCCGGGCCACCGTCGGCATCCCAGTCGGTTCCGTTGAAAAAATAGTTCCCGTTGAGATTTACGCTGGGCCAGTAACCTTTTTGAACGAGCGCTATTTCTTTTTGGGCGATTTCAATTTCCTTGTCAGCGATCTGTATCTCCAGACGGGCTTTTCCCGCTTCTGAAATACAGTAATCGAGATCGTGCTCGAAGGACGTATAATCGAGTATGTCTTCAACATTTACGGTTGAATTAATGGGCCGGCGGAGCAGAACATTGAACCTGGATTCGGCATTGGCCAGGTCGTTTTTTGCCACGATGAGTTGCTGTTCGGCGTTGGCCAGCTCGACCTGCGCCTGTAGAAAATCATTTAAAGGGGACATGCCGACAGTGTAATAATTCTCCGCCACATCTTTCTGTGCGGTAATCTGTGTAACGGTTTCCTGGGCGATGGCCACAAGTTTTTGGGCCTTTAAAAGATCAAAGAATGTTCTTTTCGCATCCAATATAATGTCCTGGAGCAGGAGTTTCTCGCTGACAACGGAAACATCGAGACCCAGGCCGGCAATATTGTACTGGTTCAACAGAGAAAAACCGGTAAATATCGGCTGGCTAAATCCGGTCACAAACGTGTGCTCTCTTCCGGCTTTCAATACCGTGCCGCCGACGACTGCGGTTTCGTCTCTTTTTATGTACTGGTACGATGCATTTAAGGTGGGAAAGAAGTTGGTTCTTTTCACATTTTTTACGGCTGTGGCCGCCTTTATCTCCTCCTGAGACGACTTTAGCTTGAGATTAACCTCTATGGCCTTCTCGATAGTTTGTTCCAGGGTAAATTGTTCGGCAGGGTCTTCTGCGGCGGAAACGCCGGTAATGACAAACAGGTGTCCAACAGCCAAACAAATCAATAGACCCAAAAAATGTTTTTTCGTTATCATGTACGTTTTATTTCAACCTCCAATCGGATTGTTCAGCCTTCCGGAAAAACGAGTAACCCCAAATCTCATGTTTTGTCAAGGGTTCACAGCCGCTTCCTGCAGCTTCGCCCTTGATGCCTTGGATCTCGGACATCCTCGGCTTTCGCTCGAATTGGGTTTCCGAATCGGGCGAGAGGGTTTTAATTTGACCCGTTCCGATTTTATTGATATGACGTATTGCGAGTTCGAGGAGTGCTGACACCAGTTTTCCTTGCTCAGGGCCTCCACTGAATCCCATTAAACCAGCTTCTTCCATTTCAGTGGAGGCTTTTTAATATCTAATCACCATCTTAAAATCAACACTTTCTTTTGGGTTACCCGTAAATGAAACAGGAACTTATCGAAATTTTGTGCCGGAAGTCCTTTACGTATAGCGAAACGCCGTCATTTAAACTTGTTTCAGGCCGGTTGAGTCGATTTTACGTGAACTGCAAACCCACTACATTGAGCCCGAGAGGCATGTTCCTGGTGGGTCATCTTGTTTTCGATGCCATACAGAATTTGGGTGCGGACGGCATCGGCGGACTCACCTTCGGGGCCGATCCTATTGCGGTTGCAACAGCATTTGCATCTGAATTAAGGCAACGCCCTGTCAACGCATTTTCAATACGCAAAAGCAAAAAGGATCACGGGATTGTCCGGTGGATTGAAGGGGACATGCTGCCGGGGCAGCGCGTTGTCATCATCGATGATGTCGCAACAACCGGCGGGTCTACCATCACGGCGGTTGAAAGGGCGAGATCAGAGGGGCTGGATGTGGTGCGGGCGGTCATCCTCGTGGACCGGCAGGAGGGAGGGCTTGAAAATATTCGAAACCACGTGGAGGATGTTTCCGCGATTATTACGCGGGATGAGCTGGTGGCGCAATTTAAAATAATGAACCCCTAGCGTCCTGCCCTAGCGGTCCCAGAGGTTTTTTAATAGTCTATACCCGCATCTCAACTTATACAAAATACGTAGCGCAGGCGTCATCCGACTCCCAGGCGGTCACCCGGATGACCTTGACGGAAGGATCGTTGTCAGCCGCTTGAAGTTCCTGAGCGATAAACCTGGCGACATTTTCCGAGGAAGGTGGATTGCCGTCACGAAAATAATCTATTTCATTAAGGAATTTGTGGTCAAGTTTTTCGATGATATCCGCCACCCGGCTTTTTAATTCCCCGAAGTCCACCAGGACGCCGGCATCGTTCAGTCTTTCTCCGGCGACACAGACCTCGATCTTCCAGTTGTGTCCATGCAGGTTTTCGCACTTTTCAGCCACCATTTTAAGCTGATGTGCTGCCGCAAAATGGGTTAGAATCTTGAGTTCGAACATGACGCCTTCCTTTGACGGCTTCGTAAAACGTCCAATCTCTGTGTTGCGCTTCACTTCGCGTTCACTGCGGCGTACATCAGTACGCCTCATTCCACGAAGTTCGCGACGCCTTGAGCTTGAACGTTTTACATTGCCGTCTCAATTTTGACTTTTTGCACGTTCACCAGACGTTAATCGCAAAAAACATTCAGGCTATCTGGCCGCCCGGTCGGAACCTGCCTTGAGGATATTCCTTAATTTGCTGGTCAGTTTGGACGATTCGATTTTCGTAAAGTCTTTGAGCAGTTGTTCCTGTTTTTTATTGAGATTTGTCGGTGTTTTGATGACAACCTGAACGATCTGATCACCGTTGATACCGCGTCGAAGAGACGGTATGCCCTCGCCGGAAATACGGAACGTGTCGCCGAATTGTGTCGCTTTGGGAATTTTAAGGCTTTTTTTGCCCCGTATGGTGGGTACGGTTATGGTGTCCCCGAGGGCGGCCTGAACAAAAGAAATCTCCGCCTGATAGATCACGTCTGTGTTGTTGCGAGCAAAATATTCATGGCGGCGAACATCGATAAAAACGTAAAGATCGCCGGGCGGACCGCCATGTGCGCCGGCTTCCCCTTCCCCTGTCAGGCGGAGCCTTGATCCGGAATCAACGCCCGCCGGTATTTTTACGGCAACATTTTTTCGAACGCTTACCTGTCCGTTCCCCCGGCAGTTTTTGCACGGATGCGGAATGGTTTGCCCTTTCCCGTTACAGTATGGGCAGGTTGTCCGCACCGTGAAGAAACCCTGGTTTCGGGAAACCTGGCCCATGCCCTTGCACTGCCCGCAGGCTTCCGGCCGGGTGCCCGGTTCACATGTGCTTCCGTTGCAGTCCGGGCAGACTTCCATTTTTTCGACAGTTATTTCGGTTTCCGTCCCGAAGGCCGCCTCCATGAAACTGAGCGTCATATCATAGCGCAGATCCGCGCCCTGCATGCGGCGGTTGGTTGTTCGCTTTCCGGTGCCGAATCCGAAAAAATCTTCAAAGATATCGCCGAAACTTGAAAATATATCCTCAAAACCGCCAAAACCGGAAAAACCGGAACCTTCAAGGCCTTGGTGGCCATACTGGTCATATATCCTTCGCTTTTGAGGGTCCCTGAGAACTTCGTAGGCCTCCGAAGCTTCCTTGAATTTTTCTTCAGCGGCCCTGTCTTCCGGATTTCTGTCCGGGTGGTACTTCAGTGCGAGTTTGCGGTAAACGGCCTTTAGGTTATCATCGGTGGCGTTACGGTTTACGCCGAGAACTTCGTAATAATCCCGTTTGTTGGTCATGGAATTTCCCGATTAATTTTCATTGCACGCGTGTTGTTAAAGGGAGCTTGTTCAGCGAACGTCAGTTAATGGCCAGGCAATCCATTAAAATAATGCAGATGCAGGGGTTGTCAATTTTTCATTATCCCAAAAAGGGCCTGCGAAGCACGGTGTCTTTTTCCCAGCGCTGGTCGTCCCGGTAGGGGTATTCAATATTGTAGTGAAGTCCACGGCTTTCTTTCCGGTATCTGGCGCATTTGATAATGAGTTCCGCAACGGTTGCGATGTTTCGAAGCTCGATCAGATCTGAAGAAACCCTGAAGCCCCAGTAATACTCCTGAATTTCTTTTTGAATTATTTCGATCCGACGTTTGGCCCGATCCAGCCGTTTATTGGACCTGACAATTCCAACATAGTTCCACATGAGTCGGCGGATTTCATCCCAGTTGTGTGAAACCATAATAACTTCGTCGCTGTCCGTGGTCCCAACTTCATCCCAAAGAGGGGGGTCAATGGCAGATTCAACGTCAGGAGTTTGAAGGTCTTTTACCGCCTGTTGCGATGCCGTGTCCGCATAGACAAACGCTTCAATGAGAGAATTGCTGGCCAGCCGGTTGGCCCCGTGCAGTCCGGTACAGGCTGTTTCTCCAATGGCATAGAGTCTCTGGATATCTGTCCGGCCATGCATGTCCGTTGCAATGCCGCCGCACATGTAGTGCGCTGCCGGAACGACGGGAATCGGCTCCCGTGTCATATCTATTCCAAAAGAGAGGCATTTTTCGTAAAGATTGGGGAAACGATTTTTTACAAAATCCGAATTCTTGTGAGATATATCGAGAAATACGGAATCGTCGCCGCTTTTCTTGAGTTCCGCGTCTATGGCCCGGGCAACCACATCCCGACATGCCAGGTCTTTTTGGGGGTCATACCGGTTCATGAACGGATTTCCGCCTGAATCAACAAGAATGCCGCCCTCACCTCTAACGGCTTCTGAAATGAGGAAATTTTTGGCTTCCGGATGATAGAGGCAGGTTGGGTGAAATTGGACAAACTCGAGATTGGCCACCGTGGCCCCCGCCCTGTATCCCATTGCGATACCATCGCCGGTGGCAACATCCGGGTTGCTGGTGTAAAGATAGACCTTTCCCGCACCCCCGGTGGCCAGCAGGGTAATCCTGGCACAAAACGTCTTGACCTGGTTGGATTCACTGTCGAGGACATATGCGCCGCAACAGGTGTCTTCATGCGTGGTTGTGATAAGCCCTCGTGTCATTCGCGTTGAGCAGGTAATCAGGTCGATGGCAATATGGTTTTCATACAGGGTGATCCGGTTATGATTTTTAACGTGTGCGACGAGTACCCGTTCGATCTCGATCCCCGTCATATCCTGTGCATGGACGATGCGTTTTTGGGAATGACCGCCCTCGCGCCCGAGATCGAGGTGTTGTGACGCCTGTTTTTTCCGGGTTTTGCTGCTCAGGTCGAATTGCACACCGTAATCCATTAGTTCGCGGATCCTGTCCGGCCCGTTTTTAACAACCATTTCAACAACTTTCCGGTTGCAAATTCCTTCGCCTGATAGAAGGGTGTCCTGAATGTGCAGATCAAATGAGTCTAATTTTCCGAAAACCGAGGCAACACCGCCCTGCGCATGGACGGTATTGCTGTCCATGATGCCTTTTTTGGTGACCAGGGCGACACTTCCGAAATCCGCCGCCTTGAGGGCAAAGCTGAGACCTGCCGCCCCGCTGCCAATAATAAGGAAGTCCGTTTGTATTTTCATAATCTCGATTTTGGACGAACAATTTTTTTTCCCGCAGCAATTGCCGCATCGGTTTTATAACAAAGACGATCTTCGGCGCTGGTGCTTGGCGCTAAAACCGATTATAAAGCCCAGTAGTATAATACCCGCACCGGTTATAATCCAACGAAAAATCTGTCGCTGTTCGAGTTTTGACAGCTCATCTTCGATTTTTTCCACTTTTTGGGTTGCTTCGACAAGCTGGTTATTTGTGTCTTTATATTTTTTTCTCAGATTTACAAAATCAGAAGACTCTGTTTTTAAATTTTCGTACATTTGACGAAGCTCCTCGCTGGTTTTTTCGCTGCGGGCAAGCTCCAGGCGGAGTCTTTGATTTTCTTCTTTCAGCGCCGTGTTTTCTTCAAGAGACGGAGCAAGCCGTTCCATCATTGTCCCGTGTTTTTCTTTCAGTTTTTCCAGTTCGACACGGCACGGTTCCCCTGATTTCAGAAAGCGAGTGAGCACCCAGCCTTCTCTTCCGCCGGCCGTATGGATTTTGGTCCACAGATCCGACGATTCGATGGTCTCAACCGATTCCCCTGATTTAAGCATCGATATTATTTTGTGATCCATTCCCTTTCCGGTTCTCAGCGTTATCTCGAACTCATCGCTGATGAACATTCTTTCAGCCTGGACGACCGAAGGCAGCAAAAGGAGCCAAATTCCAATAAAAACAAAACGTTTCATAAACGGCCCTCTCCATATGGGTTGACGATCCGTACGCGTTTTCAGGGAGCAATCATAACACGCTGATTTCGCTTGTGGTTTCCGAACCGAAACACCGGTGTCTTTAAAAAACATCGCCCCGGCGTAAGCTGTTAATATAGTTGCAAAAGTGACGGGGCGCTATCTTTGGGTTCATCATTTCAACGTGAACCGGCACAATTGAAAAAGATTAGTTTTTTTCGCTATTTGTGTTTGAAAAAATTGAATCTGTCAATAATTTCTTTAAAAACTTTAAAAATGGTGAAATTCATGATAACTTGCAGTCAGAAATGAAACCGGGTTTCGTTGGCCGGATGGTATTTTCGCGTGAACCGGGTGATTGCGTTTTACGAAAAAGGAACGGTTTAATGATAGCCTACGATTTACAGTGCGCCGGCGGACATGCTTTTGAAGGCTGGTTTGAAGATTCCAAGGCGTATGAAGCGCAAAAAAAGCAGGGATTCATTACCTGTCCGATCTGTAACGATACCGCTGTTTACAGGGTCCCTTCCACATTTGCGATAAAGACCGCGCACGCCGGAAGAGATGAAGATGGTCAACAGATGGATATGGCTGTTGTCGGCAAGAAGATCGTAGATTTTGTGGAGAAGAATTTCGATAATGTTGGGTGTGATTTTGCCAAAGAGGCGCTGAAGATCCACTATGGCAGCTCGGAGGCAAGAAATATAAGGGGTTTCAGCACCAAGGAAGAAGAAAAGATGTTGAAAAAAGAGGGGGTGCAGTTTTTCAAGATACCGGTGCCGGCAATGCCGGATACGGATGCCTAGAATCGGTTTCAAAACCCTTTCACCTCACCGCCCCATCCCCTCAAGGTTTTCGCTATAAATTCAACGACATCCTGATGGGCTTTCTGGCCGCCGCCTTCCACAGCGACGGGAGCTCCAAACTTGAAGTACAGGGTTTTTCGAGGATCAACGGGCCCCATTTCCTTAATAATTCGACCATTTCCCTGGAAGTCGGTCTTCAGGGCGACGGGGACCACCGGGACCCCTGCTTTTCTGGCAAGCTTGATTCCGAGAGAATTGAAGCCAACGGCATCGAACACGGCACTTCGGGTCGCCTGGGGAAATATTACAATGGAATATCCGCCGGAGAGATACTCCTGGCCCTTGTGCAGAACCGTTTTGAGGTCTTCCCTGGGGTTTCGCCGTGTCACGGCAATGGGATGAACGGCTCTCATAATGGCGCCGAAAACCGGATAGGAGAGCAATCCTTCCTTGACCACAAACGTAAGGTCATTGAAGGCCAGGCCCAAGCAGGGCATTATCAAGGTGTCGATCATGCTCATATGATTGACAATGTATATTAACGGGCCTTTATGTTCGGCCACCCCTTTCAGCCCGGACACCTGAAGCTTGCCGCCCACCGATTCAATGATTTTGAGAACCGCCAGAGACGCGTCCGCCCATTTTTTATGGTTCAGGCCCCCGCTTCCGGCAATCCTGCTCGTTGTGTATACCAGTCTTACAAATCGGGTATAAAAGAGAGCCGTTGCCCAGCCCGGAAGATTTTCCGCAAGAAAATATCGCTTTTGGGGGCTTTTGTAGCCGAATTCTGTTTTGAGAATGTGCCGGAAGTGTTCTGTGTCCATGACCGGAATCTGAGTCCGAATAGTGCATGAAAACGGATGAGAACTTTTTATAATTTAATTAAATCCAAGTGATTATGCTCAATATCCGGTTTTACTACCAGCGAAGGAGAACCGATCCATACGTCAGGCCCGCGCCGAAGGTGTCGAGCAAAACGGTCTGGCCGGTTTTGATCCGGCCGTCTCGAACCGCTTCGTCCAGGGCTGTGGGAATCGTTGCCGCAGAGGTGTTGCCGTATCGATCCACGTTAACCAAAATTTTTTCCAGGGGAAAGTCAAGGCGCTTTCCCACGGCTTCGATGATCCGGAAATTCGCCTGATGCGGAACGAACCAATCCAAATCGTCCACAGTCATATTGTTTTGATTTAAAGCGAGACGTGCGAAATCGGCAAGGGTTTTTACGGCAATTTTAAAGATTTCCTTGCCCTTCATTTTCATTTTGTGGAGATTTTGGTGGTATCGTTCCGGCGTGACCTCCATATTCGAGCCGCCGGCCGGAATGTAAAACAGCTCCCAGAGATTTCCATCCGAAAGCAAATGGCTGGACAGAATCCGTCGGGGCGACCCGGCTTCGACCTGTTCCACAATCGCCGCGCCGGCACCGTCCCCGAACAGAATGCATGAGCCTCGATCTTTCCAGTTGAGGAATGGGCTCAAGACTTCGCCGCCGACGACAAGGGACGTTTTAACCTGCCCGGTTCGAACAAACTGTTCGGCGGTCGCAAGGCCATAAACAAAACCGGAACACGCGGCATTGACATCCATGGCCCAGGCCCTTCCGGCCCCGATCTTGTGTTGAAGCCAGCACGCGGTAGAGGGGAGCAGCGTGTCCGGAGAACAGGTTGCGTAGATAATCTGGTCGATATCTCCGGCTGTTTTGCCGGCCATGTCCAATGCGTTTCGTGCGGCCGCCAGCCCGAGAGAGGAATTGTGCTCATCCGGATTTTCAACATTTGCAATCCGCCGCTCGCGAATTCCCGTTCGTTCGCGTATCCAGCGGTCATTGGTTACAACGCCCAGCTTTTTAAGTTTCTTGGCCAGGTCACTGTTTGTGACGCGGGCATCAGGAAACGCCGAGCCGGTTCCTGTAATTCTTGCTGAAAAGTGCATAAGTTTTTTATTTACTCATGAAAAACCTGATTCTTTGGGCCGGGATTCTTTAATTACCCCTGCCCCGGTTTATTATAACGGTTTCCATGATCGGTTGCCGAACTGGATCAATGCCGGTATTTTTTTATGATTATCGAAGCGTTTGTCCCTCCGAAACCAAACGAGTTGCTCATGGCGGTTTCCACTCCGGCCTTTCGGGCAATGTGGGGAACATAATCGAGATCACATTGCTTGTCCGGATTATCCAGGTTTATTGTCGGCGGGATCAGGCCAGTGTGAACGGTAAGCGCCGTGAAAACGGTCTCTATGCCGCCGGCGCCCCCCAGGAGATGGCCAGTCATGGACTTGGTGGAGCTGATCGGTATCAACGGCGCTTTTTCCTTGAAAACGGTTTTTATCGCCAGCGTCTCCAGAACATCGTTCAGGTCCGTTGACGTACCGTGTGCGTTGATATAATCCATTTCGGTGTAAGATATCCCTGCGTCGTCAAGGGCTGCAGCCATGCACCTTGCCGCGCCTTCGCCTTCCGGCGCGGGTGCCGACATGTGAAACCCGTCTCCGCTCATCCCGAACCCACAGATTTCGCCATAGATGCGGGCCCCCCGTTCGAGCGCGCCATCGAGGGTTTCAAGAATGACAATGCCGCATCCTTCACCCACAACAAAACCGTCACGATCCCGGTCAAACGGCCGGGACGCCTTTTCAGGTTCATCATTCCGCGTGGACAGGGCCCTCATGGCACCAAAACCGGCAATACACGTAGGGGTGATGACCGATTCCACACCTCCGGTTATCATGGCATCCGCGGCACCGTGCTTTATGATCTTGAACGCATCCCCTACAGCGTGGGTGCCGGCCGCACATGCCGTGGCAATCGAAAGATTCGGACCCTTGGCTCCCAGGTGGATGGAGACCATCCCCGGCGCCATGTTCCCGATCATCAAGGGGATTAAAAAGGGGGTCACTCTTTTCGGGCCCTGCGTCTCGATGACCCTGTTGCTTCGCTCGAGTATTTCAAGGCCGCCCAAGCCGCAGCCGGTCAGGACTCCGACCCGGTTTTGATTGGAACTGTCGATCACCAGCCCCGAGTCTTCCACCGCCATCCGGGAAGCTGCCACGGCGTAAGCAATAAACAGCTGGGTCCGTTTTGCCTCTTTCAGGGAAAGGAAATCTTCAGGGCGGAAATCTTTCACTTCTCCGGCAATTCGTGTGCCGTAGTCTGAGGCATCGAACCGGGTGATTTCGGAAATTCCTGACTTGCCGGCGCACAAATTCGACCACGTCTCTTCGACCCCGATACCCAGAGAGGTGATGAGCCCTAGACCCGTTATAACTACCCGCCTTTCCAAAATAACCTCCTTTTAACGGGTTTGCTGCGCGATTTCAGATAAAACGCGACGAACCCGGTCTGGAGTTTTTATGAACGCTTTTTTATGTAATCGAGGGCATCCTGAACCCGCACCATCTTTTCCGCATCTTCATCGGAAATCTCGATATCGAATTCCTCCTCCATGGACATAACCAGTTCAACAAGATCCAGTGAATCCGCTCCAAGATCATCTATAAAGGCTGCATCGGGCACCACCTCAACCATATCAACACTCAGTTTTTCTGCAATAATCTTTAAAACTTTATCTTCGATGGACATTCAGCTTACCTCCTTTTTGGGGTGAAATATCATTTATATTTATTTTTCAAATACTATTTTCGCGACCGCGTCCATATCCCGGAGCAGATCCCGATTGCTGTTCATCAATTCGTTATAGGAGATGGCCTCCGTGAATTCAGGCATGCCCGATGCGTCTATCGCGCCGGTACCCATCATAATCTGAATCGCATTCCGGGCGACAAAATCGGCCACCTCACGGGCAAACACCCGCGACATGGTCTTGAAAAGATCCGCGTCCGCATCGCCCGCCCTGGCAAGCGACACCGCCTTGCGCCCCAATGCCGCACCCACCTCAACGTGGGTCATCATGTCCGCCAACACGAACATCACATGCTGCTGCTTTGTCAGACGAGCGTCATGGGCACGCATAATGGTCTCGTTCAACGCCCTCGCCGAAAGACCGTAATACAGGCATCCCGCGTCACCCATCGCTTCGTCCAGCGCTTTCAGCTCCCGATAAACCGCACCGTAAAACTCGCCCTTGCTCTTTCGCGTGGATCGCCACCGGAACAGGCTGATGATGCTCTGCTGAATCTCACTCGTGCCCTCGTAGATGCAGGTGATCCTGACATCCCGCTTGATCTTCTCCACCTCGAACTCGGCAATATAACCGTAACCGCCCAGCGCCTGAATGCCGTCTTCCGCCGCATTATTTGCGGACTCCGAGGTAAACAGCTTGGCGATGGAACCTTCCACGTGAAGTTCGGATTCTCCCGAGTCCAGCCGTAGCGCGATCTCATCAATATATGCCGCCGCCGCCGCGAGACGAACCACATGCGGAACGACCAGCTTATGGGTGTAGCCCTGTTTTTCGCTCAACGGCGTCCCGAACTGAATCCGCTCCTTTGCATACGGAATCACAATCTCCAGCACCGCATCCCCGGCGCCCAGCGCCATGGCCGCAACCATCAGGCGCGTGTAACCGAACACCTTGTTGGCGTGCTTCATGCCCTGACCGGGAATACCGCCGATAAGATTCTCCACCGGAACAAACACGTCCGTAAACGACAGCGGCGACGTGTTCGACGCGCGAATTCCGTGCTTTTCCTCTCCCTTTCCCTGAACAAACCCTTCCGTTCCTTTTTCCACTACAAAAAAAGAAGGGCCTTCCGGCGTCTTGGCCAGCAGGGTGATAAAATCCGCGTATCCCCCAGTTGATATGAACTGCTTGGAACCGTTGATCCGATAGCCCGTCACCTCGCCGTCTTCACCCAGCACCGGATCTGCTTTTGTCTTCAGCGCCGCGAGATTGCTCCCGGCCCCCGCTTCCGTCACCGCATAGGCGACCAGCGTACTCCCTTCGGCGATGGCACCCAGCCACTTTTCCTTCTGCGCCTCTGTGGCGCCGACGATCAACGGGTCCGCACCCAGCTGAACGGCAAAAAAACCGGTGGCGATACCCAGGCAGATTTTGGAAATCTCACGGGTCACCGCGCAAAGGTCCCGCGCGCCACCCCCCATTCCGCCGTATTTTTCGGAGATGAACACCAGCTGAAGGCCGATCTCCGGACTCAACATCTCTCGAATCGTTTCCTCCGGAAACAGCTCTTTTCGATCATACTCCAATATTTTCTCTTTGGTTAACAGACGTTTGCGAAGCTGACGGACGGTCTCTATGACCATCTGACGGGTTTCACTGTCCAAACCGGTATAAACAACGTCAGAACCTTCTTTCATCGGCGGCATATGTGTTTTTCCTTTATTATGAGTATATTACTATTGTGCAGACACGAGCAATATATAACCACTTGTTATATTGCAAAATACATTCATAATTACTACAATTTTCAGGTTGGAGGTCTAGTAGTTTATATAAAATGGAATGTCAAGGTTTTTTGAAAATATCGTTGAAATTATTTTTTTCCAAGGCCCGCCCGGTATTAATCCTCGAGGAGCTCCGAGAAATAAATCCAATGGCCAAAAGTTCCTAACCAACTGTTATTTAATATAATAAAAACGGAACGGCCATTCTTGCCCCCATGCAAAACCATGTGTACCCCCATCGGTTGAAAGGGATTTTGCGATGTGAAATCTGTTTGCAGCGTTTCATCCGGCATAAGCCGCTTTACTTATTACTGATATTAATTTGTTGCCGTGTAGTAAAAACGGACCGGCGCGATTTCTCAAAACACGAAAAAGATCGATGGGGCGGGAGCCGGGCATTGCCCGGGTGAGAGGGGAGGCCGTCAAAATTGTCTTGACTCAGATTGCGGTTGTGATATCAAAAAGGCGTTGATGAGGGATCGTCTAAAGGCAGGACGACGGGTTCTGGCCCCGTTAATCTAGGTTCGAATCCTAGTCCCTCAGCCAATTAAATTAAAGGGGTTACGGGAATTAATCCGTAGCCCTTTATGTTTTTAACCGATTTGTAATATGGGGCGCAAAAGCAATAATTCATATCCCAATTCAGCCTTCCTTTAGGAAAATTGCCTAAGATATTGACAAAAAAGGCGATTCAATATACAAGTTGAAAATCACCATCTCAAAAACAATCAGCGGATAAGATTTAGATACAACAATTCAAAGATACACCTTGCATAAAACCTTGCTTTGCTAAATTCATGCATTAACATCACATAAAAAAGAAAAAACCACACTAATATACATGAGATTTAATCGATGATTATCACTCATCATAGAGAGAAACTTATAAATTCAATAATTTATTTTGCCGAAAAGACGAAATTCTGCGGGAAAACCAAGCTATTAAAACTGCTGTATTTTTTAGATTTCCGTCATTTTAAGCAAACGGGTAAATCCGTAACCGGTCTCGATTATTATGCGTGGGATATGGGGCCTGTGCCAAAGGTTTTATTTGAGGAAATCACCGAGGAAATGAAACCTGATCTTAAGGCAGCAATTGAGAAGTTGCCCAAAGAAGGATTTCAGAAAATCATACCGAAGAAAAAATTTAATGGCGATTATTTTTCAAAAAGAGAAATGAAGCTCCTGGAAGATATTTCTTTTATTTTTAAGGAGGCCAAGGCGGATGAAATGATCGAATCAACTCATTTGGCGAACGAACCCTGGGATAAAACCTTAAAAGAAAAAGGGATGTTTGAAAAAATTGATTATATGCTGTCTATTGATAGTATTGATAGTAGTTTGTCGGCTGATGAAGCGAGAGAAAGAAAAGAAGAAATTTCCGAAATGCACAGAATTTTTGGAGCTGCCTGATTGCAAACTCGCGGTGATATCTTTTTCCACCCCAATTTTAAATTTAGAAATGGATCTGTCGGCAGGAAACTTCTCCTGTTGTTGAATACCCCCGGCAAAAAAGAAACCTGCATTTTTGTTAAGACCACTTCTCAACAAAAAAACAACCCTTCACGACCCGGATGCATCAAAGAACGCAGCTTGTTTTTTATCCCTTCGGGAAAAACTTTTTTCAAGGAAGACACCTGGATAGAACTCTACGAAAGATATGAAATGCATCCAGAGGACGTTGATAAAAATACAGACGTGCAGATAATCGGAAGCCTTGACAGCAAACTTGTTGATAAAATAATAGATTGCCTCTTTGTTTCAGAAGATTACGACATCCCTCCAATTCATCGGAAGCTTTTAAGACCACAACTGCAGGAAAGCATTTTAAAGCTAAAAAAAAAATTCAATTCCTTATAACGAATCTTAAATTTATTATTGATGAAAAAAAATCGGGGATACATTCAGGTCTACACCGGAGACGGCAAGGGTAAGACGACCGCCGCCCTGGGCCTTGCCGTTCGGGCTTCCGGTCACGGGCTGAAAACCTACATCGGCCAGTTTATGAAGGGGCAGCACTACGGGGAACTTTCGGCACTATCGGACAGTTGCCATATAACGATTGAGCAATACGGGGACACGAACCACGTGCAGAGGGATGAAGTGACGCAGGCGCAGATTGATCAGGCGTTAGAGGGACTTGCCAGGGCCCGGGAGGCGATGCTTTCCGGAGAATACGACATCATCGTGCTCGACGAGATCAATGTGGCCGTATGGTTCGACCTGATTCCCGTCGAGGACGTCCTGGCGCTTCTGGACCATCGGCCGGACCGTGTGGAAATCGTTCTTACCGGGCGCCGGGCGCCGGCAGCGCTGATTGAGCGCGCCGACCTGGTGAGCGAAATGAAAGAGATAAAACATTATTATAACGACGGTGTTACGGCACGAAATGGCATCGAGAGATAACATCGCTTCGCGATGTTATATAACGCGGCTTCGCCGCTCAGGAAAGAGGAAGGTTGACATAGATGACACCCTATGATGTCGCGAAGATGATCCACAGGGAGCTGTCGCCGATCGCTCCGAAACTGTCCGCCGCGCTGAACCGCGCCCTGGTCGATATCGGGGAAGGGTCGATGCTCATCGGACTCGGTCCGGGGACCCATAAAGACGAGGACGTATCCTTTCAGGAGATGGAGCAGATCAACACCCGGGGAAATGATCCCGCGAATATTCTTTCAATAATATCCGGCGCACTGTCGCCGCTGGAAGAACACACATCGTGGAGTGTGCTGATCGATAAAAAACCGGCACCCGACCCGGAGACGCTGGATCTGCTTTACACGATATTTCGATCCAAGAAACGGTTTTAGTCGCGGAAAACAGCCTCCACCCAGGGCGAAAGGCCCCGGCGAGGTTCACCGGTCCGGGGAGAAATTAATATAAAGCACGAAATACGAATTTCGAGCTTGGGATTTCGAATTTTTGTCCCAAGGCGCTTTTTGCCCCTTAAAAAACAATCCCCACATACCCTACAAAACTACTCCCCGGACTCTTTTCATAGCTGGTGGCATAGGCAATGGATTCGGCACGTTCGGCGCCGAGGGCTTTTGCGGCGGCGATTGCCGTGGCTGCCGCGCCGCCGCAGCAGGCATTGTGATTCGTTGTGGCCTCGCTGATCACGCTTTCTGGATCCATTGCAAGCATAGCATCGATGACCCTGCGATCGTTTTCGTTGACCACCCAATCCAGCGCTTTTTTACCGGTCCCTTTGGTTACGAAACCGTAATTTGAACCATAGTGGGTAAGGTCTGTGGATCCCAGGACCTTCACACGCAAGCCAAGCCGGGCGGATATCTCCGCAACAGCCTTTCCGATGCCAAGCGAATTGTTTACAGGCGGTACACCCATGGGAACGATTTTTGTGTCTTCAAAAAAGTATTTAATGAAGGGGAGCTGAAGCTCTATGGTGTTGTCCCTCGTGTGACGTTCGGTTGTCTCGATGGTAAAGGTGAATTTTTCAGCGAGTTCGGCGGAGAGTTCCTTTTCGATCATCACCTCGCCAAAAGGTGTTTCCCAGGCACCGTCAGTCATAATATAGGCGGGCGAGCCGGTATGAAGGTGCATCCCGAAAATGACGATCACATCCGGTGGTTCGGCCTGCTTCAGGCAGTGTATTACATTGCAGGCGATACTGCCGGAGAAGTACCATCCGGCGTGGGGGACGATTCCGCCGGTCAACGGCCGGTTCGATAGGGTTTTTGTGTCGTATTCCGTTAAAAATTTTTTAATTTCTTTTTCACACTCGGAAGCCCTGCCCGGATACCAGGACCCTGCCAGCGTCGCTTTTCTCACATTCATGGTCCTCACCTCCTTTCATTGACCCACTTGTCTCGCGGGTAAATTGGGATAGTGTTGCGTAAAAGATTTTTTTTTAACTCAACAATGGCCCCCTCCCCACCCTCCCCCTTGGAGGGTGGGGGTGAACCGCTATTAATAATGTAATGTGTTTCTGAGGCTGTACACTGTCTTCAAATTGCCACATCCCAACCCGACAGTGCAATAAATTTCTGGTTCCGCCGGAGAGTCCGGGGGCAAATAGTTTTATTTGGACAGGATATACAGGATATTCAGGATTTTTTTGCCTTTCCTGCCTGTCCCGCTAAAAACGGGGAAGAAAGGCAAAACCCCATATCTGCTGCGACATTTTGATACAGATCAGACTTGCCGACCGGATAACCCTGCAGCTGTGTGTGAACACCATCGGAACCAAAAGTTTCGGCTATGATTACAAACTGGTAAACCGTTCCGACCCGTCGACGGTTTACGCGGCGGGGGAATCGGTCCAGGTCTGTTATGATTACAGCAGAAACGAATCGACGGTGATCCCGGACGAGATAAGAGAACGGTTGTCGGCATATCTGAAGCGTTCCGAACGACGGGGATGACGATTCGTGCCGTTTCCGCCAGGGCATTTTTCTTGACAGGTGAAATAAGAGGTGTTATCGATTTTTCTCGCACACAGGCACGTAGCTCAGGGGGAGAGCGCTACCTTGACACGGTAGAAGTCGTTGGTTCAAATCCAATCGTGCCTACCACAGATTTAAAGGGGTTACGCTTTGCAGCGTTTCCCCTTTTTTGTTGCTTGCTACCGTTTTGCTACCACTTGTTCCAAAAATGGTGCTTTCTAATCTGCACGCGGCCTCTTGATTGACCGGTTTCATCATTCGGAAATGCAAGATTAAGTGTAGTTGGAGGGCAAGCCAGGTTCCATTTTTTCAATTCTTTCAGCATTGCCGGCCCAAGGTCGATTTTCCGGTTTGAAGTTTGGGTTTTGGTGTCATACCATGCACCATATTAACTGACAGCCAAAAACCATCTTGCTCGTCAGGACAGGCGGCTGAATTAATTTAGGTGCCCATCGACCACGACGCCAGGTATTTTTTCTGCTCTACCGTGAGCCTGTCAATCGATATCCCCATGCTCTTCAGCTTTTGTTTGGCAATTTCCATGTCAATTGCCCGGGGTACAGGATAGACGTCCACGTCCAGCGCGTTTTTGCCTTTGGCAAGGTATTCGACACAAAGGGCCTGATTGGCAAAACTCATGTCCATAACACTGGACGGATGTCCCTCCGCTGCCGCAAGGTTTATCAGCCGTCCTTCACCCAGGACATTAATCCGTCTGCCGTCCTCGAGAACGTGTTCCACCACGAAGTCTCTGATTTTTCTTTTGGATTTTGTTATGGTTTCAAGCCCCTCAAGATCCAGCTCGACGTTGAAATGGCCGGAATTGGAGATAATGGCGCCGTCCTTCATCACGCTGAAGTGTTCTTTCCGTATGACATTGATATTCCCGGTAACCGTACAGAAAAAATCGCCGACCCTTGCAGCCTGCCGGATGGGCATGACGGAAAACCCGTCCATGACCGCTTCCAGGGCGGCAGTCGGTTCGACTTCGGTGACGATGACGTGAGCCCCCATCCCGCGTGCCCTCATGGCAAGACCTCTGCCGCACCAGCCATAGCCGCAAACCACAAAATTGGACCCTGCAATCAGGCGGTTCGTTGCACGGATGATACCGTCCATGGTGCTTTGGCCCGTACCGTATCGATTGTCGAACAGGTGCTTGGTCTGTGCATCGTTTACGGCGATGATCGGGTATTGCAACACACCGTCCGCTGCCATGCTCCTGAGGCGAATGATCCCGGTTGTGGTTTCTTCGGTTCCGCCCCGCACGCCCGTGAGAAGTTCCGGACGCTCGGCATGGATGGTGGAAACCAGGTCAGCCCCGTCGTCCATTGTGTAGTGAGGTTTTGCATCGAGAACCGAATTTATGTGCCGGTAATAGGTTTTGTTGTCTTCGCCCTTTATGGCAAAAACAGGTATTTTATTGTGCCTGACAAGAGAAGCCGCCGCATCGTCCTGGGTACTCAGCGGATTGGAGGCGCAAAGAAAAACCAGGGCGCCGCCGGCCTTTAATGTTTGCATGAGTGCGGCGGTTTCGGTGGTCACGTGAAGACAGGCTGCGATGCGCAGGCCTTTCAGGGGTTTTTCCTTTGCAAACCGCTCCTTGATCCGGTTTAGAACCGGCATGCTCTGGCTTGCCCATTCGATCCGAAGGGCGCCCTCTTTTGCAAGATCGATATTTTTGACATCGTAATCCATTAGCTAATCCTCTCCTTTTCAGCAAAGACGCAAGAAGCGAAATTCATCTGTCCGGTATCCCGCATCTTGCGTTCCGCTTCATAACATCACAGCCCGGCCCTGTCTCTCAGCACATCCGCCATGTTGGTTTTTTCCCATGTGAATTCAGGCTCTTTTCTTCCGAAATGTCCATAGGCTGCGGTTTTTCTGTAAATCGGCCGCAGAAGGTCCAGATACTCAATGATGGCACCGGGTCGCAAATCAAAGACCTCTCTGACGATCTCTTCAATCCGGCGCTTCGGAACAAGACCCGTCCCCATCAGATCAACCATTACGGAGACAGGTTCTGCAACGCCGATGGCATAGGCAATCTGAATCTCGCATTTCTTTGCGATCCCGGCGGCAACCACGTTTTTTGCAATGTGCCGGGCCATGTAAGAACCGCTTCGGTCCACCTTGGAAGGGTCTTTTCCGGAAAAACACCCGCCGCCGTGGCTCCCTTGCCCGCCGTAGGTGTCAACAATTATTTTTCGGCCGGTAACGCCGCAGTCTCCCATGGGGCCGCCGATCACAAACCTTCCGGTGGCATTGATAAAATAGCGGGTGTCGCCGTCAACCATTTCTTTCGGGATAACCTTTTTTATGACCTCTTCGATAATCGCTTCTTTTAAATCTGAATGAGATACGCTCGGTTTGTGCTGTGCGGCGATAACAACCGTATCAACACGGAGCGGCGTTCCGTTTTCATACTCGATGGTGACCTGGGATTTGCCGTCGGGTCTCAAAAAATCCAGAGCGTTGTTCTTCCGCACGGTGGCAAGGCGTTGGCATATCTTGTGGGCATAGGTGATGGACATCGGCATCAACTCCGGGGTTTCATCACAGGCAAACCCGAACATGAGCCCCTGGTCTCCGGCGCCCTGTTCCTTGAAAAGGCCCTCACCTATATTTACACCCTGGGCGATATCCGGAGACTGCTGACCGATGCTGGTGATCACCGAACACGTCTGCCAGTCGAAACCCATCTGGGATGAGCTGTATCCGATATCGCGAATGGTTTCCCTTATAATTTCCGGCATATCAACATAGCAGTCGGTAGTGATCTCTCCCGCGATAAAGGCAAGCCCGGTTGTCACGAGTGTTTCACAGGCAACCCTGCAATGCTTGTCTTTGGCAATAATCGCGTCGAGTATGGAATCGGATATGGCGTCGGCCACTTTGTCCGGATGGCCTTCAGTGACGGATTCAGATGTAAATAAGAATTTTTCTTTGCTCATACATATCTCCTTTTTAACATTTGTTTGAAAATCTAAAATCGAAGAGTATCCTCTAAGGATTCAGCAGACTGTTGTCTATGAGGCGGGTTTTCCCCACCTTGACGGCAAGGACCATCAGTGCCGGCCTGTTCACGGTTGGCATATCGACAAGCGTTTCCGGATCGCAGATTGAAACATAATCTATCGCAGTGTCCGGGTAGGATTTTATCAAAGATGCTGCTTCATCGAGTATCTGTTTTGACTCCTTTATTCCATCATCAACCATCGCCTGTGCCCTTCTTAGCGATTTATTAAGTGAGAGAGCGCTTTCCCGCTGTTCCGTTGACAGATAGCTGTTTCGTGAACTCATCGCAAGCCCGTCGGGCTCCCTCACCGTGGGCGCGCCGACGATCTCTATATCAAAATCGAGATCCCGAACCATCCGGCGAATGATCGTAAGCTGCTGATAGTCCTTCTGGCCGAAAACGGCAAAATGCGGTTTTACGATGTTGAACAGCTTGGTGACAACGGTGGCAACCCCCCTGAAATGGGTGGGTCTCGAAATACCGCAAAGATGATTCGGCAGTTTCTCCAGCGTCACATATGTCTGAAATCCTCCGGCATAAAGCGCTGTATCATCCGGTGCGAAGACCACATCCACACCCTCTTTTTCAGCCAGCGCCAAATCCCTGTCCAGGTCTCGCGGGTATGCCTCTATATCTTCCCCGGGACCGAACTGGGTCGGGTTGACATAAATACTTACGGCAAGATCGTCTCCCAGCGCACGCCCTTTTCGCATCAGGGACAGATGGCCCTCGTGCAGATAGCCCATGGTGGGAACAACGGCAATGGTCTTGCCCCGGCCGCGCAACCGGTCGGAACGTGTCCGCATCTCCTGTACGGTCTTGATTACTTCTATGTCAGCACCTCCCATGTATATAAAGAATAAAGAACAAAAAGTAGAACAGCGCAGATGAAATGTCAACCTATGCCCAAAATTTCATGAAAAACAAATGATTTTTTCCGGCTTTTGTATTACGATATCAAGATATCCGGTTTAACTGCAATGTCCGGGGTATGGAGGTAAAACAATGGACCGGCAATTCTACATAAAACTGGAAGAGGAATTCGGGGCTCACAATTATAAGCCCCTGGATGTGGTGTTACATCGCGGCGAAGGGGTCTGGGTCTGGGACGTTGAAGACAACAAATACCTGGACTGCCTTTCAGCATACTCGGCGGTCAATCAGGGGCACTGCCACCCCAAGATCCTGAAAACCATGATGGAACAGGCCGGGAAATTAACCTTGACCTCCCGGGCCTTCCGCAACGATCAACTGGGCCTGCTCTATAAAGAATTGTGCGCGCTGACCCATTCACACAAGGTCCTGCCCATGAACAGCGGAGCAGAAGCGGTTGAAACGGTCATCAAGGCGGTCCGAAAGTGGGGATACAAAGTAAAAGGGGTCCCCGCCGATCAGGCTGAAGTCATCGTATGCAAAGGGAATTTCCACGGCAGGACCATAGCGATTATCGGCTTCAGCAGCGAGGATCAGTACCGGAACGGTTTCGGGCCCTTTGCTCCCGGGTTCAAAATAATTCCTTTCGGCGATGCAAATGCCTTGAAATCAGCCGTAACACCCAATACCGTCGCTTTCATGGTGGAGCCCATACAGGGCGAAGCAGGCGTCATTATCCCGCCGCCGGGGTATTTAAAAGAGGTCAAGGCTATCTGTGAAAAACATGATGTCATGTTGATTCTGGATGAAATTCAGACCGGTCTCGGTCGAACCGGGAAGCTTCTTGCTGAAGAGCACTACGGCATCGAGTCCGATGTAACGGTTATCGGCAAAGCGCTTTCCGGAGGGTTCTATCCCATCTCGGCGGTGCTGTCGAACACGGAGGTTCTGGGTGTCTTCATGCCCGGCGATCACGGGAGCACTTTCGGCGGAAACCCTCTGGCATGCGCTATAGCCAGAACAGCGCTGAAAGTTTTGATTGAAGAAAATATGATCGATAATGCGTTGAAGATGGGAGATTATTTCATGTCTCGATTGAAAGAGATTAACAATCCCCACATCAAGGAAGTCAGGGGCAAAGGCCTGTTGATCGGTGTCGAGCTGCTCCCGGAGGCCGGCGGAGCCAGACCGTATTGTGAAAAACTGATGAAGCAGGGGTTGCTCTGCAAGGAAACCCATCAAAATATTATACGTTTTGCGCCGCCGCTTGTAATTACCAGGGAAGAGGTCGACTGGGCCATGGAGAGGATTGAAACTGTCCTGACCGTCTGATAGTGATTACGAATAAGAGCATTCATGTTTAGACCAGGATTACAGGATAAACAAGATATTTTTGTCTTAGTAAAGGAAACACATGGTTGAAAAAGTCATCATCATGGGCGCCGCCGGCAGGGATTTTCACAACTTCAATGTTTATTTCAAAGACAACCCCAGATACAGGGTCATCGCTTTTACAGCCGCCCAAATCCCGGACATCGAAGATCGCCTCTATCCACCGGAGCTTACGGGACAGCTCTATCCGGCCGGGATCCCTATCTATCCCGAGGATCAACTGACCGATTTGATTCAACGCAACAGAGTCGATCTGGTCGCCTTTTCCTACAGCGACATCCCTCACGTGGAGGTCATGCACAAGGCTTCAGGCGTGATGGCGGGCGGTGCGGATTTTATCCTTATCGGTGCCACATACACGATGCTCAAATCTGTAAAACCCGTTGTGGCGGTTTGCGCGGTGAGAACAGGAAGCGGCAAATCGCCGACCACCCGCCATGTGTGCAAGATACTGAAAGGAACGGGGAAAAGGATCGTTGTTGTTCGTCACCCCATGCCTTACGGCGATCTGACGAGGCAAATCGTGCAGCGATTTTCCGCCTATGCCGATTTTGATGCGCACCAGTGCACCATTGAGGAACGGGAAGAGTATGAGCCCCTCGTGGATCAGGGAATTGTTGTCTATGCCGGGATCGATTACGGGCAAATTCTCAAAGCAGCGGAAATGGAGGCGGATTGTATCATCTGGGACGGCGGGAACAACGATACGCCGTTTTACTTCCCGGATGTTCACATTGTCCTATTTGATCCTTACCGTGCGGGGCATGAACGCTTGTATTACCCGGGCGAAACAAACATGATCATGTCGGATATTGCGGTCATCAATAAAGTGGGTATGGCCGACGCGGCCCAGGTGGCAATCGTTCGAAAAAATATTGAAAAATACGCTCCCAACGCTCAGATCGTGCTGGCGGAATCGGCGGTCATTGTGGATGATCCGGGTCTCATCCGGGGCAAGCGCGTTCTGGTGGTTGAAGACGGCCCCACACTCACCCACGGGGGAATGCCTTTCGGCGCCGGGACAATCGCGGCTAAAATGAACGCGGCCGCCGATATTATCGACCCCAGGCCGTACGCTACCGGTACCCTGAAGGAGACGTTTGAAGCCTATCCCCATATCGGCGCCCTGCTGCCTGCCATGGGATACAGCAAAGAACAAATTCACGATCTGGAGCTTACCATCAATAATGTGGACTGCGATATGGTTCTCTACGCAACGCCCATTGATCTGCCCAGACTTGTTTCAATGAATAAGCCCACGCTCAGGGTGAGGTATGAATATCAGGACCACGGCAGCCCGTCGCTGGAAGAAGTCCTTTTAAAACGCCTGAACAGTGTGATATGAAAGTAAAAAATAAAATACTGCTGATTGCGCTCGGGGGGAACGCGCTCGTCCGAAAAGGCCAGGAAGGGACCACCGAGCAGCAATTCGAGAACCTCAAGCTGCCCATGCGGCAGATTGCCAGACTGTCCCGAAAATACAGGATCATCATCACCCACGGAAATGGACCGCAGGTGGGAAACCTGCTGTTGCAGCAGGAAAGCTGCGACACGGTCCCCAAGCTGCCCCTGGAAATTCTGGTGGCACAGACACAGGGCCAAATCGGGTACATGATAGAATCGACGCTCGACGGCGAACTCATGAAAATGGGAATCAACACCCAGCCCCTCGTCAGCCTTATCAGTTACGTGGTGGTGGATGAAAAAGACCCGGCGTTTAAAAACCCCGTGAAACCCATCGGTCCTGTCTACTCGAAGAAAGAGGCCGCATCCGCTCCCTTCCCTGTTCGTAAAACCGCAACAGGTTACCGCCGGGTGGTGGTATCTCCCCGACCCGTAACCATAGTGGAAAAGCGAGAAATCAAAAAACTCATCGATATGAATTTCATCGTGATCTGCTGCGGCGGCGGCGGCATACCCGTGATCCGTGAAGGCCGCGCCTTTTACGGTGTGGATGCGGTGATCGACAAAGATCTGGCCAGCGCAAAACTGGCCGAAGACGTGGGCGTGGATATCTTCGTCATCGCAACGGACGTCCCGGGAGCGGCACTTGACTTCGGCAAAAAAAACCGGAAATTCCTTCGTTCCGTGACCCTTGATCAGGCTGATCGATACATCAAAAAGGGGCATTTCCCCCCCGGATCCATGAGCCCAAAGATAGAAGCAGCCGTGCAGTTTGTCCGTAATCGTGGGAAACGCGCCGTAATCACTTCGCTTGATGATATCGAACAGGCCGTCTTCGGCAACGCCGGTACCGAAATCACCCCTTAGCCCGGATTTTTCACGGCATGTTACCTCCCGGCACAGATATTTGACAATCGAATTCATATGATATCAAAATTTGAGAACTGCTTTAATACCGACCGTTCATCAATAACTCACCGAGTAAAGAATCCGGGCACAGAGGACCCGGTTTTCAAAGACTAAATTAAAACAGCAAGGGAGGGGGAAAAGATGGAACGATTTAAGAGAATGGGAAAAAACGCTTTTTATATTTTTGTGATGGCGGTGCTCTCCATAAGCTTGATCGCCTGCGGGCAGAAAACCGAAGAAGAAGCCCCGGCCCCGGATAAAAAAGTTGCCGAGGCGCAAAAACCGGCTCTTGCTGAGCCGGTTCAAGAAAAAGCGGTCGAGGCGCAAAACCCGGCTCCCGCCAAAGGGAAAGTTCTTGTTTTCGGCCGTGGCGGTGACAGTGTCGGGCTCGACCCGGCCTATGAAACGGATGGAAACTCATTCATGATTTGTGACAATGTTTTCGAAGCGTTAGTCGCGTACGCGGATGAATCAACCAGCCTGGAACCGGGACTTGCCGAGTCGTGGGACATTTCACCCGATGGAAAGACCTACACCTTCCACTTAAGAAAGGGGGTTATATTTCACGACGGAACCGCCTTTAATGCGGATGCCGTTGTTTTTTCCATCGGCCGAATGATGAAAGAAAGAAACGTCAAATTCCACGGTCAAAACTGGGATATCCCTCCCCAGGAACGCACGCCGGAATACTGGGTGTCCATGGAGATGGACGACACCGTCGACGCCATCGAGGCAACCGATGAATACACGGTGGCTTTCAAGCTGAAACGGGTCGATGCCCCGTTTCTGGCCAACATGGGAATGGACTTTGCCGACATCATCAGCCCAACCGCCTTTACGGCAAATCCCAAAGAATTTGTACGCAATCCCGTCGGGACCGGTCCGTTCAAGTTTGTCAAATGGGTCAATGACGACCAGATTGTCCTTGAAAAATTCAATGACTACTGGGACAAATCCGGCGGGCCCTATCTCGACAAGGTCGTATTCCGCTCCATCCCGGAAAACTCTGTTCGTTTTCTGGAACTCAAGACCGGCAATATCCACATTTGTCAGTTCCCCAACCCGGCCGATATCGATCTTGCCCGAAAAGACCCGAATCTGATTCTTCCAACGCAACCCGGGATGAACATCGGTTACCTCTCCTTCAACCACACCAAGGAGCCCTGGAAAAGCAATGTCAAGCTCCGCAAAGCCATTGCCTACGCCATCGATTGCAAGGCCATCGTGGACAATCTCTACCAGGGCATGGGGCAGGTTGCGAAAAACCCCATTCCGCCGACCATGTGGGGGTATAACATGAACGTCCCCGGATTTGAATACAATCCCGACCTGGCCAAAAAATTGCTCGCCGAAGCCGGTTTTCCCGAAGGCAACGGGCTCGGAGAAATCACCCTCTGGTCCATGCCGGTTCCCAGGCCGTACAATCCCGAAGGACTGAAAATCGGTGTAGCCATGTCCGCAGACCTCGCCAAAGTCGGCATCAGGTCCAGAATTGTGAGCTACGACTGGGGTACCTACCTGAAGCGTCAGAGAGAACAGCCCGAAGACATGGATCTCTTTCAACTGGGGTGGACCGGTGACAACGGTGACCCGGACAACTTTCTGGCGGTGCTTTTTGACGGACTGGCGTCCGATTCCATCCGGACCCAGTGGAAGAACGAGGAATACCACAAGTTGATGCAGCAGGGAAAACAGACCATTGACATGGCTGAAAGGGCCAAAATTTACCAGAAAGCGCAACAGCTCATCTACGACGAATGCCCGGTTATCAGTGTGGCCCACTCCACGGTCATCTGGCCGGCCCAAAAGACCGTAAAGGACTTCAAGCTGCACCCGACCGCATCCGTCCGGTTGAAAAACGTGTGGCTGGAATAGTAAAAGATCCGGGCCCGGAGGACGCGGATTTAAGTGCACCCCGGAGGACCAGGTTTTTAGGACTAAATAAAATCCCATGCCGGTCTACATTCTTCGAAGAATACTGATACTGATCCCGACCCTGCTGGGAATATCCATCATTGTGTTTCTCATGCTCCGCATCACACCCGGAGACCCGGCCGAACTGCTATTGGGGGAACGGGCCACCGAGGAAGCCATAGTGGAGATCCGTGAGCACCTGGGACTCAATGAACCCCTGCATGTTCAGTACGGAATGTTTCTGAAACGTTTGATGAAGGGAGACCTGGGAGAAACCATCTGGAGCCGACAGAAGGTATGGATCGAAATCAAGGAGCGTTTTCCGGCAACCATCGAACTATCCGTTACCGCACTTCTCATCAGCTGCTTTTTTGGTATCCTGTTCGGCATCATTTCCGCCACCCGCCAAAATTCCATTTTTGACTATTTGAGTATGCTCGGCGCGCTGATCGGGGTCAGTATGCCCATATTCTGGCTGGGCCTTGTCTTTATGCTGATTTTTTCGGTGCATCTCGGATGGCTGCCCCTGTCCGGACGGCTGAGCATCGGCGTCGACCTGGAAGTCATCACCAACTTTTATATTCTGGATGCCCTACTGACACGAAACTGGATAGCGCTCAAAGACGTTCTGTGGCACATTATTATGCCGGCCGTAACCCTGAGCAGCATCCCCATGGCCATTGTCGCACGGATGACGCGATCGTCCATGCTCGAAGTTCTCCGCCAGGACTACATCAAAACAGCCAAAGCCAAGGGCCTGTCCCGGTTTACCGTAACGTTCAAGCACGCGCTTCGCAACGCCCTGATTCCGATTGTGACAACCATCGGTCTGCAATTCGGTGTGGCACTGGGTGGAGCGATCCTCACGGAGACCATCTTTGCCTGGCCCGGGGTGGGCAAGTGGATGTTTGACGCGGTGATGAAGCGCGATTACATGGTCATTCAGGGGGGCACGCTCTTTATTGCCGCCCTCTTCGTCGTCATCAACCTGGTGGTGGATGTGCTCTATGCGGTGATCAACCCGAGGATTAGTGTACAATAATAAAATCGCTTCACGATTTTATATAATGCGGCTTCGCCGCTATTTGAAATGGACAAAAACAAACCTAAAAAAAGCCCCGAAGACCGGCACCCGCTGTTGGATCAGATCGATCAGCTGTGGCGAAATAAAACCGCCGTGGCCGGTCTGATCATCATTACCTGTTTTGTGTTCGCCGCCGTGTTTGCAAAACCGCTGAGCCCCCACAATCCTGTGGAGACGTCGCTCTATGACCAGCTCAAACCGCCGATCTGGGCCGACGGCGGTTCAGAAAAGAACATCCTCGGTACCGACGACCTAGGGCGGGATATCCTTTCCCGGATTATTTACGGTTCCCGGGTTTCTCTTATTGTGGCGGTGGTCAGTGTGGGGCTGGCCTTTGTCCTGGGAACCCTGCTCGGTTCCATATCCGGATATTATAAAGGCGCCCTGGACAACGTTATCATGCGTATCATGGATATTATTCTGGCCTTTCCTTACCTTCTCCTGGCCATTGTGGTGGTGGCATATCTGGGACCCAGCCTGCAAAACGCCATGATGGCCATCGGCATCACCTATGTTCCGCGATTCGCCCGCATCGTACGCGGCAGCGTGCTGGAAGAGTGTGAAAAAGACTATGTCATGGCTGCCAGGGCTATCGGTGCGAAGGATTGGCGGATCATATTTGTCGCCATTCTGCCCAACTGCCTGGGACCGCTGATTGTGCAGACCACTTTGAGCTTTGCATCCGCCATTCTGGATGCTGCGGCGTTGAGCTACCTCGGATTGGGCGCACAGCCGCCGACACCGGAGTGGGGGGCCATGATTGCCAGCAGCCGGTCGCTGATTCTCAGGGCTTCCTGGGTCATGACCTTTCCCGGCATTGCCATCCTGCTGGCGGTGCTTGGTTTTAATCTTCTGGGTGACGGATTACGCGATGCCCTGGACCCGAGACTGAGGGATTGACAACGGATGGATCACGACAATTTGTTGGAAATTCAAAATTTGCGCACCTATTTCGATGTCAGGGGGCACGTGGCCAGAGCTGTCGACAATGTGAGTTTAACCATCGGCCCGGGAGAAACCCTGGGGCTTGTGGGCGAGTCGGGCTGCGGCAAAAGTGTCACCGCTCATTCCATCATCCAGCTCATCCCTCAGCCGCCCGGACGGATTGTAAGCGGAAAAATTATTTTTGAAGGCCGGGATATTCTCGAATTTTCGGAAGCTAAAATGCGCAAGATCAGGGGCAACCGGATATCCATGATTTTTCAGGAACCGATGACATCATTAAATCCCGTTTTTCCGGTAGGGGATCAGGTGGGTGAGGTCATCCGGCTGCACCAGAAACTTTCTCGAGCGGATACGCGAAACAGGGTTGTGGAAATGTTTCAGCTCGTGGGCATACCTGATCCGAAAAAGCGGCTGTCCAGCTATCCTCACCAGATGAGCGGCGGTATGCGCCAGCGGGTGATGATCGCCATGGCCCTTGCCTGCACCCCCCAGTTGATGATTGCCGATGAGCCCACCACGGCCCTGGACGTAACGATCCAGGCCCAGATTCTGGACCTGATGAACAGGCTCAAAACCGATACCGGTGCTGCCATTCTTTTCATTACCCATGATCTGGGCGTAATTGCCGAGATAGCCCAGTTCGTGGCGGTAATGTATGCCGGGAAAGTAGTGGAATATACCGATGTCAATGCCATTTTCGCAAACCCGAAGCATCCCTACACGGTGGGCCTCCTGGCGTCCATCCCGGTGCTCGGCAGACAAATCGCCGGCCGTCCGCTGAAGACCATCAAGGGCATCGTTCCGTCGCTTTTCAATCTGCCCGAAAGCTGCCTGTTCAGTGACCGGTGCCCGGATGTTTTCGACACGTGTCACACCGTAAAACCGGAGATGTACACCGTGGGAGAAAACCACACGGCAAGGTGTTTGAAATATGCCTGATTCCCGTCAAGAACCACAGCCCCTTCTCCAGGCCCGAAATCTGGTTAAATATTACCCGATTCGCGGCGGTCTGTTCTTAAAGGAAGTCGCTTCGGTTAAAGCCGTTGACCGCGTAAACCTGACAATCGAAAACGGCGAAACTCTGGGTTTGGTGGGTGAATCGGGCTGCGGCAAAACCACCTTCGGCCGTGCCATCCTTCGTTTGGAAGAACCCACATCCGGTGAGGTTTTCTTTGAAGGGGAAAACATCCTCGCCTATTCGCCCGAACAGATGCGCCATCTAAGGGCGAAAATGCAGATTATCTTTCAGGACCCGTATTCCTCCCTCAACCCGAGAAAACCGGTGTCCCACATCATCGGCGAACCGCTGTTGATACACGGGGTAAAAAATCGGCGGGAGAGAGAAGAACGCGTACACGAACTGTTAAATGAGGTCGGGTTGCGCAAGGAACATATGCGCCGTTACCCGCACCAGTTCTCCGGGGGCCAGCGCCAGCGCATCGGTGTAGCCCGCGCCCTTGCCCTCAACCCCAGGCTGATCGTCTGCGATGAGGCGGTGTCTGCCCTGGATGTTTCCATACAGGCCCAGGTCATCAATCTGCTGAAAAATCTGCAGGAAAAGTTCGGGCTGACGTATCTCTTTATCTCCCATGATCTGAGCGTTGTTGAGCATGTCAGTGACCGTGTCGCGGTGATGTACCTGGGAAAAATCGCCGAACTGGCAAAAAGCGAAGATCTCTACCGGAACCCCCTGCACCCTTACACCCAGGCCCTTCTTTCCGCGTCACCCGTACCCGACCCGACGCTGAAACGGAACAGGATCATTTTGAAAGGGGATGTCCCCAGTCCCATCAATCCGCCCGAAGGGTGCCGTTTCCACACCCGCTGTTTATATGCAAAGGAAATCTGCAGCCGGGAAGAACCGCCGCTGAAGGATGAAGGGAACGACCACCACGTTGCCTGCTTTTTTGCCGGTTCGGTGGGAGGATAAATGACGGTGCGCCAACTCGCCGCAGGGGCTAACCCGCTTTCTCACGAGCCTGAGCGACTCAGTAACAAGGCATTTACGGTTTCAAAACCAAAATAAATTTTTCATGAGAAATTCGGGCTAAGAAGGCGGAGTGAACTATTATTAATGCGCAGTTGCTAAAGCTTAAATATAGATAGCAGAATCGTAGCAACTATCGTTTGGTGATATGGTATTGAACATCACTGGAGCCATCAAATATTGTGAATAGGATTATCCTTGAGTCGAGCCTTTCGCCTTATCCAACACTTTTCGGACTATAATATTGAGCTCTTTCTTATTAAGCGGCTTCATTGTATAGGCTTTAATTCCCAACTCTTTCGCCTTCTCTTCATCGATGCGGTCGCTGTGGCCTGTGCACAGGATAATAGGAATGTCTGATCGAACCGCGATCAGCCTCTTGGCCAACTGATCGCCTGCCATCTGCGGCATCGCTATGTCGGTGATGATCAGGTCAAAATTACCGGATTCTTCCTGAAACAGCTTCAAGGCTTCCAAGCTGCTTGTTTTGCCCACAACCTCGTATCCTTGTCGCTCAAGCATTTGCTTGACCAGCTTTACCAGGGATGGCTCATCATCGACAAACAAAATGCGCTCTGAGCCCGTTGGTAAGGCATCAGATTTTTTCACTTCGGTATCTGCCCGGGCCTCAGTTATAGGAAACAGCACCTCAGCCGTTGTTCCTTTCCCAACTTCGCTCATGAGTTTTATCGCGCCATCATGCTTCTTCACTATTCCAAATACAACAGCCATCCCCATACCCAATCCTTTACCCACACCCTTGGTGGTGAAATACGGATCAAATATCCGATCCATGATCTCAGGATAGATCCCCGTGCCGGTATCCTTTACGGTCAGTTTTACATAGTCACCTGTTGTAAAATCGTTGTATTGTGATGCTGAACGATCATCAAGGATAACTGTTTCCAGCTTAACTTCCAGGATACCGGCTTCTTCTTCCATGGCATGGACCGAATTGTTGCACAGGTTCAGAAGGATCTGGTTGATTTCGGTCGGGTTTGCAAGGATCATTTCCGTGTCACACAGAACCTCCTGGCGAATTTCAATGCTCGTTGGAATCGTGGCCCGCATGAGCTTCAATGACTCTTTGATAATGATGCCGATATTTATCGGATTTCGCTCACTCGGCGTTTTACGGGCAAAGCTCATGATATGCCGCACCACATCTTTTGCCCGCAATGAAGCCGTGCGAATCTCTTCCAAACAATCTTTGGCCGGGCTCCATTCCGGCACATCATCTATGGCCAGTTCGGTATTTCCGATGATAATCCCGAGGATGTTGTTAAACTCGTGAGCAATACCACCTGCAAGGGTGCCGATGGCCTCCATTTTTTGGGATTGACGGAGTTGTTCTTCAAGCTGTTTTTTCTTGCTGATATCTCGAATAATGCCCAAGAAGTATTCTTTTCCTTTTAAACGGATTAAACCGCCTCGGGCCTCCACATTCAATGTCGACCCATCTTTGCGAATATTTACTGTCTCTCCGATAAATTTTCCGGTTTTTATCATCTGCTCTTTGAAGGCTTCAAAGATATGGTGGTAGTCGGGATGAATAAGATTAATGGCGGGAAGTCCGATTAATTCATCACGATCATAGCCGTACATCTTGCATAATTCCGGATTAACATCTACGAGTTGTCCTTCAAAATCAATAAGAGCTAAACCATCCGTCATTGAATTAAAAATCAGTTTATAACTTTCCTCACTCTCCCGCAACACCTCATCCGCCTGCTTGCGTTCGGTAATATCAATAGTGTATCCGCCGAGCATGGGCGGGCGATTCGGAATGGTAATTGGAAATTTCACGCTCCAGTAATACCGCCCTTCAAAAGTCTCTTCCCGCTCAATGATGCAGCCCTCTTTCATGATTTTTTCATCATCTGCCCGCATCCCGGCAGCCAATTCCGGGGGCCAGAGTTCCTCGTTGGTTTTACCAAGCAATTGAGACAAAGGCTTGCCCAACATCCTTTCAAAATGATGGCTGAGAACGATAGCACGGGTATCTTCATCCTTCATATAAACAGGATTAGGGCAATAACGCATATACAAAGACAGCATCTCATCGCTCTTCCTCAACGCCTCCTCGACCCGTTTGCGTTCGGTTATATCCAGTGCCGTAAAGGTTACACCTTTGGGAAAATCGTTAGGATCAATCGGGGTCGAACTCAAAAGTATATCAATCACTTTACCATCTTTCCGCTGCCAGCGTGTCTCAACGGTCCCGGTTCCTCTTTTACTGATCTGTGTGTATTTCTCCCGACCAACATATTCATATTCTTCGTCACTTGGATAAACCATTCTTGCACTTTTGCCCAATAGCTCTTCACGAGAGTATCCAGTCATTTTACATAAACGTTCATTGGCTTGTTTGATAACCCTGTCGGCGACCATACCAATACCTATTGGTGCAGCCCGAAAAATGCTTTTTAAAGTAGCCTCGCTTCCCCGAAGCGTCTCCTCCGCCTGCTTACGTTCGGTAACGTCACGCGCAATGCCCTGAAAACCTATTGGTTGACCTTTTGAATCTTTTTTAAGAGATATTGATGTCTCAACATAACACTTGGAACCATCCTTTCTTATCAGTTCCCAATCAAAAGCTTTATAAGGTTGTCCTGTTTTATAGACCCTATTGAAGGCTTTAAAGACTTTCTTGGCGTTTTCCTCGTCCATATACCGTCTGTTATTCAAGCCTGTTAATTCGTCTTTGGAATATCCGAGAATTTTGCACATTGAATCATTATGAAAGGTAAAGTTGCCAGCAATGTCGACTTCATAGTAACCGTCTTCAATATTTTCAATGACGGTTTTGAATTTTTCCTCGATCTCGCGCAACCCTTTCTCGGCCGTCTTGAGCTTAGATTCTGCTTGCTCCAATTCTTTATCGGTAAATTTTTTTGGCATGTTTATTACCTATATTTCTCAAAATAGACTATCAAGTCGAGTTGCATATACTTGTATCTTGAATTCCGGTAAATTCAACAATACTGATGATATTCTTTATTTCAGCGGCATAAGAAAAGTGCGCCACATGCTTAACGCAGTGTGTAGTCAGGTGAAGAATAGGTGAAGTTCTGGTTAAGGATGGTAATCAACCCCTTACCGCAAAAAAGGGTTTAATTCAAGATATTGTGGTCTGGTTAAACCCGGTACGATTGCAGATATCTTGCAAAACCTACAACTATCTGATTTGGCAGATAATTGAACGACATCTTTTGGGTATCACATTAATTTAGAAGGTTGAGGCAAGCCTTAACGAGCTTACGCCTCTGTTGTGATTGGGCTATAGGGTATTTCGGGATCAATGTGCAGCACCATAGCCCCGCCGGAGAATACGCGGACGTTGCCGTCGGTTGCTGAGACTACAATCGCTGTCGAAGTGGTACGCTGTGTGACGGCGGCGGCAGAGAGATGTCGTGCTCCAAGGCCGGCCGGCAGTACTACCTCGATTTCGGGGGAAGCCAAAAAAGTTCCTGCTGTTTGGATGAGGCCGTCACCGCGGACGATAAAGGCCCCGTCGAGCTTAGCCAACTCGACGATAGCGTCGTGGATATCGGTATTTGTAAGTCTCCGACTGGCTTCGTCGTGCCCCTGGAAGGGATTGGGGATAAGCTGTTTGGAATTTTCAAGAACCCTGACGGAATCGCCAAGCATAAATATGGCCCCAAGGCGCTTTCCACGCCTGGCCGCCCGGCCGATTTTACAGGCAATTGCAATGGCAATCTCCAGAACTTTGGGCTGGATAGCGTCCGTGAGTTTGAGAAAATGGGAGATCGAGAGGTGCTCGACGGAGTGCTCCACGTCTGTCAGGACGACAAGGTCTCCCCCCTCTTGATAAACGTCTCGCCCTAATGCACAGACGATGAGGTCCCCCACCGAAACCGCTGAGGATTTAAGCGCTACGGAAACAACGTGGCGAACTTGACTGAACTTGTCGATAGCACGAAGGGGCAGAAGTATTGCTTCCAAGCCTTCTTGTATCAAGGCATCGTATGTGTCTCTTTTCGTTGTGGCGGCAATAACGCGAATCTGGATTGAAATGAGATATGACATAGAAATATCTCAGATAATTTTCCGTTGGGCCTAAAAATAAAACTCCGCCACCCGGGTGACGGAGTTCGTATAAAACTCAAACCTATCGTTCTGGATTTTATGAAAAACGGGATCTACTTCTTCTCTTTCGGCTTCAAACGGCCCGTTGTACCGCAACTGGGACACTTGACTTCAGTTGGCCGATCATCAGCGGGAATTTCGATGGGAGCCTTACACTTGGAACATTTGATGACAACTGTTTTCTTTTTGTCCTCATCAGAGGCGGGCGCCTCCTGGCCCTCTCCTTGAATGAATGCCATCACCGCCTTTCGCACGGCCTCTCGGTCATCCGCTCCACCGAGTTCCGTCAGCTTCTCATAATCACCCTTCGAAATGGCAACCCTCACCTCGATGGCGTGTGAATTTTCCATGGCCTTGCTCAGCTCTTCCAATGCGGCGGCCAGATCTGCAAATTTCGCGTCGCCTGCCTGCATCTTTTCCTGGATTTTCCGGGTCAGATCTTCGGCAGAGAGCCATTCGCCGTCATGGTTTATTTTGGCTTCATCCAGATTTATTTCACTCATACGGGCCTCCTTTTTAGCCGGGTACGTAAGCCACCTGTTCTTTAGTATATTTTTATGTTTTTGTCCACTTATTAAAACCTGTCCTTGACGGCTTCGTAAAAAGTCCAATTCTGCGCTTCGGTTCAACCGAGGGTTTTTAGAAAATCATCCGCTTCACACGCTTCGAAGTCATCCTTGAGCTTCGTGTAAAATTCTTCGAGCTCTCCGCCATCCAGTCCGTATATCTGCTTGATTTGAGTCAAGGCATCCTTAAACTCTTCAGCGGCTTTTTCCTGATCGACGCGTTGTTTTTCCACTTCATCCTTGAGCAGATGCCGTTTTTCCTTCCCCAGTTTCTCCCACACGGTGTAGTAGGTCTTCTGACACCCGACGGCGAGCGCCATGACCAGTAGTGAAACGAACAATGCGTATTTTATTCCAAAACGCATGGCACCCTCCTGATTTTAAATCGGTCTCGTGCTTTTTTCATAACCAAAATAAATTCTTCATGAGAAATGCGGGCTAGTTGCCAAAGGGGAATAGCTTTTTCAGACCCTTAACGGTTTCATCCAGCGATTTCGTCGGCGCGCCCGGTGTCCCGTTTCCTTCAAGAGCCTTCTTCATTTCAGTGGCGTCCGGAATGCCCTTTTTGAGTTGATCCTTCAGTATCCCTTCCAGATCCGGCCGAAACTTGGGCGCGGAAAAAGTTCCGGTTACCAGAACCGGGACCATGAGCCCGGAACGTTCCATACTGTCCCCCTGCCCTTTAAGTGTGGACACGAATTTGGGTTCCACCCGGAAATCAAGAACCTCGTTCACCAGATCGGCCTTTCCCACGGCCAGGACACGCACAAGGGGGGACAGCAGTGTGGTCCCCGGCGTGTTCACAAGGCCGTTGGTGATCGTGAAAGGCGAGTGCAGCTCGGCGAAATCCGTTCGGGGTTTTTCGGCACTCTTTTCGGCCAACCCAAAAGCGGCCTGTGTGTTCCGGACCATACCGGCCAGATCGATTCCGACAATGGCACCGTCATTAAAAACAAGATCCCCGTTTCCGTTCAGTGTGCGCTTGATGCTCTCCGGCTGATCTCCCGACATGCTGATGGCCGCTGTCGCCTGCATGGTCCCTTCCAGAAAGTCCTTTTTCAAAACGTCTTTAAGCAGCGGCCCTGCCTGGATTCCCTTGGCCTGCAGTTCCGCAGTGCTTTTTGGCGTATCCTGCCGAACGTCCAGTGCACCTTTGGACGATACCTCGCCCTGGTATAGTTTGAGGCTAAGGGGGTCCATGTTGAAAAGGCCGTTCTTGCCGCTGACCTTCAAATGAAAATCCTGAATCTTGGCGCCTTTTGCCTGAAGTTTTCCGATTCTAATTTTTCCATCCAAAACGAGTCGTCTAAGCGGTGTGTAATCGGTCTTTTTTTGAACGGTTTTTTGATCCGTTTCCGATTTCTTTTCGACATCCGTCCCCTTTTCTCCCGGCGGCGGAAGATACCGGTCCAGGTCGATCTGGTCCAGGTCGATATCAAACGAAATGTCCGGCTTTGAAAACTCGCCGGCTCTGGCTGAAAAAATCAGCGTTGATTCATCCAGTTTCAGGTCACCCTCTGAAATCGAAACACGCTTCGCATCACCGGTCAGCAGCGCCTTCAAGGCCACGAGGTCCAGAGCCTTCGGGTCTGCGGTGGATACCGGAAATTTCTGTCCCATGGCCGCCATGAGTTTCCGCGGCGAGAACGGAGAGACATCGACGGATAGGTCAAACTGCTGATGGGTGGCGGGATCCACGATTTTGCCCTTTACCTTCATAACCAGTTCTTTCAGGGCATTTATCTCAAGATCCAAGGGAATCGTCCCCTTTCCCGGGTCTTTCCCCAAAGGTCCGACATTGCCGGACAGGGCAATGGGTTTTCCGTCAAAAAGAGCTGAAAGCACAATTTGTATTGGCCGGTCCAGCGAGACATCCGTCAGGCGAAGGGTCATGTCCGAAACCTCTTTCCGTTCCCCTTTCACCTGATCCAGCCAGAGGAGATATCCTTCCGTAATGGCAAATTCTCCCACGGTAAGCGACACGAAAGGAAGTCCCGTGTCGCTCATCGTGGAGGGCGGCGTCTTCACTTTTTTTTCACCGGGAGACGTTTCACTCGCGGGTTTTCCCAGTCCTTCCCAGTTTCCCAGTCCGTCCTTTCGTCGTTCCAGAACGATTCGAGGTCCCTTCAAAACAAATTTTTTTACCTGAACCTCTTTTGACAAAAGCGGGAGAAGCTTTACCCGCACTTCAAAGGATTGTAAGGACAGCATGTCCTTTTCTTTGAATCCCGGGGGGTTTCCCAGATGCAGATCGGAAAACGACAGGCCCGCCCACGGAAAGAGAGAAAGGTTGAGATCTCCGCCCAGGGTGAACGGCCGGCCGGTTGCCTCCGACACCTTTTCTTCAATTTCCGGCTTGAATTTCTGGACGTCAACAAACCGGGGGATGACAAGAAGCGCTGCCACAAACAGCGCGAACAGTGCGCCGATTGCGATGGCTCCCCATTTAACTGCTTTCATAAAACACCTCCGAACTAACGATTCAGGGCCTGCTCAAAATCCTCAATAAGATCCTCCGTTGCCTCGATGCCCACCGATAACCGGATTAAGCTGTCGGAAATTCCCATTGCCTGACGCTCTTGAGGAGACAAACCCGAATGTGAAGTCGTAACGGGTCGGGTAATCAGCGATTCGACCCCGCCAAGGCTCGGGGCGGAAATCGGAAGCGTAATCTTTTTTAAGAACCTCTCGGCGGCTTCCAGTCCGCCTTTCAATTCGAAACTCAACATCCCGCCGTATCCGTCAAACAATTCGCCGGCCCGAAGGTGTCTGGGGTGGCTTTCAAGCCCGGGGTAGTTTACCATTCCAACAGCGGAGTGGTCTTCCAGGTATCTTGCAATGGCGAGAGCGCTTTCGTTCTGATACTTAACGCGCACCGCGAGTGTTTTAACACCGCGATGAAGCAAAAAGCAGGCATGCGGATCCAGCGAGCCGCCGAGATGGTTGAGCTTCCGGGTCACCTTTCTGATCAGGTCTGCCCGGCCGATAACGGCCCCGGCAACGATGTCCGAATGTCCGTTTAGATATTTCGTGCAGCTGTGGAGCGAGAGATCGAATCCCTGTTCCGGCGGACGGAAATTTACCGGGCTGGCAAATGTGTTGTCTACGAGTGAAACGATATGGTTTGCCCTGGCAAATTCAACCACGGATTTAAGGTCGGCGATCTGCATCAGCGGATTCGTTATGGTTTCCACAAGGATGAGTTTCGTGTTTCTCTGCAGCTTACCTTCCCAGGAGTCCGGGTCGTCGCCGTTGATGAAGTCAAAAGAGATTCCAAGTTTGACCAGATCTTTCGTAATTAAATCGTGGGTTCCGCCGTAAAGGCAGTCCTGTGCCAGAAAATGATCCCCCGAGGAAAGAAGGGTCAAAAGGGTGGTTGAAATTGCCGCCATTCCGCTTGCTGTGACAACGGCCGCCTCTGCATTTTCCAGTGCCGCCAGCTTTTGATGCAGTGCAACATGGTTGGGCGTGTTGTTCAAACGGATGTACTTGAGGTTGTGGTAACTGTCCTGTCCGGCGTATTCAAAGGTGGACGATTGAAAGATCGGCATGCTGACGGCCCCGTTGATTAGCGGTTCAGGCTCGCCGGCGTGAATCAGTTTCGTTTCGATGCGGCTGAAGGATTTGGGCATGGCTTGATTCTCCACTTATGTTTTTGACTGAGCGATGATGGCCTTGGCGGGTATCAATCCGGTGGCACTGGCCGAAACGATGTTTCCGGCAACGCCGGGCCCGTCACCCGCCACGTACATTCCTTTTATTTTTGTCTCAAGATCCTTCGTGGTCATGATCTGGGTTGCAAAGAACTTGATCTCCGGGGCGTAAAGGAGTGTCTCGTCATTTGAAACCCCGGGGACCACCAGGTTTAGCTTTTCGAGTCCCTCCATGATGTTGGTCATGATTCTTTCAGGAAGGGCCATGGCAATATCTCCGCAAATCACGCTGGTCAGTGTCGGTGCGATATAGCCTTTATTCACCCTATTCCAGGTGCTGCGTCGGCCGCGTTTGAGATCGCCGAATCTCTGCAGAATGGGTTTACCGCCGCCGATCAGGGATGCCAGATTACCGATGGCCTCGCCGTATGCCTGGTTGTCGGTGACCGGTTCCGTCAGAACCACTTTAGACAGGAAGGCAAAATTTGTGTTCTGGGATTTTTTATTCAAATAGGCGTGCCCGTTTACACAGACAAAGTTGCTGTAGCTCTCTATGGAAACAAAACCCCCTCTGTTTGTGCAGAATGTCCGTGTCTGATCGTCGTATTTGCCGGTCTGAATAAAAAACGTCGGATCGTAGATGACTTCGCAAAGATCCTGCATAATGTCATTGTGAACTTCAACACGAACACCGACTTCGATACCCCGTTGCTTGAGTTCGATGCCGTATTTCTGGGCCAGCTTCCCGACCCAATCCGCGCCGACACGCCCCGGTGCCAGGATGATATTGCCTGCAAAATATTTTTTCCTGCTGGTAACCAGCCCTACCGCCCGATTGTTTTCAACGAGGACATCTTTGACCTCTTCGGATGTGTGTATCACAACCCCTTTGGACCGGATGAAATCGCTCATATCCGAAATGTGTTTCGGCAAATATTCGCTGCCCAGGTGTTTCTGCTTGATAATGAGAAGATCGATGCCGAACCGTTTGGCTTTCTTCCGAATATTTTCCGCCTCCGCCATATCGGTCGGATAGACGGGGCCGTCCATTCCGAACGCGTTGAATATTTTCTCGGTTTCATCGATGAGCCACCGGGACTCTTTAAGCGGCATAAACTGGGTCAGGTCGGTTTTTCCCAGCTTGTGGATATAGTTTAACTTTCCGTCGGAAAAAAGCCCCGCCCCGCCGATGCCGCACAGGATATTACACGGTTTGCACTTTTGGCACTTTTGCGTGTCGTTCATGGGACATTTGCGTTTTCGGGGGTCCTTGCCTTTTTCAATCAAAAGCACCTTAAGATCCGAGTTCATGCACAGGCAGTACGCCGCAAAGAGACCCGCCGGTCCTCCGCCGACAATAATGACATCATAGTTCTGGTTCTTCTTTTTCTGCAAGGTTCAGCTCTCAGGCCCTCTCACCGGTATCGCCCGTTGGAAACTGGCGTTCCAGGAGAAATATGAATTTATAAACATTTATCATGATTTCGTCACCGCTTTTGAGTTTTTTAGGTGTAAAGGGTTCGATCTCCTCACCATTTAGAAATGTTTTATTTTTGCTTCGCTGGTCTTCCAGATAAAAGAAGCCGTCCCGGTGTTCGATTGTAGAATGAAGGCTGGACACCGTGTCCTCTGGGATTGCAATTTCGTTGTTGACATCCCTGCCGATCTTGGTTATTCGCATGTCCAGGAAAAAGGTCTTCCGCTTGGTAATATTTTTAACATCAATCAGCATGGCCTGGGGCAGTTCGGCGGCCTCTTTGAGGGCGGCATCCGCCGAGTGGACTACGGTTTCCTCAACGGCCGCTTCTCTTGGTTTACTCTTGAAATCCATTACGGTCTCCCCTGCCGGTATCAAATCGGGCAGAATAAATAGAAATCTATATATATTAAACGTGATTTCATCCCCGCTTTTGAGCTTGACGGGCAAAGACGATTTTACGTCCTTGTCGTTGAGCAGTGTTCTGTTTGTACTCCTTTGGTCTTCCAGGTAGAAGAATCCGTCTCTGTATTCTATGGTGGCATGGAAACTGGACACCGTGTCCATGGGAATTGGAATATCATTGTGTGAATTCCGGCCGATCTTCATGACCCGTTTGTTCAAAAGGAATGTCTTTTTCCCGGTGATATTTTTAACGTCAATCAGCTCGGCCCGGGGCATATCCCGGGCTTGCCGGGAAGAGAATTCTTCCGCGCCGGCATCCGCTTCAACAGATGTTCTCGAGCTTCTGACAAATAAAATGACCAGGATGGCAATCAACAGCAAGGCGATAACTCCGGTCAGGATGAGCGGGGATGTGGCACTCGTCTCTTGAACCTGTACCGGTTTTGGCGCCGGAGGGGTAACGGGTTCGACCATTGGCGATGACGGCGCAGCCGGCGCGACCTGTTTTTCTGCAGACACCCCGGTTGAGAGGGTTGCCGTCTCCGGAGGAGCAGATACAGCGGGTGTTTCCACCGGAATCGCTTCAGCGGGTTCTGCCGGCGGTTGTCTGGTCAGTTCACTGATCTTTTCAAAAATGAGCTCGATATCCTCTGCGCGATGCGCCCTGAAGTATTCGCCGTCTGTTTGAAAGGCCAGCGTCTGAATGAGTCTGAAATCAGCCTGATCCGTAAACGCGATCCCAAAAATACGGATATTCGCCTTTTTGCTCAATTGAGACAGGTTTTCCTTCAGCCATTTTTCCCGTTCGAGATCCCGCAGTTTGTCTCCGGTATCCACGATACCGTCAGTCAATAAAATGACAATCTTCTGGGCATCTTTCCTGCCGTTAAACTTCAGTTCGTAGATGGCCCTCTCAATCGCCGCGGGAGTGTCGGAAAACAATCCCTTGTAGTTCACCGCTTCCAGGCTTTTCATGAATTGGGCTCTATTCCTCGGGTCCTTCATCTCCATGAGCGGTTCGACGAGTCTGGCTTCTTTGTCGAAGATCACCATCCCGATGCGACATTCTCCTTTAAAACCTGAAAGGAAATCCGTCACGACCTGCCGGGCTAAAAAATCGGGGTCATTTTTGATCATACTGCCGGAGTTGTCCAGGACCAGAATGATGTCACGGCATTCTTTCTTTTGAGCGTCCATCTTTGCCGGGTTCTCGGTGGGCTGACAGATCCCCCATTGCGCCGACGCCAGGAAAAACAATACGGCAGCAATAAAGAAAGATAATTGTTTTTTCATAAGGCGTTCACTCCCGCTCTCCCTAATTAAAATAGGCTTTCCCATACCCATCCCGATAGACTTTTTCATACTGTAAGTCTTCTTTTCGGTGAGAAGGCTTTTTCTCGTCCGGGTACCCGACGGCAATCATTGATTCCACGCATAAATTTTCCGGGATATTCAAAATCTCAGACACATATGTCTCTGCACTTTTTATCTCGTCATGCATTCTCTTTCTGATCTGAATCCAGCAACTCCCGAGTCCCACGGATTCGGCTGCCAGCTGGATGATTATGGTGGCAATGGACGTGTCCTCGACCCACACATCGGACACCTCCGGATCCGCGCAGACAACGAAACCGAGTGGTGCATTCTTTAAAAATGACGACCCGTGAGGTTTTGCCAGTGCGAGTTTTTCAAGCAAGCCCTTGTCCGTAACAACGATGAATCTCCACGGGTTGAACCCTCGAGAAGAGGGGGAACGAAGCGCCGCTTCGACCAGCATATCAATCTTGTCCGCCGCTACTTTCTTTTCCGAGTACCTCCGGATGCTTCTCCGTTTTTGAATCAACGCATCAAACATTAGGCTGCCTCCTTTCTATAATTGTAGCATAAAGCCCCATTTTTGAACAGCGATTTGACCCGGGGCCTTGTACGGTATCCGTCTTATTTGATGCCCAGGCATTCTTTGACTTTTTCCACCTGTTTCTTTGCGTCCTCTCCGCGGGGGGTATTTGGCAGTTTCAACAGGTGTTTTGCGGCCTCAATGGGGTTTTCTCCACGTTGCTGAAGGACCATCCTGTACCACCGGGGCAAATCACAGGTATAATAGTCCGTTAATTCGGCCCCATGCTTTCGGATCGCCGTTTTCCATTTCCCTTTTTGCTCCGAACCGGCTGCCCTTTCGACAGAATCGGCAGGGTCACCCCCCCCCAGGTCCGATAGAATCCGGCGCTTTAATTTCCGGTACCCAAAAATCGGTTGAATCCAAAATCTGAGGACAATATATCCCAAAGCGCCAAAGACAAAACTGATGAAAGCGACAATATGCAGGGGTTCCATGCCGATTCCTCTGTTATGGGTTGTCATGACCGGCAGCGCGTTTCTTTGAGCAGGGGAATAAATTTATGGTTTGCTTTTGGAAACGGGTACTGTTCAATTTCGTAGAGTTCTATCCACTGATAATCAACCGGTCCCTTCAATTGCACGTCACCTGCTATGTATTTACAGCAAAACACATCCACACGAACCTTAAAATGCGTATACGCGTGTTTTACTCGGGTTAAAAAGGACGCTATTTCCACGGAAAGATTCACTTCTTCCTTGATCTCCCGGAGACAGGCCGTCTCCGCGCTCTCGTCTTTTCTTACCTTTCCGCCCGGGAACTCCCACAGCCCTCCCAGCAGCCCTTCCGATTTTCTACGGGTAATCAACACGTGGCCGTTTTTATATACCACACCCACTGCAATGTGATACTCGGGTGTCGGCGGAAGCTTTACCCGTTTCGGGTACTCATTCACGGTTCCCGCATGATGCGCCCGGCAAAAAAAAATGATGGGGCAGGTGCTGCAATCGGGCTTTCTGGGCGTGCATTTCAGCGCCCCGAGTTCCATCATCGCCTGGTTGAAAATCCCCGGGTTCCTGGTGTCAAGCAGTCTGTCGGAAACCGCTTTGAATTTACCGTAGGATACGGATTTGTTTACCGGCGCATCAAGCTGAAGCAGGCGTGCGATGACGCGCTTTACATTGCCGTCCACCACCGAATGGGGTTGGCAAAAAGCAATGCTCATGACCGCAGCGGCAATGTAGTTGCCGACGCCGGGCAACTCCCTAAAACGACTCGGGTTTTCCGGAATTTTTCCGCCGTATTTCTCAAAAACGATCTTTGCCGACCGGTGCAGGTTCCGGGCACGCGCATAATACCCCAAACCTTCCCACGCCTTGAGAACGTCCTGCAGGTCGGCCCGGGCCAGATGTTTCAATTCCGGAAAATAAAGAAAAAATCGCTGGTAATAGGGCAAAACGGTGTTCACCTGGGTTTGCTGAAGCATTACTTCTGAAACCCATATACGGTAGGGATCGTCTGTTTCCCGCCAGGGGAGCTTGCGCTGATTCTCTCCATACCATGCAATGAGTCGCTTCCGTAACCTGGAAATTGTTTTAGCGTTAATCTCTGCCCTCGGTGGCACAGCTGTTTCCTTTTTTTGCCGGTAAAAACGAAAATGCGAATTAGTCCGCCAGGGCGTTTCTGATTCTGGACATGGCTTTTTTAACGTTCTCAAAGCTGTTAAAGGCGCTGATGCGGATAAACCCTTCACCGCATTTGCCGAATCCGGCGCCGGGGGTGCATACCACACCGGCCTTTTCAAGAAGCAGATCGAAAAATTCCCACGAGTCCCTCCGGCCGTTCACCCAGATGTACGGCGAATTTTCCCCGCCCGCGCACGCAAATCCCAGTGCGGAAATTTCCTGTCGGATCAGTGACGCATTTTTCATGTATCCGTCTATAAGCGCCTTGACCTGGGCTTTACCCTCCGGACTGTACACGGCTTCAGTCGCTTTCTGCACAGGATACGACACACCATTGAATTTTGTGGTGTGTCGCCGGTTCCACAGGGCGTGCAGCGAACGCTTCTCGCCGTTGCCGTCGTATGCTTTACAGGACATGGGTACTACCGTGTAGGCGCAACGGGTTCCGGTAAATCCGGCGGTCTTGGAAAAACTCCTGAATTCAACGGCAACTTCCCTGGCACCTTCGACTTCGTAAATGGACCGGGGCAGCGTATCATCGCGAATGAATGCCTCGTAGGCGGCATCAAAAAGAATCAGGGCATCGTATTCGCGTGCAAAGTCCACCCATTTTTTCAGCAGCTCTTTTGTGATTGTGGCGCCTGTCGGATTGTTGGGAAAACACAGATAAATCAGATCGACGGGTTCCCGGGGTAAATCCGGGACAAATCCGTTTTCACTGGTACTTTCCAGGTAGAGGATATTCTCATATCTTCCATCCCGGAAAGGGCCTGTTCGACCGGCCATGACGTTGGTATCCAGATATACCGGATACACCGGGTCGGGTATGGCGACCTTGATATCCTGGGCAAAGATTTCCTGGATGTTCCCTGTGTCACATTTAGCCCCGTCGCTGATGAAGATCTCTTCGGCGGAGATGTCTGCTCCGCGGGCATGGAAATCTTCCGCCGCTATTTTTTCCCGCAAAAAAGGATATCCCTGTTCAGGGCCGTATCCCCGAAATGTGCTGTCCTCGGACATTTCCGCCACACCCTTATGAAAGGCATCAATGCAGGCCTTCGGCAGTGCCCGTGTAACATCGCCGATGCCGAGCCTGATGATCTCTCTTTCTGGATTGGCCTCCAGAAATTCTGAAACACGTTTGGCGATATTCGAAAACAGGTAGGAAGCCTGTAGCTTGAGGTAGTTGTCATTGATTCTGATCATGGTTTGCCCTCTTGAGATTTACGTTTATTTCCGTCCGGACCATTCATTGTATCCAAGGGCCACCGTCCGGTATATGAGATGGGCCAGTTTGGAATAGGGTGTGTAGGCAAACAGCGACCAGACGAAAACCAAGTGCAGAAAATAGATTAAATAGGATAAAAATGCAACCCCGCCCAACCGGAACATCTGGCTCAGCATGCCGGTCAATCCAAGGGCCATCACCAGCCCGATGAGATACCAGTCTTTGTACATGGAAGTTTGATCTTTTTTGCCGGTTTTCCCCTCGGCAAGTGCATTGGCATGCATGCCGGTAACGAAGTTCTTCAGTCCCAGCGCAAACACCGCTATTGAAAAGGTAAACGTCGGCACCATGATGATATCCACCAGATAGTTGTTGATAAAACGGCCTTGCCAGATCTCATCGCCGTGAAGGGAAAAATTTAACCAACCCAACCCCGCCAGGTTTGAAATAAGGCCCATAACCAGAAAAATGACCGCGGGAACTGCCAGCAGAACAGGCAGCATTTTTGGATCGTTGACCGCGTTGGCCAGTTTTTTAAGCGGCCCGACACCCACGTATTCAGAACCCGCATAGGCGCGGACCGCCGCCAACACTTCGCCGGGCGCGGCGCCTCTGGGACATCGGGTTGTGCAATCGCCACAATTGTGGCACAGCCAGATATCGCTGTTGTTTATCACCCTGTTTTTCAATCCCCAGCCCGTGGCGATCATCTCCTTCCGCGGAAAAGGTCTGGTGTCCGGCGAAATCGGGCAGACCACTGAACAGGTTGCGCATTGAAAGCACTTTTTCAAATCTCTCCCCCCAAGACTCGACACTTCATTAATGAACCCCAGATCAGGTTCAACAAGGTAATCATCTGCCATTTCTTCACCTCCTCACTCGATAGTCGTTCCGATTTATTTCGCCGTGCTCGGATAAATAATGAGTTTCTGTCCCGGATGGATCGGTTTGTTAACATCGAGACCATTCCATGCGGCCAGGGCCGGCAGGGGGATGTCGAAACGTGCTGAAATGGCCGTAAGGCTGTCTCCCGCTTTTACAACGTAAAAAATGTTGCCTTTCTCCTCTGCCCGCCATTGACTTAAAAGCGATTGATATCGCTCTTGAAAACCGTCTGCGCTCCCCTCTGGAATCAAAACGGTGTGACGCCCCCTGGCCAGCGTGTGCCCTCTGATTTCAGGGTTTAAATCTTTTATCGCCTTGAAATAGGTGTTCGCAGCCCCGGCAATGACGTGTATGGGTATTTCCGCCGGGCAGTCCAGGTTGATGCGATCAAACTTCAGCGATGGATACAAATCCTCCTCTTTCAAATTAAATCCATATCTTTCAGGATTAGACAAGATTAATTTTACAGCGACAATCCTGTGGACAAAGCGTTGGGTCTCAATCGGGAGATAGAGCTGGTAGTATTGATTGTTTTTCTGGATCAACATTTCCGACTCGAGTCCTTTTTCACCCATGTTGTAGGCGGCGGTTGAAAGCGTCCATGATCCGAACATGGCATAAAGCTCTTTGAAATAACGTATGGCGGCATCGGTGGACGCAAAAAAATTACGACGCTCGTCGATGCGGGTGTTGATTTTCAAACCGTATTTATTACCCGTTTCTCTCATGAATTGCCAAAAACCGATTGCGCCCTTGTGTGATCCTGAATGGGGCAACAGCGCGCTTTCGACAATCGGTACGTACTTGAGATCGTCGGGCATCTGGTTTTCCTTCAGTATTTTTTCAATGTGGGGCATATAGCGGTTGGATCGTTTGAGCCAGAGAATCACCTGTGCTCGATCCCACAACATAAGGAGAATCTCCTTTTCCAGTCGCTCGCGAACCTCCGGGTTGTCAATCGGCACGGCCTCGCCGCAATACTCAAGCGGCGCATCGATTCTGAGACTCGAAATCAGGGAAGGAATGTTTTCTGTTTCCGAAGTTTGCAGCGTTCCTGATTTCGCGGGGCTGGAAACCATCAATATGACCAAAAAAATTATAGATATACTACGCATCATTTTGTTCTCGCTTTTTTTTAATGTTATAGATTATTGGATGTATCTTGCAGATCTAAAGCAGAATTCGGTTTCTCATGGACCGCGACTCTCCGGCGGCTATGACACGTACGGCGGGTCTGCCTTTCACCGGGCACTTGTATTCACAAATACCGCAACCGACGCACTTTTTAAGATCTACATAGGGAAGTTTTACGCTGATCTTTTTTCCGTTCGGCCCGGGCACCTCGGCTTCAACAAGATATATGG
>JBDRPF010000038.1:0-9069 GCA_043827325.1 Pseudomonadota bacterium | reverse complement strand
CCTTTGAGTTCATGACAATAGGCCTGAGGCAAAAATCGCATGGCGGCCAGATTGTCGGCATCAGCTAGTTCATCCAGACGTGCTCTGATCAGCTTGCTTCTTCGGGGGTTGCCTTTATGTTTTTGTTTTAATTTGGATTCGTCGTTGGAGATGATCCGGTCTTTTTGTTTTTTAAACAGAATATCCATTGCAGTCTCGAAAGTCAAGTTTAATTAACCAAATAGGTTAATTAAATATAGGGGGTCTCCGGGACGCCCCTCAAAATATAAGTTTCTATTCTTCAGCCGGATTCCTTACAGTTTTAACCCAGGCACGCGTTGACAAAATCCCAGTTGATCAGGTTTGCGACAAACGCACTCAGATAGTCGGGTCTCCTGTTTTGATAGTCCAAGTAGTATGCCTGCTCCCAAACATCCACGACCAACAGCGGTGTTGCACCATGGGCAATGGGCGTGTCCGCGTTTGCGGTTTTGGTAATCTGCAATTTACCCTCTTTTAAAACCAGCCATGCCCACCCGCTGCCGAATTGCGTTAGGCCGGCATTTTTAAATTCCTCGGCAAACTTTTCATAATTCCCGAAATCAGCGTTGATCTTTTTTGCAACGGGACCGGTCGGCGGCCCGCCGCCACCGGGTTTCATGCACTGCCAGTAAAACGTATGATTCCAGACCTGGGCCGCGTTGTTGAAAATGCCGGCGCTTGAAGCATCTCCCGCGGTTTTCTTGATAATCTCCTCGAGGCTGTCTCCGGCCAGTTCGGTTCCTTCGATCAGTTTGTTTCCGTTGACGACATAGGCGTTGTGATGTTTCCCGTGGTGAAAATCTAATGTTTTTTCACTGACATGGGGTTCTAACGCATTCGTTGCGTAAGGCAGATCGGGCAATATAATGGCCATCGTGTCACCTCCTTGTTTGGTACACGGTTTAAGGTTCTCCGGTTAAATTCGCTCTGCTCTTTTCCTCCGAAAAATTTAACCCCGTACGATCTGCCGGACCTACCGGGCAGACGGGGCATGCTTTTATTTATTCAGCCGAACCCGACAGGACATTATTTGTGTTTCTGATCGGCAATTGCCCGCATCCGTTCAATCAATAATGGCAATCTTTCCTGGCTGAACCTGTCAGATGGCAAATGTCCCGGCAAAGCCTCAATAAAGTTTCGCTCTTTCAACAAATCCGCAAAACGTCCGGCAAGATAAGTGCGAAGCTTTCTCTCCGACCGACGGACTTCATCAATGATTTCAGGTCTTCCATCCAACACTGTCACGATGTCCTCCATATCAGTGCTCAACAGATAATCTCCTTTTCCTCAGCTTTTCCGCAAAACGATGGTATTCCGCCAAGGAAGTCGATTCCACAATGACATCGACATCCAGAGTTCCTCGAATCGGGGGTGCTGCCGGATCAGTTAGCAGCAAACCTGTGGCGCAAGCACCGAGAAAGACCATTTCATCGGCCAGTGAGCCTAACCAATGAACGGTTTTCTCAAGGATCTCAAGGTTTGGATTCTTTTGACGTATCATTCTACTTTAGCCGCTTTCTTATTTCTTTAACGGCAATTTCCCGCTCGCGTGCTCGGCCGCCGCGAATGGCATCGACGAGCACCAAAAGCTCGTAAAGATTCCGATCCGCGCGGGCTGCTTTGGGTACGGATTTGTATAGCGGTGAAAAAGCCTCCCCGCGGACCTCCCCGTCCGCATCCGGCCAAACCGGTGGTGGTTCCGAAGATATCGGGAAAAAATCTTCTAGAGGTGGAGCGGCATACCCTGTAGGAATACCACGGGTCAATTCTCCTTTTTCCGGAATGAAAACGTACTTTAACCCGTAAATGATAAACTCCATCATATTTCGGCTACTGGGAAGCATCCTATCGCCTTCCCGAATCGCCAAACGGGCGGCCAAAGCACGTTTCACGGCTGCGTGGACTTCGGACGGACTCATCCCCAGCGAGAGCGCCACTTCGTTATATGACCAACTGGATTGCTTCAATGTCACAAGTTTCAGCATGACGAGGACATCTTGCGGTTTTAAAATCATCCCTCATTCTCCTTTCGCGATTCGCGAATAGAGAATGCCATAATAAGGCCTTTTTGTCAACCGGGAAAATCGGGGACATCCTTAATTAACTCAACAACTTTATCGATCCAGGTTTTGGGGACATCCTAAAATTATAAGCTTCTTTTTTTCCTCAGCACTTTCATAAGGTATTTTGAGTGCTGCCCTCTCTTTAAGGTCACATCTTGTGACCTTAAAGATTGATTTTCCGACGGATTACGGGACGGGATATAACGTTCGTGCAGAACTTACTTAGGCGCGGCCATGGGCACGCCCATGAAATTATGCGCTTCTATTCTTCATCAGGATTCCGATAGTTTTAACCCAGACACGCGTTGACAAAATCCCGGTTGATCAGGTTACATTGAAATGCGCATTGCGCAGATTGATTTATGTCTGACAGGATTTACCCGGAGGAATAGCCGTAGGCTTTCACAGGGCAGGCAGAATACTCAGGTTGGAGGTGCCAAATTGGCACCTCCAATTTTGAAGCCGTGAGTTTAATCTTAAAACAATTCTTCCACCGGGATCAGCAGGAATTCCTCCAGGGGGATGCCCCGGGTGCCGACCATAAGCTTCCGCGCAACCGGTAACTGTTTGGAAAACGCCTCTATTCCCGGCAGATTCGTTTTTCGGGCCGTGCTTTTTACTTCAATTGCGATCAATTCGTCTTCTCTGGAGAGAACGATATCGAGTTCGCGATTCCGGGCCGCCCAGTAATAAAGATCGATGTTCTTCCCAATGGTTGCATTAAAAAGAGATGCACTGACCGCTGTTTCGACCAGCCGCCCCCAGAGTTCAGGATTGTTTCGGGTTTCCTCGAATGAACGACGCCCGGTGGCCGTCATCAGACCTGTGTTGAGCACCAGAACGCCTTTCCGGGCGCCCTGATCTGTTTTGATACGGGTCCGAATGACCTCCCACTGCTGTTCGATCCAGGCCGCTCCTTTCAGCGCCGGTTCGTCTGCCGTAGCATAATGGCCCGGCCAATCCAGCATCTTCAACAACTGCTGCGCGATGAAGGTTTTTCCGGTCTGCCGTGGGCCGGACAGTATCTGCAGGAAGTGTCGAGGCCCCGAGAACCTCTTATGAATATGATTTAATATCGGTCGGTTGTACATGCCTACCCTTTCCGATTACATTTTACTCAACGTCTTGAGAAAATTAACTCATGCTATTGAGAAAATGTCAACAGGGGACGACCATGGGCACGCCCATAAAATTATGCGTTTCTATTCTTCAACCAACCTCCGATAGTTTTAACCCGGGGGGTCAAAAAATCAGGCAAAGAAAAATGGATTATATTTGGGACAACCTCTGGAATATCAGAAAGTAAGCTCAGTCAATGTATTCCCAGTTTTTCGTTTCAAAGGAATACATCGCCCTGCCGAACGGCGGAAAATGCACATACCCGAGCAACACGTTGCTTCTTCCCTTAATATAAAAAAACCGATTGTGAACCAGTGTGTATTTTGACACCGGAACCGCGTCAATGTATCCCGGCACCAGCGCTTCCAGCTTTGCCGGGTACTCGCCTTCGGCCGCTCTGTACGCTTCGATTTTGCCTATCAGAAATTCCGCCCGCTGCCTGGCCGTCTGATTGTTTGCATAACCCGATCGGCAATAATTTTCCTGACGCGCTCCGCGGTTTCTTCCGGAGACAGGTTTGCAAAGGATTCAAAGGGAATCTCGTCCAGCACCTCGATGAAGATGGGGTGCCTGCCGTGAAAATTGAGGCTGTGCTTGGGAAGCGCATCCTTTGTCCCGTTGATCACGATGGGCAGAATCGGCAGCTTCATTTTTTGCGCCAGGATAAACGCGCCGGCCTTGAATTCTTTCACAAGCCCGGTGCTCGACCGGGTGCCTTCCGGGAAAAAATAGACGGAACTGCCGTTTGAAAGGGCCTTTTCGCATTCGGCCATCATCTGCGCAACGCTCTCCCTGTCGCCCCGTTTCAATTTGATGTATCGGTTCAGCACCATGTTCCAGCCGATAAAGGGAAGTTTGAACACTTCCGCCTTGGATACCCACTTAAAGCGAAAAAACAGCCGGAAGGCCACCAGAATGTCCAGCTGGGACTGATGGTTGGAGACGACGACATATGTTCTGCCCCTTTTGATTTTTTCCCGCCCCCGGGTTGACACCGACCAGGCCGGCATAACCCACAGATACACGGATGCCCAGAACGATGTAAACATGTGCAAAACGACCAGGCGCCGGTCGAATTGGATTGTGCAAATCCAGATCAAAACGGCGATGACAAAAAAGATTGCCGAAGACACGGCAAAGAAGGCAAGAAAACCGATTGAAATGACGCGATTGAGCATATCGGAAACGGCAGTTTTTTTGGGTGGACAAATAAACTCGTGTTACGATTTTATATAACGCGACGGTGTCGCTCCTTTCTTTACTTCGAACAAAATTGATGTAATATACAACTAAATTGAGCGATTGTCGAGCCGTTCGGCCTTGAGGCTCACGACAGAGTTGCCGCAGATTCTAAAATTTGAACCGCTCGGTTTAGACTGGATACAACACAGGAGGGAGGCCCCATGCCCGAGTTGAAAAACACGATGGACATCTTCAAGCTACTCGACAAGTCAAACTGCGGGGAATGCAGCGCCCCGACCTGCCTGGCCTTTGCCGCCGAAGTGTTCAAGGGCCAAAGACAGCTCCAGGAGTGCCCGCATCTGGACAGCGAGATCATTGAAAAATACGGCGGAAAAACCGCGGGCAGGGTCACCCTCGAACAGGAGCGGGATGAATTCGTGGAGCAGCTGAAACGAAATATCGCCGCAAGCGACCTCTCCGCACGCGCCCGGAGTTTGGGTGCAGCATTTTCCCACGGGAAATTGACGATAAAGTGCCTCGGCAAAAACTTCAGTGTGGACACGAATGGAAACATCTTCACGGACATCCACGTCCATCCCTGGATCGCCATACCTGTTCTCACCTACATCCTCGAGAGCGGGGGGCTTCCCCCTTCCGGGTCGTGGGTCCCTTTCAGGGAACTGAAGGGCGGAAAAAACTGGTATCGCCTTTTCGGGCAGCGATGCGAAAAACCCTTGAAAAAAGTCGCGGACACCTACACGGATCTGTTTGACGACCTGATCCGGCTGTTCAACGGAAAACAGGTGGAAAAGCACTACCAATCCGACATTTCGCTTGTCCTGCACCCGCTGCCCAGAGTGCCGATCCTGATCTGCTACTGGCGGCCGGACGAGGGGCTCGAGTCCGATCTCAACCTTTTTTATGATTCAACCGCGGAAGAGAATCTCAACATTGAATCCCTCTACACCCTGAGTGCGGGGCTGGTGATTATGTTTGAGAAGATTTCCCGGAGACATGGTTTTAAGTAAATTTGGGGTTTGATATTTTGAATTTTCTGGCCTAACCTGTATACTTAACCTGTCCGGTTCTACCAACAGGCGTTTCATCGCCGGCTCCGGCGTAGCGGCAACTTGCGAACGGAAAACCGGGGAAATGAGCTTCAAAGACACCAGGCCCATCGACAAGATAAAAATCGCACTGGCCCTGTCCAGCGGGCTTTTGCTTACCGGATCTTTTCCCAGGACCGGGCGGGACTGGTTTGCCTGGTTTGCCCTCGTCCCTCTCCTGACCGCCCTGCGGAACGTCTCCCCAAAAGACGGGTTCCGGCTGGGCTTTTTAACCGGGCTGGTTCACTATCTGACCCTTCTGTACTGGCTGGCATATACCATGAACCAATACGGAAACATGCCGATCTATCTGGGTGTTGCCGTCCTTTTTCTCTTTTCAGCCTGTCTCGCGCTCTACGCCGGTGGTTTCTCCGCCGCCGTGGTCCGATGCTGCCCGACGTCCCGGAGCTGTCTTTTCCTGGTGCCGCTGTTCTGGGTTTCACTGGAATATGTCCGCTCGTTTCTTTTCTCCGGGTTCCCCTGGGAGCTGGTCGGCTACTCGCAGTTCAACCGGCTGTATTTGATACAGATTTCAGACATTCTCGGGGTGTACGGCGTGTCGTTTCTGGTGCTGTTGTCCAACGTGGTAATTTTCCAGATTATGCTCCACGTCATCGGAATGAGATGGCGATACAACCGCGTGACAACAAAAATGGTTGGCGCATCCACGGTGACACTGATCCTTGTCTTCGGCCTGACCTGGGGTTACGGTGAATGGCGCATCCGGGCCATCGACGCCCGGATTTCCGAAGCGCCCGCGTCCCGAATCGGCGTGGTCCAGGGAAACATCGCCCAATCCGTCAAATGGGACCCCGACTTTCAACTCGCGACGACAAAAAAGTATATCAAACTCTCTTTGTCCGCAAAAAAAGAATCCCCGGATCTGCTGGTTTGGCCGGAAACCGCCACGCCCTTCTACTTTTTCCGGAACAAACTTCTGACAGAAATGGTGCTGACGGCGATCAATGATACGGGTGCGAATTTTTTGATCGGCAGCCCCCACTTCATCCCGAAAGGCAACGAGGTTGACTATTTCAACAGCGCCTTTCTGATCAGCCCGAAAGAAACCGCGTTCAGCCGGTACGACAAGTCCCACCTGGTTCCCTTCGGGGAATACATCCCGTTTCACAATTGGCTGCCGTTTCTGAACAAGATCGTGGAGGGTGCCGGCGATTTCAAACCGGGAAAAAAAGGCGAGACGCTGAAATGGGGCGACAACCGGCTGGGCTTGCAGATCTGTTATGAAATAATTTTCCCCGGACTTGCCAGGGCCATGGTCAAAAACAACGCGACCCTGATCGTCAATATCACCAATGACGCCTGGTACGGCAGAACCAGCGCGCCGTATCAGCATTTTTCCATGACCGTGTTCAGGGCCGTGGAAAACCGGAGATCCCTTGTCCGGTCCGCCAACACCGGCATCAGCGGCTTCATCGACCCGGTCGGCAGGATCATCGCGTCCACACCCCTTTTCACCGACGCGGTCATGGTTCGGGACGTACCGGCAATACGCGTAAAAACCGTTTATACCCGGCATGGAGATCTGTTTGCCATGATATCTCTGGCGCTGTCGGTTTTGCTGGTCCTTTTCGGGATTCCCCGGAAACGAAGGTAAAGAATGCCGATATTTCTTGCACCTCCCCTGCCGGGTGGTGTAAAATGCGAAGAAAAACGATACTCATTCATATGACGATTTAAATAGCGGCGCAGCCGCGTAATATAAAATCACGCAGCGATTTTATTTATGGAGGGTAAACATCATGTCTTTGGAACTCCGTCAGAATATCAAGGAACTCGGTCTCAAGCTGGAACAGCTGAAAGGCTGTCTTTGACCTTTCTGAAAAGGAAAAAAGACTCAAGGAAATCGAAAACCTGATCGCCAAAAAAAACTTCTGGGACATCCCGGAAGATGCCAAGCCCGTCTTGAAGGAAAGAGCATCGCTCTCCGGTGTGGTCGATCGCTTTAAAAAGCTGTGCAACGATCTTGAAGAGAGCGAAATACTGCTCGATCTTGCCCTTGAGGAATCCGACACGGACACCATGGAAGACGTCGCCCGCCAGGTCCGGACCCTTGACAAGGAAATACAAAAAATTTCTCTGGCTTGCATGCTTGGCGGCGTGGACGACCGGAAGAACGCCATTGTTTCCATCAATGCAGGGGCCGGCGGAACCGAGGCCCAGGACTGGGCGGAGATGCTCTTTCGGATGTACTCGCGATGGGTCGAAAGAAAGGGCTTCGGGATGCGGGTCATCGATTTTCAGCCGGGGGATGAGGCCGGCATCAAAAGCGTGACATTCACCGCCACCGGTGAATATGCGTACGGGTATTTAAAGGCGGAGATCGGCGTTCATCGTCTGGTGAGGATTTCTCCGTTTGACGCGAGCAAAAAGCGGCACACGTCCTTTGCGTCTGTTTTCGTTTATCCTGAAGTGGACAACGAGATCGTTGTGGACGTCGACGAAAACGATTTGCGCATCGATGTTTTCAGGGCCAGCGGGGCGGGCGGACAGCACGTGAACAAAACGAGCAGCGCCGTTCGCATCACCCACCTTCCCAGCGGGATCGTCGTGCAGTGCCAGCAGGAAAAATCCCAGCACCGGAACAAGGAAATGGCGATGAAGGTGCTGAAATCGAGGCTTTACCAGGCTGAAAAAAAGAAGCAGGATGAAAAGTTGCAGGAAATGCACGACAGCAAAGAAGAAATCGCCTGGGGCAGTCAAATCCGGTCGTATGTCCTGCACCCTTACCAGATGGTCAAGGATCACCGGATAAACCTTGAGGTGGGTAACATCAACAGCGTTCTGGACGGCGGTCTCGACCCGTTCATAGAGGGGGTGCTGCTTGCGTGACGATCAGAAGATAACACCGTTGGATATCATCAAAAAATACTACCACCCGCGGTCAAAGGCGTACAAAATTCTCGTGCGGCACGGTCGGCTCGTGGCGGATAAGGCGCTTGCGATCGCCGGAAAAGCGGCCGGCATGAATCCGGACCTTGATTTTATCGAAGAGGCCGCGATGCTCCACGACATCGGCATTTTTCTCACCATGCGCCCGGAGCTTGGATGCACGGGAAACCAGCCGTACGTCTGCCACGGGTATCTGGGTCGTGATCTTCTGGAGGAAAACGGGTGGACAAGACACGCGCTCGTCTGCGAACGTCATCTGGGCGTCGGCATCAGCGCTGAAGACGTCCAATGCCACAACCTCCCGCTCCCCGAGCGCGACATGCTTCCGGTCTCCATTGAAGAACAGATCATCTGTTTTGCCGACAAGTTTTTCTCGAAAACCGGAACAACGACGGTCACGAAAAATTCTGTTGATGATATTATCCGAAACCTTGAAACATTCGGTGACGACAAAGCGGCAAAATTTAAGTCCTGGGCGAACCTGTTTGGTTTATGACGTATTTCCCTTGACTTGTGCCGCGATTTCCTATAGTTAGCGACAATAATTTTCAGAGCGGCGAAGCCGCGTGAGATGTAAACCCGCAAAGCGATTTTATTTTTTAATTTCCACTTCAGAGCGGCGAAGCCGCGTTGGATTTAAAATCGCAAAGCGATTTTACATAATACGT